>DASXEZ010000064.1:0-25966 GCA_036489875.1 Solirubrobacteraceae bacterium | reverse complement strand
ACGGTGACAGTCATCGACGCGCTGCGGGCCTCGGGGTCGCTGGAGCCGGCAGGCGGACCCGAGGGCGTCGACCTGCTTGCCGGCCCGGTCCCCAACATGGCCCACTCGCGCCAGTACGCGCAGATCGTGCGCGAGACGGCGCTGCTGCGGCGCCTGTTGAACGCCACCTACGAGATCCAGTCCAGCGTGTTCGACCAGCGCGAGCCGGCGCGCGAGATCGTCGAGCACGCAGAGCAGACGGTGCTGGAGCTCACCCACGGCGACCGCACCCAGGACTTCCGGTCGATCTCGGCGCTGCTCGGGACCGAGCTCGACGCTCTGCACGAGCTTTCGATCACCGGTGCGGCGATGAGCGGCACGCCGACCGGTTTCAAGGACCTCGACTCGATGACCGGGGGACTGCAGCCCGGCAACCTGATCGTGATCGCCGCCCGCCCCTCGATGGGCAAGAGCTGCCTCGTCACCAACATCGCCGAGAACGCGGCGATCAAGCACGGAAAGCCGGTCGCGCTGTTCAGCCTGGAGATGTCGGAGACCGAGTTGGCGCGTCGTTTCATCGCCTCACAGGCGAGCGTCAAGGGCGACGACCTCTCGAAGGGGCGCGTGCCCGAGTCGACCTGGCCCAAGATCGTCGCCGCCAGCTCCAAGCTCGCCAACGCACCGCTCTGGGTCGACGACTCCGGCGACATCGGCATGCTCGAGATCCGCGCCAAGGCGCGGCGCCTCTACTCCCAGAGCGAGGGCGGCCTGGGACTGGTGATCGTCGACTACCTGCAGCTGCTGCGCGCCGAGTCCCGCAGCGACAACCGCGCGGAGATCATCGGGCAGATGTCGCGTGGGTTGAAGATGCTGGCTCGCGAGCTGAACGTGCCCGTGATCGCGCTGTCGCAGCTGAACCGAAGCGTCGAGTCGCGCAACCCGAAGATCCCGCTGCTCTCTGACCTGCGCGAGTCCGGCGCCGTCGAGCAGGACGCCGACGTCGTGATCTTCATCTACCGCGACGACTACTACAACCCGCCGGAGTCGGCGAGCCCGTCCGATCGCCCCGGCGAGGCCGATCTGATCATCGCCAAGAACCGCAACGGGCCCGTCGGGCGGGTCGTGCTGACCTTCCGCCCGGAGTACCCGCGCTTCATGAGCTACACCCAAGAGGACCGCTTCGCCTAGCTCAGGAGCGTCGCGGCTGCGACGCTCGGCGCGACCCGCCAGCGCTCGATGCGCGCCGTCGCGGAAGTTGGCCGCAAGGAGCGTGGCCTTCGATGGCGGCCGCTCTGAACAGACCGCGTGCGCGTCTATCCTCCGAAGGCGATGGCGATGAACCAGTCCCAGACCCCGGCACCGTGCGATTTCGGCCTCTGCGACGGCAGCGGCTTCCTGGTCGATGAGCTCACCGACACCGCGCGCGACTGCCGCTGCCGGCCGCTGCGCATCGCCAAGTCGCGCAACCGCTCGCTCGAGGCCCGCATCCCCAAGCGCTACCGCGCGATCTCCTTCGAGCACTCCGACGTGATCGACATGGAGCGCCGCTGCCCCACGCAGGTGCGTGAGGTCCGCCAGTTCGTCTCCAACATCGGCGCCAACGTCGACGCCGGTCGCTCGCTGTGGCTGACTGGGGGCGTGGGCACCGGCAAGACGGCGCTGGCGATGATCGTCTCCAAGGCCGCGATCGACGCCGGGCGCAGCGTCGCCGTCTACTCGTGCCCGCGGCTGCTCAGCGTGATCCGCGAGTCGATCGACTCCGGCGGCGTGCTCGCCTTCCTCGACCGCCTCGCCGCCGTCGACCTCCTGCACATCGACGACCTCGGCGCCGAGCACCGCACCGAGTGGGTGCTCGAGCAGCTGTACACGATCATCAACACCCGTTACGAGGACGAGCGCGCAACCGTCATCACCTCCAACCTCGAGCCCGACGAGCTCGCCGAGCAACTCGGTGAGCGGATCGTCTCGCGCCTGGAGGGGATGTGCGGCGAGCCGCTGCCGTTCTGGGGGGCTGACGCACGCCGCGTCGCCTACCCGGTCGCGGCGGGCGCGCCCGCCGGGGCGAGTAGTAGCGCTCACTAGACTCCCGCAGGTGCCGGGAATAGTCATAGTCGGCGCCCAATGGGGCGACGAAGGCAAGGGCAAGGTCACCGATCTCCTCGCCGAGCGGGCCGACGCCGTCGTGCGCTTTCAGGGCGGCAACAACGCCGGACACACGATCGTTCGCGGCACCCGCGAGTACAAGTTCCACCTCGTCCCCTCCGGGATCCTCTACCCCGGCAAGCGCTGCATCGTCGGCAATGGCGTCGTCGTCGACCCCAAGGTCCTGATCGAGGAGCTCGAGGCACTGCGCATGCAGGGCATCGACTCAAGCGGCCTGAAGATCTCCGCCAACTGCCACCTGATCATGCCCTACCACCTGCTGCTCGACCAGGCCGGTGAGGCGCGCCTGGGCAAGCTCCAGATCGGCACCACGCGCCGCGGCATCGGCCCCTGCTACGCCGACAAGGCCGCGCGCCTGGGGATCCGCGTCCAGGACATGCTCGACGAGAAGATCCTGCGCAAGAAGATCGTCGCCGCGCTCGAGCCCAAGCGTCTCGCGCTGCGCCCGTTCGCGCGCGACCCCGCACTCGACCTCCACGCGATGACCGAGCAGTACGTCACCTACGGCCACAAGCTCGAGCCGATGATCGCCGACTGCGCACGCCTGGTCTGGGACGCGCTTGAGGCCGACCGCATCGTCCTTTTCGAAGGCGCCCAGGGGGCGATGCTCGACATCGACCACGGGACCTATCCGTTCGTCACCTCCTCGAACCCGATCGCGGGAGCTGCGTGTGTCGGCGCGGGCGTGGGTCCGCGTGACATCGACGAGATCTGGGGCGTCTGCAAGGCCTACACGACGCGCGTCGGCGCGGGACCCTTCCCGACCGAGCTTGACGACGAGATCGGCGAGGAGATCCGCCGCATCGGCGGCGAGTTCGGGACCACCACCGGACGCCCACGCCGCACCGGCTGGCTCGACCTCGTGGCGCTGCGCTACGCCTCGCGCCTGAACTCGCTCTCAGCGCTGGCGATCACCAAGCTCGACGTCCTCACCGGCTTTGACCGCATCTGCGTCTGCACCCGCTACCGCGGCGAGGAGGGGGCTACCTTCGACCAGTTCCCCTACCACCAGTCGGTCCTGCACCACGCCACCGGCGAATACACAGAGCTCGCCGGCTGGAGCGAGGACATCAGCGAGTGCCGCGAGGAGTCGGACCTGCCGAACGCGGCGCGCGAGTACCTCGAGTTCATCGCCGAGCACGTCGGCGTTCCCGTCACGATGGTCGGCGTCGGCCCCGGCCGCGAGCAGACGATCTGGACCGCAAAGGGTCTCGAGACGATCGTCGCTCAGGCCGCCGCGTAGGCCTCGAGCGCGGCGACGATCCGCCGTCCGGCGTCACCCTCGCCCCACAGCGGCGGACGCTCCGGGGGCGGCGTGCGCTCAAGCGCCGCGACCGCGGCCTGCGCGTCCAGTGACACCAGCGTGTTCCAACCAGCCGCCACGGTGTCATCCCACTCGGTGCGCTCCCGCAGCGTCACGCACGGGACGCCGGCGAGGTAGGCCTCCTTCTGGACACCCCCCGAGTCGGTGAGCACCGCGCGCGCGTTGTGCAACAGCGCGGCGAACTCGAGGTAGCCGAGCGGCGGAGTCAAGGAGGCGGCTGCCGCCGCCCGGGCATCGAGGTGGTGGCGCTCGAGCCGCGCGAGGGTACGGGGGTGAAGCGGCATGATCACGGGCTCGGCGATCGCCTCGAGCACTACCACGAGACGCTCAAGCGCGGCGGGATCGTCGACGTTGGCCGGCCGGTGCGCGGTCGCCAGCACGTAGCTCCCGGGCTCGACGCCGTAGCGCGCGGGCACGTCGGTGCGCGCGAGCGCACGCTCGCGCAGGGTCAGCGCGACGTCGACCATCACATCGCCCACGAGGACCGTCTGGCCCGGCACCCCCTCGCTCTGCAGTTGCGCCGCCGCCTGCGCGCTCGAGCACAGAAGGAGCGCCGAGAGCTGGTCGGCGAGCACGCGGTTTCGCTCCTCCGGCTGGGTGCGGTCGAAGGAGCGCATGCCGGCCTCGACGTGGACGAGCGGCAGGTCGCCGTCGGCGGCCGCCAGCGCCCCCGCGAGGGTCGAGTTGGTGTCCCCGTAGACCAGAACGACGTCGGGCTCGATCGACGCCAGCAGCGGCGCGAGCTCGGCAAGCATGCGACCGAGCTGCGAGCTGTTGGAGCCGCCGGCGATCTCCAGCGAGTGATCCGGTCGCGGCAGGCCGAGCTCCTCGAAAAAGACCGACGAGAGCTCCTCGTCATGGTGCTGGCCGGTATGGATCAGGATCTCTTCGTGGCGCTCGCGTAGCGGCGGCGACACGGCGGCGGCCTTGACGAACTGCGGCCGGTTCCCGACCACGGTCGCGACGCGCATCAGCGCAGCTCGGCCGCGATCCTCTCGCGCACCGCGGCGGCGATCTCGCGCGTGCGCGGTCCGGGCGCCTCGTAGTCGTGCGAGCCCACGCGGTGGACGGGCACGACCTCGTACGGCGTACCCGCGATGAAGGCCTCCTCGGCACTGGCGAGCGCCTCGAGCGCGATCGGCTCCTCGCGCAATTCGGTGACCGCGGCGACGACCCGGCGCGTGATCGAGTCGAGCACGTGCTCGGACAGGGCCGTTGTCCAGACCTCGCCGTCGATGACCAGGAAGAACGACGAAGTGGGCAGCTCGAGCACGCGCCCGTGCGGCGTCACGAGCAGAGCGTCGTCGGCGCCCTGCTCGCGGGCGAGCTCCGAGGCCAGCATGTTGGCGGCATAGGAAAGCGACTTGATGCCGTCGAGAAGCCGCGTCGGAGAGTAGGTGACCGGCTCGAGGGCCAGAGAAGCAGGCATCTCGCGCAGCTGCTCGAGCAGCACGATGCGGTGCCCGCCGCGCGTCAGCACGATCCGAACGAGGACGTCGAGGCCCGGACGAGCGTCGATCAGCTTGGCGACGTCCTCGCGCAGCGCGGCCGCGTCAAGGGGCAGCCGCAGACCGGCGGCTGAGCGCTCCATGCGCTCCATGTGGGCGTCGAGTCCGTAGGGAACGCCGGCGTAGAGGCGAACCGCCTCGAACACGCCGTCACCGCGCAGCAGCCCCCGGTCGGTCACGGGGATCATTGCGTCGGCGGCCTCGACGAGACGCCCGTCCAAGCAGACGAGGTCCGCTTCCATTGCGCGGCACGCTACCCGATCAGGCGCGCGTCGCGTACTGCTGCGCTTCGCTCCCGCCGATCGGGTCAGAGACCGTCGCGGAGCTGTCCTGCGCGACGGCCAGGGCCAGCAGCACCGCGGCGGGAGCAGAGCGCGACGCGATCACGCAGCTGTGACCGTCCTGAACCCAGGCCACGACGTTGGCGACGCCGGTGCGAAGGAGCTGGTACTCCGCGTGGGAGCGTCGCACGGTGTGAACGGCGCTACCGAGGGCAAGCGGGCGACCCGAGACGATCGAGTAGCCGACGGTGGCGGTGCTCGAGCCGTAGAACTCCGTGGTCACGGCCCGCCCGTCCAGGCGGTCGCGGCGGACGCCGGCGCGCTTCCAACCGCCCCGCGACCAGTCGGGGAAGACGATCTCGGTGCCGGTCGCGACGAGCCGCGTCGGCGCGCTCGCGTTGGGCCGCGCGAGGGCAAGCTTGGCTGTGCGAAGCACGGTCGGCGCGCTCGTGCCGACCACGAGCAATATGACCACGACGGCGGCTGCGGCCGTGGCGAAGGCGCCTCCGAACGCGAGCACCGGAAGGCGCAGGCGCCGCCGAGACGGCGCCGCGTTGAGCTCGGCGATCCGCGCGCGCAGGGGTCCCGGCGCCGGCTCCTCGACGGCGAGGAGCAGCTCGCCGAGGCGCCGTTGATCGGCGTCTACGCGGTCGCGATCGAAGTTCTCGGGCATGTCGGGCATCTAATCAAGACGCCGCGAGGGCGCCGATCCTTCCCGTTCCGCCTCGCCGTCCCCGCCGTCGATCTCGGCAACGACGCGCCTGCGCGCGCGATGCAGACGAGTGGTGATCGTCGCTTCACGGGCGTCAAGCGCCCGTCCGGCCTCGCCGTAGGAGAGGCCGAGGATGTCGACCGCCACCAGCGCGAGGCGGAAGTCCTCCGGCAGCTTGGCGATCGCGCCATAGATCTCCTGGGCCTCGAGCGCCCGCTCCGGGCGATCGCCGGAGCGCTCGTCGGCGAGCTCGAGATCGTCCAGCGTCGCTGCGACCTGCGGCCGTCGCGACGCCGTGCGTCGTGAATCGAGGAACGTGTTGCGCAGAACCCGCATCAGATAGGCGAGCTCGTCGTCGCCGCGCAGGTTGCGCGGTCGGGCGAGCACGCGCACGAAGGTCTCCTGCACCAAGTCCTCCGCCTCATGGGGCGATCCGCACAGCGCCCAGGCGGCCCGATACAGGCGGTTGACGTGTGACGGAAGTCGCTGCGGATCAAGCCGCGGTGACACTGAGTGCGCACCCCCTCATCCCAGCGACTCTACTATCGCCTTCGCGACGCGGACCGCCGCCGTCGCCGCGCCTGGCGCGGCTGCGATGCTGGCGAGGATGACCGCATCCAACCCCGCTGACGGGCGCTTCGCGCCAAGCCCCAGCGGGCCGCTTCACCTCGGCAACCTGCGCACCGCACTGCTCGCTTGGTGCTTCGCCCGCTCGCACGGCGCGCGCTTCACGCTGCGCATCGAGGATCTTGATCCTCAGCGCTCGCGGCGCGAGCACGAGGTCTCGATCCTCTCCGACCTCGCCGCCGTTGGCATCGACTGGGACGGCGAACCCACGCGCCAGAGCGTGCAGCTCGAGCGCCACCACGCCGCCTTCGAGCAACTGCGCGAGGAGGGTCGGCTCTACCGCTGCTGGTGCACGCGAGCCGAGATCCGTGAAGCGCTCGCGGCACCGCACGGCGCCGGCAACGGCGCCTATCCCGGGACCTGCCGGAGCCTTTCGGGCGCCGAGCTCGAGCGCCGCGCGCGCAGCGGGACCCCGTCGGCTTGGCGCCTGGATGCTCAGGCGCAGGAGGTGAGCTTCACGGACCTCCTCCTCGGCGAGCGCTCCGCGGCGGTCGATGATTTCGTGGTCTGGCGTGAGGGCCCGCCGGCGCTCGATCCTCGCGGGCTTCCCGCCTACAACCTGGCGGTCGTGCTCGACGACGCCGCCGAGGGGATCGGCCAGGTGGTGCGGGGCGACGATCTCCTCGAGACGACACCGCGACAGATCCTGCTCGCGCGAGCCCTCGGATTGGCGGTGCCGAGCTACGCGCACGTGCCGCTCGTGCTCGGTCCCGACGGGCAGCGCCTGGCCAAGCGCCACGGCGCCGTCACCCTCGCCGAGCGCCTCGCGCTCGGCGAGGGCATCGGACAGACCGTCGGCTGGCTGGCCTCGAGCATGGGGCTCGCGGCAGCGGGAAGCGTGATCAGCGCGGCTGAGGTGCTGGCGAGCTTCGATCCGGCGCGCCTGAAGCGCGCGCCAACAATCCTCGGCACCTGAGCGTCAGCGGCGCTCGAGCGCGAGCTTGACACCGAAGCCGACGAGCACAAGGCCGGTGACGCCGTCGAGCGCGGCTCTGACGCGGGGGCGGGTCAGCACCGCGGAGATGCGTGCGGCGACCAGTGCGTAGGCGCAGAGCCAGGTCAGGGTCATCGTGACGAAGAGGCCGCCGAGCAGCAGGAACGGGCCGAGCACCGGATGGCGCGAGGAGACGAACTGAGGCAGCAGGCCGGTGAAGAAGACCGCGATCTTCGGGTTGGCAAGATCGCTGAAGAGCCCCTGGCGGAAGCCGCCGAGCGCCCCGAGCGCTCGTCGCGATCGGCCCGCGAGCAGAATCTGATGACCATCGCGCCGCCACGCCGCACGCAGCGCCTGCAGGCCGAGCCACGCCAGATAGCAGGCGCCGGCGATCTTGAGGACCGTGAAGGCGACCTCCGACGCTCGCACCAGGGCGGCGATACCGAGGGCCGCTGCCAGGGTCCACACCAGCAGGCCCGCGCTGACTCCGAACGCAGTGGCAATGGCCGCGGCGCGCCCGTGCAGAAGCGCGTTCTTGGTCACGATCACGGTGTCGGGCCCGGGCGCGATGATCACCACCGCCGCCACCGCCAGAAACGCCCACAGGTGGATTCCCATGGGCGCAATGCTCGCATACGCGAACTGGCCGACGGGGGTCCGTGGAGTGAGCGATGATGGCGGCGTGCAGCGGCCGGCGCCGGGAGGAGTCGACTCGCCGGCGCCACCCGGCACGGCGCGCGCCCGCTCGCGCGGTCTGCGCCTGCCGCCGCTCTTTTCCTCACTGCACGGCTACCAGCGGGCATGGCTGAGCGCGGATCTGCTGGCCGGGGTGACGCTGCTGGTGATCGCCGTCCCCGAGCAGCTCGCGACCTCACGCCTGGCCGGGATGCCCCCGATCACCGGCTTCTATGCGTTCGTGGCGGGGACGATCGCCTTTGCGCTGCTCGGCTCGAGCCCGCAGATGTCGGTCGGCGCCGACTCGACGATCGCGCCGCTCTTCGCGGTGGGGGTCGCGCGCTTTGCCGCAACCGGCTCGCCGCACTACGTGGACCTGATCGGCATCCTCGCGCTGATGGTCGGCGCGATCGTGGCGCTGATCGGGATCCTGCGGCTCGGCTGGATCGCCGACCTGCTGTCGGCGCCGATCATCGCCGGCTTCATGTGCGGCATCGGCGTGATCATCGTCGTGCACCAGCTCCCTGACCTCTTCGGCCTGGCACCCGCGAGCGGATCCACGCTGAGCCGCATCTCGGATGTGATCAGCCACCTCGGGAGTACCAACGCGCCGACCCTCGTGATCGGGCTTGCCGTGTTCGCGATCGTGGTGGGAGCCCATCGCTTCGATCGCAAGCTGCCCGGGGCTCTGGTCGGACTGCTCGGCTCGACGATCGCCGTCGCGGCGATCGGACTGCGCTCGCACGGCGTCGACGTGCTGGGGACCGTGGCCCACGGCGCACCGCGGCTGGGCCTCTTCGATCTGTCGTGGTCTGCGCTCTCCGACGTCGCTCCGCTCGCGGGCGTCGTCGCGCTCGTCGTCGTCAGCCAGTCGGCGGCGACGACACGTGCCTTCGCCGACCAAGGACGCTACGAGGTCGACGTCGGCCGCGACTTCATCGGCGTCGGCGCCGGCAGCATCGCGGCGGGCCTGCTCGGCTCCTTCCCGGTCGACGCCAGCCCAGCCCGCACCGCCGCGGTGGCCTCCGTCGCCGGTCGCACTCAGGCGGCTGGTCTCGGCGCGGCCGTCGCCGTCATCGCGCTGATTCCGGCCGCCGGCCTGCTCAAGGACGTGCCGTTGGCGACCCTTGCAGCGGTCCTGATCTACATCGCCACGCGGATCTTCCGCATCCACGACATGCGAGCGATCGCGCGCTTCGACCGCTTCGAGTTCGCGCTGGCGCTGATCACGCTACTCGTGGTGGCACTGATCGGCGTCGAGCAGGGAATCGGGGTCGCGGTGGGCCTCGCCATCCTCGACCGCACCCGTATCACCGCCCGCCCGGGGCTACACGTCCTCGGTTGCATCCCCGGCAGCACCAGCTGGGTGCCCCTCCACAGGGACCCGAACGCGACGCAGGTCCCCTCGGTGCTCGCCCTCCTGTTCGCGACACCACTCTGGTACGCCAACGCCGTCCACTTCCATGCGGCGATCAAGAATGCTGTTGCGCACGCACCGCAGCGACCAGATCTGGTCGTGCTCGACGCGCTGGGCATGACCGATATCGACTTCACCGGCTCGCGCGCGCTCAACGAGGTGCTGAACGAGCTGACCGCAGACCACATCGTGCTCGCCTTCGCGCGGGTCGGTGACCGCGCGCGGGAGGGCCTTCGCCGCAGCGGTCTCGAGTCGAGGATCGGCGCAGACCACTTCTTCGCTTCAGTCGACGAGGCCGTGAAGAGCCTCGGGGACGTCGCCGCGCGGAGCTGAAGCGGCCCCAGCGGGCGCCTGCGTCAGCTGTATTCGGCGACGCCGAGCCCCGAGCAGGTGCCGCCGTTGTCGTAGGCGGTGAGCGTGCCCGAGGCGCCCTTGCCGCCGCCCTGATAGGAGAAGCTCAGCTGCGAAGGCGCCGCGATCGTGCTCGTGATCGTCGCGCCTGTGTTGAAGTTGCCGTCGGTTTTCACGAAGCTCGTCGCGGTTCCCTTGGCTACCGCGCTCATCCCGTAGGAGGCGCTACCGACCGACGTCGGCGCGTCGAGATCGACGTTCCCGCCCAGACGCGACACGAATCGCCGTAACGATTCCGGAGCGCAGCGATCCTAAGCTCGCGGCATCCCCACTTGGGAGCCGCGCCTCCTTGTCGGTGAGCCGACCCGGGCGCGGCCTGATCCGGACCCCACAGGAGGTCGTGATGCGACTACCAATCAAGACAGCGGCGCTCGCCGGGACGCTCGCCTGCGTCATCGCGGGCGCCTCGGTCGCGCTGGCGGCAGGCTCTTCGGGAAAGCCCGCGGGCGGCCCGATCCAGTTCCTTGTTGCGCCAGGACAGAATCAGGGCGGAGGAAAAATCATCTTCACCGGCGCGGTCGGTGATTACGGGTCAAGTTCGCCCACGACTGCCAGCGGTGGGAAGCAGTACGGAACGGCCACGCTCAAGAAGGGCACGCTCAAGATCGACCTGACGGCAATCAGCGCAAAGGTCGCTAGCGCCAAACCTGCCATCAACCCCTCAACGTGCTCTGTCTGGCTCACGGAGACTGCGCCCGCGCAGGTCGTCAGCGGGACTGGCCTCTATGCCGGCATTCACGGAACCGTGCAGATCACGGAGTCATTCGCCTTCATCGGCGCGACCTACACGAGCGGCGCGAAGAAGGGGCAATGCAACATGAGCGCCAACGCGCCCACGGTCGCTGAGATGGGAACCGTGTACGGAAGCGGGAGCGTCAGCTTCTAGTCCGTGACGCTCTTGGCTCCTGCTGGCTCTGCTTCGATGCTGCCACCGTCGTAGAGGCAGCCGCCAGGCGTAGTTCGGCGCAACAGCTCCAGTCGTACATACGCGGGGATGGGCTTGGCGGCCCTCACGCCGGGTAGCAAGGTGGGTAGCCGATGCTCACCCTGCTCCCCAGCGACGGGCGCCGCCGACTCGCGCTGCTGTCGCTGGCAGTTGCCTGTGTGCTCGCGATCGCAGCGCTCCCGTCCGTGATCGGAGCAGGCGCGGCAACCTCGAAGCTGACACCACTGAAAGCGTGGCGACAGCCGCCCCCGAGCCTCTTTGGAATCAACACCGGGACGTTTGACTCGAGCGAGGCCCGACTCTCGCGCGATCTGCCCACCGCCGTGGCGCTCGGCGCGCGCTGGGTCCACTTCACCGGCGACTCCGTCAAATACGCACACGGAGCGCCGTCCTTCGCATTGCTCGACCGTGAGGTGAATCGATCACGCAGCCTGGGACTCGGAGTCGTCATCTCCCTCGGAGGCATCCGCCGCGCCTGCTCGGTGACACCCGCGCCAACCAATCCCACCGATTGCCCGCCCACCAGCACCCACGACCTCGCCGTCTACGCCGTCTACGTGCGCGCCCTGCTGCGTCACTTTGCGGGACGTGTGCGCTACTTCGAATCATGGGTCGAGCCCAACCACACCTCGATGTGGGCCGGCGGCGTGAACCCGGCGCAGTACGCCGCCGTGCTGGCCGTCGAGTACAAGGCGATGCGCGCGAGCGAGCCCCGCGACCGCTTCCTCTTCGCGGGCGTCGCCGACTTCGGCATCGAGGACGGATCACCCAGCGGCGAGGCCGTGCTGCCCTATACCGACCAGGTGCTCTCCGATCTCCAGGGTGCGCGGGCGTTCGACCTCATCGCCCTGCACGCCTACCGCTTTCCCCCCAGCCTCACTCCTGACGATCCCGGCTGGACTCATTATCCCGCCGCTCCGGTCTGGCGGGAGGACACCTGGACGCAGCAGCTACTCGCCTACGAGCAGGAGTTCGCCACCCACGGATACGGCCGGCCCGCGCTATGGCTGACCGAGTTCGGATGGCCTGGGAACGCCCAGCCGGGCAGCGACTACTACCCGAGCCTCGCCGTCCAAGCGACCGACACCACACAGGCCTACAACGACCTCCAGAGCCCCGCCCTCTCTTTCGTCAAAGCCGCCTTCTGGTTCAACCAGCGCGACTACCAGGCCGGCATCACCGATCCCGACCCGGGTTTCTTCGCGCACTATGGGCTGCTCTTCAACAACTTTGCTCCCAAACCAGCAGCCGCCGTGTTCCAGCGCTTCGCCCGCGCCGCCTCCTCGGCCTCCGGCCCACGAAGCTGATCAGGCGGCGGCGCGTTCCCAACCGGACTGCACGGCCGACAGGGCGGTATGCAGGGGCTGATCGTGCGAGTGCGATACCGACGCCTCCGCGAGGTAGCGGGTGGCGGCGGCGGCGACCAGTCCACCGCCGAGCGCTCCGAGCGCCCACATGCTCCCGTGGCGACCTTTGCCGAGCGCGAGCGCACCGGGTCCGGATTCCGCGAGCGCGGTCACGGCGGCGATCAGGACGAGGTTGTACTCGTAGCCCCCGTTTGTGACCCATGGTCCATTGGCGGCATGGACACGATCGATGGCCGTCGCCATCGTTGCTGTGAGCGTCGCCGCCGCCACCGGTGTCGCATACCCGGCAGCCAGTAACGCACCACCCCCCATCTCCGCAGCTCCAGCCGCCAGCGCATGATGGCGTCCGGGTCTGAGTCCCAGCTTCTCGAAAGTGCTCGCCGTCTCCGAGAGGCCGGGGCCACCGAAGGCACCGAACAGCTTCTGGGCCCCGTGCCCTACGAAGAGTGTTCCGATCGTCAGTCTGAGCAGCAGTCGTGCGATTCCCATCTGGGCCTCCGGCGGTAGCGTGCGTGCGCCCAATCCGCTGCATTGGCGCGTGAGCGTTCGGTTACCCGTGTGAGCAGCGCACCAATCGGCGGCGCGCTTGGCGGCGCCAACGGGCGGGTAGTGACAGCGCCTGATGGGGACAGTTCGCGAGATCGACTGGTCGACGGCGAGCGTCGACGGTGGGGCGTTGCGCGTCGAGTTGTCCGGCGTGGCCCCGCGCGGCTGGCAGGGACGGTTCAAAGCAGTCGTTCAGCTACTCGACCAGGCCCCGGGGCGCTGGGCCGATGTGTCCATAGCCGGTGGCGTGGTCACCGTCAAAGGTGTCACGGAGGGCGTTGAGAGCGACCTCCGGCATTTCCTCGAGAGCGTCGTGCAGCAGGTCAACGCCGACCTGGGACTCGAAGCGGAGCCCGAGGGCGATGAGGACGCTCTCTCAGAGGAGGAGGAGCAGAGAAGGGCGGACCGTCAGATGTCGTCGCGATTCCGGACGTTTGCCGACCCACCCAACTGAGGCAACCGCTTAGGAGCTTCCCTCTTCCTGCGCTCGCCGAGCCTCTCGCTCGTGCTCCCAATCCTGCTCGGATGGCTCCGTCGTCGTCTCGATGTAGTCAGACGGAGGCTGCGGCGCTGGGCCACCCTCGACGAGGTTCTCCGGTAGCCGTCCCAGACTCTCGGTCGACAAGAAAGCGTCGGCAAGAAGATCGCGCGATACCGGACGTTCAAGCTCCTCAGCTCGACCACGGCGTGAAAGCCATTTGAACATCTCGGATGCAGCGTACTCACCGTTACTAAGTCCCGTCAACGGGCCCATGACGGACTACGGCTGTGGAGAAGCCCCACTAGCCGGCCAACAGAGGTCGCGGGGCCGCTCTACAACCCGAACTCGTGCAATGCGTTCTTCGCGCAAATCAACTGGTCCGGCCAATTCGCCTGGAGCAGGTGGCGAAGAAAGGCGGCTCGCTATTCGAGCCTGAAGCCGATCTTCGTGGTGACCTGGAAGTGCTCGACCGCCCCATCCACCACATGTCCTCGAATCGACTCGACTTCGACCCACTCGACGTTCCGAAGCGTCTCGGACGCCTTCACAACGGCGTTGCGGACACCGTCAGCGATGCTCTCGGTCGAACTGCCGACCACCTCGACGACCTTGTAAACGTTGTCTGCCATGGGAGCCCTCCTGGTTCTCGGTTATCGCGGACGACGCGGCGGCCGCTCCGCACCCGAGGTACCCGTGGGTCGTGGTTCCCACGCGCGATAACCGCGGCGGGCGCCGGCGCGCCGGGCGCGCCCACGCGTGGAGGAGACCGGGTCGCTACCGTCCGTCGCTCCTCCGTGACCTCGCCGAGATATGACCAAGACTTCTGGGACCAGCTTTGGTCGCGGACCCTGCAAGAGCGTGGCGATCATGTCTCGCGCCGCCCGCCCAACGCGCATCTGATCGCCGAGACCCGCGACCTGCAGCCGGGTCGCGCTCTCGATGCCGGCTGTGGCCACGGCTCCGACACCCTCTGGCTCGCCTCACATGGATGGCACGTCACGGCGGTCGATTTCTCTCCGGCCGCCCTGGCGCACGGCCGCTCGATGGCCGAGGCCGCCGGTGTTAGCATCGCCGAGCGGATCGACTGGGTAGAGGCCGATCTCGGAAGCTGGACGCCACAGCCAGATCACTACGACTTGGTCATCTGCCTCTACGTCCACGTGGCTGGGTCCGTGAGCGAGATGGTGCAGCGAATGGCGGCGGCGGTAGCGCCGAGAGGAACCCTGTTGCTCGTCGGACATCGTCCGGCGGACCCGGAGACCGGCGCCGCGACACCCGCGGCCGGCCAAGTACAGGTCTCAGTCGAAACGGCGGTCGCTGCGCTCGAGCGTGACGAGTGGAGAATCGAGGTGGCCGAAGAGCGCCGCCGCGCAGCGTCGGAGACCGGCGTGGACGCCGTGATCCGCGCACAGCGCCGGCACTGACCCCGGCTCCACGTGAGAGCGGTGATCGCTCAACATGCGATCGATTCTCCCTGGAGCGTGAACCCGGGTCTTTCACGGGTGCGAGTTACGGAGAAAAGGAGCACTCTCTGTGGCGTCCCCAAAACGAAGGAGCGCCGGATGTCCACCATGATCGAGACCGCGGGGGCGGCAGCGATTCGCCCCTTCCACGTTGACACCCCGCAGGAGGCAGTGGAGGATCTCCGCCGCCGCGTCGCGGCGGTCCGGTGGCCCTCCGAGGAGTTGGTCACCGATCGCTCGCAGGGCGTGCAGCTGAAGACGCTTCAGGAGCTCGCGAGCTACTGGGTGACCGGGTATGACTGGGGTCGCTGTGCGGCGAGGCTGAACGAGCTGCCCCAGTTCACGACCGAGATCGACGGCGAGGAGATCCACTTCATCCACGTCAGGTCTTCGCACGAGGGCGCGCTGCCCCTGATCATCACGCACGGCTGGCCCGGTTCGGTGATCGAGCTGCTCGAGGTCATCGGCCCGCTCACCGACCCGACGGCGCACGGCGGTCGAGCGGAGGACGCCTTCGACCTGGTGTTGCCGTCGATCGCCGGCTACGGCTTCTCCGCCCAGCCCACCGATCTCGGCTGGGACTCGGGGCACGTTGCGCAGGCGTGGGCGGAGCTGATGCGTCGTCTCGGCTACTCCCGTTACGTCGCCCAGGGGGGCGACCAGGGTGCCTCCGTCACCGACGCGATGGGCCGCCAGGCGCCTGAGGGATTGATCGGCCTGCATCTGAACCTGCTCGTGCCCGCGCTCGGCAAGACGCCGCCGGCGGAAACCGACGAGGAACGTGCCGCCGCCGACGCGCTGGCGATCTTTCACGCGAGCGGCTTCGGCTACTTCCTCGAGCAGGCCACGCGTCCGCAGACGATCGGCTACGCGCTGCTTGACTCCCCGGTCGCGCTGGCGGCCTGGATTCTCGACCACGACACCGACAGCTACTGCAAGATCTCGAGCGCCTTCGTCGACGACAAGCCCTCGGGCAACCTGACGCGGGATCACATCCTCGACAACATCACCCTGTACTGGCTTACCGGCACCGGCGCCTCGGCCGCCCGCTCCTACTGGGAGGGCGCACAAGCCTCGGCCAGGGCGGCCGGCCACGACCGCCCGCCCGTCTCGGTCCCCGTCGCCTACACGACGTTCCCCGGCGAGATCTTCAAGGCCTCGCGCGGCTGGGTGGAGCGCTCCTATCCGACCCTCAGCTACTACAACGAGGTCGAGAAGGGCGGCCACTTCGCCGCCTGGGAGGAGCCGGAACTGTTCGCGAGCGAGATGCGTGCGGCTTTCAGCGCACTCCGCTGAGGGATTCGAGGCCGAGAGGTCTGGGGCGCCGTCGGCAGCCGCCGAGGCGGCGCCCCGAGGAGGGCTGCGAACAAGGAGGCCGGCGGGCCGGAGAAGCCCGCGCACGCTGGGTTCGAGAATGGGCCGTGTAGGAATCGAACCTACAACCTTGGGCTTAAGAGGCCCCTGCTCTGCCAGTTGAGCTAACGGCCCGGGGTACGCACGGGTGACCGGCTCGGGAATGTTAGCGGCGCGCGTGTGCCGCCGCGACTCAGGTCGAGCCGGTGGCGCCCGAGGCGCCGGTCGACCCGGTCACCGACGCCCGCATCTCCAGAAGCGTCGTCTTCAGCGTCTTGGCCTGCTTCTTGGGTGCCAAGGTGATCGCCTTCGCCCCGGCCTGGTCGCCGGTGGTGAGGTCCTTCGCCTGGTAGGCGTAGTAGGCGAGATACTCGTACTGCTGCGCGGTCTGGTCGTTCTCGGCGACGATCTCCTGCGCGGACTCCGCCGTCGACCAGTCCTTGATGCCGGTGGGTGGAATCGCGAAGGCGCCCGAGACCTCCTGGGCAAAGCTGATGTCGGGAGCGGACGGCGCCAGCGCCAGATAGTGCTGCCACGCGACCTTCATCTTGTCTAGCGCGGCGTGGCCACCGGTGGTGTAGCCAAGGCTCGAGTCGTAGTTGTCGGGGAGCACGGCGACCGCGTAGGCGGCGACGCCCGCCTTCGCCCATAGAGCAGCGTTCTTGGGAGAGGCCTTGGCCTTCTTCTCCGCCGTCTTCAGCTCGTTGATGATCTTGGTGTTGCCCGTGCCGCCAGCACCGCCGCCGTTGGCGGCCGCTGAGAAGAGACCGCCGAAGCTGCCCCCGGTGCCGACTCCGAAGCCCACCAGGCCCACGCCGATCAGGATCGCGAGGAACAGGTAGACGGTTTTGATCACCCTTCGGCGACCGGGGCTACGCAGGTCAAAGAGCATTATCGGAGGGGATCGGAGGAGGAGGAGCTTGTGTCACGGCTGCGGCCGCTGCGTTGCGTTCCTGTGCGCGGGCCCTGCGGGCGTCGCGGCGGTCCAGCACCGTCACCACCAGGATACCGACCTCGTAGAGAACGATGATCGGCAACGTCTCCAAAAGCATCGTCACGACATCGCCAGGAAGGACCGCGGCGATCAATGCCGCAACGACGATCGCGTAGCGGCGGTTCTTGCGCAGCTGGCGCGGCGTAACGATCCCGGCGCGCGAAACCGCAATGACGGCCAGGGGTACCTGGAAGATGAATCCCATCGCGAGCATGATCAGCGCCGCGAACGAGTAGTAACTGGACGCCTGTACGAACTGGTCGAAGGAGCCGCTGTTGAAGTTCTGCAAGAAATGGACCGCGGCGGGGAGCACCACGAAATAGCCGAACGCCACCCCGCACGCGAGCAGGCCGGGGATCGCGAACATCACGGGCATCGCGACCTTTCGCTCGCCCGGACTGAAGGCCGGGATCACGAAACCGTAGAGCTCGAACATCAGCACCGGTAACGCCAGCAGCAGTGAGAAGTAGAAGACGACGGTGACCGTCGCCGTGAACGGCTCGCCGATCCCGATCGTGACGAGGTTGTTCCCCGGAGGTTTCTTGGGCAGCGGCTTGAGCGCGGTTTCGAACTGCTTGCGCAGCGGCGCCAGGGAGCTTGGATCCTTCGACTTCGCCGCGACCGCGTTGAGGTACACCGCCATCTTCTCGAGCGCCTGGTCGGTGCACCAGCTCGGGCCGGTCTGGCCCTCGCACTTCTTGACCTGGCTCTTGGTCTCCTTCGTGAAGGGATTGCCGAGGAGGTGCAGCAACTCGTGGTTCTGCCAGAAGCAGAAGGCGAACGCCACGCCGATCGCCACCAGGCAGATGATGAGCCGCGTACGCAACTCGTCCAAGTGCTCGACGAGGCTCAGATGATCCTCGTGGCCGACTGGCCGAATTGCGCGAGACATCCCTCCCACAGCCTAGCGTCCAACCGCTCAAGAGCCGCCCGCTAGCGGCCGATGATGTCTTTATGAAGGGCAAGCGAGAGCACCATCACGAGCCCCGCGAAGTGGAGCTTCCCGGGCCTCTCGGAGTGGATGTATATGAGGACGAAGCCTGCGAGACCACGACCGACCCCGATCTGGCGCTCTGCGGTGGCTGCGGTTCAAAGCTCGTGCAGCCGATCGACTGGTCTTTGGTCGGACGCACGCACTGGCGCGTGACCCTTCGCTGCCCCAGCTGCGAGTGGAGCGGCACCGGTGTCTTCACCCAGGATGCCGTCGACCGCTTCGATCGCGAGCTCGACCGCGGCATGCGTCAGCTGCAGTCGACCCTCACCCGTGTCTCACGCGCGTGCATGGAGGCGGAGATCGCCGCTTTCGCCCACGCCCTCGACACTGACCTGATCGTACCCTTCGACTTCTAGGGAAACGCTTCGCGGGATCGCGTGGCGGCTCCGCCGCGTCTCGCGCTACGCGTATCGATCGACGAGCGAATCGGCCATCAGCGCCAGCGCCCGCCTCTGATCGAGCGGGAGCTCGGGCGGAAGGTCGCGCTTGGCGCTGCCGACGAGGTCGAGGGCGATCTCGCGGGCGCTGTCGGCGGCGCCGGTGGCCTCGATCGCTTCGCAGATCCGCTCCGCCTCGGCAGCCCCCGAGATCGATCGCAGGTCAAGAGCCGCAAGCTGCGGCGAGCGCTCGCGCGCGAGGATCAGCGGCAGCGTGACGGTGCCGTCGAGCAGGTCGGTGCCGCGCCGCTTGCCGGTGCGCTCGGCGGGCCCGGTGATGTCGAGCACGTCGTCGAGCAGCTGGAAGGCGAGCCCGATCGCGTGACCGAAGGGGCCCAGAGGCGGCCCGCCCGCGACGAGGCCGCCAAGCTCGCCCGCGGCCGCGAAAAGCCGCGCCGTCTTCAGCTCACAGCGCTTCAGATAGCGCTCGAGCGTGACGTCGCCGCGCCAGGCGTCGGCGCGCTGCATAAGCTCGCCGCGCGCGAGCGCCGCCGAGGCGGCCGAGAGCGCGCGCAACTGCGCGACGGCACCGTTCTGGGAAAGCTCGGCGAAGGCGCTCGAGAAGAGCAGATCGCCGGTCGCGGTGGCGGCGCGGCGCCCGGCCGCGGCGAACACCGTCTGGCGCCCGCGGCGAAGCGGCGCATCGTCGAGCACGTCGTCGTGCACGAGCGTCGCCGAATGGATCAGCTCGACCGCCGCGGCCGCTCGCGAGAGCGCCTCCTGCGCGCCGGAACCCAGGCCCGAGACGAAGACCAGCAGCGGCCGCAGCCGCTTGCCGCCGGCCGCGATCGTCGCCAGCGAGTGCTGATCGACCGCCGTGATCTCGCGCAGGCGCGTCTCGACCCCCGCCATCGCCTCCCGCAGCGGATCGCCTCCGAGCTCGAGGATCGCGTCGAAGGGATCAGCGAGGGCGCCGATCAGGTCACCTCGCCGACGTGCAGGGCGATGATGCCTCCGGCCGTCAGCACGTAGCTGATCGAGCGCAGACCGCAGCTCTCCATGATCGCGGCGAGCTCGCGCGGCGGCGGGAAGCGCGCAACCGAGCTCGGCAGGTAGCTGTAGGCGTCCGCATCGCCGGCGAGGCGGCCCAGCGAGGGCACGATGCGATCGAACCAGGCGCGGTAGAAGCCGGCGAGCGGCTCCCGCGTCGGGCGCGTGATCTCAAGGATCACGACGCGGCCTCCGGGCCGCACGACCCGCGCCATCTCCTCGATGCCGCGGCGCAGATCGGAGAAGTTGCGGACCCCGAAGCCGACCGTCGCCGCGTCGAAGCTGTCGCTGGCGTAGGGCAGAGACAGCGCGTCCGCCCATTCGAAGCGCAGCGCCGGCGCCTTGCGTCGCGCCCGGGCGAGCATCTTCTCGGAGAAGTCGCACGCCACGACCTCGCCGTCGGGAGCGACGGCCCGCGCGAGCGCCACCGCGAGGTCGCCCGTGCCGGTCGCGACGTCGAGCACGCGGTCGCCCGGGCCAACCGCGGCGAGCTCGACGGCGCGCCTTCGCCAGCGGTGGTGAAGCCCCGCCGTCATGACCGTGTTCATCGCGTCATAGAGCCCCGCGATGCGGTCGAACATGGCTCGCACCTGGGCCGCTTCGAGCGTGCCGGGCGCTTTTTCAGCCACTACTTCAGATCGGAGAGGAAGCCGACGACTGCCGCGAACTGCTTCGGCGGCAGTCCGCCCTTGCCCCCGTAGGAGGGCATCGGCTCGGTCGGGTTGACGAGGGTCCGCGCGATGCCCTCAGCCGGAATGCGCGTACCGACGTGGGTCAGCTCCGGACCGGGGCCGTCATTGCCGTTGTCGCCGATCTTGTGGCACGCCTCGCAGCCGGACTGGGCCACGACTGAGCGCCCGAGATAGAACTGCTTGAGCGCTGCCTTGCCATCCGCGACAACCAGCGCCGGCGGCTTGGTCGTGTTCTCCGTCGGCGGCCCGGTCGTGGCGCCGAGATAGGTCAAATAGCCCATCGCGCAGATCACGAAGATGCCCGTCAGCGTCGCGACGGGGCGGCGCAGCGGGTGGCGCTGCGGACCGCGGTCGTAGAACGGCAGCAGGAAGAGCAGGATCATCGCCAGCGTCGGGATCCCGATCGTGGCGAGGCCCGTGTAGGCCGGCGGCTTGATCACCCGCAGGAGCTCGAAGAGGAAGAAGAAGTACCACTCCGGTCGCGGCGTGTAGGTGGTCGTCGCGGCGCTGGCCTTGGGGCCGAGCTCGGCGCCAAGGACGATCGAGAGCATGATGATGACGGCGACGACGACGCAGCCCATGAGGCTGTCCTTCGCCACCGCATAGGGGAAGAAGGGCTTGCCCTGGGACTTCAGGACGGAGTAGTTGCGGAGGTACTCCTCCTTCTCGCGCTGGTTCACAGCGCTTCCTCGACGAGCTCGAGCGGCGGCTCTTCGGGCTTCTGCCAGGGCGGCGCCGTGGTGCCGAGCTTGGCGACGAGGTACAGGTGGGCGCCGATCATCGCCGCGATCGCGCCAGGCACGAGCAGCATGTGGATCGAGTAGAAGCGCGAAAGCGTCGTCGCACTGAACTCAGGCCCTCCTCGAAGGAAGTCGCTCAGGTAGGGGCCGAGCAGCGGGCCGGTGCCGTTGATGTTGACGCCCACGATCGTCGCCCAGTAGGAGCGCTGATCGAACGGCAGCAGATATCCGGTGAACGACATCGTCATCGTCAGGATCAGCAGCACCACGCCGATCACCCAGTTGAGCTCGCGCGGGTACTTGTAGGCGCCGAAGAAGAAGGTCCTGCCCATGTGCAGGAAGACGAGGATCACCATCACCGAGGAGCCCCACTTGTGCATGCCGCGCACGAACTGACCGAGGAAGACGTCGTTGGTGATGTAGCGGACCGACTCGTAGGCGCCGCCCGCCGGGTCCGGGCGGTAGTACATCGCGAGGAACACGCCCGTGACGGCCTGGGAGAGGAAGGCGATCATCGTCGCCGAGCCCAGCGTGTAGAACCAGTTCGTTCCCTTGGGGACCTTGCGGAACAGCAGCCAGCGCACGCCGCCCGAGAGCGAGGTGCGCTCGTCGATCCAGTCGACGGTGGTCTTGCCGGCCTCCAGGCCCTTCTCCACCGGGGTGCGCGGGCGGCCGCGCTGGGTACCCGGTCGCGGCGGCTGCGGCAGCAGCTGCGGCGGGAGCGGCGGAACCGGGAGCTTGATCTTGGGCATCAGATCCGGACGCTCGGGCGCGACGGGTACAGGTACTGGCCGATCCCGTCGAGCGGCTCACCCGGGTCGCGGGGCGAGAACGCGCGCAGCTCGCTGTTGACGCTGAAGCGCCGTCCCACCTGAACGTAGCCCTCGTGCAGCCGCGTGAAGAAGCGGTCGAGCGGCCGCGGAGGCGGCCCGCCCACACGCACGCCCTGGAGGTCGTAGACACCACCGTGGCAGGGACAGATGAAGCGCTCCGATGCCGGCACCCAGCGCACCGGGCAGCCCAGGTGCGCGCAGCGTGTCGAGATCGCGATCCAGCGGTTGTATTGGGTCGGCGGCGTGGTGTCGACCTGGGGGTCGCGCGCGCGGATGTAGACCGTGCTCTTGCCCGCCTCGCCGATGCCCGGGGCGATCGCGATCACCGCCGGGATGTAGTTGTCGTTGGGAAACATGTCGGGCGTGCCGACCGTCTGCCATCCCAGCGAGTCGTTCTTGAAGATCGGGCCGATCGCGAAGGCCACCGCCGGCAGCGCGAAGCCCATCGTCATCAGCGCGCCCGCGCCGTGCACGGTGCCGGTCATGAAGCGCCGACGCGTGACCGTCTCGCCTTCGAAGGCGCCGGGGATCCCCCGATCGGCGGTGTACTTGGACTTGCTGGGCCTACGCTGGGATGCCAATTACGCTCCTGGGGAACCGGGCCGGCCGAAAGATTATCGTCATGCCCTGGCCGGAGGCGCATCGAGCGCCAGGAGCGCGGCGTGGGCGGAGGCGTCGCCGGAGCGCGCCAGCGCCTTGGCTCGCAGGTAGCCCTCGCCGGGCCCCCACCCCACCGCGCGGGCCCCGGCCCGCCAGAGGGGGTCACAGCACACGTCCTCGCCGCGGCCCACGAGCAGCGCGCACAGCGCGATCACATCGGCGAGCTCGCGCACGGCCTCGAGATCGCCGAGCGCCACCAGGCGCTCGAGCCCGAGCGCGTAGAGGCGATCGCCGGCCAGCAGCGAGAGATCGTCATCGCCGCCCGCGATCAGGCGCGAGACCCCGTAATGGAGCAGGTAGCCCTCATAGATCGCCTCGATCAGCAACTCGTACTCGCCGGGGTCCGCGCTGGCCCGCGGGCCCCCGGCGACGATCGGCCCCAGCATCGTGTGGGAGCCGGGCCGCTCGTGCTCGAGCAGCCCGCTCGCGAGCGGCTCGCCCTCCGCAGCCACCAGATCGCGCAGGCGCTCGAGCGTGCTCACGGGAGGGCCTCGAAGGCGGCCCTCGCGGCCTCAAGCGTCCGTTCGATCTCCGCCTCGCCGTGCGCGAGCGAGGGGAACCAGGCCTCGAACTGCGAGGGGGGCGGGTAGACGCCGCCGGCGAGCAGGCCGCGGCACCAGGCGCCGTAGGCCTCCAGGTCGCAGCCCTTGGCCTTTTCGAGGTCGCCCGGCGGTCGGTCGCTGAAGAAGACCGTGAGCAGTCCCGGCAGCCACTGCACGCTGACCGCGCGCCCACCCGCGGCCTCGAGCAGCCCCTCCGCGAGCGCGCGCGTCGTCGCCTCGAGCCTGGCGTAGGCCCCGTCGTCGAGCAGCTGCAGGGTGGCCAGCCCGGCGGCGACGGCGAGCGGGTTGCCCGACAGCGTGCCGGCTTGGTAGACCTCGCCGGCCGGCGCGAGCTGCCCGATCAGCGCGCGTGGGCCGCCGACCGCCGCGGCCGGGAGGCCGCCACCCAGGATCTTGCCGAGCACGACCAGGTCGCCGCGCACGCCGCTGCGCTCGCTCGCACCGCCCCGGGCGACGCGAAAGCCGCTGATCACCTCATCGAGGATCAGCAGCGCGCCGGCGGCGTCGGCCGCCTCGCGCACCAACTCGAGAAAGCCCTCGCCCGGCGGCACGAGCCCCATGTTCGCCGGATAGGGCTCGGCGATGATCGCCGCCGGCTCGGTGCGCTCGAGGGCGCGTGCGAGCGCCGCCGGGTCGTTCCACGGCACGACCACGGTCTCTGCGGCTATCGCCGCCGGAACGCCGGGGCTCGCCGGGATCGCCTGCGTGGCGAGCCCGGATCCGGCCTGCGCCAGCAGGCCGTCGGAGTGCCCGTGGTAGGCGCCGGCGAACTTGATCACGCTGTCGCGACCGGTGGCCGCGCGGGCCAGGCGGATCGCCGTCATCGCCGCCTCGGTGCCGGAGGAGGTCATGCGCAGCATCTCCACGCCCGGGACGCGAGCCGCGACCTGCTCGGCCAACTCGATCTCGCGCTCGGTCGGGGCGCCGAAGCTCGTGCCCGCAGCCGCGGCGGCCGCGACCGCCTCGAGCACCGCCGGGTGGGCGTGCCCGGCGATCAACGCCCCCCACGAGCAGACGTAGTCGACGTAGGCGAAGCCGTCGGCGTCGCGAATCTCCGCGCCAGAGCCGGACTCGATGAAGAGCGGATCGCGTCCGATCGCGCGCATCGCGCGGACCGGGGAGTTGACGCCGCCGGCGAGAACCTCGCATGCACGCGCGTACAGCGCGCGGGAGCGGGAGTCAAACCGGGAGGCAACCACTGCTCACCAGACGATATTGAACGGCTGCCGCCGCCCGACCCGCACGCCGGCGCGACACGCCGGCAGCGTGCTAGGAGTTCGCGGCCTCCCAGTCGCGGAACTCGTCGGTGAAGTAGAGCAGTCGGACCTTCTTGAACTCCGTCGAGGAGTAGAGCGTCGCGCGCTCTTCGATGCCGGTGTCGAGCGCGATCGCGTCGAGGACCGCGTCGCACTCCTCCTTCGAGCGCCCATGCGCCATGGTGAAGACCGAGTAGGGCCAGTCGGCGTAGGTCGGGCGCTCGTAGCAGTGGGAGATCCCGCGGAAGGACGCCATCCGCGGTCCGAGCGTCGCGATCTGATCGGGCTCCACCTTCCAGACGCCCATGCCGTTGGCGGAGAAGCCGGCGCGGCGGTGGAAGAGGATCGCGGCGACGCGGCGCAGGATGCCGCGCTCGCGCATCTGCGCCATCTGCTCGAGCAGCTCGGGGACCGTGATCCCAAGCTCCACCGCGGCCGGCGCGTAGGGCTCGGGAACGACCGGCAGATCGCCCTGGGTCGCGCGGATCACGGCGACGTCGCGCTCGTCGTAGTCGACGGCCTCGAGCGGCGCGGGGGTGGCCTCGACGCCGGGGGTGGCGAGCGCGGCCGTGCCCTTCTCCATCTCGAGGTCCATGCGGATCTTGAACAGCTTGAGCGTCGGCAGCTGGCGGATCGACTCGGCGCCCGTCAGCTCTGCGAGCACGTCGAGGGTGCCTTCGAGACCGAGCTGGGAGTCGCGCTCGACGGCGATCGTGAACCACATGTTGAACTCGTGGTTGCGCAGGTAGTTGTGCGAGACGCCGGGGTGGGAGTTGATGATCCGGGCCGCGGCCCAGGGGTGCTCGGAGTCGACCTTGGCCGCCACCAGCATCGAGGAGTACCCGAGCGCCCGGGTGTCATAGATCGGCGTGACCTGGCGGATGATGCGATCGGCGAGCAGCCGCTTCACTCGCGCCAGCACCTCCTCCTCGCTGCAGTCGGCCGCCGTGGCGACCGACGCGTAGGGGCGCGGCTGCAGCGGAAACGACCCCTGCATGAGGTTGAGCAGCTTGCGGTCGAGGTCGTCGAGCGCGACCGCGGCGCCGTCCTTGCGCGAGCGGATCTTCGGCGTCGCCGTCACTTGTCCGCGAGCCAACGTGCTGCCTCCTCGGCGTGGTAGGTGATGATCATGTCGTCCCCGGCCCGACGGATCGAGGTCAGGGTCTCGAGCACGATCGCGCGCTCGTCCACGGCGCCGGCGGCGGCGGCCGCCTTCACCATCGCGTACTCGCCGCTGACGTTGTAGGCCGCCACGGGCAGGCGCGTCAGAGCGCGCACGGCGGCGATCACGTCGAGGTAGGCGAGCGCCGGCTTGACCATCACGATGTCGGCGCCCTCGGCGATGTCGAGCTCGGCCTCGCGCAGCGCCTCGCGGCCGTTGGCGGGATCCATCTGGTAGCTGCGGCGGTCGCCGAAGGCGGGCGCCGAGCCGGCGGCCTCGCGGAAGGGGCCGTAGTAGGCGGAGGCGAACTTCGCCGCGTAGGCGAGGATCGCCAGCTCGCTGAAGCCCTCGGCGTCGAGCTCGGCGCGGATCGCGCCGATGCGCCCGTCCATCATGTCGCTGGGGGCGATCACGTCAGCGCCCGCGCGGGCGTGGCTGACGGCGGTGCGGGCGAGCAG
>DASXEZ010000043.1:0-3637 GCA_036489875.1 Solirubrobacteraceae bacterium | reverse complement strand
AAGGGCAAGATCTACACCTTCGGGATCGACCAGCCGCAGGTCCTGATCGGGCTGCTGCTCGGCGGGATGATGGTCTGCCTGTTCGCGTCGCTGTCGATCGAGGCCGTCGGCCGCGCCGGCGGTGCCGTCGTCGAGGAGGTGCGCCGCCAGTTCCGTGAGAAGCCCGGGATCATGGAGGGCACCGACGAGCCCGACTACGCGACCTGCGTGGACATCGTCACCCGCACGGCTCAGCGCGAGATGATCCTGCCCTCGCTGCTGCCGATCGCGCTGACCCTGATCGTGGGGCTGATCGACGTGCAGGCGCTCGGCGGGTTGCTGATCGGCGTGATCGTCGTCGGCTTCTTCTTCGCGGTGATGATGACCGCGGGCGGTGGTGCCTGGGACAACGCCAAGAAGCTGATCGAGGACGGCGCCTTCGGCGGCAAGGGCTCGGACGCGCATGCCGCTTCGGTGACCGGCGACACCGTCGGTGACCCCTTCAAGGACACCGCCGGACCTGCGATCAACCCGATGATCAAGGTGGCGAACATCGTCGCGATCCTGATCATCCCGCTGATCACGTAGCAGCTATGTCGGACCGGCGACCGGGGCGTGGGCGGGCCGTGCACGACGGCATAACCCGCGTTCTGTCGGCGACCCTGATCGTGCTCGGCATCCTGCTCGTGCTGCGGGGCAGCGGTGCCATCCTTGCCATCGTGCTCGGCATCGGCATGGTCTTCGCGGGAGCAGGACGGTTGTGGGTGACGGCGCAGCAGCGGCGCCCGCCGCGATGAGCGAAGACGCAGCGGCGAGGACCGCCACGCTCGGCTGGAGCCGGCTGGGCGTGATCATCTGGACGTCGCTGGCGAGCTCGGTCTATTTCTCCCTCGGCGTCGTCTCGCGCCACGCGCTCGGCCTGACGCCGATCGTCTACCTGATTGCCGGGCTCTTCTTCGCGCTGACGGCGATGACCTATCTCGAGGGGGCGAAGATGCACCCCGAGCGGGCGGGCTCGACCGTCTTCGCCCGCTATGCCTTCAACGAGCTCGTCAGCTTCATCGCCGCGGCGGCGGTGCTGCTCGACTACGTGATCCTGATCGCCGTCTGCGCGCTCACCGCAGCCGACTACCTCGCGACCTTCATCGGCGCCTTCGGCTCCGGCGCCCCGCGCGTCGTGATCGCGCTGGCCGTCGTCGCCTACGTCGGCATCTCCAACGTGTTCGCGTTCTCGCCGCTCGCCTACGGCCGGCGCATGCTCGGCCTCGTCGGCCTCGACCTCCTGATCCAGCTGCTCGTGATCGTCATCGGCCTGGTCCTGTTCTTCCACCTGCCCACGATCACCGATCACATCCATCTCGGCAGCGCGCCGACGTGGACGGGAGTGGTCTACGCGCTGACCCTGACGACCGTCGCCTTCATGAGCCTCGAGTCGGCCTCCGGCGTCTCCGGGGAGCTCGACATCAGTCGCGCGGGGGTACGCCGCATCACCTGGGGGGCGAATCTGACGATCCTCGTCTTCTACGTCGGCATCGCGATCGTCGCGGTCACCGCGGCGCCCGTCGTCGGGGGGCACACCGCGCTCGGGGGCCGCTATCTCGGTGCACCCGTGATCGGCATCGTCGAGCGCTTCCATCCGGCGGCACTGGCGGACACGTTCAAGTACACGATCGCGGTGGCGGCCTTCGTGACCCTGATCGCCGCCGCGCGCGGCGCGATGCTCGGGCTGTCGAGGCTCGCCTTCTCGCTCGCCACCAACCGCCAGATCCCGAGCGCGCTCGGACGCCTGCATCCCCAGCGTTCGACGCCGTTCGTGCTGATCGCGGTGGCGGCAATCGTGGCGGGGGCGCTCGTCGTGTCCTCGGATCTGAACTTCCTCTTCGGCATCTTCGCCTTCGGCTCGATGCTGGCCTTCACGATCGCGCACCTCTCGATCTGCGTGCTGCGCTACCGCGAGCCGGACCGCCCGCGGCCCTACCGGATGCCCGGGGGCGTGCGCGTGCGCGGCGGCGTCCTGCCGCTGCCGGCGGCGCTCGGGGCGCTGCTCTCGGGCGCCGGCTGGATCACGGTGATCGTGCTGCACCAGGGCGCGCGCTACGTGGGGCTCGCCTGGATCCTTCTGAGCGTCGTCCTCTTCGTGCTCGTTCGAAAGCGCGGAGGCGGCACCCTCGGCGCTCGCGTCACGGTGCCCGAGGCCGTGCTGCGCTCCCGCACCCCCGAGCGCGACTTCGGCTCGATCCTCGTGCCGATCCTCGGGGGCGGTCTCGACGACGACATCGTCCAGACGGCGGCGCTGCTGGTGTCGCCGGAATCGGCGGATGTGGCAGCGATGGACCCGGCCACGATCGAGGCGCTGTGGATCTTCCGCGTGCCGATGTCGCTGCCGATCGACGCCCCCCTGCCGGAGGCCCAGCTCAAAGCCGCCCGCGCCGCGCTGGCGCGGGCCAAGCGCGTCGGTGAGGAATACGACGGAGTGGAGGTCGCGACCGCCACGGTGCGCGCTCGGCGCTTCGGGCAGGCGATCGTCGAGGAGGCCCAGCGCCGCGGCGTCGAGGCGATCGTGCTCGCCGCCGAGGAGGGCGCCCGCGCCCGCGCCGGCACGGTCTTGGGCGGGCGCACGCTGGTCGGCGAGAGCACCGTGTCGGAGACGATCCGCTACGTCGTCGCTCGGGCACGCTGCCGGGTGATCCTCACCGCGCCCGCGCGAACGCGCGGTAAGGAGCGGGCACCCGCCGCTGACCAGTAGCATCCGCACCCGATGTTCGTCTTGATCGTCGGAGCGGGCCGCGTGGGGGCCGCCGTCGCAAAGCGCGCGCTCGCCGCGGGACACGAGGTCTCGGTGCTCGACGAGGACCCGCTCTCGCACGAGCGCCTGGTCGAGGTAGAGGGGCAGACCTGGGAGGACGCCGGGGGACTCTTCACGGTCGGCACGGCGCTCGAGGTCGACGCCCTGGTCGAGGCCGGGGTACAGCGGGCCGACGTCTTCATCGCCTCCACCGACGGCGACAACACCAACCTGACGGTTGCCCAGATCGTCCAGCGCCGCTTCGGCGTCGAGAAGGTGCTCTGCCGGGTCATGGACCCCGCTCGCGCCGCCTGGTACGCGGAGCAGGGCCTGCACACCATCTCGCCCACGCAGCACGCGATCGAGATGTTCGCTCAAGCGCTGGCAACGGAGACCTAGAACCATGTACGTGATCGTCGTCGGGTCCGGCAAGGTCGGGCTGAACCTCTCACGCGAGCTGATCGACAAGGGCCACGAGGTGACCCTGCTGGAGTCCGATCGCCGCCGCTATTTGATCGTCGAGGAGGAGCTCGAGCACGCCGTCCAATACGGCGACGCGACCGAGCTGTGGGTCCTGGAGCGCGCCGGGATCCAGCGCGCCGACCTCGTCGTCGCGGTGACTGGCGATGACGAGGACAACATGCTCGTCTGCCAGGTGGCGAAGGAGAAGTACCTCTGCGAGCGCGTGATCGCGCGTGTCAACAACCCGCGCAACCTGCAGCACTTCAAGCTGCTCGGGATCCAGCCGGTGGTCTCGGCGACCGACCTGATCCTGCGCCTGATCGAGCACGAGGTCCCGCGTTACGGGCTGGTGCACCTGCTCGCGCTCGAGGAGGAGCGCCTGGAGATCATCGAGCTCGAGGTCCAGGAGGG
>DASXEZ010000036.1:0-5540 GCA_036489875.1 Solirubrobacteraceae bacterium | reverse complement strand
TGATTAGCCCGGGCTCGAAGCCCATCGCGCAAATCGGCCTGCCCAACATGCGTTCTCCCAAGGCCCCTGAACCCAGTCGCACGAGCCTACGCCCGAACCAACCAGACCAGCAACCTCAACACGACATTCTCATGCCCCGATTTGCGTCAGTGTCGTACCGCGCCGTGGCACGACGCCCGTCAGGTGCTGGATAGCCCGGCTGGCGCGGGTTGGTCGGGCTCGAGCGAGGGTTCTTGGTCCGGTCTGGCCCCGATCCAGAACATCAGCAGCGGCTTGTGGTACCACCGGTGCGTGACGCCGAGAAGCTGCATCCCGATCCTTCGGCAGACCGCCGCCGATCGATGGTTGTCGAGGTACGTCACCGCCCACATTTCTGAGAGGCCGTAAGCGAAGCCGCGGGCGAGGACGGCTCGCGCAGCCTCGCTCGCGAAACCGTGACCCCAGCTGTCGGGGTGGAGGTTCCACGCGATCTCGACCTCCCCGTCACCGTCGGGAAGGGATTTGAGACCGACGCCGCCCACGGGAACGCTGGTCGAGCGATCGACTATGGCCCACGAGCCAAACCGGGAGTTGGTCTCGTCGAGCTGCCCGAGGATGCGCTCGATCAGCGTGATCGCTTCGCTGCGGTCCTGCATCGGTTCAGCCCCAATCCAGCGCGTGACCTCCCGGCGCCGGTAGATGTCGAAGAAGCGGTCCGCCTCGTCCAATCGCCACGGCCGAAGGACAAGACGTTCCGTCGTGATCGCAGCCGCGCAATCGCCACGTTCACCCACACCGCGATCGTGTCACACGAGCTTGCGACGCGGGCGCGAAACCGCCTCAGAGTGTCGCTACGCGCGAACAGCGGCATGCTGGCCTTCCTGTGACTGGCTCTGCGCGCGCCGCGTAGCGGGCGAGGAACGCCGAAGGGTCGAGCGATTGGTCATTGAAGAAGTCAGGGCTACTGGATTTCTCTGGGATGCGGACGGCCTCGTGGAGATAGGTCGGGCTTAGGGGGAGCCCGGGCATGGTGATCCTGAGAGGTGGACGCAGACTGCGAGGCGGTCGAGGATGGCGAGTCTCTGGGGGAGTGTCCCGCCGGCTTGCACTACGAGCCACGCGTTGCCGATGCGCCGACCGGTGATTGATGTGCTCGTGGGGCGCGGCGGGTTGAGCGGGTGTCGACGCCCAACCTGGCGCCGCGGTGGCGGGGTTGCATGGGGTTCGGCAGGAGCTGCGATTCCGGCCTCGTTGAAGGTCTGTGGGTGGCCGGGCACGGGTTTGGCGTCCGGGAGTGCTGTCGGCTTGCTGCCTGGGTGCTGAGCGTCGAGCAGGATCGCGGCGACCGCACCCAAGCCCTGCCCGTTTGCGGTCTGAGTACTCGCACAAGATAGGAAGGCCCGGTCGCTGAGCTCGGGGAAGCCACGGACGTGGGGGACTACGAGCCCGAAAGCGCCATGGAGGCCGTTCATGTCGATCTCGCAGGCGCCTGCGGGCGGCCTTTGTGTCGCTGCGCTCGACCAGAAGACCGCGAAATCCTCGGGTTTGCCGGCGTCGCTCGCTGGCAGGCCGATCTGGCGGCCGGTCCTGCTCAGGGCGACAGCCGGCTGGGGCTGGCCGGGGGGCGGCGTGTTGAGCCGGTGGTGGGCGATCGTCTGCTGGATGTCGATGGCGACGCGGTAATCGTCGGGGAGTTGCCGATCGGTGCGCGTAAGGATGGTCAGCTTCGGGGAGACGCGCACCGCTGCGACCTGTCGGGTTGTCACATACACGTACTCAGTTGTGGCCGAGTAGATGTCGCCGGCCCGGGCACTACCGCTCCCACCGCCTACGGCCACGATCGGCCGTTCGGGCAGCGGCGCGTAGCCACATCCCATGCCGCCGCCGCCGCCGAGCTGGGAATACAAGCTCGTGGCCACGCACCAGCCCACGCCGCCACCGTGTAGGTCCGGTGTAACACTCACTACGTAGCCATTCGCCGCCCCGACGCCATCGCCAGTGGGGACTGGGAGCTTCGCGCTCGGCGGGCTAGAGGGTGTGCCGTTGAGTATTCCTAGCGCCGCTGCCGTGCCTCCGGCTAGCAACAGCACACCGCCGACGGCCACGAGCAACCGGACTCGCCGCGCGCGAAGTAACGCCTTCGCCAACACACTTCCGCCGGGGCCCTTCGACGGCTCCGTAGCAAGGATTGACGACTTCATTCGCTGGCGGGCATCGGGCTCGAACGGCTCGGGCCGAGGAACCGGGTTTGCTGCACGCACCGACTCAAGCCAATCGCTCATGATCCGCCAGCCTCCTTTGCTAGACCACACTGTTCATCGGCCAACGTTCGCGGGCTCAGAGCTCGCCGCAGATGGCGGCGAGCGCGATATAAACGCGCACGAAACGTCGCGCCACTACAGCCAGCCGCGGCTGCAGCCTGTTTGGGATTTAGCCCCTCCCACGCGATCAACAGAACCGCCTCGCGCTCACGGTGGCCCAGCGCGAGCAAGGCAGTGCGCACCGGCTCCGACACGTCGAGTCCGAGCACCGTGGTCGGCGGATCGTCCGGCTCTTGCGCAAGTCGCGCGGCAAGCGCACTTCGACGATGTTCGCGGCGCAGGTCGTTCGCCAGCACACGGCGGGCCACGCCGTAAAGCCACGGCAACGGATCCCCGTGGACGCGGTCAAGGGACCGCCAGGCGATCAGAAAGGTCTCGCTCACCACGTCCTCGGCTAGCCGTGCCGGTGCCCGGCGCCGCACATAAGCCGCGACCTCACCGTGGTAGCGGTCAAAGAGCGCCTCAAAACGCTCGCTTGCCTCAGGACCGGCATGCTCCATCTACCTCCTATTGTCTGGCCCAACCCAAAACGTGATGTCCAGCTTCTCCGCACCACCCTGAGTCGCGGTCCCACCACGCTCCCTCGCGCCAGCTAGTCGGTCCAGACCCCTCCGATCGGCAGAGCCCATTCCCGACGATGACCGCGACCAGGCGGCTCACTTGACGAGCGTCATCCCGCCGCGGGCACCGCGCAGACTGTCGCTTCGCCGCGAGGAGCAGTCGCGGTCCCGCGCCCGAGATCACGCGGATCGGGCTGATGAGTGGGCTTAGGGCAATGGGGCGTCTGGGGGTTTGCGTCGCGCTTTGTAGTGGCGGAACGTCCCGCCTGCGGTGGCTGATGCGCCGCCGAGGATCATGAACAGACCAAGCGCATGGAAGTAGCCGCCGGTTGTGGCGAGCCGAAGAATTAGACCGCTGCCGGCCATGATGCAGCCAAAGCGGATCTGCCCCATCGTTGTCCAGGGACCGAGCCATCGCTGCAGCGGCGTCTTGGGCCCGTTCGGTCGCACTAAGCGATCACAGTAGTGGCACCCGTACCGCCGGCCGGCCGGCGGTACACGCTGTCCTGGCGACTGAGCAGCTTGGTCTCGGCGAAGAGCTGACATCGTGGAGCGCACGGATGGCGTGACGGCATCGTTTCTCAAGGAGCTCTTACGTCGCGCGATGCTCGAGGCGCTCCCCGACAACCCCCCAGGCACCGGTTGTCACCGCGATACATACTGCGCGAGCGCTCGATGACCTCCTCGACGGCGGCCAGCAGCTCACCCGCAGCCTGCTCGGCGTAGGCAACGACCCTGAACGTCTCCCGGCTGGAGGGGGCATGGGCTCCCTGTCGCCACAACGCGGGCGCAGCTGGACCTGTTACGGCCGACTGGCCAGCGGCACTCGACACCTCATCGGCTAGGCCCTGCACAGCCGTGCGAGGGAAACCGGCGCACGCCACAGCCGCTTTCCGCGACAGGGTTGCCGTCGTGGGGGTCGCGCAGGGGTGCTTCCTCGTCCTTGGACGTGTCGGACGCCATCGTGCGTGGTCCAGGTCCGCTGGGCTCGAGCGCTCGATCTGAAATCCACTGCTGGTCACGGTGATTGCTCGTGGGCCGCGTCCGCGTGGACTCGAGCACGCCTCCTGGTCGCGCAGGGCAAGCGCGACCGTGGGTGTGGTTCAGCAGGGGCCGCCGCGGTGTTCGGCCTGGTGCGCTTGGCATGCGGCTGGGAGTGGGGTTGGCGGGGTTGCTGGCCAGCTCTGGGTGACGGGGCCGTTTGGCCCGCTGAAGGTTTCGGAGTCTGGGACGCCGGGGAGATCGCCCATCCAGACGTTGTCGTAGACGGGGAACGTGGTGGTGTTTCCGCCGAGGGAGCCGATCGTGATCTGTGTGACGCCGTCGGGGACGATTCCGGCTGTGAAGAACTTTCCGGGATTGTCGCTGCTGTAGGCGTAGCTGAGCGGCCATCCGGTGGTGATCGTCGCGTCTGGTTCGCAGCTGACGTCGTCGGTTTGTCCGGGGACCCTCGGGTGGGGCTGCGGTCCGGACTCGGCCAAGTTCTGGATCGTTTCGGGGTTGGCAGCGACCAGACAGATCGTGCCGTTGTTGCCGGGGACCACCCAAGCTTCGGCGCCGTCGGGGAAGCCGTACGCGCGCCGTGAGAGCGACACGTTGACGCCCTCTGAGCCGCCAGCGGGTGTGCTCGTGAAGGTCTGGGCGTAGTACGCGGGCAGTGCGTCAGATGCGACGCGGGGACGGCGGAGGATCGCCAGGCTTGCGGTCTGATCAGGTGTTGCGGCCGGCTCTGGGGTGACGCGTTGTCCATCAACCCAGGCCTGCGGGCTGATGGTGACGCCGGAGAATGTTCCGGCGAGCGCGAGACCGCCCATAGTCCCGCTCACGCCCACCAACGCGATAACCGCGACGAGCGGGCCTCGCAGCCATCGGCGTCCGCGGCGGGGCGTGTCGGATGGATGTGTCCGCTCGTGCGGGCCTGTCAGCCAGAGTTCGTGTTCGGCGTGCTCGAGCTGCTCGCCGATGCGGTCGAGTACGTCAGGCGTCATCACGGGCCTCCAATCCGGCGCTGCGAAGTGTCTTCAAGGCGCGACTGACGCGCATGCGCACGACGACCGGGGAGCAGCGCAGCTCCTGTGCGATGTCGGTGTAGCCGCGGTCCTCGAGAAAGTGTGCGCTCAGCGCGTGAAACTGGTCCGCGGGCAGAAGCCGCGCCAGGTGGGCGAGGAAGTCGGTGGAGTTCACGACCTCGGTAATTCGCTGGGCGTCGCGATCGTCGACCTCCGTGCGTTCGAGCGCGAGCAGTTCGCGAGCGCGGGCCTCGACTTGGCCCCGCCGGTAGCTGTCGACGCATTTCGAATGCGCGATCGTGAACAGCCACGCCACCGGCTGCTCCGGCAACTCCCGCGAGGCGTCCTGAACGACGAGCAGCGCCGCCGCGAACGTTTCGGCCGTCAGGTCAGCAGCCAGCTCTGGCTCGCGCACCCGCCGCCCATGGAACGCGATAACCGCCTCACGATGACGGCGATAAAAGTCGCCGAACCCCCTACCGGACGTACGACTCGCCGCCAGCAACTCGCGATCGCTTCGAGACTCCAAGTCCGGCCCCATAACCCTGTAGACGCACGAGACCCCCAAAACGTAACCGCCCCGAGGAGTCCGCGAGCCGAGCGCGCGCGACGAGTGCTCCGCGTGAAGCGAGGCGGCGCCCGGTGTGCGATCTCGAGCGGTCCCCGCAGGG
>DASXEZ010000062.1:0-8223 GCA_036489875.1 Solirubrobacteraceae bacterium | reverse complement strand
CGCGGCTGCACCTGGACGCCGTCGGCGTGAAGCTGACCAAGCTGACCGACGATCAGGCCGCCTACATCGGCGTCCCGGTCGAGGGCCCCTACAAGCCGGACCACTACCGCTACTAGCAGCCCGCTCGAGGGCGCGAACGGTTCCCGGCGGATCGCGCCGGCCGTGAGCACCGCCAGTCGCACCCGCGCGAAGGCATCCCCGGCGCTGATCGGCGCCGGGGCCGCGCGGATCGCCTGGGCCGACGGGCAGATGCCCGTGCTCGCGGCGATCCGCGCCCGCTTCGCGAGCGAGCGGCCGCTGCAGGGTCGCCGCGTCGCGGCCTGCCTGCACGTCACCGCGGAGACCGCGAACCTCGTGCGCGCGCTGCTCGAGGGCGGCGCGCAGGTGTCGCTGTGCGCCGCCAACCCGCTCTCGACCCAAGACGATGTCGCGGCCGCGCTGATCGCCGAGCACGGCGCGAGCGTGCTCGGGGCCCGCGGGGAGGGGCGCGCCGAGTATGAGCGCCACCTGCACACGCTGCTCGACGGTGGCCCGGAGATCCTCATCGACGACGGTGCGGGACTGATCGTCGGCGCCCACGAGCGCGGCGGCGCCGTCGCCGACGCCGTCCTCGGGGCCACCGAGGAGACCGCCACCGGCCTCGTCGCGCTGCGCGCGATGGCCGCCGGCGGCGCGCTGCGCTGCCCGGTGCTCGCGATCAACGAGTCGCTCACCGAGCGCGTCTTCAACGACCGCTACGGGACCGGGCAGTCGACGCTCGACGGCCTCCTGCGCGCCACCAATCTGCTGCTGGCCGGGCGCACCGTGGTCGTCATCGGCTACGGCTCCGCCGGCGCGGGCGTCGCGACGCGGGCCCAGGGCATGGGCGCGGCGGTGATCGTCTGCGAGGTCGACGCGGTGCGCGCGCTCGAGGCGCGGATGGAGGGCTTCGAGGTCATGAGCGCGCTCGCGGCGGCGCGTGTGGGGGAGGTCTTCATCACCGTGACGGGCGCCCCCGACGTGCTGCGCCGTGAGCACTTCGAGCTCATGCGCGACGGCGCCGTGCTCGCCAACGCCGGTCACTTCGACGTCGAGATCTCGCTGTCGGATCTCGCCGCGCTCGCCGGCGAGCCGCGCGAGGCGCTGCCGCTGGTCGATGAGTACGTGATCGACCGGCGCCGCCTGCACCTGGTCGCCAAGGGCCGCGTCGTCAACCTCGCCGCCGCCGCCGGGCACCCGGCCGCGGTGATGGATCTGTCGTTTGCCGCGCAGGCTTTGAGCGTGCGGGCGATCGCCGCCGATGAGCGCCGGGCGGCGGGGGTGCACGGCGTGCCGAGCGCGATCGACCACGAGGTCGCGCGGCTCAAGCTCGCCACGCTCGGGGTCGAGATCGACGTGCTCTCAGACGCCCAGGAACGCTACCTGCGCCCGTTCCGTTAGCCGGTGCACTAGCCTGGCGCTGCGATGAGAGCGATGGTTCTGGCGGCCGGCCTCGGCACGCGACTTCGGCCGATCACCTACGAGATCGCCAAGCCGATGGTGCCGGTGCTCGACCGCCCGGTGATGGCCCACATCGTCGACCTGCTCGAGCGAAACGGCGTCGATGAGATCGTCGCCAACCTCCACCACTTCCCGGACGCCGTGCGCGACTACTTCGGCGATCGCATCACCTACCGCTTCGAGGAGGAGCTGCTCGGCACCGCCGGCGGCGTGCGCAACTGCGCAGACCTGCTGGGCGATGAGACCTTCCTGGTGATCTCCGGCGACGCCCTCACCGACATCGACCTCGGCGCCCTCGTCGCTCGCCATCGCGAGCGCGGGGCGGTCGCCACGCTCGCCGCCAAGCACGTCTCCGACACCCGCGAATACGGCGTCGTGCTGCACGACCGCGCCGGCGCGATCACCGGCTTCCAGGAGAAGCCCTCGCCCGCCGAGGCGCGCTCGGACCTCGGCAACTGCGGCATCTACTGCCTGGAGCCCCAGGTCTTCGACTACTTCCCCGACACCCCCTTCGTCGACTGGGCCAACGACGTCTTCCCGGTCCTGCTCGAGCGCCAGGTGCCCTTCTTCGTGCACCGCGTCGAGGAGTACTGGAACGACATCGGCTCGCTGGCGGAGCTTCGCGCCGGCACCTTCGACGCGCTCTCGGGCGAGCTCGCGATCGAGCTCCCGGGCTCAGAGCTCGCGCCCGGGGTGACGGTGGGCGAGGGCAGCGACGTCTCGGGCGTGGAGCTGCTCGAGGGGCCGGTGTGGATCGGGCGCGACGTGAGCGTGGGCGACGGCGTACGGCTGACCGGGCCGGTCGCGATCGGCGACGGAGCCCGGATCGGCGCCGGCGCCGCGCTGCGTGACACGATCGTCTTCCCGGGCACCGAGGTGGCGGCCCGGGCGATCCTGATCGGGGCGATCACGGGCCACTTCGACATCGCCGCGAGCCTTCGCCCGCGCTCGGACTCCTAGGTCCTGCAAGCGCCGTGGCAGGCGGCGCAAACGCGCCGCTCAGCCGGCGGGACAGTCGCAGCGCATTGGTAGGCTGAAGGTATGGGCATCCTCGAGCGCGCACTCAACATCGGCGAGGGCAAACAGTTCCGCCGCTACGAGCAGCGGGTCGAGGCCGTCAACGCCTTCGAGCCCGAGCTGGCGCTCGATTCCGACGCCGAGCTGCGCGAGCGCATGGACGAGCTGCGCACGCGCGCGCGTGAGGGCGGCGAGTCGATCGATGACCTGCTGCCGGAGTGCTTCGCGCTCGTGCGCGAGGTCGGCAAGCGCCACATGGGCATGCGCCACTTCGACGTCCAGCTCATCGGCGCGATGGTCCTCCACGGCGGCTCGATCGCCGAGATGCGCACCGGCGAGGGCAAGACGCTGACGGGCACGCTCGCGGTGGTACTGAACACCCTGGCCGGCAGCGGCGTCCACGTCGTCACCGTCAACGACTACCTCGCCCGCCGCGACGCCGAGTGGATGACGCCGATCTATGACGCCCTCGGGGTGACCGTCGGCATCCTCCAGTCCGGGCAGCCCGGCGAGGAGAAGATCCACGCCTACGCCTGCGACGTCACCTACGGCACCAACTCAGAGTTCGGCTTCGACTACCTGCGCGACAACATGGCGGGGTCGCTCGAGGAGAAGGTGCAAAACGGCGGACGCCGCGACGACGAGGGACGACCCGTCACCGCCTACGCCTTCGCCATCGTCGACGAGGTCGACAACATCCTCATCGACGAGGCGCGCACGCCGCTGATCATCAGCGGCGCCCCCGAACAGGCCGCCGAGCTCTACGTCCAGTTCGCGCGGCTCGCGCGCACGATGGTCCCGGGCAAGACCCCGGAGACCCTCGACCAGTTCTCGCGCAAGCAGTTCGTCGCCGACTTCGACTACGAGTTCGACGAGAAGCACAAGACGGTCGCCGTCACCGAGGTCGGCGTCGCCAAGGCCGAGAGCTTCCTGCACATCGACCACCTCTACCGAGCCGAGAACGGGCACCTCGTCAACCACCTGATCCAGTCGCTGAAGGCCGAGTCGCTCTACAAGCGCGACGTCGACTACCAGGTCGTCGACGGCGAGGTCCTCATCATCGACGAGTTCACCGGCCGCACGCTCGAGGGGCGGCGCTGGTCCGAGGGCCTGCACCAGGCGATCGAGGCCAAGGAGGGCGTGCGCATCCAGGAGGAGAACCAGACCCTCGCCACGATCACGCTGCAGAACTACTTCCGCCTCTACGACAAGCTCTCCGGGATGACCGGCACGGCCCTGACCGAGGCGACCGAGTTCATGAAGATCTACGAGCTCCCGGTGGTCCAGATCCCGACCAACCAGGCGATGGTCCGGATGGACAAGAACGACCAGATCTACAAGACCCGCGAGGGCAAGTGGTCGGCGGTCGAGCGCGAGATCGCCACCCGCCACGCGACCGGGCAGCCGGTACTCGTGGGCACGATCTCCGTCGAGGTCTCCGAACTGCTGTCGGAGCGCCTGCGCCGTCGCGGGATCGAGCATTCGGTGCTCAACGCCAAGCCCGAGTACGCCGAGCGCGAGGGCGAGACGATCGCCGAGGCCGGGCGCATCGGCGCCGTCACCATCGCCACCAACATGGCCGGCCGCGGCGTCGACATCAAGCTCGGCGGCAACGCCGAGCACCAGGTCCGCCTGGAGCTCGCCAAGCTCGGCCTGCGCCCCGGCGACGAGGGCTATGAGGAGCACTTCGCGCAGCGCCTGCCGGCGATCGAGGAGCGCATCGAGACCGATCGCCAGCGCGTGCTCGAAGCCGGCGGCCTCTACATCGTCGGCACCGAGCGCCACGAGTCCCGGCGCATCGACAACCAGCTGCGCGGGCGCTCCGGACGCCAGGGCGACCCCGGCGAGAGCCGCTTCTTCCTCTCCGCCGAGGACGACCTGATCCGTCTCTTCGCCGGCGACCGCATCTACCGCATCCTCGACCGCCTCGGCGGCGTCGATGTCGAGGGCAACGAGGAGCCGATCGAGGCCGGCCTGCTCTCCAAGCAGATCGAGAACGCCCAGCGCAAGGTCGAGGAGCAGCACTACCTCGCGCGCAAGCACACGCTCGAGTACGACGACGTCATGAACGAGCAGCGTCGCGTGATCTACGCGCTGCGCGACCAGGTGCTCGAGGGCGCCAACCTCTCGCAGGCCCGCACCGAGGTCGCCGCCGTGATCGAGCGCACGATCGAGGAGTACACCGCCGGCGACTACGTTGAGGACTGGGATCTTGGCGCGATGGTCGCGGCGCTGTCTGAGATCTACCCGGTGGCGGTCTCGCTCGACCGCTTCAGCGGCGGCGAGCGCGCCGACCAGAACGAGCTCGTCGAGCTCGTGACCGAGGACGCGCTCGCGAGCTACGACGCCCGCGAGACCGAGCTCGGTGAGGAGCTGATGCGGGCGCTGGAGCGTTTCCTGCTGCTGCAGATCATCGACGACAAGTGGCGCGAGCACCTGCACGACATGGACTACCTGCGCGAGGGCATCCACCTGCGCTCGGCGGCGCAGATCGACCCGCTCGTCGCCTACAAGAACGAGGCCTTCATCCTCTTCGAGGACCTCATGAACAACGTCTGGACCGACTTCGCGCGGCTGATCTTCCACGTCCAGGTGAGCACCGAGGGCGCCAACGGCGAGGGCCCGGACGCGGGTCCGGCGCCGCGTGCTCGCAGCTACGACCCGGTGGGCAGCGCCACCGGCGGCGCCACGCGCGTCAGCTACTCCTCGGGCATCGCGGCGGGCTCGGGGGCGATGGCCGCGGCCGCGGCGGTGGAGGCCGGCGGCCTCGGCGCCGATCTGGCCGAGGCCGAGCTCGAGGCCCCCGCGCACGTAGAGCAGCGCCGCGTCTCAAGTGATGAGCAGATCGGGCGCAACGACCCCTGCTGGTGTGGCTCGGGCAAGAAGTTCAAGCGCTGCCACGGCGCATGAGCAGCGCCCCCGCCGAGGAACCTACGCCGGCACGTCTTGCGGCGATCCGCGACCAGCTCAAGCTGCTCGCGGACTATCTTTGACCCGGATGCCCTTGCCGAGCGCGCGGCCGCGCTCGAGACCGAGATGGGTGCGCCGGGCTTCTGGGACGACGCCCAGGCTGCTGCCAAGCTCGGCGCGGAGCACGCGCGGCTGACGCGGCGTCTGGAGCGCTATCGCAGCGTTGCCGCCGACGCCGCCGATCTGGAGACGCTGGCGGAGCTCGCCGAGGACGACGAGGAGCTCGCGCGCGAGCTCGCCGGGCAGCTGCGCTCGGTCGAGGCGCGCCTGCTCGAGCTCGAGGAGGAGCGGCTCTTCTCGGGTCCCTATGACGCCGGCGATGCGATCGTCACGATCAACGCCGGAGCCGGGGGCACCGACGCCCAGGACTGGGCCGAGATGGTCCTGCGGATGGAGATGCGCTGGGCCGAGCAGCGCGGCTTCGAGGTCGAGCTGCTCGAGGTCTCCGCGGGGGAGGAGGCGGGGATCAAGTCGGCCTCCTTCCGCGTCAGCGGCGAGAACGCCTACGGCCTCTACGGCTCCGAGAAAGGCGTGCACCGGCTGGTGCGGATCTCGCCGTTTGACTCCGCCAACCGTCGCCAGACGAGCTTCGCGGGGGTCGAGGTCGCGCCGGTGATCGAGGGCGAAGGGGAGATCGAGATCTCAGACGACGACCTCCAGGTCGACACCTACCGCGCCAGCGGCGCGGGCGGCCAGCACGTCAACAAGACCGACTCCGCCGTGCGCATCACCCATCGCCCGAGCGGCATCGTGGTGCAGTGCCAGAACGAGCGCTCGCAGTCCTCCAACCGCGCGACCGCTATGGCGATGCTGCGGGCCAAGCTCGCCGAGCGCGAGGAGGCGCGCCAGCGCGCCGAGATCGCGGCGGAGAAGGGCGAGGCCCAGGACGTCAACTTCGGCTCCCAGATCCGCAACTACGTCCTGCACCCCTACACGATCGCCAAGGACCTGCGGACGGGGTATGAGACCGGCGACGTCGGGCGCGTGCTCGACGGCGACCTCGACCCGTTTGTGCGCGCCTATCTTCTGTGGGCGTCGCGCTCGTGAGCGAGCTCGACCGCGTTTCGCTCGTCGAGCTGGTCGAGCGCGCACTGGCGGAGGACATCGGCTCGGCCGACGTGACGAGCGAGGCAACGGTGCCCGCGGGCACGTGCGCTCGCGCGCGCATCGTGCAGAAGTCCGCCGGCGTGATCTACGGACTCGAACCGGCGCTGCTGGCCTTCGTCCTGCTCGACGGCGCCGCGGCGGTCGAGGAGCGCGGGCCGGAGGGGGAGTGGCGCGAGGCCGGAGCGCTCGTCGCGGCGCTGAGCGGCGACGCGCGCGCGCTGCTCGCCGGCGAGCGGACGGCGCTGAACTTCCTCGCGCACCTCTCGGGCATAGCGACCGCGACCGCGCGTGCGGTGGCGGCGCTCGAGGGGACCGGCGCGCGCGTGCTCGACACGCGCAAGACCACCCCAGGGCTGCGGCTGCTCGAGAAGGCGGCGGTCGCCGCGGGCGGCGGCACCATTTATCGCGTCGGGCTCTACGACGCCGTCCTGATCAAGGAGAACCACATCGCCGTGGCCGGCGGGATCGGCGCCGCGGTCGCGGCCGCGCGCGAACGCGCGCCGGGTCTGATGCTCGAGGTCGAGGTTCGCGACCCGAGCGAGATCGATCAGGCGCTCGCGGCCGGGGCACGGCGGCTGCTGCTTGACAACATGAGCGTGGAGGAGCTCGCGGCCGCGGTGGCGCAGGTCGGCGGGCGCGCGGAGCTCGAGGCGAGCGGCGGGGTCACGCTCGAGACGCTTCGGACCGTTGGAGCCACCGGCGTAGACTTTGTCTCGATGGGTGCGCTGACACATTCCGCTCCCGCCCTGGACCTCTCGCTCGGCCTGGAGCTTCTGCCGTGAACACACTGCCGATGGCCGGCGAACTCCGAGCCGACGATATCGCCGCCCTGTCGGCTGAGATCCGCGAGCTCGCGGCCGCCCGCGACGCCGTGATCCTGGCCCACAACTACCAGCTGCCGGAGGTCCAGGACGTCGCCGACTTCGTCGGCGACTCGCTCGCGCTTTCGCAGCAGGCCGCGCGCACCGATCGTGGCACGATCGCGTTCTGCGGGGTCCACTTCATGGCCGAGACCGCATCGATCCTGTCGCCACAAAAGACGGTGCTGATCCCCGACCCGGATGCGGGCTGTTCGCTGTCGGACTCGATCACCGCCGCGCAGCTTGCCGACTGGAAGGCCGAGCACCCGGGCGCGATCGTCGTCATGTACGTCAACACCTCAGCCGAGGTCAAGGCGCTGACCGACTACTGTTGCACGTCCTCGAACGCGGTCGCGGTGGTCCGCCACGTCTACGAGACGCACGGCGCCGACACCGAGGTCCTCTTCGGGCCCGACATGTTCCTCGGCGCCTACGTCGAGCGCGAGCTCGGCCGTCGGATGCACGTCTGGGACGGCGAGTGCCATGTCCACGCCGGGATCCGCCCCGCCGACATCGAGGCGACGCGCGCCGCGTATGCGGGGTCCGAGTTCCTGATCCACCCCGAGTGCGGCTGCTCGACCTCGGTCATGGAGTACGTGGCGGCCGGCGACGTCGACGCCGAGGGGGTGCGGATGCTCTCGACCGGCGGCATGCAGCGCTGGGCGGAGAGCGCCCCGGCGGGGAGCCGGGCGATCGTCGCGACCGAGGTCGGGATGCTCTACCCGCTGCGCAAGTCGGCTCCGGGAGTCCAGTTCATCCCCGCCAACGCCGAGGCGAGCTGCCGCTTCAT
>DASXEZ010000046.1:0-1916 GCA_036489875.1 Solirubrobacteraceae bacterium | reverse complement strand
CAACGTCGCCCTGCCGGTGCTCCAACGTGAACTGAACGCCGGCGACGCCGCGCTCCAGCTCATCGTCGGCGGGTACGCCTTCGTCTACGCCGCCGGCCTCGTCACGGCCGGGCGGCTGGGTGACCGGATCGGTCACCGGACCGTCTTCCTGCTTGGCATGGGGGCGTTCGGGCTGACGTCATTGTGGTGCGGCCTCGCGCAGAGCCCGCTCGAACTCGTCATCGCCCGGCTGGTCCAGGGGCTCGCAGGCGCGGCGATGGTCCCGCAGGTGCTCGCGCTCATCAGCCTGCTCTTCGCCCCGCACGAACGCGCGCGAGCGCTGTCCGTGTTCGGCGTCGTCATCGGTGTCGGCTCCGTCGCCGGGCAGGTACTCGGCGGCGTAATCATCAACGCCGACCTCTTCGGTCTCGGGTGGCGGCCGATCTTCCTGGTCAACGTGCCGATCGAGCTCATCGGCGTCATCGCGAGGGCAGCGCTCTTGCCGGGACACGAGGCGGCCTCACATCCGCGTTTCGACATCGTGGGCGCTCTCGGTATCCCGGTCGGGCTCGCGCTCATCCTCGTGCCGCTCACCGTCGGGCGTGACCTGGGCTGGCCGTGGTGGACATGGGCGAGCTTCGCCGCCGCGATCACGGTACTTGCCGCGGTCATGTGGTGGGAACGTCGCCTGGCCGCCGCCGGTGCCGGTGCCGCCCCCGTGTTCGATCCTGGCCTCTTCCTTGAACCAGCGTTCGCGTGGGGCCTGGGACTGAGCGTGGCGATCTTCGGGTCATTCTTCAGCTTTGTCTTCGCCCTCGCGCTGCTGCTTCAAGACGGCATCGGTCTCACGCCCCTGGGCGCGGGCCTGTCGTTCGCCCCGCTCGGCATCGCTTTCGCGGTGGCGTCGATCCTCGCGCGGGGCTTCGTGGCACGGTTCGGCGCGCGCGTCATCCAGGTCGGAACGGGCCTGGCTGCCGTCGGCCTCCTGGCCGTTGTCATCGTGCTTGCAAGCGGCGTGACTCCCTCGGAAGCGACGCTCATCCCGCCGATGGTGATCGTGGGACTCGGCAGCGGGATCGCCGTCCCCGTGCTCTTCGTGGTCGTCATCCAGTCGGTCCGCGAAGGAGCGGGAATGGTCTCCGGCGTTCTCACGACGGCACAGCAATTCGCAAGCGCCGTCGGAGTGGCGGCCGTGGGCGCGGTGTTCTTCGCGGTCCTCGGCTCAGGCCACACCCTTGCCGACTACACGCGGGCGATGCTGTGGAGCGCCTCGTCTAGCCTGCTCCTGGCAATAGTGGCGGTTGTCATCAGCGCGCAGCTGACGAGGGTCAACAGGGCACCCCAACCGGTCGCGACCCAGATGAAGGTCGGCCTCCCCGGAGACCGCTGACCACGGGCTGGCCGGAAAACGCCTGGCCGCGATGAATTCCGTCTGGTAGCGTGCGGCAGACCGTGACAAGCCGCGAGGAGGTGAGACCCGTGAACGCGAAGTCGATGTGGGTGCTCCCTCTGCTGGCATGGTTGGGCGATTGACGTAGGTGTCGCCGGGAGCGCCTCAGTAGCAAGGCACTCCCGAAAGGCAGCAACCTATGAATTCTGTGCATTTCACTGCGGAGACATCGTCGAACGGTGTCACCGAACGCGATTTCACCCTTGGCGAGGTCACCGGCGTGCTCTGGTCGCCCGCATCCGGCTCCGAGCACGCGCCCTTGGTGCTGATGGGTCACGGCGGCGGCCTGCACAAGAAAACACCGGGACTCCTGTCCCGTGCACGCCACTGCGTGACCACCTTCGGTTACACCGTCGTCGCCATCGACGCACCAGGACACGGCGACCGCCCGCGCACGGCGGAGGACGAGCAGGCCCGCGCCGGCCTCCAGCAGGCCTTCGCGGCAGGCGACACCGAGCGCGTCAAGTCGATCAGCGTCCGCTACGGC
>DASXEZ010000042.1:0-2522 GCA_036489875.1 Solirubrobacteraceae bacterium | reverse complement strand
GGGGCCGGCGTCAGGGCGGTCGAGAGGGGTCTGACGGGCGGCGGCCGTGCGCGGGCTGGTGGTCGCTGTGTTTGCGGGCAGCAGTGATCGCCGCTGGCTCTGGCGGGGTCTCGGTCGGGCTGCTGGGCGATGCGCGCTTGTCAGGCGGCGGGGAGTGCGCGTATTCGGGTGAGTGCGTTGGTGAAGTCGTCTTGCCAGGGCCAGCGGGCGGGGAGGTGAAGTGTCCATTGGCGGGCGGTGCGGGTCAGGCGGCCGGGGATCTGGAGCAGCCGGCGGCGTAGGGTGCGGGCGGCGCGGACGGTCTGGCCGGGCAGTCCGATCACGCTGGTCCAGCGGGCGAGGTTGTGGGCGATCGCGGCGATCACGGTCCAGGCGCTGTTGGCGGCAAACTGGCCGGATGGGAAGTGTGCGAGGGCTTGGTCTTTGAGGTCGCGGATCGTGAGTTCGACGACGGCGTGCTGGCGGTGCTCGGCCTCGACGAGAGCGAGCTCGTCGGTGCGGTTGGTGAGGAACGGGAAGTGGCGCCAGTCCGGCCACAGCTCGGCCTGCGCCCCGATCAGGCGGGTGCGTCTGACGATCATCCGCCGCCCGCGATAGGTCGTCTCGGCGATCTGGGCCTCCCCGTCCTTGGGGTAGTCCTTCAAGGTGATCCAGTCCGGCTCGGGGATGCTCGCGACCTGTTCGGCCACGCCTTTCTGCATGCGGATGCTGATCGAGAAGGCCCAGCCGGCGGTCTCGAGGCGCTTCATCAGCGTCTTGTTCCAGAACGCCGAATCGGCACGCAGCAGCTTCTCCCCGCGCGCGCCGGCGCGCGCGACCCGGGCGATCAGTTCCTCGGCGAAGCGCAGCACCCCACGGCTGCTGTTCGCCTTGCCCTTCCGCAGACGGACGTGCAGCACCTCGCCGCTGTCAGCACGGCTGGCCATCAGCGGGTGATAGCCGCGCTTCTTGGTGTACCCGAACCCGGCACCCTGCTTCTTATAGCCATGCACCTCACCGATGAAACTGTCGACATCGACGACCAGGCGCCCCTGACCGGGGCCGGCGCCGGCCCGCCACGCGCGCGTCAGCGTCTCCGCCAACAGCCGATCGAGCTGGCGGACATGCCCGAAGGTGAACGCGCGCAGGAACGTCCCCAACGTCGACGGTGCGGGCAGCCAGCCACCCAACAGGCGGCGCGTGCGGCCCGCGCGTAACACCTCACAGTCATCGATCGAGTCAGCCCCCAGCAGCATCGCGAAGACGAGCGCCATCACCTTGCGCCCAACGTTCGCCGCGCCCGGCCGGTCGCGACGCAACGTCACGAACCTGTCCACCAGCGCCTCGATCCCGAGCCGCCCCGCGAGCGTCGCCACCAGCACGATCCCGGCGTCCGAGACCACCCGTTCATCGTCGAAGACAACCTCGACGCCGTCCAGTCCGACCGACTCGTCATCCTGCACCATGAAAGTGACCTCCTGACGCAGGACGCGATCGCCCCTAACGACCGCTTTCCCCCTGCTCAGGAGGTCATTTAAATCTCACGACCAGACGGAACTCGCCTACCGGAGCGGTGGATCCAGGCTAAGAGTGCCGCTCGGCGAAACGCAGCAGCTCGATCACGGGGATGGCGATGCGACCGCGCGGCTTTCTCAGCGCTCGCGTGCCGCTCTGCCCCGCTTGCCGAGGATCTTTGCGGTCGTCTCGATCACTGCGAGCACCAGGAGCACGACCGTCGCCCCGAACAACACGACACGTGGCCCGATCCGGACGACCGTCGCTATCGCACTGAGAACGGCCAGCGACCCGATGGTCCGCAGCCCGCCGAGACGTCGCCAGCGTTGCGTGGGTGGAGCCGGAGACCAGTTCTTGCGGAGCAGCTTGACCGTGGGAGGAACCAGGATCAGCGAGCAAACGGCGAATACGCCGCACGCCGTGGCGAGCACCGCAGTCAACGTGCCACGTTCCCATGAGGCGGGCCAACTCGCACGCAGACGACGTAGCGACCGAACAGCGGCTTCGGGGCTCGCCGCTGCTTCGCGCGAGTCCCAGGCGCCGCCCCATTTGCGGCCATCTAGGGCGCAACTCGGTACTTGATGTGATACCATGGTGTCATGGCGAAGAGCCTCACGGTGCGACTTGACGACGACCTCGCAGCGGATGCCGAGGCGCTCGCGCGGGCCGAGGGCAAGAGCCTGAACGAGACGGTCAAGCTCGCCCTCTCCGAGGCGGTCGAGCGCCGCCGGCGCGATCCCGACTTCAGGGCTCGCGTGCGGCGGATCATCGAGCAGGATCGCGAGCTGCTCGAGCGGCTCGCGAAGTGAACGTCGAGTACCTCGACCTCGTCGACTAGCTCGCGATCGCGGCCGAAGTCACCGGACTGAGCGTCGACACGATCGCCCACGTCACCAACCTCGACCTCGCGGACTCCGCGCTGCACGCGCCGGTGGCCGGGTTCGGCGACGTCGAGTTCTACCCCGACTTCATCGACAAGGCAGCGGTGCTCATCGTCCGGCTCGCCAAGAACCACCCGCTGCCGGACG
>DASXEZ010000160.1:0-88579 GCA_036489875.1 Solirubrobacteraceae bacterium | reverse complement strand
CGCGGCAACGATGATCGCCGCCAACGATGAGGCGACATGGCGCTCGCCGGCAGCGATCAACGGAAACGGGATCGCAATCTCGAGCACGGCGAAGGCCGCGAGCCAGCGCAGCCGGGCGCGCACGCCGGCAAAGGTGCCGGGCCCCGCATGCCGCGCCATGGCCGCTAGTAGCAACGCGCCAAGCGCCACCCGCAACCAGGCCAAAAAGACCGGCGGCATGTCGCCGTCGACGGCGACGCGGATGAACAGGTAGGGGATCCCCCAGAGAACCGACACAGCCGCGAAGGCCGCCCAGGCGCGAGCACTCACCGGCCGAATATCGCAGGTCGCACGCACTGGCCTCCGCGAGCGCCACCGACGTCGCGCTCGCGCCGTAGCATCACTGGCGTGGCTCTTGGCGACCTGCCGCTGCGCCAGCTGGCCGAAGAGGGATTGGGCCAGGACGACGCCTACGACCTGATCAGCAGCGAGCTTGCGCTGGACGGCAGCGCGCGGCTCAACCTCGCCACCTTCGTGACGACCTGGATGCCAAGCCGCGCCGAGCGGCTGATGCGCGACACCGTCGCCAAGAACATGATCGACAAGGACGAGTACCCGCAGACCGCCGAGATCGAGTCGCGCTGCGTGCAGATCATCGGCAACCTCTGGCATGTGCCCGGCGAGGATCCGGTGACGGGCTGCTCGACGACTGGCTCGAGCGAGGCGGCGATGCTCGGCGGTCTCGCGCTCAAGTGGCGCTGGCGAGAGCGCATGCGCGCCGCGGGTCGCCCGGCGGAGCGCCCGAACATCGTCGCGGGAATCAACGTTCAGGTGTGCTGGGAGAAGTTCTGCCGCTACTTCGACGTCGAGCCGCGCTTCGTGCCGATGGAGGGCGAGCGTTACCGCCTCGGTGCCGAGGAGGCCGCGGCGCTGTGCGACGAGAACACGATCGGCGTCGTAGCGATTTTGGGCTCGACCTTCGACGGCGGCTACGAGCCGGTCGCCGAGATCGCGGCGGCGCTCGACCGTCTTGAGCAGGAGCGCGGGTTCGACATCCCGATCCACGTGGACGCCGCCTCCGGAGGCTTCGTCGCACCATTCCTCGCGCCCGAATTGATCTGGGACTTCCGCGTGTCACGCGTTCAGTCGATCAACGCCTCGGGGCACAAGTACGGGCTCGTCTATCCCGGTGTCGGCTGGGCGATCTGGCGCGACGCCGCCGCGCTGCCGCAGGATCTCGTCTTCGACGTCAACTACCTCGGCGGGCAGATGCCGACGTTCGCCTTGAACTTCTCGCGGCCCGGTAGCGAGGTCGTCGCGCAGTACCACATGTTCACGAGCCTGGGACACAAGGGCTACCGCGAGGTTCAGCAGCGCTCCGCCGACATCGCCCGCCACCTGGCGGCGGAGATCGCGCAGATCGGGCCTTACAAACTGATCAGCGACGCTGGCGACCTCCCCGTCTTCGCGTTCGCGCTGAAGCCGGAGGTCACCCGCTACACCGTCTACGACGTGTCTGACCGCCTGCGCGAACGCGGCTGGCTGGTGCCCGCCTACGCGTTCCCGGCCAACCGCGAGGACCTCGCGGTGCTGCGGATCGTTGTCCGTGCGGGCATGAGCGCGGACATGGGCGAGAGCTTGCTGAAGGATCTGCGCTCGCGGACGGCCGGCCTTGAGTCCCTCGACAGTCCGCTGCCGAAGCAGCGCCCGCAGATCTCGGCCTTCGCGCACTGAGGAGCGCGCGCACGCACGCGGCACACCGCGCGACCGCGACCTCCGTCGGGAGAGCGCCGTAGCATCCGCAGTCGTGCCGTCGCGCCTGAATCCCCTGCGTAGGGTGTCTCTGCGCTCACGGCGGGCGCTCCTCCTGGCGTTTGCGCTCGCCCTGCCGGCGGCGCTCTTTGCCTCCTCGGCCAGCGCTGGCGGGCCGGTGACCGCGGCGGGTGCGCCGATGGCGCTGGTGGCGAGCGGGCTGCAGACGGTGACGGCGTTCGCCTGGGACGCCAACACGATGTTCGTCGGTGACGGGCCTTCCTACCCGGGCAACACGCCGGGCGGGCTCTTCACGATCAAGGGCGGCACCCCCATCGAGGTTCCCGGATCGCCTGCGAACGTCTACGGCCTGGCGTGGCACTGGGGCAAGCTCTACGTCTCGACCGGCCCCACGATCGAGGTCATGAGCGGCTGGAACGGCACGAGCTTCGCCTCGATCAAGACGATCTTCTCGCCGCCCTCGCCGCGCTTCTATGGCTTCAACGGCATCGCCTTCGGGCCCGACGGGCGCATATACGCGGGCCTCGGGCTGAAGGAGCCGCCCTACGACCACACCAAGGACCCCTATCCGCTTTCGCAGGCGGTCGTGTCGATGACCGCGGCCGGCAAGGATCTGCGTGTGATCGCGCGCGGGATCCGCCAGCCGTTCCAGCTCGCTTTCCCACAGGGTGCGCGCTGGCCGTACGTAACCGACCTCGGCCAGGACCAGGGCAAGATCCCGCCGGACGAGATCGTGATCGCCAAGCCGGGGCAGAACTACGGCTTCCCGTCGTGCACATGGCTGGTGCGCTCGAGCTGCACCGGCTTCACAAAGCCCAAGTTCCTGCTACCCAAGCACGCCTCGCCGATGGGGATCGCCGCGTCCGGGAAGACCCTCTACGTCGCGCTCTTCACGGGCATCGGCAGTGGCGGATTCAACCCGGAGGTCGTGACACTTCCTGCCGGTGGCGGCAAGCCGACGCCTTTCATCACCGACTTCGGAGTCCAGGTCATCGCCCTGGCGATCCACGACGGCACGCTCTACGTCGGCACCGTCAACGGCCTCGTTCTCGCCGTCGGGGTCCCGACCGCAAGCAGCAGCTAACCGGACGGCAGCGCGATCGCGCCAGCGCGGTAGTACGCGCGGGCGCGAGCGTCGAAATAACCGCCGTCGTCGGGGCGCCCGTCTCCGGAATCCTCACCCGCGTCGGTGTCCTGCGCCTGGCCGCCGCCGAAGAGCAGCGCCACGACCCCGGCGTGGGCGAAGGCGAGCAGGTGCGAGCGAACGCCGGCACCGAGGAACCACTGCACCTTGTTGTCGCGATAGTGAAACGGGGTGTTGTTGACCAGTGGCGAGACCGTGTTACCGAGCGGGATCTGCCAGATAACGATCGGCAAGGCGACCGCTCGGTGGTAGTCGGCGAGGAAACGAAGATCGCGACCGAAGTCGACGGCGTGCCACCAGGCGCCGCTCTGGTGGTCGACGGTCTGCGCGTAGCCGGCGTCGCGGTCGGTGACCTCCGAGAAGGACACGTCGAAGTGGGCGTGCAGAGACCGGTAGAAGGCCACCGACTGCGCCGCCATCGCGTCGACATGCGCGGGCGACGGATGGTTGAGATGGATGTCGACGCTCGTGCCCCAGACCGAGATCGGATAGCCGACCAGCACGTTGCGCGCGAAGCGGTCACGCAGCGCGAGCACCGCCTGAGCGAAGCCGGAGGCGTTGTTGGCAAAACCCCGGAGCGGCGCCAGGCGCGTCGAGGCGACCGCTGCCGGGACGCGAGCGGCGTCACCGTGCGCGGCCAGCTCGATGTAGCCGAAGAGGTCTGGCTCCAGATGCAGGACGACCGTACCCCCGGCCGCGCTCGCGCGCTTGAAGAACGTTTCTAGGTCGAGGAGGTAGGCGCGCATGGTGGCCACGTTGGCAAGGTTGCCGAGATCCGCCGCCGACTCGTCGCTGTTTCGGGCGCCTGGCAGCGATTGGCGGATCTGGTAGTAGGAGAAGACGGATACGAGGTCGTGCGCACGTGACTCGGCGACGTAGCGGCTGACGAAGGAGCCGTTCTGGTTCCAGGTCTCCCAGCCGCTACCGGTATTGACCCCGCCGGACAGGTATTGGTAGCGCAGCCGCATCGGAGCCACCGCCGCGAGCGCCGCTGCTCCGCCGGGCTGATCGGCGAGTCCGATCTGGAGCTCGGCAAACGGCCAACGCGCCGGCTCGGCACTGCGCCCGAGGGCGATGCCTTGCGCGCAGGCGCAGAGCGCGACGGTGGCCAGCAGCCACATGGGCAGCCGCAGGCGCCGCATAGGTCAAATTATGGTCTCGCCGGCGGCGGCGCAATCGGACAAAGGTCCGCTAGCGTGAGCGGACGATGATCTTCTACGAGCCCGCGAGTCGCGATCGCGACCTGATCAGCCACGACCCGTTCAAGTCCCTGGTGGCGCCGCGACCGATTGGCTGGGTCTCGACGCAAAGCACCAGCGGCGCGGTGAACCTTGCGCCCTACAGCTTCTTCAACGCCGTCGGTGAGGACCCGCCGATGCTCGCCTTCTCGAGCAACGGCGCGAAGGACTCCGCGACCTTCGCGGGTGAGATCGACGAGTTCGTCTGGAACCTCGTGACGTGGGAGCTGCGCGAGGCCATGAACGAGACCTCGGCGCCGCTCCCCCGCGGGAGCAGCGAGTTCGAACGCGCCGGTCTCCGGATGGCGCCTTCGCGCCTGGTCGCGCCGCCCCGCGTGGACGCCAGCCCCTGCGCGATGGAGTGCCGCGTCGTCCACCACATCGAGCTCCATGACATCGACGGCCGCCCATGCGACCAGCACCTCGTGATCGGGCAGGTCGTCGGCGTGCATCTGGATGAGGCTTGGCTCGTGGACGGCAGCGTCGACACGGCGGCCCTGCGACCGGTCGCGCGCTGCGGCGGCCCGGCCGACTACACCGTGGTCGAGAGCATCTTCAAGATGGCGCGTCCGAGCGCCTGATGGAGTGGGGTTCGACGAGCTCGTAGCCGACGCGCACGCCGATGCGTGGCAGGCACTCGGCGCCATCTTCTCCCACGCGCCAGCGGCAGCACCAACTTGCCAGGCCTGCGGCTCATGGCCTCCGGGCCCGGGCCGGCGCCTACAACAGCGGCGACGTCACCGCAGCCGACGCCGACGCGGATTCGGCGCGGAGCGAGCGTGATGATCGGCGGCATTGCGGTGCTCAGCTCGCACCGCCGCCGCGGGCTCGGCGGCGCATTCAGCTCGTGGCTGCTGAGCGACGCCTTCGAGCGCGGCGCGGAGCTCTCCCCCGACGACGAGCGAGCCGTCCGCCTCTACGCGCGGCTCGGCTTCACGGAGACCGCCGGCCACGACCTCTACGTCGAGATCTGAGCGGCCGGCCCACTAGCATGCGGGCACTGCCGGCTCGCCGGCAGCCCGACACCCATCACACGGAGCTGCTCATGGCGCGGACCGCACGCATCGCGATCATCGGCGGGGGTATCGGCGGGCTCACCGCCGCACACGCCTTGCGGCGTCATGGCTTCGAGGTCTCTGTTTACGAGGCGCAGCCTGAGCTCAAGGAGATCGGCGCCGGCGTAGCGCTCGGACCGAACGCGATGAAGGCGCTCCGCGCGCTCGAGCTCGAGCAGCCGGTGCGGGCGATCGGTTGGGAGGCGCAGTCACACGCTCTGCGCAACTGGAAGACGGCACGCGCGATCATGACCACCTCCAACGCGACACAGGCAAGCCGTTTTGGCGCCGCGGGCTGCTTCGCCCACCGTGCCGATCTCCTCGATGCCCTTGCCCGCGAGCTTCCGAGCGAGATCGTCAGCCTTGGAGCCCGCTGCGTATCTGTCGACGCCGGTGGCGAAGTCGCCTCCGCTCGCTTCGCCGACGGCAGCGAGATCGAGGCCGATGTGATCATCGGCGCGGACGGCATCCACTCCGCGGTCCGCTCGTCGCTGTTCGGCGAGGACGCGCCCCGCTTCACCGGCAAGATCTGTTACCGCAGCGTGATCCCCGTCGACGCCGTCCTTGGCGGACCGCCCCCGGAGGAGAACGTCACATGGCTGGGTCCCCACGGCGCGATCGTCGTCTACCGCCTGCGCCGCGGCGAGCTGATCAACGTCGTCAGTCACTACGACGACGACACCTACAAGCACGAGTCCTGGATCAGCGAATGCGACCGCGCCGAGGTGATCGAGCGTTACGCCGGCTGGCACGAGTCGCTGGTGCGGCTCTTTTCCGCCAGCCAGCTCTGGTACAAGTGGGCGCTCTACGATCGCGACCCGATCCCCCAGTGGACCCGGGGCCGCGCGAGCGTGTTGGGCGACGCCGCACATCCGATGCTCCCCTATCTCGGCCAGGGCGCCGGCCAGACGATCGAGGACGGCTGCATACTGGCCAGTGCGCTCGCCTCGATGAGCGAAGACATTGTCGGTGGGCTCGCCCTCTATGAACGCTCGCGTCGCCCGCGCGCCAGCAGCGTGGTGCTCGCCGCTCGCGCACGCGGCGCCGACAACCATCTCGTCTCGCCTCTCGCCGCCTGGCGGCGCGACCTGCAGATCGCTATCCGCAAGCGCTTTGGATCGGACCAGGAGGGACGTGGCGCCAGCTGGATCTGGGACTACGACGCCGGCGCTGCCTCCGCCCTGGTGACGTAGTGAGCCGCGCCCTGACGATCGCGCTGGCGGCGGCACTGCTGGTGAGCGCGACGGCCGTCGCCGCGGGCTCGATCACCAAGGCTGCGGTTGGCACCGTCACACTCACGCCGGGCTCGACCCGAACCCTGAGCGTCCCCTACCCCGACGCGCTGGAGTACGGCAACGCCCGCTACTCGGGCGTGCACGTGCTCAAGCGCAAGCCGTTCTCGGCCGGGTCCCGGCCGCTGCTCGCGAAGGTGAGAATCCTGTCGGCCCAGTCGATCGAAGGCGGATCGCTCTACAGCATCCGCGCCGATAACGCCAACGCTCCCGGCACCGCCCCCGTGGAGCTGATCGTCACCGCGAGAACGGTCGAGCCGCTGCCCCATCGGTGATCGCGCTCAGCGCGATAGCAGCACGACGACGAGCACGATGGCTGCGGCGAGAATGATCACGCCGGGAATCCCGGCCTGCCAATGCAGCCTTCGCCAGAAGTCCGGGTCTGCGCGGTCGCGCGAGTAGCGTCCTTCCGGCGGCGTCCCGACCCAATCGTCCTCATCATCGCCCACGAACACAGTGATAGCGCATGTGCAGAGGTGAGAAGACCGTCGCAGGCGGGTAGAGCCAGGTTTGACCAACGTCAAAGGAGGCTCGCCATGAGCAGGCTCAAACGCACGATCGGACGCAGGGCGGCACGCGCCGCCGCCCGCCACACCGCCCACGGCGTCGCTGCAAAGGTCCAGCGCAAGCCGCTTCGCAGCGCGAGCCTGCTGAGCGCCGGTGCCGCCTTCGGTGGCGCGGCGGGTTGGCTCGCCGGGCGTTTCGCGGGCCGGCGCACCGCCAGCTGAACGGCCGCGGCGCGCGAGCGCCGCGCCTATAATCGCGCCCCTCTACCGGGAGGAGCGACGATGGCGCAGAGGGCGAGGCCGAGCGAGGGGCTGTTCAGTCCGCCCCGGCGCATGGAGTCGATCGCGGACCTGTTCGCCAACGTCTGGCAGTTCGGCTATGTCACGACCGACCTCGATCGTGCGATCGAGGTCATGGCCGAGCGCTTTGGGCTCGATCACGTCGTCCGTCTCCCGAGCGCAGGGGCGACCTTCCTGGTCGGCGAGGATCCAGCACCGTGGGAGGCGCGCTTCGGGATGGGCTCGCGTGGAGGCCTGATCGTCGAGTTGATCGAGCCGGTCGCCGGCGCGGTCGACTTCTACACACGGCTGTTGCCGAGCGACGGCTCCTTTGCGATCCGCTTCCACCACTTCGCGACCTTCATGGAGACCGGTGACGAGGGCTGGGAGGACATGCGCTCGCTGCTGCACGACGCCGGGCTGCGCTTCGACTACACGGTCCTGATCCCCGACCGCGTTCGCGCGGGTTACGTCGACATGACCGCGCAGCTCGGCCACTACGTCGAGATCTGCCAGCTGCAGGGCGAGGACATCGACTTCTTCAGCGGCCTCGTCACCGAGAGCGCCTAGCCAGGCCATCACCGACCCGGGAGAGAGAGTGTCCGAGAGCGCCCCCACCCTGTTTGTCTGCCACGGCGATGACGGCGGTCCGCCATTCCACCCGTGCCGTCGCGCGCAGGAGGCTTTGCGCGTCAAGGGGATCGCCTACGACAGGGTGCTCGCCGCCCACGGTAGCCCGATCCCGTTCCTGCGTAAGGGATCTCGCGAGCAGCTGCGTGCCGATACCGGGCAGACGAAGCTGCCCGCCCTGAAGCTCGCCGACGGCCGCGTGCTGACGCCGTCGCGGGCGATCCTGGCCTGGATCGACGCGCAGTAGCGCCGCCGGTGGCCCTAAGCGAGGAGCCGAGGTAGGCTTGGCCAATGCGGGCTGAGGCGTCTACGCCGGTTCGCGCGGTGGGGATCGCCGCTGCGGCGCTCGACTCCTTCGCCGAGCTGCCGGAGCGCCAATGAGCGAGCGCTACGACGCCGCCTGGGATGCCGCGCGCCCCTATATGCGGGCGCGCAAGAACGACGTTCACATCCCCCTCAGCTTCGACTACGCCACGCGCCTGCTCGAAAGCCATCCCGAAGCCGATCGTGACGTCGTGCTCCTCGGCATCATGTTGCATGACATCGGCTGGGCCGTGGTGGATCAGGAGGCGATTTTCACCGAGGGCTTCGGGCCGAACATGATGACCTCCGGGGTGCGCATAGCCCACGAACGCGAAGGCGCGCGCCTAGCTGGGGAGATCCTCGACTCCCTCGGCGAGCCGGCAGCGCTGCGCGACGAGGTTGTCGAGATCATCGCCGGGCACGACACGCGCGCGCACGCGCTGTCGCGCAACGACGAGCTCGTCAAGGACTCCGACAAGCTGTGGCGCTACTGCGTCGCCGGAATCAGCGTGGGCTGCGACTGGCTCGACCTCAGCCCCGGCGCCTACGCGGACTTCATCGAGCCTCAGATCGAGGGGCTCTTCCTGGCCGAGTCAAGAGCGATGGGTCGCGGCGACATGGCCCACACACGCGCGGTTCTGCGCACCGAACTGTTAGCGCGGGCGCCGGCCTCGTGAGCGACGCGCTCGCGGGCCGCTCGGCGCTCATCACCGGCGCCGGTGGCGGTATCGGCCGCGCATTCGCGCTCGCCTTCGCCGCCGCCGGGGCCGACGTCTGCGCCGCCGACATCGACGCGGGAGCTGCCGCTGCCACCGCGGCAAGCATCGGCGATAGCGGCGGCAGTGTCGTCGCGGCGAGCGGCGACGTCGCAACCTCCGAAGGGGCAGGGGCGATCGCGGCCGCGGCCCGAGATGCCTTCGGCGGCATCGACGTGCTTGTGAACAACGCAGCGGTGTACGCGGGGCTCAAGCGCCGCGGCTTCGAGGAGATCCCGCTCGAGGAGTGGGACCGGGTGATGGCCGTAAACGTTCGCGGCCCTTGGCTTTGCGCGCGCGAGTGCGTGGGATCGATGCGAGCGCGCGGCGGCGGCTCGATTGTCAACATCGCCTCGGCCACGGTCCTCAGCGGCTCGCCGATGTTGGCGCACTACGTCTCCTCCAAGGGCGCGCTGATCGCCATGACACGGGCGATGGCGCGCGAGCTGGGCGGCGACGGGATCCGTGTCAACGCCATCGCCCCCGGCTTCACATTGACCGACGCCAGCCGCGAGCAGATCGCGGATGCCGAGACCTACGGTGTCGAGCGCGGCGCGATCAAGCGCGCGATCGTGCCGGAGGACATCGTCGGCGCCGCGGTGTTCCTGGCCTCGGCGGGGAGCGCGATGGTGACCGGCCAGACACTCGTGGTCGACGGCGGGCGCCAGTTCATCTGAGCGCGGGCGACGCGCTGCGCATCGTGGCTGGCGGTTCCGCGGTTGCCTCCGGCCGCGGCGGACTCAACCCTCGGGCCCCAGGGGCCGATATTGAAATGTCCGGCAGTCGGGGGGCCGGGGCGCCGCGTGCGCGCTCGGCCGGATCGCAACGGCAACCACAGGAGCGAAGATGTCATTCACCTGGCAGGACGATCCGACCGCCGCGACCGCGACGCTCGCGCAGCCGAAGCCCGCGCCGATGGGCGAGACGGTCGCGCAGACCGGCGGCTACCAGCTCATGCTCGGAACGGTCACCAGCTGGCTGCTCCTCACCCAGCGCAAGGCCAAGGTCCACAACGGGACGCTCGATGAGCTCGAGAGCACCTACCGCTCCACGCTGCGCCACAACCTGGCGCTCGGCTGGTGGGGGCTTCCGTTCGGCTTGATCTGGACGCCGATCTGGCTCTCGCGCAACCGCGCGGCTCGCAAGAGGCTGCGCGCTCTCGCCGGGGCCTGAATCCCCGGGGGCCTCGCCGCAGCTATGTGGCTGGATGGCTGGCCGCGCCGCCGCTCAGGGTACGGTCAGCTTGATCGCGACCAGCGGGAAGTGACCGATCGGCGTGGGGTGCCCAGGGCGATCGGGGATGTAGCGGGCGGCGCTGCGAATCGTCCACAGCGGGGCACGGCGATCGGGTGAACCGATCAGGTAGGAGCCGCCCACGCAGCCATAGTTGATCCGCTCCCCACCCATGGGCGCGGTCGCGCCGGTCAGGAACACGCATCGGTGCCCGTTGCTGGTTTCGATCGCCCACGGCAGAGCGTCGCGCACCGGCGGCCCGTGTCGCGGCAGCGGACGCGAGAGGGTGAGCAAGGTGACCGCGTGCCAGGGGTCGATGAAGCAGGCGACGGTGCGCGCATGTGCGCTCGCCGCAAAGCAAGGGTCGTTGATCGCGTTGCCCGCCATGCACCGGTAGGCGTCGGCGGCGTCGGCGGCAAGCGATGAAGTCCAGCAGTAGCCGCGCGCGCGGCTGCCCACATGGAAACGCGCGGAGAGCGTCCCCTGCGGCGTGAACACCGGCAGGTGGCCCGTGTGCTCCGTCTGCAGCAGGATCGCTGCAAGCGCTCCTCCGCCGCCGGCGACCAGCACCGCCGCGGCGACCGACGCAATCCAGTGCCCGCGACGCAGCTCGCGGCGCAGGCGCGCGCGACGCGGGATAACGGGCGCGCCTGCTACAACCTCCGAGGCGATGCGCTCGTCCAGCAGCGCGCGGGCGCGCTCACGAGCGGCGCCGTCGTTTTCGGCTACAGACGCGCGTAGGGCAGAGAACGGTGAGCGGGTCGGGTCGTCAGACATCACTGGGCTCCTCCTCGATCAGACCCACGAGGTCCCGGCTCGCGCGGGCGCGAGCGCGAGCAAGGCGCGAGCGCACCGTGCCGATCGGCACCTCGAGAGCAAAGGCGACCTCCTCGTAGCTCAGATCGCTGAGTGCGTAGAGCAGCAGCGTGTCGCGCTCGGGGGCGCGCAGACCGCTCAGCGCATTCGCGACGGCGGCCGAGAGCCGCTCGGCGTCGGCGCGCTCGCGCGCCGCCTCGTACTCATCCGCGGGTTGCTCCCGCCTGCCGCCTGCGCGAGCGTGCGCGCGCAGTGCCCGCTGCTCGCCACGTCGCCGCTTCGCCAGCAGGTTGGAGGCGATTCCATAGAGCCATGGGCGCGCCGAGTCCCCGACGGCGCGGTAGCGGTCGCGGCCGTCAAACGCCGCGGTGAAGACCTCGGCGGCGAGCTCGTCGGCCTCCTGCGGGTGCCGGCGGCGCAGGTAGCGGTGGATCTCGTCGAAGTGGCGCTCGAAGATCACAGCGAACGCCTGCGGCTCGGCCACCGAGCGCGCGATCACGCTGGCGTCGTCACCCGCGGCGCGGCCGCGCTGCGGCGAGGCGCTCACACGCTCCTCGCCTGCGGATATGTGCCCTGGGGGGCGCTCGAGCAGGGGCATCGACCGACCGCTGCCGAAGTCATCGTCGCGCTGTCGCCTGCTCCTAGGTCGCCGGGTAGGCGGTGAAGGTCCGCTTGGAGCCGTTGAAGGCGTAGGTGATCACGGCCTTGGTGAAGAGGAGTCCCTTGCTCGTACGCTTGGGATCGCTCAGCCGGACGCTGCTTGCCGGGAAGAAGCGCATCCGCGAAGCCACACAGGTCGGCGTGCACAGGTTGACGCCGAAGTCGGTGCTGCCAACGGCCGCGCTCGCTCCCCACGAGCGCCAGTGTGTCGCTTTGAGCTCGCTGTTGCCGTCAGCGCACGAGAGCACCACGGTCGCTGCCGGGCGCAGGAGCGGCTTGCCGCTACAGCTGAGCAGCTTGGGGACGGGAGCGGCGGCCGAGGCGACGGCGGCAAGCGCCGCGGCAAGGGCAATGGTCGTGGCGGCGGCGATAAGCGAACGGGACATCGGGAAACCTCTCGGAGTGGTGGACCTGAGCCTGCAACCCATTCATTCCCGCAGCGGCCGATCCGGTTCCCGACGGTGCTCGAAGCGTGCGGCGGGCGAGCCGGGAAGGCGCGCCCGCCGACCTTCGATTCAGCTTGGCGTCGGCTCGAGCTCGGGCTCGGGCTCTGACGCAACGGAGCTCACTCCGCCCGCGAGCGCCCCGCGAGCGCTGTGCCCCTCGATGTTGATGTGCGGCAGGCGCGCATCCAGCCACGGCGGCAGCTTCCAGGTGAACGACCCGAGCAGCTCGAGCACCGCCGGCAACATCACGCAGCGCACGACCAACGCGTCGAGGAAGACGGCCGCCGCAAGGCCGAAACCGAACTCCTTGATCGTGCGCTCGTTGCCGAGCATGAACGAGAGGAACACGCAGACCATGATCGCCGCCGCCGCGCTGATCACCCGCCCGGTGAAGGCGATGCCGTCCGCGACCGCGACCGAGGCGTCCCGCCGCAGCACCCACTCCTCGCGCACGCGCGAGACGAGGAAGACCTCATAGTCCATCGAGAGCCCGAACACGACGGCAAACATCAGCACAGGTATCCACGGCTCGATCGGCCCCTTCTCGACTCCCAGAAGGCCCCCGAGCCAGCCCCACTGGAACACCGCGACGGTGACGCCGAGCGCGCCGCCGATGCTCAGCAGATTCATCGCCGCCGCCTGGATCGCGATCACGATCGAGCGGAACACGACGAGCAGCAGCAGCGCCGAGAGGATCACGACGATCGCTATGAAGAGCGGGAGCTTGCCCGAGAGCACGTTCGAGAAGTCGATCGAGCCCGCGGTGAAGCCACCCACGAGCACGGGCGTAGAGGTCTGCCGTTCAAGCGGGGGCAGCACGCTGTTGCGCAGCTGGTTGACGAGATCGGTGGTCGCCGAATCCTGCGGCGCGGACGCCGGATAGGCCTCGATCACGGCCACGTTGCCCGACGGCGACAGCCGCGGCTGCGTGACCGCCGCGACGTCCTTGGTCTCGCGCACGGCGGCAGCGATCGACGCCATCGCGGCGTTGTCGTCGCGGTGAGGGAGTTCGGCGACGAGCAGCAGCGGGCCGTTGAAGCCGGGGCCAAAGCCCTGGGCGAGCAGGTCGAAGGCATGCCGCGAGCTCAGGTTCGCCGGGTCGTTGCCGGCGTCGCTGGTATCCAGACGCAGGCCGAACACGGGCGAGAGCAGGACCACCATCACGACCAGTGAGACAATCGCCAGGGGCCACGGCCGGGCCTGCACCATCTGGCTCCACTGGCGCCAGCGGGAGGGATGCAGCTCGGCGATCGCCGGAACCTCTGCTGCTGCTCCATGCCCGTTGGCGCTCGCGCGGGCGCCGCGACGACGTCGGCGAGGCTTGACGATACGCGCGCCAAAGCGCGACAGGATTGCGGGAAGCACCGTCAGCGATGCCGCCAGGGTGAGGATGACAGCGAGCACCGAGGCGATCGCGAGCCCGTACATGAAGCTGACGCCGGTCGCGAACATGCCCAGCAGGGCAATCACGACCGTCGTTCCGGCGAGCAGGATCGCGCGGCCGGAGGTGTCCATCGCCTCCATCACAGAGCGCTCGACGTCGCCCGTGATGACGTAGTTCTCTCGGAAGCGCGTGACTATGAAGAGTGCGTAGTCGATGCCCACGCCCAGTCCGATCATCAGCGCGAGCTCCGGCGCGACGTTCGACATGCTCGTGATGTGCGTGGCGAGACCGATCAGCGCCACCCCGGTGATCAGGCCGAAGCCGGCGGTGACCAGCGGCATGCCGGCGGCCATCATCGAGCCAAAGGTGATCAGCAGGATCACCAACGCGGCGATCACGCCGACAGTCGTTGCCGGCCCGATGCTGAAGCCCTCCGCCTGCTCGATCACCTGGCCGCCGGCGGCAACCGAAAGACCTGGCACGTGGATCGACTTGACGAGCGCGAGCACCGGAGCGCCGGTGTCGTTGGGCAACAGGTTCGCGCGCTTGTCGTAGTTGATCGTCGCGAAGGCCGTCTTATGATCGCGCGATATCTCGACGGCACCGTGCGGGCCGTAAGGGCTGATCACGCCGTTTGGCACCACGTGCGGGAACGTGCCCACACCCTTGATCGCCTTGGTCATCGCGGTCTTGACCGCCGGTGATTCGATCGTGCCCGTCGCCATGTGGAAAACGAGGATGTCGGCGTCGCCGCCCTGAGCCGGAAATTCCTTCCCGAGCAGGTCGAGCGCGCGCTGGGACTGCGTGCCCGGCAGCGTGAAGTTCGTCGCGTAGTTGCGCCCTGCGGCCTGCGCGGCGACGCTGGAGCCAACCGCGATCAGGATCCACGCGATGACGACCTTGCGTCGATTATCGATGCACCAGCGGGTGAGCTTCTGCATGGCTGACTCCTCGTCAGTCAGTGTCTGCGCCACGGGCTCGCGGCACGCTTACGGCGGCGCGGCGAACTCCCCCGACGCGCCTGTCCTCACAAGGTAGCCAACCCGGAGGCGCAACGCCCTAACAAGTAACGCGGCCGTTACAGGGTCGGCGCATGTACGACGGCGGCGACATCGCAAGCTCACGCTCGCCGTGGCGGGCCGGCCTGCGTTTGCTCTCGCCACTCCCGAGGAGCACCGCCACGCGGCGCGAACGCGCCGCCGGGCCCGCGCGAGCAGCTCACGCAAAGCCAGGCGACGCTCAGCTCTGAAGGTCGAGAATCGCGGCAGCCAGCCAATCGATCTCCTCGGCCCAGGAGGAAACGGGCCCGGCCGGGCGCACGACGAATTTCGAGAGCCCGGCGTCGATGTGGCGCTCGAGAAGCAAGCGCAGCGCCGGCGCGCCGACCGGGAGCAGTTCGAGTGGGTCGATGTCGTCGCGGCGCTTCCTCATCGTCTCGAGCAGCAGCGGATCGGGCGCTTCGCGGGCATAGGCGATGCTGAGGCCGAAGTGCTCCGGGTCGACCTCGCGCCCCGCGCGTACCGCCGAGTCCCTGATCTGCTCGCAAGCGACGACGGCCTCCTCCGGCGTCAGCGCGGCGCCGAGCCAGCCGTCAGCGATCCTCCCGACGCGGTCGAGCGCCTTGGGGCCTCGCCCGCCCAGCCAAATCTCGAGCGGCTGCTGCACGGGTCGCACCGGCGCCATCAGGGAGGCAAACGACCACCGAGCCGACTCATGGTCGACTGTGTCTCCCGCCCACCACGACCGCAGCAGGGCGATGATCTCCTCGAGCACCACACCGCGGTTGGCGCCATCGGTGCCCAGGACCTGCGCCTCGTCGGGCTGCCCGACCCCGGTCACGAAGCTGAGCAGCAGGCGACCGCGTGACAGCTGGTCGAGGTGCGCCAGCGCCTTGGCCAACAGGAAGGGATTGCGCCCCAACGGCACCAGGTTCGCCCCGAGCTTAAGACGTCTGCTCCGCCCCGCGATCAGCGCCAGTCCAATCAGCGGATCGACCAGCGGCCCGGCCGGAAGGTCAGACAGCCAGACACCATCAAAGCCGCTGGTCTCGAGCACGTCGGCGAAGGTCTCAAGGTCGGTCTCCGGCGCGCCGGCGCCCGGTGCAACCGCGAAGCGCACTTTCATCGCCTGACCGCCAAGAGACCATCGTGGCACACGGTCTGCCGTGCACCTCTGCGCCGGGTCTCGTCGGTTGCGCCAAGCCGGGCCCAGAGCGTCGCCAGTGCCGCCGGTGCGGGTGCGCGAGGCTTGCATCGATCCTTCACGCAACGCTAGGTTGCAAGGCCGATGCCAGCACGGAATGCGAGCGGCGAGGACGGCGGTCGACGGAGATGAGCGGCTCCCATGGCGGCACGCGACGGCGGCTGCGCGAGGTGATGGGATCGTTGGACAGCGGTCAGCGGCGGACCTTGGCGGCGATGGCGGCAGTCGTAGTGGGTCTGCACGTGGTCGGCATCTTCACGCTGTTGGCGCTGGTCGCTCCCGGCCACTACCGGCTCGCAACAGCCGGAACGTTCACGGTGGGGATCGGAGTCACGGCGTACGCGCTCGGGCTGCGGCACGCGTTCGATGCCGATCACATCGCCGCGATCGACAACACCACACGCAAGCTGATGGCGGAGGGCAAACGGCCGCTGAGCGTCGGCTTCTGGTTCTCCCTCGGTCACTCAACGATCGTCTTCGCGCTCGCGTTCCTGATCTCCGTCGGCGTGCGTGCCGTCGACGACCCGGTCAAGAACCACGGCTCGCAACTGCACCGGATCGGCGACGTCGTCGGCACCGGAGTGTCCGGTGCCTTCCTCTATCTCATCGCCGCCCTCAACCTGGTGATCCTCGTGAGCATTGTCAAGGTCTTCCGCGAGATGCGCACCGGCGCCTACGACGAACACGCGCTCGAGCAGCACCTGAATAGCCGTGGTCTCATGACCCGCGTTTTCAGTCGAGCCACGCGAGCGGTCGCCACGCCGCACCAGATGTACCCGCTGGGCGTGCTGTTCGGCCTCGGCTTCGATACCGCCACGGAGGTGGCCCTGCTCGTGATCGCCGCCAGCGCCGGCGCTGCCGGGCTGCCTTGGTACGCCGTTTTGTGCCTACCGGTGCTGTTCGCTGCGGGCATGACGCTGATGGACACGATCGACGGGTCGTTCATGAACTTCGCCTACGGCTGGGCTCTGTCCAAGCCCGTGCGCAAGGTCTTCTACAACCTCACGATCACCGGCCTCTCCATCGCCGTGGCGCTGGTTATCGGCACTGTCGAGCTCGGTGGCCTTCTCGCGTCCCAGCTCGACTTGTCCGGGTCCTTCTGGAACTGGTTCGAAAACATCGACATCAACGCGCTCGGCTTCGTGATCGTGGGCCTGTTCGTAGCGACCTGGGCGATCGCACTCGCAATCTGGCGCTTCGGGCGAATCGAGGAACGCTGGAGCGCGCACTTGAAATCCGACGGTCGCTCCCAATGAGCCCGGCCGTGGTCGGCAGGGTTGCCGAGCATGACCGCCGTGCTCGTACTTCGCGCCTTCGGGCGCCTACACGATCAGAACGGTTTCGCGGACGGTCTGCGTCGCGGTACCTGGCCCGAGGACCGAGACCGTGACCGTCACGCGTAGGCGGTGCCTTGCCGAGCGGAACAGCTTTGCTCCGTAAGCGTTGAGCTTTACGATCGCGTAGTGCTCGCCGCCGGGAGCGATCTTCACGGAAGCGCTAGCCAGCTTCACCCGGGCTTTGCGATGGGTGACCGATAGCGTGACCTCCCCGGTACACGGTGCTTTCTCCAGACATTGCACGGGAATCTTGAAACCGCGAGACGAGAGCTTCAGCTTCCGTACTGAGGGGAGCACGACGAACTCGACAACGGAGCCTCCCGGCGGCTGCGAGCCGGCTGAGCCCTGCGATGGCGTCGGCCCCGGAGAGGGTTGTGCGTAAGCCTGCGGTGCCGGAGCTCGCGGGGCCGGCGGAGAGCTGGCGCCGCTCGTTGGAAGCGCTGCATCGATGCCGGTCGCGCTAGCCCCCGACGCAACATAGATGGGTTGCGCCGCAGACAGCGAGGTAGCGCCGGAGTAATACGCGGACGCGTATCCCGTGAGCGCGAATCCCACTCGGTAGAAGCCGGGGCCCAGACCCGCGAGGGCGAAGCTGCCGTCGGCGGCGGTGACCGAGGTTGCCACGGCGGTGCTGCCAGACAGCTCATACACGGTCACCGAGGCGCCCGCGAGGGAGCCGTCGGTCCCGTTGGTCACGACGCCTGCGATGCCGCCGGCCGTGCGCGAGAGCTCCATATCGACACCCGCAGTCGTCGCTCCGGCGACGACGGAGACTCCGGCCGCACCGGCCAGGGTGGCGCTACCTCCGAAGTACTCCGTATTGACCACCGGACCGACCAGTGCGAAGGCACCGGCGTACTGGATCCTGTAGCTACCGCTGCCGAGCCCGGAGAGCCAATACGTGCCATCCGGGAAGGTCTGCGTCGCGGCGACGACGTTGCCTGCGGCGTCGATGGCCTCGACGTTGATGTCCCCAAGGGTCGAGCCGCCGGCATCGGTGACCCGGCCGGAGATTCGCCCTCCGGGAGTGAGAGCGGCATCAACGCCGCTCGCGCTGCCCGCAGGTCCCACGGTCACCGTCTCTGCGGCCGCGAGGGTCGATTTGTCGCCGCTGAACTGCGGCGAGTAGTTGCCAGCCAGGCTGCAGCACCCGAGTCCCTGGTCGAAGCCGATGCGGTAGGTGCCCTGGGGTAGACCCTCGATCTCGTAGTCGCCGTTGAAGTGGGCGGTCGTCGCGCCAGTCACGACATTGCCGTCGACGTCAAAGGCCTCGACTGGCACGCCACTGAGCGGATCGCCGAGCGAGTCCGTGACCGTCCCGGAGATCGTCGCGCCGGCGGCGAGCTGCGCGTTGATGACCGCTGGCGGGTCGCCCGAAGTCAGATGGATAGCCGTGGCGCTGGCAAGCGAGCTGCCGCCGTAGAACTCCCCGACGTCGTTCAGCGTCGTAAAGCCGCCCTCGGTGTCGAAATCGATCTTGTAGCTCCCGCTCGGCAAGCCCGCGATCTGATAGGTGCCGTCGCTACCAGTGGTGGCAAGCTGGACCTCTGTCCCGTCGCTGCCGTACAGACTCACACCGACGCCATCGAGGGGCTTATCAGCCGGGTCCGTGACCGTCCCACCGATCACCGCCCCGGCGGCGAGCCGCCCATCGACGCCGGAAGTGGTGCTTCCCGCGCCGACCTCCACAGTGGCCGCGCCGGAAAGTGTGGCCGAGCCGCCGAAGTAGGACGCGAGGTAATTGGGAACAGGGGAGAACGGGAACTCCGGCTCCGGCAGGAACTCAACCCTGTAGGAGCCGGTGGCGAGGCCAGTGACCGAGTACACGCCGTCGGTCCCTGTCGAGGCGTTGGCGACGTCGTTGCCGGTGCTGTCGAGAACGCTTACACCAACGTCCTCTACTGGCGCGGCAGAGGTGTCCGTCACGGTGCCGGTGAGCACACCCCCTACGACGAGATGGGCATCCACACCCGAGGTCGTTGAGCCGGCGGTGACGGCGACACCGTAGGCGCCGGCGAGCGTGGGACTACCGCCGGTGTAGTCGGGCTGATACGAGCTCTGCCCCTCGGTTAGAAAAGAGACGCTGTATTCGCCGGCCGGAAGCCTGTCGATCGAATAGCTGCCGTCCGCCGCGGTGGTCGCTGATGACCCGGCGAAGACGCCATCGCTGTCCGAGGCCCCCACGTCGATACCGACCACGGGGTTGCCAGAGCTATCTTCGACAACTCCGGAGATCGCTCCGCCCGGCTGCAGCACGCCGTCAACATCGGGAGTCGTGACGCCGGTCTGCACTGTGACGGGGTCCGCGCCGGCGTTCGGTGATCGGCCGCTGTAGTTCTGCGGCAGATAATTCCCCGTATCCGGGCCACTCGCTGGGACGGGCGGCGGTCTGAAGCTGACCGTATAGGAACCCGCGACGAGCGACCCGGCGGTGTAGCTCCCGTTCGACGACGTGGAGGCGGAAGCCGCGATCGTGCCGTTTTCGTACACCAAGACGGTCGCGTCTGCAATCGCCGCGCCAGAAGGATTCGTGAGCACGCCTGAAATCGCGCCTGTTCCAGTAGCGGTCGCCATGTTGGCCCCAAGCAGCAAGCCGCAGCCGATCACCGCGAGGCCCAAAGCCACTGCCACTGCGCGTCTCAGCATTACGCTCCCAGCGCCGGCTCGGGCCCGGCTCTCCGAGTCTCCGCGGCACCCCCTACACCACAGCTGTGGCGCCCCCTCCGCCGCGCGGAAATGCGGAGTCTATCCCGCGATTGCTCTGGCGAATGGTTGAAAATCGCCCCATCGGAGCACCATGCCGGGTAAGGCGCGTCACCAGGAAGCCTTCCCAGATAGAGCGCCTTCAGCATGGCTACCCCGAGCAAGTTCCGCGGTCCTAGCTGCCACTCCGCGCCCATCGGCATAGAGGCCCGCCGTGCTCTCGAGCAACCCAGGTTTGCATGACTTTTCGGGTTCACGCGCGTTCTCGCCAGAGTCGGTCGCTGTCGCCTGCCTGCGGCCGCGCCCGACGACCCCGATCACGCGACACGGACGAGGATGCATGGGCCTAAGCTGTCAGGCCACAGGAGGACTGGTGGCTCGACCCACTTCTGCGAAATCCAGGCGGCGACGCGCCGCGGTACCGCCAGTCCAATCGGACGCGCGCGCTGCCCCATGCTGCGGCAACGTTCGCGATGGGCTCGCTGCGGCAAAGCTCGCGTCGTCGGCCTTCGGCGAGGAGTGTGGTCGGTGCGCCGTGCGGTGTGACGAGCGATGAGCGACGACGCTGCGCGGCTTGAGCTGGTGGGGCGCGATCCGGCTCAGGTGACCGGACCGAAGATCGGCATCATCGTGGTGGCCTACAACGCTGCTTCGACGCTCGCCGAGGTCCTCGATCGCGTCCCCAAGGACTTCCGTCCGCGAATCACGCGCGTGTTCGTGTGCGACGACGCGAGCCAGGACTCCACCTATCTCGTAGGTCTTGGATACCAGCAGCTGGTCAGAGATCTGCCGCTGACGGTGATCCGTCATGACGACAACCTCGGCTACGGCGGCAACCAGAAGGCCGGCTACCGGCTCGCGATCGAGCATGGCCTGGACATCGTGGTGCTCCTACACGGCGACGGTCAATACGCGCCGGAATGTCTGGCGGAGATGGTGGCGCCGCTCGAACGAGGCGAGTGCGACGCGGTGATGGGCTCGCGAATGCTGGTCCCTGGGGCGGCGCGCCAAGGGGGCATGCCCCTCTACAAGTACGTCGGCAACAAACTGCTGACCAGATTTGAGAACCGCCTGCTCGGCACGAGCCTGAGCGAGTTCCATTCCGGCTACCGCGCCTACAGCGTGAAGGCGCTGAAGTCGATTCCGTTCGAGCGCAACTCCGACGGCTTCAACTTCGACACCCAGATCATCATCCAACTGACCGACGCCGGCAAGCGCATCGTCGAGGTGCCGGTTCCGACCTATTACGGGGATGAGATCTGCTACGTCAACGGCGTCAAGTACGCCCGGGATGTCTCAGCGGATGTCGTGCGCTACCGGCTGGCCAAGCTCGGCTTCACCTCCGCTGATCTGGGCGCGGTCGGGAAGGAGTACACGCTCAAGGCGGATCAGCGCAGCTCGCACGCGGTGATGCTGCGCTGGTTGGAGCAACTGCCGGCAGGGAACCTGCTCGACCTTGGCTGTTCGGGAGGGCTGCTGGCTGAGCGTGCCCGAGCCCTCGGTCACCGCGTCGTGGGGGTGGATGTCCTCGAACTGCCCGAGACCCGCGGGCGCCTTGATCACTTCATCCAGGCGGACCTCGATCACGGCCTGCCGCCCCAGGTTGCGGAGCACGGACCGTTCGACATCGTCCTCGCGGGGGACGTGCTGGAACACGTGCGCGACCCCGCCCTGGTGCTCGAGCATGCGCGCCGGATATTGGCGCCGCGCGGAGCGCTGATCGCGTCCGTCCCGAACTTCGGGCACTGGTACGTGCGTGCGCGTGCGCTGCTCGGGATCTTCGACTACGACCAGCGAGGTTTGCTCGACCGCACGCACGTGCGCTTCTTCACACGGCGCAGCATCGAGCGTGAGCTGGGCCGCGCCGGCTTTCGCACGGTGCGCTCGGAGGTCACCGGGCTGCCGCTCGACGTGCTCGCCAAGGATCGCGGCAAGGGCAAGATGCTCGTCTCGCTGGTGGATCGCATGGCCGTGGCCCTGCGACCCACCCTCTTCGGCTATCAGTTCCTCTATCACTGCGAGATGAACCCGGCACCCGTGCTGGTCGACGAGTCGCCGGCCCCCTGGTGAGCCGGGCCGCGCAGTTGCCGATCGATCCCAAGGGCCCGGCGGGTGCGACCGGCGCTCACGATCGCCGGCAGCGCTGGCGGACACCGCCGGCCTGGCTCTGGGGAGCGTCGGTGCTGGTGCAGGTCGCCTGCGCGGCAGCGCTGACGAGCTACACGTTCTTCTTCGTCGATGACTTCTTGTTCTTGGGCCAAGCGCGCACGCAAAGCCTGAGCCTCACCTACCTGCGCGAGAACCTCTTCGAGCACTTCTCTCCGATCAGCCGCGTCCTTGACACGGTCCTCGTGGCGGTCGCTCCGGGCAGCTTCGTCCTTGCCCACGCCTTCGAGCTGGTGATGTACGCCGGCGCGCTGATCGCCTTCGCGATGGTTGTGCGCTGGATCCTCGGGAACGGCTGGATCGCGCTCGTGATGACGCTGCTGTTCGGACAGTCGATCTTCGTGATCCGCCTCCTCAACTGGTGGACGGCGACGGCGAACATCCTCCCTTCGACACTCTTCATGTTGCTCGCGCTGGGTTGCTATCTGCGCTGGCGCGAGTCCCGGTCCGGCACGCTGCTGGCTGCGTGCTTGGTGTCCTACACGCTCTCGCTGCTCGACTACGAGACGGCGATCCTCTTCCCCGCCTACCTCGCCGCGATCACGTTTCTCGTGCTCGAGCGCGATCTCAGCCCACGGGGCTGGTTGCACACCCTGTGGCGCGAGCGTTGGGTATGGGTCGGCTTGGTCGTTCTCGACGCCGCGGCGATCATCAACTACTACGCCAACTACTACGCGGCGGCGGCGCGACCCTCGCTTTCCTCGGTGGCGCACTACATCGAGATTGCGCTCTTCCAGACCTTCATACCCGCGCTGGTCGGCATCAAGTATCCGGCGCACCCAGGGCGCCACACCACCGCGATCGTCGCAGCGACGCTCGTCGTGGTGGCGGCCGTGGCGGTAACGCTCTACCTGCGCCCGCGCGCCTGGCGCTGCCTGCTGGCGTTCGCTCTGGTGTTCCTACTCACGATGCTGCCGGTCGCGCTCACACGGATCAGGGAGTTCGGGGTCAGCATTGGCCACGTGATCTATTACCAACAGTCGTTGCAGTTCATGTTCTTGATCCTCGCGGCGCTTGCGATCAGTCCGCGGTGGGGCGGACAACGCAGCCGCTCCTCAGCGAGCCGCAGTCTCCGCGTGCTCGCCCTTCGCCGGCCTTCCAGCGGCGCGCTGGCTGTTGTCGGCGTGGCGGCAGCGGCGGCCTACGCCGTGCTGCTGCTGACCTCGCTGAGCGCGATGTCGCGGGCCTCGTGGCAGCCTCGGCAGAACAGCGCCTACGTGCACACCTATCTCGCCAGCGACAGGCGGCTGCGGAAGATCACCGGCACCGAACCCGTGCTCGTTGATCTCAAGGTGCCAAAGCAGGTTCTGCCAACGCCGCTGTGGCCCTACACGACCTACGCCCATTTCTTCGCGCTGTTCAACCCCAGGCTGCGTGTCGACAAGATCGCGAAGCGGATCTACGTGATCGCCCGCCGCGGCCGGCTGGTTCCGGTTCGCTTCGCAGCCGACCGACGCGGATCGATCGAGCGGGCGAGGGCCAGCGATCGTCTCGGCTCAGATTCGGCTTCGGCACCGCGACGCAGTCGATCTCTCGCGTGTGCCGCCGGGACGCGCTCTTGGCTGCAGGTACCACTCGCACGCCCCCAGCGGATGGTCTCCCTCCCACCCGATCTCGCTTATGCGATTCAGGTGCGTTTTCGCATGCCGGCGAACTCGTGGATCTCCGTGAAGCTCCTGGCGAAGCGTCGCGGTCTCGGCTTCGCCACCGTGACGCACTTCTGGGGCCGCGGTCGCGGCGGCGAACTACTGCCTCTGCAGTTCACCGGAGTGGTCCGGGAACTTGCGTTCCATCTCCCGCCGCGCGCCTGCCTCACGAACGTCGAGTTCGGGCGCCTTCGCTTTACGGGCTCGGAATGACGCGCGCACCCGACAGCCGAGCCCATCTGGCGAGCGCACGGTCGCGCTAGCGGTCGCGCCCGATCGATCTAGGCCGGATGGCCCGGATCAAGCGACTTGATCTGGCTGAAGAAGAGGGGTGGGCGTTCGTTGCCCCCGTCGTGGGCGACGGCGGGCTCGAGCAAAAAGCCAACGTGGTCGCCGAGCTCGTAGCGAACGAGAACGATCCCCTCAAACCACGCGTCACATTCGTCGAGGATCGGGAGACCGTCCGGTCCGTCGTGCCAGGCGCAGTGCGCAAACTTGTCGACGTCATCGCCGGTCTCGCCGCCGAAGAGCCGTGCTAGCGCAGCCTGGTCGGCGCGCAGGAGGTGCACGGCAAGCGACCGGGCGTCACGAGCGATCCGCCACGTGCGGTTCTTCACGGACAGACAAGCGAGGAAGCGCGGGGGGTGGATGCTGCACTGGGTAGCAAACCCGATGAGGCAGCCGTCGCGCTCCTCTCCCTCGCGGACGGTGACCACGAACATCGGATAGTCGAGCCTGCGGGTCAGGCGAGTGAAGTCTGCATTACCGGTCACGCCCACCCCCCGTCGATAGCCTTGCCAACCGATGCTCTTCGAACAGCTGATCCCGCCCGGCGTGCCTGAGGTACCCGAGCAGCTGTTCGCGAACCTGGAACTCGGTGCGCAGGCCCCCCGCGACCGACCCTATGTGGTCTGCAATTTCGTCGCGAGCCTCGACGGCAAGGCGACGGTCGGGGGTCGCACGAGTCCGCTCTCGGATCCGAGCGACCGTGCCGCCTTCCATCTCCTGCGCAGCCAGGTTGACGCGGTCAGCGTCGGCACCGGGACGTTGCGCGTGGAGCGCTACGGCCCGCTGGTGCGGCAGGAGCAAATCGCCGGCATCCGCGAGGCGGCCGGCATGTCGCCTCGCCCACTGGCCGTGGTCATCAGCCGGACCGGGGCGATTCCCTACGACATCCCGCTGTTTCGTGATCCGGACTCCGAAGTCGCCTTGTACCTGCCCGTCTCCGCGCCGGAGCCGCCGGACTGCGAGGCGCGGCTGCACGTGCATCGTCTCGAGGGCGGCGGCGCGGATCTGTCATCCGTGCTTCTGTCGCTGCGCGAGCACCACGACGTGCGCAGTCTGCTTTGCGAAGGCGGACCCCTCCTCTTCAACAGCCTGATCGCCGCTGACCTCGTCGATGAGCTCTTCCTCACCCTCGCGCCCACGCTGGTGGGTGGCGGAGAGCACGCCGTGACCGAAGGACCGTCCGTCCCGCTCAGCTTGGGCCTGCAACTCATTCGAGCGCTCGTCCACGACAGCCAGCTTTTCCTGCGTTACGCCCGCAACTGATCGCCCGCGCGCCCTGCGCGACCACTCGCGGCGAACTGCACGAGACCGCTCGTGGCCGCGTCTCCAGCGCGGCACCATCGGGCTGACGAGGGCCGCCCTATGCGACCACCACGTCGACGGCCTCGCGATCCCACGCACGCAGCTCCCGGCATCGCTCGAGGAACGATCCCGCGGCCGCGCGGTTACTGAGCTCGACAACCCCTTGCGCCGCGGACACCGCGATCCTGGCGGCCTCAAGGACTGGGCCCGCCTCACTGCTGTAGCCAATGAACTTGCCGTGCGTGAAGGCATCGGCCAGGAACTCCCGGACGACCGAGTCCTCGGTGAGGACGTCCGCGTGCTCAGTCGACGTGAGCAGGACGACAGCATCGAAGAGCACCGACGGCGCTCCGGCCATCGTCTGATCGGCGGCCACCTGGGCACCGTCGCGGGGACGCGCCCCAGCGATCACGGGGGCGATCACCTCGAGGGTGGCGCCCTCCTTCTTCGCGGCAGCTCGTAAGCCCGCCAGCAAACGCGCGTCGAACCCATCGGTGACGACGACACCAAGCTTGCGCCCGGCAAAGCTCTCGGGCGGATTGGCGAGGATGCTGAGGGCCGCCGACGGCGGCAGATCCTGTCGTGGCCGCCGGGCCGCGGGAAGAGCACGTGGCAGCCGGTCCAGGCCCAACCCGTCGGCCACCTCACGGGCAAGGTCGTCGTCGACGTTACGCAGCCCAGCCACCATCCGCTCACGAATGTCCGCGCGTTCGCACTTGCTCAGCTCGAACACAAAGGCGTCGGCGATATGGCGACGCTCGGGATCGGTCTGGCTGATGTAGAACTGTCGAGCCTGGCTGTAGTGATCGGAGAAACCCTCGGGGCGCAGCCGGCGCTTGGCTCCGGCCTCCTCGGCGGCGAAGCTGGTGAAGCCCTGCGGGTCCTCCCGCGGGCCGCCCTCGGCACCGCTCCAGGAGTTGGGCTCGTAGTTCGCCCGCGTGGTGGGATTGCTCATCGCCATATGGCCGTCCTGTTGGAAGTGCGCCATCGGACATTTGGGAGCGTTCACGGGAATATGCGTGAAGTTGGGACCTCCGAGGCGCTTTACCTGGGTGTCAAGGTAGGAGAAGTTGCGCCCCTGCAGCAGCGGATCGTTGCTGAAGTCGACCCCCGGCACGATGTTCTGCGTACAGAAAGCGACCTGCTCGGTCTCGGCGAAGAAATTGTCGACGAGGCGGTCCAAGACGAGCTTTCCGACGCGCCGGATCGGCACCTGCTCCTCGGGAATGAGTTTCGTCGGGTCGAGGACGTCGAACTCGAACCGGTCAGCGAAGTCCTCATCGAACAACTGCAGACCCAGCTCCCATTCCGGGAAGGAGCCTTGCTGGATCGCATCCCAAAGGTCGCGACGATGAAAGTCCGGGTCGGCGCCGTTGATCTTCACGGCCTCGTTCCATACCACCGACTGCATGCCTGCCAGCGGCTTCCAGTGGAACTTCACGAACGTCGAGCGACCTCGGTCATTGACGAAACGAAACGTGTGGACGCCGAATCCCTCCATGAACCGAAACGATCGGGGTATCGCGCGGTCCGACATGATCCACATCAGCATGTGTGTGGACTCTGGCATCAGCGACACGAAGTCCCAGAAGTTGTCGTGAGCGGTCTGTGCCTGCGGGAAGCCTCGATCGGGCTCGTCCTTGGCCGCGTGAACCAGGTCCGGGAATTTGATCGGATCCTGGATGAAGAACACCGGGATGTTGTTGCCGACAAGATCCCAATTGCCCTCCTGTGTGTAGAACTTCACGGCGAAGCCGCGGACGTCGCGCGCCAGGTCCGCCGAGCCCTTGTTGCCCGCCACGGTGGAGAAGCGGACGAATACCGGGGTACGCTCGCCACGACGCTGGAAGAGGTCCGCGCGCGTGAATTCGCCTAGCGGAGCGTAGTTCTCGAAGTGGCCGTGGGCGCCGTAGCCGCGCGCGTGCACCACGCGCTCGGGAATCCGCTCATGGTCGAAGTGGAAGATCTTCTCGCGAAGGTGAAAGTCCTCCAAGGCCGCTGGCCCGCGTTCGCCGATGCGCAAACTATTCTGGTCATCGGCGACGATAACTCCCTGTTGAGTCGTCAGCGGCTGGGTGCCGTCGCCATCGGCGACTTGGTGCGTCTCGCCGCCGCCACCCCGCTTGATCTCCTCGTCTCCGTAACGAACACTCCTGCCGCGGCCTGAGCCGTTTGCAGCCATTGGAATCCCATCCTTTCCTCGCGCGCGTCGAGCCACCGATCGCGCTCCCGTACCCGCTCTCCCAAGAGCCCAACCGAGGCGCCGGCATCAGCCGCGTCGGCGGCGGTAGCGGCTTGGTCTGCGGTCGCAAAAAGGATGGATTGTGCGGGGAACCTGGGTAGGTTTGTAAAGCCTTTGTTAGCTTTGCGGAGGTTTGGGTATACGCCCAAGCATGGTTGAGTCGGGGGACTCCTACAGGCCGCCAGTTACGACTGGGACCGAAATGCACCTCGCGGACGAGCGCCTCGCGCGCTCCATCGCGATCAGTCGTCGGTCTCTCTGTGCCGGCGGTGTGTGTGCAGTCACGCTGTTGGCCATCTGCGCCTTCGGCGCCCCCGGAGCGGCGGCCGCCGGGTCGCTCCCGAATCAGAGCATCGTGGCTGCCCCCCAACCGACCACGGTTGTCTCCGACGTGGTCCCGGCGACGGGTTCAACCGTCGCGTCCGGTGACAGCGGCGCTTCTTCACTTGGCACGACACAGACGTCCGACGCCGCCCCGACTTCCGATGCCGTTCCGAGCTCGCAGGTCATCGCGGTGGCGAGTTCGCAGACGACAGGTTCCGCTCCAGCGGTCGTGACGTCCCCAGTGCCAGCAGTTGGTCCTCCCCCGGACCGACCCGCCCTCGCGGCCGCGACCGCTCCGAAGACGCTGCGGCCGGCGGCGGTAGCGGCAGGCTCCGCCATCGCGTCGAGCGCAGCATCCGCGCATCCGGTCGTTTCGCCGGTGAAGCAGCTTTCAGTTCCTCGGGTGGTCACACCGACGAGAGTTCAGTCGCTCGTGCCGCAGGGTGGCGCCCCGAGCGTGGGACAGGTCGCGCCGACCCGCGCGATCGCTGCCGCCACTTCCATCACGACGAAGGTTCGGGACACAGCCAACTCCTCGATTGGTTCCGTCACCTCGACTCCGACCCAGACCGTGACCACCACCGCCCACGCCGCGGTGTCCATCCCACCCGTTAGCGGATTTGTCACGCACCTCTCTGCGGCCAAGTCGATCACTCTCGATGCCGGTACCGCGAAGTCCGCGATCGGCTCGATCAGCGGAAGCGCCACCGGATCGATGGCTACCCGCACCCCCGAAGGTTCGGCGAGCTCCCCCGGTATCGCACTCGGAGCCGTCTCGCCCGAAGCCTCTCCCGCATCCCCACCCGCTGACCTCTCGCGTGGCGCCGGTCCGGCTTCTTCAGCAGTGATGACTAGCCCACCGAGCGTCTCGTTTCCGACACCGCCGCATGCGGGTTCCGATCGTCGCGACGGCGACGCCCCTAGGCCTGTCGGTGTGTCTATTCCGCTCGGAACCGCACCAGCAGGACTTGAGACACCGACGGCAAGCCTGATTGGTCCCCTCCACGTGATCGCGTTGCCGCCGTCCGCGGTGCGCGCTACGCCCGCAAGCAACGGCGCAGACAACGTCCGCCCGACGGCCCAGCCAGTTCTGTCGCTGGGCACCGGCGGTCTCGGCGGGCTCGTGCGATCACTCGGCGCCAACGGCACCGGGATCGCCGCTCTGCTTTCGCTCTTCTTGTTCGCACTGGCGCTGACGCGGGTTTCCGGCCTGCCCGTCGTTCCGGCTGGCTTCGCGCGTCACGCCTTTCATTCACCGCTCGAGCGACCTGGTTAACCCGTCCGCGGGGTCTGACCAGGCCGGCCGTCGGGGGCCTCCTACTGCCCGGCGGATCTTCTTGAACGAGATGAAAGTGAGCAGGTGTCATGAGACGACACTTCGCGGCGATCACGCTAGGCGTGCTCGCAATCGCGGGAGCTTGCGCACCCTCAGCACTGGCCCAGCCGCCCGTGTCTGGGAATGCGGGAGCCTTGACGCAGGGCGCCAACACCGCCAACGGCGGCGGCGGCGGTAACGGCAACACCGCCAACGGCGGTCAGTCCAACAGCGGCAACATCGCCGTCCTCAACGGCGACGCGGTCGGCCTGGGCGGGAACGCCAGCGGTGGCAACACCACCGTCTCGAGCGGATCCTCCTCAGCCAATGGCGGGACCACCAATGACAACGGCGGCAACGGCGGCACGGCCACGAACGGCGCGACCAGCCCGACCGGAGTCGATGGCGGCACGCAGGGCGACAACAACGCCAACGGTGGCGGCGGAGGAAACGGCAACACCGCCAACGGCGGCCAGTCCAACAGCGGCAACATTGTCGCGCTGAACGGCGACTCAGTCAGTCTGGGCGGGAACGCGAAGGGCGGCAGCACCGCCGTCTCGAGCGGATCCTCAAACGCCAACGGCGGCACCGTCAACGCCAACGGCGGCAACGGCGGCACCGCCTCGAACACCGCAGGCGACAGCGGTGGAAGTGGCTCGCCCGGTTGCGGCTGCAAGAACGAGGACAACAACCAAGGACAGCAAGGCGCCACGCAGGGCGACAACAACGCCAACGGTGGCGGCGGAGGAAACGGCAACACCGCCAACGGCGGCCAGTCCAACAGCGGCAACGCCGTCTTCCTGAACGGTGACGCGGTATCGACCGGCGACAAGGGTCACCAGCAGAATTGCGGCTGCCAGGACTCGGAGTCGACGTACTCGCAGCACAAGCACCACCACAAGCACGGCACGAGCGGTGGCGACACCGTCGTGACGAGCGGATCCTCAAACGCCAACGGCGGCACCGTCAACGCCAACGGCGGCAACGGCGGCACCGCCACCAACAACGCCGCAGACTCCACCAACAACCAAGGACCGCAAAGCATCACGCAGGGCGACAACAACGCCAACGGTGGCGGCGGAGGAAACGGCAACACCGCCAACGGCGGCCAGTCCAACAGCGGCAACCTCGTGTTCCTCAACGGTGACGCGGTCGGGCAGAACACGCGCGGTGGCAACACCGCGGTCTCTAGCGGCCCGTCGTCTGCCAATGGCGGCACGGTCAACGCCAACGGCGGCAACGGAGGCACGGCCTCGAACACCGCTAGCGGCGGCAACAGCAACGGCGGCAACAGCAACAGCGGCGGCAACTACCCGTGCAACAACCCGCCATCGCCACCGCCGCCACCGCCGACATGCCAGTGCAACTGCCAGCAGCAGTGCGGCAACAGCTGCGAGCCGTCGTGCAACTGCGACTGCCAGCAGCAGTGCGACACCAACGGATGCGGACAGCAGTCACCGGGCTGCGGGCACCAGTCTCCGGGCTGCGGTCAGCAGTGCGCGTCGTCATGCCAGAAGGACAAGTGCGCCCCGAGTCCCTGCTGAGCCGAATCAACGCAGTCGAATCGTTCTGAAATTGGCAAGAGAGGAGATGACTAGGGGCTTCCGATAAGGCCTCACGTCACGAGAAGCACCGAAGCAGCCAGCCGGCCGACCCACCTAGGGGCGGCCGGCCTGCTGCGGGCGCTTACGCACTCGAGCCGACCTGGCGCGGGATCGCGATGGAGCGCCCGTCGCGTCGGTTAACAGACCCGATGTCGGGCGCAGGACCGAGCCCCACTCGCTACCGCGGCACTTCCGCGAGCGTTGCAGTGCCTCGGGCGTTCGTTTAGGTTGCCCTTCCGTGAGTTCCGGGCGCTTGCCGGCGTCTGAGGCAGGAAGGCTGAGGATGTCACGAGATCGCAGGTTCGCTGATGATTTTCGATTTGATTCGGTGAGCAAGGCCCGACGTGGAGGTCGCCTGCGTGGTCGGCGACCGTTCCGTGTGGCATTCGTCGTCCTTGGCGGCGTGTTGCTTTGGGCGGTGCCTTGTGCGGTGAGTGCGTCTCCCGCGAACGCCACGGGATTCGTTGCGTTGGCACAGCCATCGACGACGAGCATCTGTGGCCTCGTTTGCAACGGGGCCAACGGCACCGCTCAGCATCCGAATGGTCAGAGCGGTGGCCTGATCGCCGGCAACGGCGGGAACGGCTGGTCAAGCACCATTCCTGGTGTGCCCGGGGGCAACGGCGGCACCGGCGGACTACTCACCGGCCGCGGCGGAAACGGGGGGAACGGGTGGAGCAGCAACAACCCGGCCGACGCCGGGACCGCCGGCGGGAACGGGGGGAACGCTGAGTTTGGATCCCAGGCCGGCAACGGAGGCGCCGGCGGCAGCGGCGCTGCCGGCGGCACACCGGGACAGTCAGGATCGAGCGGCGGCGCAGGCGGGAATCCCGGAACGCATCTCCTCGTGCTCGGATTGCGTGGTGTGGTGAACACTGCTGCCGGCGGCAGCGGCGGGGCCGGCGGAAACGGCGCGGCCGGCACTGGTTCCGGTGGCGCCGGCGGCGCCGGCGGCCCTGGCGGCCCTGGCGGCACCGGGGCGAACGGTGGCCGCGGCGGTAACGGCGGCGCTGGTGGTGCAGGAGGCACAGCCAGCCAATCCGGCGGCGCCGGCGGTAACGGCGGCGCCGGCGGCGCCGGCGGCGCGGGCGCTAATGGCGGTGCCGGCGGAAATGCCGGAGCCGGCGGGAACGGAGCAGCCGGTGCGCTAGGAACCGGCGACGACGTCACGGGCGGCAACGGCGGGAACGGCGGGAACCCCGGAAGCAGCGGTGCGGGTGGCCTCGCCGGAGCGGGCGGCACCGCAGGACAAACTGGAAACGCCTCCGCCGGCGGGGTGGGCGGCAATGGCGGCGCCGGGTCTTCATCAACCACGCTCGGTGGCGCCGCCGGCGCTGGTGGCACCGGTGGGAACGGCGGTCCGGGGGCCAACGGGGGGGCCGGGGGTGCCGGCGGCAACGGCGCCACCGGCGTCGCCGGAACGAGCGGAGCGGGCACCGGCGGCACCGGCGGCGCGGGCGAGATGGGCGGGCACGGCGGCGCCGGCGGCAGCGGCGGCGTGGCGATCCACGGCGTCAACGGCGGCGCTGCTGGCAACGGCGGTAGCGGCGGCGCTGGCGGTACGGCCGGTGTGGGCGGGCGCGGCGGCACCGGTGGGGCAGGGACAGCTGATACCCCCAATGGCGGCGAGGGCGGCACGGGCGGCGATCCTGGGACGCCGGGCAGCGGCGGCATGGGTGGAGCAGCTGGCGGGGCTGGTGCGAGCGCTGGGACGACCGGTGTCGCTGGTCAGGCCGCCACCGGCGGGACTGGCGGCACCGGGGGCGCCGGCTACCCAGCAGCGACCGCCGGCGCCGCTGGCGGCGACGGCGGCACTGGCGGAACTGGCGGTCGCGGCGCAACGGGCGGCCGTGGTGGCGCAGGCGGGACCGGGGCGAACGGCGGCGACGGCGGCACGGGAGAGGCCGGAGTCGACAACGGCGCCAGTGGCGACGGTGCCCCCGGGGGCGCAGGCGGCAACGGCGGCAGCGGCGGTGAGGGTGGCGCGGCCGGAGCCGGTATGACTGCCGGTGCCGGCGGCGGCGGCGGCGCCGGCGGCGGCGCCGGTGAGGGCGGGAACGGCGGCGACGGGTTGGGTGGAACCGCCACTGACCCCAACGGCGGCAACGGGGGCAACGGCGCCTCGGGTGGCAGCGGCGGCACGGGCGGCAGCGGCGGCAATTCAGGCGGAGCCGGGGCTAATGGTGTGGGCGGTACTGGCGGCAACGGCGGCACCGCCGGTATCGGAGGAAACGGCGGGAACGGGTTGGCCGGAACCGCCGCCAAACCCGACGGCGGCAACGGCGGTAATGGCGGCAACGGCGGGACGCCCGGCAGCGCCGGTGCTGGTGGACCCTCCGGTACCGGCGGCATTGGCGGGACCGGAGGGTCCACCGGCGCCGGCGGTCAACCCGCGCCCGGCGGCGGAAACGGTGGGGACGGCGGGGCTGGATTCGGAGCAACCGCACCCGGGACCGACGGCGGCGGCGGCGGACACGGTGGTAACGGCGGCAACTTCGGTGACGGTGGCGACGGCGGCGCCGGCGGCACCGGCGCCGCGGGCGGGACTGACGGCGCCGGCGGCACCGGTGGCAGCGGGGGCAGCGGAGGCGCCGGCGGGAATGGGGGCAGCATCAGCGGGAACGCAGGTGCGGGTGGCGACGGTGGCGCGGGCGGCGCAGGCGGACAGAACGGCGGAGCCGGCGGCAACGGCGGAGCCGCCGGCGACGGCGGAACAGCTGGCAGCGCGGCCGGATCCCCAGGCGCGAACGGCGACGGCGGCGCGGGCGGCGCCGGCGGCGCCGGCGGCGCAGGCGGGACCGGGGGACAGGGCGGGGCGGCCGGTGCCGGCGCTGGGCCGGCGGGTACCCCCGGGGGGGCTGGCGGAAGCGGCGCACCCTCCTGACGCTCCACCCAGAACAGGGAGGCTGCCTCGCTCGAACGTTGCGGCACTCGACGACGCCGGTGGCCGGACTGCGTCACGCACTGCCCGATTGCTGAGCGGGACAACCTTGTCGCGAGCCGCCGAGCCGCCGAGCCGCAGGTCGCTTGCTATGCGGCGAAACACGTTCGTCACACGCCTTGATTCGGCGGACCCACAAGGGTCACAATCGGGGCCGCCCTCAGAGAGAGGTTGCCCGCCATGTTCGGTGAACGCCGTTTTCGTTGGTTGCTCGCTACTGCCACTGTGACCGCTGCGGTCACAGTCGCCGGGGCGAGCGCGTCCGGTGCCCTCAGTAGCCCCGTGCACCGTCCCTACCTCAATGCTCCCGGCCTCCGTGCGCGGACGGCTGCCGCCACGCCCACAGTCACCAACCCGTGCGGCTTCCAAGCGTCGGTCCTCGCGGATAGCTTCAAGGGCATCCCCGTGTTCAATGCGACACAGGAGGGCAGCCTTTCAACGTCACCTTCATCACCACGCGAGGCATCATCACTGTCCGGATGCTGACCGCCGCGCCGCCGTGTACCACCACTTCGTTCCGCTTCCTGGCAAGCCGCGGCTACTTCAATCTCACCCACTGCCACCGGCTCACCACCCAAGGGATCTTCGTGCTCCAGTGCGGCGACCCGACCGGCACCGGATCGGGCGGTCCCGGCTACGAATTCAACGACGAGACCCTCACCGGGGCCACCTACCCGGCCGGCACGCTCGCCATGGCCAATGCCGGACCGAACACCAACGGCAGCCAGTTCTTCTTCACCTGGCAGAACACCACGCTGGCTCCGGACTACACCCCCTTCGGCACTGTGATCAGCGGCATGAGCGTGCTGCAGAGGATTGGGGCCGGGGGGCGACGACAGCCAGAACGGCCCTGGTGACGGCTATCCCAGCCTCTACACCGAGTTCCTAGCAGTTCTCGTCACGCCTGCAGGGTTCTAGGGAGTGCGGCTCGCCGAGCGGGCCCGGGAACCGCACTGACGGGCGCACCGGCGGAAACGCGGGGACCGGCGGAAACGGAGCAGCCCGTGCGCCAGCAACGGGCGAGCGCGTCCCGGGCGGCAACGGCGGCAACGGCGCAGGCGGGGATGGCGGTGCGGCGGTCGGCACCGTCGGGAAGGGCGGGCGAGGCGGACAGCCCGCTAACGGCGCTGGCCCGACGGGCACCCCCTGGCAGAACGGCAGGAACGGCACTCCCCTCTCCTGACGCGCGAAGCGCGACGTCATCGCTCGTCGCCAGCCGCCCATCTTGCGGATGCCCCCATCGCCGACGACCGCGTCCCGCTCCTAGGTGCATGGACCCTGGGAGCTCTGGTTCCAAGGCGGCGTCGCATGGCGAGATTCGCTCGTACGCCAGAGATTCGGGGCCTGCATCCCGGTTCCATGGGTCGGCGTATCCTGACTGAATGCGGGCCCTACTCCAGCGGCTGTCGGGGTTAGACGACGTAGCCGAGAGCGCAGTGCGGATCATCGAGCTATTCGACAAGCTGGCGCAGGAACGGCTTAGCTTGGCGGATCTCGTCCGGTCGGCCGCCCTGTTCAGCGAATGCCCGATCGGTGTCAGCGACCCCGATGGCACTGTGGTCCTGCGCATTAGCGTCGACGGCCAGCGCCTGGAGTTGCAAAGACCTGAGACTGCTGTCGGGCAACCGGTGGACGGCGGTGGAGACGTCTGGCTCGAGCGAGACGGGCCACCGCTGGCGCTCGACGAGCTTGTACTCGAGCGTTTCGCGACCGCGGTCGCGCTCGCCCGCAAGCGCGAGGCCGTTCAGCCGCGGGCGGGCGACCCAGCCCTCGTCGAGCTGATGCTCAGCCCCGACACCGACGAGGCGGATCGGATGCGAGCCATCCAACTGTTCGGGCTCGTGCCTACGAGCCCCATCCGTGCCCTGGTCGTGGCTGGGCGGGCCACGGAGGTCCTTGGACGCTGCGCGCGGCCGCTGGGCAAGAGTCCCATCGGCGATGTGCTCGCCGTAATCGTCTTCGGCGATGAGGACCTGCGAGTCAGGCTCAAGCATCTGGCAGCCGGCGTTCGAGTGGGGGTCGGCCCGCGCGTGCCGGCAGGTGAGGCATGGCGATCGTGGCAGGCGGCCCGCCTCGCCGCACGCCTCGCCGATGGCGCGAGCCGCACGGGCGCAGGGTGCTCGGAGCGCGATCCGGGCGTCGTCTTTTGGGACGACCTTGGCGGCCTGGCGACCGTCGCGGAGTATGTCCCGACCGAGGCGATCTCCCAGATCCCGGACGTCATAGCCCTGGATCAGCTGGCCTCCGAGCGCACCGGTACGGTCACTCTCGATGCCCTGCGAGCGCTGTGCGAAGCGGAATCGATTCGGCTCGCCGCACGGACAATGCACATGCATCACAGCTCGATGGGCCAGCGCCTCGACCACGCTGAACAAACCCTCGGCTTCTCGGTACGACCGGCGCCCGGCCGCCACCGTCTCGCGCTCGCCATGGCGCTGCGGCGCTTGCGTGACAACGCGGGCTGAGCCCGTGCGGCCGCACGCCTGGCCGGCGACACCGGCAGTCACATCGCCCGACTCACCATCCCCGACCCTCGGTCGCCACCTCCCCGGGGAAACTAGCCGGCACAGGGGTCACGAAACCCAGCCGCGATCGCGCCGCATGCCGGTCAAGGTGTTGAAGGTGTGCTGACGAGCAACCTCTTCGATGATCGCTGCCTGCACGTGTCCCGCAAGCAGCTGGATCAGAATCCGATGCTCGGCGACAGCGGCGATCCAGACACCGGTGATCTGCGTCAACGACAGGCGACGCGCCAGGTCGAGACGGTGAAGAGCCGCAACCAGCGCCCCGTTCGGGCAGATGCCGTGGATCAAGCGATGGAAGTCGTGATCGCGTCGACGGAGCCGTTGAAGGTCGAGCCCAGCGATTGCCTCAGCCATATCGTGGTTGATCTCGGTCAGCCGTGCGACCTCGGGATCGTCGATCCACGGGGCCGCCAACGCCGTGACGGCGCCATCCAGCACGGCGATCACATCGACCTCCTCCGCCAATCGGCGCGGATCGCCCACGGCAACCTGCGCGCCCACGTTGGGGCGATAACTGATCAGTCGCTCCGCCTCAAGCCGCCTCATCGCCTCTCGCACGGGCGTTGCGGAGACGCCCAGCTCATCAGCAATCACGTCCACCACGATGCGATAGCCCGGCCCGTAGGCTCCCCAGATGATGCGCTCCCGCAGGGCTTGATACACCACCTCGTGCCTTCTGCCGTGCGCGGATGTCTCGGCTCGGTGTGTGGAAGTCATCCCTGGCAGCCCAAGTCCTTTGCTGGTCATCACCGGCTCTGCGACGGCCGCCGCCGGTACATCCTCCACTGATCGAGTGGCCTGCAAACCGCCCTGGGCCCGTCCCCTAGGTGGTGGACCCGTGCTTGCCAAACGAGACAAGGGTCGCCCGCGAAGTCGACGCGTCCGCAGCGGTTAGCGGCCTTCCCCGATGCCCTCCGCCGCTGCCTGCGCATCGCGGCCATCGACACTCGTAGCACCCTCCACGGCGCCGATCTCCTCCGCCTCTGACTGCCCAAGCCGAAGCTCCGGCGGCCGGCCCGTGCGCGGCGGCCGCGCGTGGCTGGTCCATGCCGCCGAGCAGATGCGTCCGAGCGACCGTGTCAGAACGAGGTACTCCGTCATCGTTCCCGGCCACTCGGTGAGAACTTTTCCCGAACTCGCCTTGTAGTAGTTATTCGAGATCGCATAGACCTGCTTAGAGTTGCGCCACCGCAGGTACTCGTCCCAGATGCGATACGCCCAGCCGGTGGGCTCGATCGCCGTGATGCCCTCTTTGGCCATCCTCTGAATGGCCTTCACGGCATACTCCGCCTGTCGCTCGAGCTGTACCAACAGCGACCCGCCGCCGTTGGTATTGGGTCCATAGAGCATGTAGAAGTTCGGGAACCCCGGGACCGTGATCCCGAGGAAGCCAGTTGGCTCGCCCTCCCAGAACTCGTGCAGCGATCGGCCGCCGCGACCGATGACGGTCAGGGTGCCGAGGTAGTCGCCGACGTTGAATCCGGTCGCGAAGATCAGCACGTCGACAGGCCAGTCACCTCCGCCGACGTCGACAACGCTCGTTTCCGTCACGCGATCAACAGCGCGCGGAACCAGGGTCACATTGGGTTCGGTCAGGGCCCTGTAGAACCCCGCGTCGAACAGGGGGCGCTTGCCCGGAAACGGGTATCTCGGCGTTACCGCGGCCTTGAGCTCAGGATGATCAGCCAAGATCGAGTCGATGTAGGTCTCGGCCACGACCTGGAGGCGCGACTTGTTGGGTCTGATCTTGCGCATGCCGATGATCAGCCGTTCGAACCGCCAATACATCCGCATGCGATTGAGGCGGGCCATGCCGGGGCGCCGATTGCGGGCACGCTCAGCCTCCGAGAAGTCTCGATCTCCTCGCGCGATGGCCCAACCCGGCTCTCGCTGGAAGACGTAGACGTGCCCGGCGATTTTGCTCAGGGCGGGAACGAGCTGGATCGATGTCGCGCCCGTACCCACGATGGCGATGCGCTTATCTTCGAGGCGATAATCGCCCTCCCAATGAGCGGTGTGGATCGTCTCGCCGGAAAACATGTCGAGCCCGGGCCACGTCGGATACTTCGCGGTGTGGAAGAGGCCGGCCGCGCAGATGACGACATCGGCGGTTGCCGTCGCCCCATCAGCGAAGGTCAGCGTGTACTCGTGCAGATCGTCGTCCCATGAAACTCGTTCCACCGTGACGTTGAAATGGATGTGCCCGGCGAGCCGATTCTCATCAATGACCTCCTGCGCGTAGCCCAGCAGCTCATCGCGCATGGCATGCGTTCGGCTCCAGTCGTGAGGCTTGAACGAAAACGAATAGAGGTGCGACGGCACGTCCACGCCGAGCCCGGGGTAGCGGTTTTGCCACCACACGCCGCCGGGTCCGCTTTGGCGCTCGAAGATGGTGAACGACTCGATGCCGGCCTTCCGCAACTTCACGGCGGCAGCGATGCCACCGAGACCGCAGCCGATGATGGCGATGCTGGGTGTCGCTTTTTTGGGTGTGTGCGTCTTGTCGCTCATAGTCCTTCATCCACTCCGCATAGTCGCCGCGCCGTGTGCGCCGCCGAAGCGACGCACACGGACGGCATTGTGTCTTAGAAGTTGGCCGGGTCTCCAGACTTCTTGAAGAACGAATTCAAGAAGGTGTCAGATGCCCAGCCGTTGACCGGACTGCGCGGATCTCCCGCCCAGTCGAGGCCCTTGCCCCGCGTTGCGAACTGCGCCAGATTCGCGTTCGTGACGAGTGGCGCGGGAACCGCGATGTCGCGGGTCTTCAACCCATCGCCGGCGAGAATCCGGAAAAGCACCCGAATCGTCGACCAGGCCGTGGCGTTGCCGCTGATGCAAACACCGGCAGTCTTGTAGCCGCTCTTATGAGCGAGCCACCACGAGAGGTCACCGCCCTGGCAACCTCCGTCGCTGACCGGGGGCACGTGCAGCCCGGCGGATTGGAAGGCCTCCACGACGCCCGCCATCATCACTCCGTTTTGGAACACGGCGGAGATCTTGGTCGTCGGATGCGCCGCGAGCCACTGGCTCACCGCCGTTTTTGCGGTCGTCGTATCGAAATCGCCGTACACCGTGCCTACGATATGAAGGCCCGGACATGCCGCGATATCTGCGACGGCCGCGTCTTCGTAGGCCTGCTCCACGGGGATGCCCGCGGTGCCGCGCACGACGAGCACGTTGCCGGTCTTGACCATGCCCGCGAGCGCCGCATCGGCGGGCGAGTTGTTCTGGGTCCACATGTTGACGACGTACTTCGACTGGTCGATGTCGTTGAAGAACATCACGACCGGCACACCGGCCTTGCCCGCCGCGTCGATCGCCGGCGCCAGTGGCGGTCCTGCCAGCGGCTGCAAGACGATCCCGTTGACGCCCTCGCTGACCATTTGCTGCACCGCCGAGATCTGTTGCTCCGGCGTGGCGGTGGCATAGCTCGGCAGGATGTATTTGACGAGCGGGCCCTTGACCAATCCAAGCTTTTCAGCCGCATTGAACTGCGCCGTGAACTCGTTGAGGAAGTCCTGCGCATACGGTCCGGTCACCGGATCCAGGATCAGCCCGATCTTCCATGGCTTCTTGACCCCCTTGAAGGCGCTCCACGGGGTGGAATCCACGGAATAGGGCCAGCTGTCGTAACCGGCGCGGATGTTGGCCGGCAGGGTCTTCAGGAAGCCCGCGGAATCGGGCACGTTGTATTTCACGCTCTGGCCGCACTTCGTCGCCGATGCCGACGTTGCCGTCGCGCCGGAAGCCTGGGTACCCAGCGCCATTGCGATCACGACCGCCGCGCACGTAACGGAGGCAAGCGCGAGCCTGCCCTTCCGCTTACCGGCGCTCATACTTTTCAACATCCTAGTCATACCTCTCCTTCACGTAAATCGTCGTTGACTTCATGTGGCACCGTCCCTCTCAGATGCGATCTCGCAGCCGCCGCTCCCTTCCGTAGACCGAAACTGCGACGAGAATCGCCGCGCCGTACACCATGTTCTGCACAGCCGCACTCACGTTGTTTCCCACGAGTGCCTCGGTGACAAGACTTATGAAAAGAGCGCCGATGGCCGTGCGTGTGTAGTCACCCGGTCCACCAAATACGGTCCCCCCAACGATCACGGCCACCACGCTCTGGAACAGGTACGGGTCTCCCACGCCGCTGTCCACGCTTCCTGCGAAGCCAGCGACGAGCACACCGACAAGCACTGAGCACACGCCGCTGAAGGCGAACGTGAGGGTCCACACGCGTCGCGTGCGGACGAGGGCATACTCAGCCGCCTCGGGATTTGCACCGGTGGCCATCAGCCGCCGGCCCATCGTGGTCCGGTGCAACACCAGCGCCATGATCAGCGTCACCACGAGCCAGATGGTCAGCGTCGGAGGCACGTTGACTCCGAAGGTGTGTGACTGTGGCGAGGCTAGATTCTGCAGCCAGCGGGGCGCTGCGCCACCGAATGCCTCCCCGGTCTGTGTCTGGGTCAACCCGACGGCGATCGCCCCGACGGCGAGCGTGATAATCAGCGGTTGAACCCGAAATCGATGGCTGATGTATCCGGCCAACGCGGCCATGGTGCCGCCGCAGCCGAGCGCGATCAACAGGGCGACGAGAAACGTGATGTGCCACAGCGCGGGCAGGACGGTCACCACGAGCGCGCTCCCGACGATGATGCCCGAGATCGACAAGTCGATGCCGCCGATCAGGATCAACAGGGTCTGCCCTACGGAGGCAAGCCCGACAAGGGCGGCCAGGGTCAGGATGGTCTTGATGCTGCGCCAGCTTGTGAAGCCGAGGTCCGTCGCCAGGTACGCGTAGACAGCACCCACGGCCACTATTTGCAGTAGCGGCACACGCATCTGAGCCGCCTTGGCCCACCGTCCGACGCGGATGACCCCCGTCCTGTTGGCCAGCGCGGAGGCCATCACGATTCCTCAGCCTTACGCGCGGACGCCGCGACTCCCCCGAGCACGACGGCCACGATCAGGATCCCGCCGTAGAGCACCTGCAGGTAGCTAGCGTCGACCTGCAGCGTGGTCAGAAGCGTGCTGAGCAGATAGATGCAGGCTGCGCCAAACAGCGAGCCGATGATTCCGCCGCGCCCGCCCCACAGCGACGTGCCGCCGAGAGCCACGCCCGCGATGGCCAGCAGCGTGTACGTCTGCGCAAGATTCCCGTTCGCCGAGAGTGTCAGCCCCAGCAGCGCCAATCCGCCGATTCCGGCAAAGAGCCCTCCGAGCGCATACGCCGCGACGCGGATCAGGGCGACGTTGACGCCGCTGGCGAAGGCGGCCGCGTCGCCTGCTCCGACGAGTAACAGCGTGCGCTTGAACGGCACCAGACCCAGAAGTCCCCAAAGGGCCAGCGGCAATCCCAGGGTGAAGAAGGCACCGGGAATCCCAGCGACGCTGCCTGCGAGATGTTGCAACCAGCTCGTCTGGAGGTAGGCCGGATACGGTGACACCTCGAGATCGACCCCGATCAAGATGAAGTAGGTCGATAGCGTCACCACGACCGGCGGTACTCGTAGCCACATGATGAGCATCCCGTTGATCAGCCCCACCGTCGCGCCGGCGATGAGGATCAGGGGGACTGCGACGGCACCGCCGAGACCGTGGGGCGCGAGCCACACCACGAAGATCTCGCCCATCAGGACCATGGTCGGCGAGATGGTCAGATCGAAACCGCCCCCGCCGCTGATGATGGCCGGCGTGCTGGCCATGGCAGCGAGCGCGACAGGAGCGAGGTCGGCGAGCTGGTCCTGCCAGTTGAAATGCCCTCCATCCTCGGCGAGGTTCGCGATCAACAACGCGACGAGCAGCACCAACGAGAACAGAAAGGTGTAGCGGTTGAGCAGCCGGAGGACGAGAGCACCGATCCTTTCCGAGGATCGCGCGCGTCGCGCTGTCGCGACGGCCTGCACTACTCGTCGCCCTCACCGAAGAACGCGGATACGAGTGCGCCCCGCGAAAGCTCTGCTCGTTGAAATTCTCGAAAGAGCTCGTGCTCGCGGAAAACGATGACACGACTCATCAAATCGACGTGCTCATCCAGTTCGCTCGAGAGCATCACGATGCCGAGGCCCTCACGGGCGAGCTCCTGCAACAGCGCGTAGAGGTCGCGCTTGGCACCGATGTCGATTCCCCTGGTCGGGTCGTTGAGCAGGAGGACGCTGGGGCGCGCCGCAAGCCAGCGAGCGATCACAACCTTCTGTTGATTGCCACCGCTCAGGGTCGTGATGCGATCGCCTTGTCGACCCAGCCGTATCCCCAGACGGCCGATGAAATAGTCGAGACGACGCGCGGTCCTGTTGGGGAACAGCAGGCCCGCCGCTCCATCGCGGGACAACGTTGGGATCCCAAAGTTCTCCCGGATCGACATCCATCCGAAGATCTGAGCGCGCCGGTCGCGCGCCACGTACGCAATCCCGTACTTCGCGGCTTCCTGACGCGACCGCACGATCAGCTCATGGCCAGCCTCATCGTGGACGACGATGCGTCCGCCCGTGCTGCCGGCACCGCGCAGAGCCTCCAGCAACTCGGTTTGGCCGTGTCCCTCGAGCCCCGCCACACCAACGATCTCGCCCGAGGCGATCGAGAAGTCGAACGGCTCTCGCCCGCTTCGGAGCTGGAGCCCCCGCGCCGAGGCCAGGACTCGCGTGGGTCCATCGGGCTTGCGGTCCTCGTCTGCGGCCGGATCGGCGAGCCGATCCGAGCCAGTCATGAGCTTCACAAGTTCCGACGGCGACCATTTGCCACGCTCGACAGTCGCAATCGTGTCCCCCGATCGCATCACCGTAGTCCGGTCGCCGACCTCGGTGATCTCGTCGATCCGGTGTGAGATGAAGACGACAGCCGCACCCGCCGCGCTCAACCCGGCGAGCCGGGCAAACAGGCGATCCCTGACCTCCACATCCAGGGCCGAAGTAGCCTCGTCAAGAATCAGGATCGAAGCCTGCCTTACGAGCGCCCGGACGATGCAGCAGGCCTGCCGATCGCTCAGGGAGAGTTCCTCGATCGGCGCATTGAGTCGCAGCGGTCGACCCAGGAGATCGTCGATTGTCTCGCTTGCCAGTCGCCGCTTCTCGCGGCTCGAGCGGGGCGCACGAAAGGCGGTCTCTGATCCCAGCCATATGTTGTCCAACACCGACCGCGCGCCGGCAACGAGAATCTCCTGAAAGACCGTCACTATTCCGTTCTGCTGCGCGAAATGCGGTGAACGGAGCGACGCGAATTGAGAGCCGTTGACATCGATAAGGCCGGCGTCCGGGGCGTGAACTCCACTCAGTATCTTGACGAGTGTGCTCTTGCCGCACCCGTTCTCGCCGACAAGGGCATGCACCTCGCCTCGACGTAACTCGAAGTTGCAGTTGCGCAGCGCACGGGTGGGGCCGAACGATTTCGCAAGGCCTGTGATCCGCACGGCATGAGGCGCCAGCGTCCCTCCCAACATGCGGGGTCCCTCCTTCGCCCCGTCAGCACCCATCTGGACCTGCCCCTCGGCGCGAGCGCTTCGTCTCGCACCATCTTTGCGTCACCGAGCCGCTAGCGCGCCGGATCCGGGGACCGCACTTAGCGGCGCGGCGTTCGCGGCTGGCGCCGACAGGAACAGGAGCAGCGGTCATGCGAGCGGCTTGTCACGCATGACGACCGTCGAAGACCGTTTCGCTCGCCTCCGAGCGCCCTACGAGCAGAGCGCGTCGCAGGACGCCGTGGACTGCCGCGGAGGCACGCCGCGATATGCCGGCGGCTGGCAACACGCTGTGGAACGAGTGAAACGCTCCCGGCCAACAGTGGATTTCCGTGGGCACCTCCGCCTGGAGCAAGCGTGCCGCATACTCCAAGCCCTCATCACGAAGGCAGTCGAGCTCGTTCACCGACACGTACGCCGGCGGGAGGCCGGAGAGATCTTCGGTCCGGGCGGGCACCGCGTGCAACGGCGGAGTCCCGATGCCACCCAAGTAGTACTTCCAGCTGAGCGCGGCAAGGGTGCTGGACCAGGCCACGGTGTGGCGACCGCGCCTCATCGAATGGGTCTGGAGACGATCATCGAGCTCCGGTTCCAGGAGCACTTGCACCGCCAGTCTTGGGCCACCGCGATCGCGAGCGAAGAGCGCGGTGGTGGCGGCGAGCCCCCCGCCGGCGCTGCTTCCGAGCACCGCAAGGTGCGCTGGGTTGATGCCCACCTCGCTGCCCTTTTCATACATCCACTCCAGCGTCGCATAGCAATCATCGGCGGCAGCAGGGAACGGATGCTCAGGGGCGAGCCGGTAGTCCACCGACACCACCACGACCCCCACCTCACGAGCGATCGCGGCATTCGCGCCGTCGTCAAGGGTCATCGGGCCCAACGCGAATCCGCCACCGTGAATGCTCATGACACCTGGACGCTCCTCAACCCGATCCGCCGGACTGAAAATGCGGATCGGCACGTCGCAACCGACGCCGGGGATGGTCCGATCCTCAACCTGGACCCCGCTCAGGTCCACGTCCAGGTTGCGGACAAGCTCTTCAACGATGCGGCGGGTCTGATCGAGATCGTCGAACGCGAGATCCGGGATCAGTGGGACGACGGCAGCAAGTTCGGGGTCCATGTCTCCTCCGGTAGATCCGCGCGACGCAGGGCTCCCGCCAGAGTCGGACTTTCCTACCCTCGATCCCCAGCCGCAACGACCTGAGCGACTCTATTCACGCCTCCACGGCACAAACCAGTGCCGAACGGCGGGAATTTCCCGTTCGGGACCCGCCAACTGGCGGGTAGCGCTTCCCCAGCTGTTGCTCGTCGCTGCGGCCGGTTGGCAGATCAGAGGCCCGACTGGGAGCCCCCTGCCGCCACCAGCCGGCACTTAGCAAGCGGTGCGCTCCCGCGCTCTACTTACCGCAGGCCGTCGTGGTAGGTCGCACGATTGAGATCGACCACGGGCACGGTTGGATTGATGTTGCCGGCCGACGAACTCAGGTTTGATTGAGTACGAATGATGACGTTCGATCGGGAAAGCAGCATGCAATCGATCAATGCCTCCTCCCCGAGGGCGTAGCGATCCGTTGCAGCCCACCCTCCGTTCAAGTGGTGGATGGGTTCGTAATTCGCTGACCTGAGGGCATCGATAAAGACCACCCGCGCACCGAACGCCGCCCTCAGGTGGTCAAGACATTGTTGTTCATCGGTGGCGACGAAAATGACCGCGTCCGAGCGGCCCGCAATTTCCTGCTGAACGGCGGCCTCGACGACTTCGTAGGCCACTTTTGGAGCCTCGTTGCCTTTGTCGGTTCCCCGGTAATGGACGCCCGCGACGTACCGACTTTCGAAATACCGCTCCTCGAACGCGTCGACCTTGCGCTGAACATGCGGCTTCACCTTGATGTATTTCCGGATGAGCTGGCCTGCGCGCTCCCTCGAGATCGTCGAAATGGCTTCTGTGGCCCAGAGAGCCTTGGGGCTGTCGCTAATGAGTTCGATGTGCTCGTCCGACGGCTCGGCAGTGTGAATCGGCTCGAAGTAGTACTCCCACCAGTTCGGTCCAACGCGGTGATCGAAGTAGAGACCCTGTTCGAACCACACCTTCATGCCAGAGGCCAAGCCTTCAGCCGCCTGGCGTTCGTACCAATTCAGGAACCCCACGACGACCTGATAGCACGAGAAAAACCCCGGATACCACCCGGGAGCGTTTAGCAGATAAAAGGTGCGCCGAGGAGCCATGGTGGCCGAGGGGCTCTCGCCAGAGATGCTAGCCGGTGCGGCGAGAGCGTCAGTGCGGTCGACCCGCCAGCAGCATCTGGCGTGCCCGCGTGACGACGCCTCCGCGAACCCTGTCGTAGGCGCCGCGCCGTTGGCCGTAGTCGCCGATGGTTTGGAACGCGTCACATCGAGGTGACCGTGGCGCTTGAGGCCCGCAGGCGTCGCTCATCGCCTTTGGCGTCTCCCAAGCCGACGCCCGGATTCGAACCGGGGACCCCTTCATTACGAGTGAAGTGCTCTACCAGCTGAGCTACGTCGGCGCGCTCGGCAGTGGATGGTACCGGCCGAGCCCGGTCCCGCAACGCCGCGCGGTCTCCGGGACGAGCGTCCTGACCCCGCCCGCAGCGCTCGCTGGCGTGCAAGCCCGGGGCGGCTCCCTCGCAGGCCGTAAAGCAGAAATCACATGCCGAATGGCCGGCCCGCGCGCACGATCACGAGGTCCGAAAGCGCGGCGCTGGCCCCCCGGCTAAGCCGAGGTGATCTGGACGCGGTTCGGGTAGAAGGCGACGTGGCCGCGGATGTCGGATACCGGAGCGTAGGGGTCCCGATACTCCCATACGACGTTCTCCAGCTCGCCATCGCCCACTGTGAGGCTGTAGTAGCTACAGTCGCCCTTGTAGGGGCAGTAGCTTGAGTGGTCGGTCGCCTCCAGCAACGATGAGTCGACGTCCGCGAGCGGGATGTATCGGACGGGCGGGTAGTCCGCCTCGCGGAGCGTCAGTGCCGCATGGGTGTCTGCGACGGTGCGTCCGTCTACCGACACCACGACATGCTCGCCCTCCCGCTCGACTGTGATCGGGTGGCTGGCGTCTGGCTGCAGGATCAGCTTCTCGGTCATTCGCGCTCGCTTTGGGTCGGGAGCTTGATCGTAGCGCCGCAAGACCGGCGCCAAACCGGGCCCGCCAAGGTTGACGCGGCTTTCGCTAGCCTGCGCCGCGATGAACGGAGTTCGCGGGCTGATCCGGGTGTCGGTGTCCCGGCGCCCACCAATCTGGTTGTGCGTCGACCCCGAGGTCGGGGACGAGGAGACCAACTGGATGCTGGAGCACGGGTGGATCGACTCGCCCGAGATAGCCCTGCTGCTCGACGCGCTGCCGGCTCAGGCACGAGTGGTGGAAGTGGGCTGCGGCGTGGGCGCGTTCGCTCTGGCCGCGGCCGCGGCGGGTGCCGATGTGATCGCGATCGATTCCGTACCTACCCACGTCGACCTCGTCCGGGCGGCCGCTCGGCGCAACAGGTTCGACCGGCTGCGGGTGATCTGCGCCTCGAGCGTCGAGGGCATCGACATGGACCAGGTCGACGCCGTGATGCTGCGGGTGGGGATACCCGAGGCGCTCCGTGTCGCGCTCGACCGTCCTTCGGTCGTCTTCTTCGGCGAGCTGCGGAACGAGGTTGCCCGACTCGGGCGCGACGTCCTGATGATCGACGAGGTACGTGAGGGGGTGCTTGTGGCGACGAGTCCGACCGACCCTCAGCCGAGCGCGGCGTCCGCTTACGCGATGCTCGACGCCACGCCGAGCGGCTGGCGGGTCGAGCCGCCGCTTGACGCCGATCGGAGGCGCAGCCGTGTTATCGACGAGGCGAGCAGCCCTAGTGCAACTCGCCGACTCCACGCTGCACGGCTGCTCGGGGCGTGCACCCACCCGGCCGCGGCTGCGACTCAGACCACGCTCGCGATCGACATCGAGCCGCAAGTGCGGGCAGGCATGGGTCGCGCTGCCTCGAAGCCCGCAGCGGATCCCCGGCCCAGCCTCGATGAGACCGTCGTTCTCGCGGCCTCGTTGTCGCTGCCAGCCGGCCTTAGTGACGGTCATTTCCATGTGCGCGCCGGCCAATACGTCGGCGTGGTCGCGGCAGCCGACGAGCCGGCCGGCGGCGCCTTGATCGAGGCGATCGCCGGTATTGGCGAGCCCCACCAAGGCACGCTGGAGGTGCTTGCTCGGCCGACGTTGGTCAGGGGTCTAGCCGACGCCGTGCAGGCGGGTCTCAGCGTGGCCCAGAACCTGGAGTTGCTTGCCGCCTTCCTCGGCGCCGATGTGAGCGCGGTGGACCGTCATATGTCTCAGCTTGCGCGTGACGGCGGCTTCGCGGAGGCTCTCCCCCAGAGCTTGGAGCAGGCCGGAAGCGACGTAGCGGCACGAGTGATGCTCTGCGCCGCCCTGCACTGCGCGTCGGGCCCGCTGCTACTTATCGACGGCCTTCCGGCGCTGGACAGCCCCGCGCTGCGTCAGCGCACCGAGCGGCATGTGCGCGAGCTCTTGCGTCACGGAACCTCGATCATCCAGCGTGTGCACGACCCGAGTGGATTGATCGCGCGCCCCGACCGGCTGATGTGGATCCATGACGGGCGAATCCTGCACAACGGTCACGCGGAGTCGATCGCAGCCGCGTCGATCGCGCAGCTCGCCGGCAGCTCGGCATGAAGAAGTCGATCTGCCTGTGCATGATCGTTCGTAACGAGGCAGCAATTCTCGACCGCTGCCTCGCGTCGGTGCGGGGGTTGATAGACAGCTGGATCATCTGTGACACGGGGTCGACGGACGGCACCCAGGAGCTTGTGCGCTCATCCTTGTCCCATCTCCCGGGCGAACTGCACGAGCTGACGTGGATCGACTTCGGCCACAACCGCACCGAGCTGATGGAACGTGCTCACGGCAAGGCCGACTATCTACTGGCGCTCGACGCGGACATGACCGTGCGCCTGAGCGGGCCGCTGCCGGACCTGACGCTCGACGCGTACCTGATTCGCGACACTGGCACGCTCGACTATGGGGTGCTCCGCCTGGTACGCGGAGACCGTCGCTGGTGGTACTCCGGGTCGACGCACGAGCACCTCGCAACCGACGGCAGGTTCGAGCAGGGCGAGCTCGAGGTGCTGACGGTCGAGCATCACGCGGACGGCTCGGCGCGGCCCGAGAAGCTGATCCGCGACCTGGGCCTGCTGCGACGCGATCTCGCACGGAGCCCGAACGCCCCACGCGCGACCTTCTACCTGGCGCAGACGCTGAAGGAGCTCGGGGAGCGCGAGGCGGCGATCGATGCCTACCGTCAGCGCGTCGAGCTCGGCGGATGGGACGAGGAGGTCTTCTACGCCAACCTGGTGCAGGGCATGCTGGTGGCTCAAGAGGATGTTGGAGCGGCGACATCGATCCTTCTGGAGGCGTGGGAGCGGCGGCCGGCCCGTGCCGAGCCGCTCTACGAGCTGGCCCGTATACACCGCCGTCGCGGGGACTTCTCGATGGCACACATGTTCGCGAGCCGCGGCATGGAGATTCCCTATCCCGCCGATGTGCTGTTCGTTCACCGCGAGGTGTATGGGTGGGGCCTGCGCCTGGAGAGGGGCCTCGCGGCTGCGGGGCTCGGTTGGGAGGACGAGGCGCGTGATGATTTGCACGAGCTCGTCACGCGAACTGATACGCCCGACGAGGTGCGCCAGGCGGCCGGCCGCCAGCTCGGCGATCTCCAGCGCGCGCCCGAGGCGGTGCGGGTGTCGGCCCTCGGACCCGAGGCGGGCGCAGTCGTGGGTGAGCGCTCGCCTGCGGCGACGCTGACGGCGCTGGCGCCCGGGACGAGGATCGGCGAGATCAAGCTCGATGTCGAGCCGGCATGGCCCTGCTTCAACCCGAGCATCGCCAGCGACGGGGACGGCTTTCGAATGATCGTGCGAACCGCCAACTACGAGATCGGCGGTGACATCTTCGACGAGGACGGGGTGCTCCGCACCATCAATTACCTGATCGAGCTGGATTCCGATCTGGCGGTGAGGACGATGGCGCCCCTGGTCGATCGCACCGAGCAGCCGAAGCGCTACCCGACCCGGGTCGAGGGCTACGAGGACTGCCGGCTGTTCCAGTGCGACAACACCTGGTATGCGACGGCGACGGTCTGTGATCTCAACCCCGATGAGCGGCGCGAGGTGGCGTTGCTCAGGCTCGAGGGCGCCGAAATCGTCGAGGTCACCGCGCTCGCAGGGCCGCACGGTGAGCGCCACGAGAAGAACTGGATGCCGCTCTCCCTGGCTGGTGTCCCGCACGTCCTCTACAGCTGCGCCCCCACCGCGCTGCTTCGTTGCGATCCGCACAGCGGCGGCACCGAGATGATCGCACGGCACGACGCACCCGCCGAGGCACATCACCTGCGGGGCGGATCCCAAGGCGTGCCCTACGACGGCGGCCACCTCTTCGTCGTGCATGAAGTGGACCGCAGCGGGCCCGCCGCCCGCTACCTGCATCGGCTGCTGGCGCTGGGGCCCGACCACTCGATCATGGCGATGTCGCGGCCCTTCAGCTTCATCGCCGACCGCGTCGAGTTTTGCGCCGGCATGGCGCTGCGCGACGAAACGCTCGTGCTCAGCTTCGGCGTCAGCGACGTCGCCGCCGGACTTGCAATCGTCCCGCTCGCGCAGGCGCTGGCCCTGCTCGAACCGATCGCCCACGTCGGTTCGGGCGCCCCGCCGCTGGCCTTCGACACGCCGCCTCCGATCGTCTCGGACGATCTGGACGCCGCGAGCAGTCTGAGCGGACATTTCGAGGGCGCTGCGCTGCAACTGAGCTGGACGCCGCCGCCCGGAGTCGTGGAGCGCTACGAGCTCGAGCTCAACGGCGAGGTCGTCGCTTCTTACGACGGCTCCGAGACCGTGGGGGTGTTGCGGCGCTTTGATCCGAGCGGCACCTCGAGGATCACACTGCGTGCGATCGGCCCCGGCGGACAGAGGAGTGAACCGACGGCGGAGATCCTTGTCATGCCGGCGCTGCGACCCACGGAGGCGCCCGACCCGGCTCCGGCCTGGGCGAATGCGCTGCTGGCGTGGGAGGAGCAGCCGCCCGAGCGCCGCGGGGAGCGACCGGCGGTCCCCTCCCCTCTGCCGGATTGGTACCCGCGCTGGCGCAACTGGCGGCGAGTGCCGTTCAGGTTCGGCGTGCCGGCGGCCTGAGCGCCAACTGAAACCCTTCGAAGACGACCTCGAAGCCCTGCTCCAGCAGATAGGGCAGCGAGTACTTGGCCTTGCCGTGGGGGGAGTCGTCGCCAAACCGCCCCGGGGTCGGGTTGCCGATGTCGTCGATCAACAGCAGGCCCTGGCCCGAGAGCAAGCGCTCCTCGCACAGCACCTGCGCCTCCGCGAGCTGGTGACGAGCGGTTGGCTCGATCGGCCACATGTCGCCGGTGTCGAGATACACGAGATCCAATGTGCCCGGGCCCCAGGAGCGCAGGAAATCGACCGAGTCGCAGACGTGGTAGCGAATGCGCCGCGCGTGCGCGGCCGTCATCACCTTGGCGCGCTCGATGTGGCTCGAGGCGGTGTCGACGGTGTGGATCTCGCAGTCGGGGAGGCAGAGAGCCGCGAGCAGGGTGAAGGCTCCGGCACCCCAGTCCCAGCGTTCGGGAGCATCAGGACGCCAGTGGATCGGGTCGTCGTCGTTACAGCCCGCAAGCCCGCCGTGGACGTAGCTGCGGGTGGTGCCGAGCTCGACGACGGTCCGTGCCCGCGTCTGCTGCACGTGTTCGAAGGCGAAGCTGAAGCTGGCAAACCGCGACGGCTGATCGCCATCGACCTCGGTGTGGCGCTCGAGGAGCTCCTTGTAGGGACGCAGGCGGCGGACGGAATCGTGCTCGATCTCGTCGAAGAGCGCGCTCCAGGCGACGGAGGTTCGGATCGCGTGCCGCTCCCCGAACTCCCGTAGCCGCTCGCACACGGGCTCGAGGTCGAGCTCGTGGAGCTTCTCGCCGAGCTCCTCGAAGGAGTCGAATTGGACGAGCAGGCCCTCGTGCTCGGGCGCATACCACTCTGATTCGGTGAGCAGCTCCTCGAGACGCTGGGAGTCTGGCCAGAAGAAGTTCGGCTGCCGCCACATCTCGAGAAGCAGGCGGGCGGACGGGATGAAGGTCGGGATCGCGGCCTGCAAGCGCTCGAAAAAGGCGACGGTTGACCACGCGTAGGGGATGTGTACGACCGCCCGGAACTCACTCACCTCCTCCAGGCGGCTGTAGCGCCCGCACCAGGCGGGCACCCCCAACGCTTCGCAGCGAGCGGCCAGGTCCATGAAGATCGTGTCGTTGTGGTAGGGCGGCACATAGACGGTCGCGGCGCGGTCGACGCCACCGCGCGCTGATGCGCGGTGTGGCTCAGGCCGGCGGCGGCCGAGGGGCTTGATGAGACGCTCGCCCAGCTCGACGCCCTTGTCTCGGGCGTACTCGATCTCGAATGCGGAGTAGGGAGCAATGTGTACGCGCTCATGGTCAACGCAGCGCCGGATCAGCTCGTAGTAGCCGGGGTCGGGAAAGCCGCAGTCATTGGTCGCCTGGTCGCTGTAGTCGAAGCGGTTGCAGACCCAGAGGACGACATGACCCGCGAATTCTTCAAGCCGCTCGAGGACGATGCGCGCAAGTGGTGCCGTGTCGGACACGAGCACCACATCGGCGCTCGCAAGGCGCTCACGCCATCGCTCCCACGAGCGCTCCGCACGCTCCGGTCCGATGTTGTAGCCGTCGTCGTAGCGAAACGAGCGAACGTCGAGGTCAAGCACAGCGGCCACGCATTCGAAGTCCGCGATGAGGCCGCCGTGGTTGGAGAGGTGCGCGACGATCACGTCAGGAGGGCGAGGATCGTCTCGATGCGATTCAGGTAGGTGTGCCGGGCCTGCACCTCGAGCATCTGCTCGCGCAGCAAGGCCCGCTCCCGGGCCCGTTCGATGGCCACCTCGAACAGATCGCCGCCGTCACCGCGACAGAGCACCTCCGACTCAAAGATCTCCTGCACGTGGGGGGAGTTGGTCACCCCGAGCCGGCCGTAGCTGATGTTCTTGAAGATGCGACATGGGATGTAGCCGCGCTCGAGCTGCCACGCGCCGACGATTGCGGGCGCGAGCAGACTCGAACGTACGACGCACATGTGGGTGGCGCGATCGACGCTGGCGCGGTGAAGGAGATCGATGCCGTGGCTCTCGCAGGCCTCGAAGAATCCGCTCAGCTGCGGGCGGTTGCCGAAGACGCCGTCCCCGATCGTGCCCACCCACGCGGCGAAGTAGGGGCTCGCCGGCAGCCCGTCCATCTCGCCTGCAGGCCACACCGGCGGAAGCGCCACGTCGAAGTCGAACTCGTGGGGAAGCAGGTCGCTGGCCCAGGGCTGATAGAGCGTCACGATGCCGCGGTCGTCACGCTCGACGTAGGTGTAGGCGTCGAGGCGTTCGATCGACAGGCCGGCCTCGAAACGCTCGCGCGGGGCGTTCGTATAGACCTGGAGAACGAGGGCGCTGCGCTCGCCTCCGCGCCACCAACTGGCGTCGACGTTATGGACCACATAGCGCGCGCGCGAGTCGTAGGGCATGCCGGAGATGACCTGACCCTCGGTGATGAAGAGGGTCCCGTCGAGGTCGAGTCCCGCAAGCGCCTGGGGGTCGGCAGTCCAGATCGTCTCGATCCCGAGCGACACGAAGGCGCGAGCGAAGCCCTCGTGGATATAGGAATGGGTGTGCGAGTGAAGCGGGTGGCCCCAGATCACCACGCGGCGCGGTCTCATTGGCGGTGGTGCTCCCGCATCAGCGCGATGTTGGCCTCCCTATGGTCGCGCTCCGCCCGAGCCAGCAAGCCGTCGGCGCGCGTACGGTAGTTGAACAGGATTTCGTTGACCGCGACGAAGCGCGCCCCCCGCGAGAGGAGGTCGATCGTCAGGTCCCAGTCCTCGTAGCCCGTGACCATACGTCCGTTGTACCCCCCGACCTCGCGCAGGAGCTGAGTGCGCAGCAGCGAGCAGTAGAAGAAGCGGTTCATCTGCCAGAGGTGATCGAGGGTGACCTCTTCCAGTGGCCGGTCGTAGCCCGGCAGGAAGCGTCCGCTGTGCAGGCCGTGCTCCTGCAGACCGACGCAGACCACGTCGGCGTCGCGGAGCCGCGGCAGCGTGCGCTCAACGTAGGCGGGCTCGATCCAATCATCGGAGTCCAGCGGCAGGAAGCCGGACCCGCGCGCGAGCATCAACGCCGCATTTCTGGCATTCGGCAGGCCGCGGTGCGTCACGCGTAGGTAGCGCGCACCGAAGCGCTCGCTGATGGCGCGGATCGCCGCAGCGGCTGCGGGCTCCGACCCGTCATCTACGACGATCGTCTCGAGCACCGGGACGGTCTGCGCTGCGACGCTCGCGAGCGTCTGCGAAAGAAACTCGGGGGTGCCGTAGCAGGGCACGCAGACCGTGACCGTGTCGCTCACACGCGCTCGCCGTTGGGCTTGTCGAGCGCCACCAACGCGCGCCGATAGCGTTGTCGCCAGATCCGGCGGTAGCGCGAATCGTCATCCGGATAGCAGTACGCGGGCGAGAGGGTCAGGAACGGCGGCGTGTCGATCAAACTGCGGTTGAGATGGGATTCGTCGTGCCAGCGGGCGAGGACTCCGCGGGATTCGTCGCGATCCACGCTGGCGGCAATACGCTGTGAGAGCTCGAGCAGCCGCCCACGCTCGCCGCCAAGGAAGCCGCCGGCGTAGTAGACCCCGCCTTCGTCCTCGCGCACCTGCGCCGCCGACTCGGGGCGTCGTTCGTAGGGCAGCTCCGAGCGTGCCGTGGTTACGAAGCCCGGGTGACGCGTGGCCACGAGCGGCGCGAGGATCTCCGGGCCGATGGGCGACTCGACGAGCATGTCGGCGTCTACCATGAAGACGTAGTCGTGGCGCAGCTGTGGGAGATGGTGGGCGAGCACGTGATGGCGATAGAGCGTCGCCTCCGGCCAACCGGGGGCTCCCGGCAACGTGAGGAACTCGACGTCGTCGGCTGGATGGAACATGCGCCGCGCAGACTCGAACATCCGCTCCGCGTACTCCTCGTAGCTCGAGCCGCTCACGACCGCGATCAGGCACACGCTCTCGCGCGAGCCGCTTCGTGGCGCCCCTCGCCAGGCGAGACGCAGCTCAGCGTGGGCGGCGTCGACAGCCGTGAAATCGATCCCGCCGAGGTCGAGCCGCTCACCGCTCAGGTAGCGAACGTTGAGCGAATGGGGGTCGGCGCCGCTGGCGCTGTCGAAGCGGTTGGGGTGCGTCTCGTTGACGCGGTTGGCGGGGATGCAGACCAGGTGGCTCTCCCGGTAGGACGCGACACGCCGCGCTAGCGGTACCGAGGCCACGGCCTGGGCCATCGCGGCCTCGAGCTCGTTCGGGTTCGCCGGCTGCCGGGCGCCCAGCAACTGCATCGGCAGAGCCGCGTCCATGACGTGCCCGTCGAGGCTCATGGGGTATCCGAAGTCCCCATCGGCGCCGCTCCACGACCAGCTCAGGGCGTCACCGTGCGCGCTGAATTCGGGTTGGAGCTGGCGGCGCGAGTGCGGATAGCAGTCCTCGCAGTTGCGCCCCAGTCGCAGCGAGAAAGCCAGCAGCTCCGGATCGTGGATCAGCCACTCGCCCGGGGCACGCTCACGACCCTCCAGCGGCCGGAAGAGAACGCTGTCGTCGGTGAAGAAGACGATCTGCTCAGCCGGCGCCAGCAGGCTCCGCACGTCGTCGGCGAAGCTCGACTCCGCGACGAACTCGACCTGGGGATGCTCGCCTCGGCAGACGTCGTAGGCGTGGCGGTAGAGCTCGTCGGTTGCACGCCACAGCACCGTGAGCGAGTCCGCCAAGTCCGGCGCGTTGGTGGTCAGCGAGGTCAGGAGGAGGTCGAGCTGGGCTGCTCGATCCCGCGAGAAGACGATGGCATGCACGCTCATAGGCGCCCCAACGATCGACCGTCCAGCCAGTGTGTCAGTGGGAGGCGCTCAGCTGTGGCTGGGAGATCGTCCACTGACAGCGTCGCGAGGTCGTAGTGGTTTCCAAGACTGCCCTTCTCGTGACGACCGAACAGGACATCCCAGACGAGATGGGAGCTGTCGAAGGGTCCGTCGAAAGAGCGCTGCGCGACGCCGAAGCCGCGGAGCGTGTTCATGTAGGGGACGCGGTCGGTGACTCGATCAAAGCGGCGCACGACGTCGTGGCGGTGACGCTCAGCGCTTCGCACGCTGAGCATACGGCGGTCATAGAGCACTTCCGCACCGGCCCACGAAAGACGAGTGCCGAGGTGATAGCCCTCGTTGCCGGCGGGATCGCAGAGCTCGTCGAAGCCATTGACCGAGACGAGCAGGTCCCTCGGCGCCGCGCAGTTGGCCTCGGCCAGGTTGCCGGCACCCACCGGAACGGCATGCGCGCTCTCGCCGAGCGTCCAGCGGCGGTCGCGCTCGAGCCGGCCCCCGTCCCCCCATCGGGTGTGAATGGCTCCTGCTACCACGTGGCCGTTCGCGGCGGCGGAGCGGACGCGTGTCCACCAGTCGGCTTGCAGCGTGCTCCAGTCGTCCACAAACGCGACGTAGGGAGCGGATGCGTGCACAATCGCGGTGTTGCGCGCGCTCGCAGGCGCGTAGTAGTCGTTGGCCGCCACGCGATAGGCGCCGTTCCACGCAGTCGGCTTTGCTGGCACATGCTCGAGCGCGAAACGGTCACCTGTCTGCGCCAGAAGCAGCTCTCCGCGTTCCGCGTCGTGCAGGCCATCGACGACGATGACCTGGACTTCGGCGCCATCATCGCCCAGCTGGGAGCCGAGACTCTCGGCGAGGAGATCGAAGCGAGGGTCGGGGCGATGCGTCGCGCATACGATGCTCACGCTGGGGGTCAACGGCTACAGCTCGTCAAGCGGCTGCTGGTCGAACCAGTGATGACGCGGGAAGGTTGCCGTCGTCGCCTCGAGCGCGCCGGGGTCGAGCGCGCGCAGATCCGCGTGATTGCCGATGCTTGCGGTGGCCCGCTGGCCGTGCACGAGGTCGAAGATCATGTGCTCGTTGTCCCACCCTCCGGGCCGGCAGCGCTCCTGCACGCCGAACTCGCGTAGGCGAGCCATATACACCGCGGGATGGGCCACCTGATTGAGCCGCGCGAGCACCGGTTCCTGCGTGTGATCCTCGACGCTCTCGATCGTCAGCATGCGGCGGTCATAATAGATCGGCACCTCGGCGTGCTCCAGGCGGTAGCCGAGCTGGCCGTCCTCGCCGGCGATCGCGTCGCACAGCTCGTCGAATCCGTTCAGCTGCAGGAGCAGCTCGCGCGGAGCGCCCAGGCTGCAGCCAAACAGCGCGCCACCGCCGACAGCGACTCGCCTCTCCTCGCTCCCGAGCTGCCAGCGGGAGTCAAGGCCGCTGGTGTCGAGGCGGCTCGAGTTGAGAATGCCGCGCCGGACGACCATCTGGCGATGCTTCTGGTAGGCGCCGGCGACCACATATCCCTCGCGTGCGGCTTGCGCTGCCGCCTCCCACCAGCCGCTCGCCGGCAGCGACAGGTCGTCGACGAACACGATGTACGGTCGCTGTGCGTGCACGATGCCGCTGTTGCGGGCGTTCGCCGGAGCGAAGTACTCACGACGCGTCCGACGGTGGGGACCGTTGTAGGGCGTCGGCTTGGCCGGCACGTGGCGCAGCGGGAAGTGGCCATCGACGGCCCGCACGAAACGCTCGCCGCGCTCGGCGCTGTGGAGGCCGTCCACGACGATCACCTCTATGTCCTCGCCGTTCAGCTGCGCGCCGAGAGCGTCCGCGAACCATTCGAAACGCGGCTCGCCCCGGTGGGTCACGTACACGATGCTGACCTCGGCGGCCCGCCGCCCCCCATGGCGCGCATGAGGTGCGCTCTCCTCGCCGACGCCGATCCGGGCAAGACACTCGAGGAGGTGGTCCTGGACGTAGCGCGCCCGGTCATAGCGTTCGAGCTCGCGTGCGGAGCGAAGGAAGCGATGACCCGGTCGGAGGCCGTCGTACTGGGCGTGCCAGCCATCTCGGCGCTCGTCCTCGTTCCAGCGCGGAACGCGGTCTGCGAATACCTTCTGCTCGGCGTGCCGCTGCGAGCGCAGCGGGTAGTGCTCATCGATGAAGTTGAACGGGAATACGCGGCGCTGCGCGAACTCCGCCTCGTGCCCACCGCTGTGAGCGAGCTGTGCTCGCCAAGGACCGGACTTCCACGCCTTGATCTGTGGCGCGAAACCCGGCCCCGCCCACATCTCTACATGGCGAAAGTGGGCCCTCGGGTCGATGCCGGGCTGGAAGTCGTCGTCGGTGGGCGGGAAGTTCAACACTGTGTGATCGACGGCGTTGAAGCCGGCGCACTCGACCGCCCACAGCGCGTCGCGCAGCGTCCGATCGGGCCATGGCGCAACGCGCAACTCGTCGGCATCCAGGAGCATCAGCCAGTCAGCGTCGGAGCCCGCGGCGAGATCCTCGACGCGCCGCAGAATCGTGCGCCAGTCGTAGTGGCGCTCTGACCCGTAGCGCTCGGCCACAACACGCGGGTCACCGCAGAGCCGCTGGCAGAGCTCCCAGGTCCCATCGGTCGAGTGGTTCTCAAGCAGGTGCACCTCGACGCCCTGGGCCAGCAGGTGACCCACCGTGGCGGCGAGGATGTCGGCCTCGTTGAAGGCGGGCACGTACGCCTGCACGCGGAAATCCGGTGGCGCGCGGCGCTCCAACGGCTGCGCGAGTGCGACCGCTAGCGCGCCGCCGATGAACGCGTCGCTGCCACCGGCCGCGCGGATCAGCCGCCGCAGCAGCTGCGGATCGCCGCCCTGCAGCACGACAGCGGGAGCCGAGGCGAGCAGCGAACGGAGGTTATCGCCGGGACCCGCAATCGGGACGTGCGCTTCGAAACGCCGCGCGAGATGTGCCGCGAACGACGGCGTTCGCGGATCCATGCCGCCCTCTCGCACTCCCGCGGCGGCGTCAGCGAGAAGCGCGGGGTCCTCCGGCGGCGCGCCCCATTTCTCCTCGAAGGCCGCCCGGTGCGTGCTGTGCACCTCGTCGTGGATGCCCGGATCGAGACGCCGAAAGGACACCCCTCCCCAGTGGTGCACGTAGACATCGCGGGCACAAAGGAGTCGATAGCCGGCGCGACGCAAACGCAGCGCGTAGTCGTCGTCCTCGTACATACCGATCGTGAAGCGCTCGTCGAGATCTCCGACGCGGGCGAGGACCTCGGCGCGGGAGGCAACGCAGAACATCGCAAGCATCCCGACCTCGAGCGTCTGCCCGCGATGCTCCCGCGCCTGCGCGAGCGCGAAGCCGTCGAGATCACGAAGGTCGGTGTAGAGCACCTCGATCCGAGACTCGCCGCGAGCGTTGTTGGTGACGGGGCCGACGAGACCGACGCTCTCGTCGCCGAGGTGACGCAACAGGCCCGCCAGCCATCCCGGCGTGAGGATCACATCGTCATTGAGGAGCACCACGCGTTCGGCGTCGGCGCAGGCGGCGATGCCGATGTTGCAGGCCCGCGCGAAGCCGAGGTTGGCATCGTTGCGAACCACCCGCAGACGCGACTCGCCCGTCATGTAGCCCTCGAGGTAGGCGAGCAGATCGGGGGCGGAGCCGTTGTCGACGACGACCACCTCGAAGTTCGGGTAGGGCGTGTTTCGGAATAGGCTCTCGAGCGTCGCCGCGAGCTGCTCGCGGTTGTCGAAGCTGACGATCACGATCGCCACCTTCGCGTGCCACGGGATCCACCGCTCGTGGAGGGTCAGCCAAGCGTCGTCCTCCTCGCCGCCGGCAAGCTCGAGGTCGGCGCCTGCCTCCTCTCCGGCTCCGACCTGGACGAGCTTGAAGCCGAGTTGGCGGGCCAGCGCGAGCGCCGACGACGCCCCCACGGTGGCGGCGTCGAAGAGCATGCAGGCCTGATCGATTGAGGCTTGGGCGCACAGTTCGGTGAGAGCCGCGATCTGGGCCGCTGGGACCGCCGGATCGTCCACCGGCAGCTGGACCTCATAACAGCCCTCGGAGAGCTCGAGCGCCGATGCGGAGGGGTCGCTTTCGATAGCCAGCAGGAAAACGCGATGCTCGGTGTCGGCGAGCCGGCGAGCGAGCCGGCGTGTCGGTGCCTCGCCACCGAGGCACAGCACATCAAACCCACAGCCCCCGTCGAAGTCTCCGGCCACCACCGTGCGCGCACCGGATCGCTGCGTGCGGGAGCCGATGTCGGGCTCGGCACCCAGCCGCTCGACAAGCTCGAGCGCCGAAGACGGAATCTCCTCGAAGATCGGGCCGATGTAGCTGGGGTGGACCTCTCCGCAGTGCGAGCATCGGTGCGCGTTGAGACGGTGCGCCTCAAGCCACGAGATGCCCGCCGCGGCCTCATCGATCTCGTCGTAGTCCGGAATCGCGACCGCGCCGTCGCGCATGTAGTCCGTCGGTGCGCCGGTGTTGTCGCGCTGCTCGCCACGATGGACGGTCGCCCTACCGATCGTGAGCGGATAGATCCAGTCGGCGAGGAAGCCTTGGTCGTAGGTCCCGCCAGTGCCCTCGTACTCCTCGATCCAAGCGGCGACGTTGGGAACCACGCCACCGCGGACGCCCCACATCCCGCCCATCATCGCCTGCGAGTGGTAGCAGTGGTCTCGTATGAGGTGAAAGTTCTGTCCGGCAGACAACCACGCGTTCACGCACGCCACCTCGCGAGCCGAGAGCCAGGAGTCGGCGTCCCGGAAGATCACGGCATCCACGTCAGGATCACCCGCGGCAAGGAAGCGCCAGAGCATCGCCGCCGAGCTCGTGTGGCGCGGCATCCAGCACAGCTCCACCTGGTCGAACGACTCGAGCGCCGCGATCGTCGCCTGAGGAACCGTGTCATCGAGGTAGAAGCGACACGTCCAACCCGGGTAGACAGCCGGGGCGAGCAGGCAGTTGATGACCGCGTTCACCACATCCTTGCGGCGGTCGTTGTAGAGGCTGAAGCTGATGATCCGTTTCATGGCGTGTCGGCCGGCCACGCGGCGGTCGCAGGCTGAGGGCTGGACGGCAGCGCCACCTCTCCGGTGAGGAGGCCGTCGCAGAGCGCCGTGAACCATTTGCGCTTGGCCGGCTCGTGCGGCGCGTCGTCGGGATTCCAGCCGGCTCCGCCCAGATAGTGCAGCAGCACGCCGGCAAAGCGCTGCGGTCCCCGACCCTGGGGGTAGGGCATGCCGAGGTCGGGCAGCCGGTCGGCTGACTCGCGCTCGTCGAGATCCGCAGCCGAGCTCAGCTCGACGAGTCGAAGCTCAGGATGGGAGCGGCGATAGCGGCGAAAGGCACCGCCGGTGTCGCAGGCGATCCCGTCGATGACACCTGCCCCGAAGCCGATCGTCGCGCGGTCGGGCAGGGTCGGGGTGCGCAGGCAGATGAACCCCGACCACGGATAGCTGAGCATGCGCTGGCCGTCTGGCGAGTATTTGCGCTCCGCCACAGCAGCGATGTCGCCCTCGCCGAGCAGTTCTCGAAGCGAGAAGCGGGCGCCCGGCAGCACATCCGCGTGCAGGAGCACGGAGATCTCCTCGTCGTCGCCGAGCAGCCGGGCGACCACGAACTCCATCGCCGCGGCCAGCGCGTCGCTCGGGTTGTTGTGCTCGGGCGCCGGAACCGGCGCCGAGCGCAGACCAAGCGTCGTAGCGGCCTGCGCTATCACTGCCGCCTCGGTTGCGCCGCGGCCATCGTTGACGACCACGAGCTCATGGTCCTCGTCCATGAACCTCGCGAACATCTCGCGCTGGTAGGTGAGCAGCGCCGACGGCGCAGTATGGAACGAGTAGAGGCGAATCACCGGCGAGATTCCCGAAGACGGCGTGAGCCGACCTCCGTCGCCGAGTGTATATTCGAGTTGTCACTGGCGACGTCGAACATCCGCAGTCCCCAACGCCCGACGATGAGGGGATCACGCGTCGCCGCTTCGTCGGAACGGGAGTCGCCGTCGGCGCAGCGATCGTGTGGACTGGGCCGTTCGCCGAGGCGGCACTCGGCAAGGTTCTGTCGAACGGGCCTGTGACCGGGACCACCGGGACGACCGGGCCCGCCACTTCGACGGGAACCACGACCACAACGCAGACCGGCGTGGGCGCGCCCGAGAACCCCCCGGCGCCTCCACAGCCCAGCCAACACTTCCAGTTCCCGGCCGTCATCCTCGCGCACGATGGCACCCTGTCGCTCACCGCATTCCTGCCCAGCCCAGGAACCCTTCACGTAACGGCCACGACCGAGACCTTTGTGAGCGGCTTGAAGGGTGTGCTCGCAGCTGCGCGGCGCCTGCACAAGGTGAAATACGCGAGCTACTCGACGGTCGCCCACCATCGAGGCCTGGTCCACGCGCGGATCCATCCCACGAAGTCCGGAATCGCGCTGCTCGCGCGCCATCGCAAGCACAACCAGTCGCTGCACATCCACGTGAGCGCCACGTTCAGGCCGGTCAGCGGCCCCTCAAAGACGCACGAGCACACCTTCAGGTTCAGCGCCTAGCGCACCCTCGCCGCTCGCCGCGCGGCACTTTGTCGGGTCGAGTCCAGGAGCTGACTTGAAGCTGCGGCGCCGCCGCTGTGGCGCGGCGGCGCCTTCGAGAGGTTCAGCCGGCGACCGTCGCCGGCTCGCTGGCAGCCGGTTCCTCCGTCGCCGTGACCGTCGTCACGGGGAGACCAAGCCCGCCGACCTTGCTCGGCAGGTCGAGGCGCAACCAGCGCGACACGAGCGCCGGGAGCGTCGAGATGATGATCTCGTCGAAGGGCCTGGCGTTGATCGTGTCCTCGACCGCGGTCAGCGGCGTCGGGTCCCCGATCATGCCGTCGACCGGCGAACCGGCGGCGCTCGAGAGGATCGGCAGCGCCCGGTCGAGGATCTCTTGCGCCTCGGCCACGTCGGCCTCCTCCGGGTCCATCAGTCGGTGCAGCCCGTGCGCGCTGCGCGGGACCAGCAGCGTGAAAGTGGCCGGACCCTCGCTCGCGCGTCTCCTGACGGCATCACCCAATCCCGCGGTTGCGGCAGTGCGGTGAGCTACGACGAGCACGCGCGCCGGTGTGGAGGACTCCATGGCGCTCCTTTCGCTGGCTTGTGTTGATTGTTGCACCAACGGCGCCCCCTTCAAACACAAAAGTCAGTCGTCGAGTTGCCACCAGGGGATCAGTAAACGCTCGGCGACCCCGACCGCCGCAAACAGCGCCACTCCGATCGCCGCGAGCACGACGATCGCCGCGAAAACGTCCGGCGTCTCGGTCTGGGAGTTGTAGGTGAGGATCAGGTAGCCGAGCCCGCCGGAGGAGCCGACCCACTCGGCGAAGACGGCGCCGATGACCGCCAGCGCCGCCGACACGCGCAGCCCCGAGAAGAGGTAGGGCAGCGCGGCGGGGAGCTTGGCCACGCGGAAGAGCTGGCGGCGCCCCGCCCCGAGGGTGCGCAGGAGCCCGACGAGCTCGGCGTCGGTCGCGCGCAGGCCGTCGATCGTGTTGACCGCGATCGGGAAGAAGCTGACCAGCGCGATCACGATCACGCGCGGGCGGATGTCGAAGCCGGTCCAGAGAACGACCACCGGAGCGATCGCCGGGACCGGGATCATCTGCGTGACGACGAGCCACGGGTAGAGCGCACGCTCGACCAGACGCGAGCTCGAGACCGCGAGCGCCAGCGCGACGCCGACCACGACCGCGACCGCGAACCCGATCAGGATCTCCGACAGCGTCGTCCCCGTGCCCGAGAGCAGCACGCTACGATCACGCACGAGCGCCCGCGCGACCTCCAGCGGTGAGGGAAAGATCGACTCGCGCACGCCCGAGATCGCGACGTAGGCCTGCCAGAGCGCGACGACGATCACGCCCAGGCAGAGCGGCGGCAGCGCCCTCATGGCGAGCGCCCGCGGGCTGGCGGCGGCGAGCGGCCGCGGCGCCACCCGCCCGCCCAGCGCGAGTGCGATCCCGCGCGCGCTCATACCGCCCCCAGCGCCGCTCGGGCCTCTTCGCGAAGCGGCGCCAGCAGCTCCTCGCGCAGCGCGGCGAACTGGACGGTCGCGGTCAGCTCGAGCGAGCGCGGCCGCGCCATCGGCACCTCGAGCGTTGCGCGGATCGCGCCCGGGCGACCGGACATCACATACACGCGGTCGGAGAGGAACACGGCCTCCTCGACGTCGTGGGTGACCAGGAGGATCGTCTTGCGATCGGTCTCCCAGACGCCGAGCAGCCACTCCTGCATCGCCTCGCGCGTGAGCGCGTCGAGGGACCCGAAGGGCTCGTCGAGGAGCAGCACGTCGCGCCCGGCGAGGAAGGTGCGAAGCAGCGCCGCGCGCTGGCGCATGCCACCCGAAAGCGCCGAGGGGCGGCGGTGCTCGAAGCCGGCGAGCCCGAAACGAGGAATCTGCGCGAGCGCGCGCTGCTGCGCCTCCGCGCGCGCCACGCCGGCGAGCTCGAGGCCGACGGTCGCGTTCTCAAGCGTCGTGCGCCACTGCATGAGCAGGTCGCGCTGGGGCATGTAGCCGATCCGCCCGAGCAGTCCGCCGGGGGGCACCTCGCCGTCCAGAAGGACGCTGCCGGAGGTTGGCGCGATCAGGCCTGCGAGGATCCCCAGCAGCGTCGATTTGCCGCAGCCGCTCGGCCCCACGATCGAGCAGAACTCTCCCTCGCGCAGCTCGATCGAGACCCCGGCGAGCGCCTCGACTCCGTCGGCGAAGCGCTTGGTGATGCTGGCGGCGGCGAGCTTCACGCCTGCGGGCTTCACGGCAGGAAGGCGTTGGTCCCGAAGCGCGAGACCGCGATCGGGTGCGCGATCAGGTGGTTGTGCACGAGCCACCCCGACAGCGCCGCTATCCGCGGAGCCACGAGCGTCCCGTCGGGAACGCCGCCGGCATCGAAGACCGGCAGGTAGGCGGCGAGCGAGGCGCGCGTGAGCTTGCGCGCGATCGAGGGGTTGAGCTTCAGCAGATCGTCAAGGCTCCTGGCGGGATCGCGGAGCGTGTCCTGGTAACCGCGGACCGTTGCGCGCACGAAGCCGCGCACGAGCTTCGGGCTCCGCGCGATCAGGGCGCGCGTGGTGAAGGCGACGAGGCCCGGATAGGCGGGGCCGCCGTTCTGGTCGAGCTTGAACACGGTGATGGGGTAGCCGCTGACGCTGAGGGTGACCCCGTCGTCGGGCCAGTAGCCGGTGAAGGCCGCGATCTTTCCGGCCTCGAGGTCGGCCACTCCGTCGAAGCCGATCGTCACGACCTTGACCTTCGCCGGGTTGCCGCCGGCGTGGGCGACCGCTGTGTCCAGCGCGGCGCGGTCGGAGGGCACGCCGGTGATGCCGACGGTCTTCCCGACAAGGTCGGCGGCCGAGTGCAGATGCTCGCTCGCGAGCGCGATCGGCGCGCCGAGCGGGCGCTGCACGATCGCCATGATCGCCTTCTCGTCGCGGCCCATCGCGATCTGCTCGGCGACGTCGATGCCGTCAGCGAGGCCGAACTGGGCCTTGCCGGCGTCGATCAGTTGCAGAGTTGTCGAGGTCGAGCTGGGCGGGATCACGCGCAGGTCGATGCCGGCCTCGCGGTAGTAACCGGCAGCGATCGCTCGGTAGATGCCGGCGTGGACGGCGTTGGGCACAAAATCGAGCACCAGCGTGGCGCGTGTGAGAGCCGGCGCGCTCGAGCCGCACCCCGCGATGGCGAGCGCCGCAGCCGCGGTCGCGGCGCCGGCGGCGAGGAGTTTTCTGCGCAGGTGGTGCATCGGCCGGCCTGGGATGATCCCGCAAGCGGCGCCCCGATCGATGCTCAACCGGCTACCACCCGAATATCGCCCCTACCTGCGCCGCGTCGCGATGCTGATCGTGCTCGCGGTGATCGCGGGCGTGGTGCTGGCGCTGGTCGTCCCCGGCGGCCACCACCACTGAGCCCTTAGATCTGCCGCGCGTGGCTCAGGACTTCGAAGCGGCGTGGCGGTAGACGCGCACCGAGAGCGGCACGAACACGGCGATGATGCCGACGCCCCAGACCGCGGCGATCCAGGCGTGGTCGCCGACGGGCACGCCGAGGAACCAGGCGCGGGCGGCGTCGACCACCTGCGAGATCGGCTGGTTGTTGGCGAACGCGCGCAACCCCGACGGCATGCCCGAGGTCGGCACGAAGGCGCTCGAGGCGAAGATCAGCGGGAAGAGCCAGATGAAGCCGGCCGACTGGACCGCCTCGACGTTTCGCACCGCGAGCCCGACCGTCGCGCCGATCCACGAGAAAGCGAGGCCGTAGAGCAGCAGGATGGCGATCGCGGCGAGGATCTCGAGCGGCGTGCCCTGCGGGTTGAAGCCGACGAGAACGCCGACGCCGAACATCACCGCGCCGGTGAGGATGTTGCGCACCAGGTCGGAGACGGTGCGACCGATCAGCACCGCGGCCCGCGACATCGGCAGCGAGCGGAAGCGGTCGATCAGGCCGTTCTGGAGGTCGAGCGCGAGTCCGACGCCAGTCGAGAAGGAGCCGAAGGCGACGGTGTTGATGAAGATCCCCGCCATCAGGTAGTTGACGTAGGAGAGGCCCGGCGGGAGCTTGATCGCGCCTCCGAAGACGTAGCGGAAGAGGACCACGAACATCACCGGCTGGATCGCCGAATAGACCAGGATCTCCGGGCTGCGCGGGATGTGGCGCAGGGCCCGGCCGGTGAGCACGAGGGCGTCTGAGATCTGCCAGTACAGCCAGCCGTGCTCGCGACCGGCCTCGAAGGGTTCGAAACTCATGCGGCCTCCCGCTCCTCGACCTGGGCGGCGTGCCCGGTCAGCGTCAGGAAGACGTCGTCGAGCGTCGGACGGCGGACCGCGAGGTCGTCGAGGCTGATGCCGGCGGCGTCGAAATCGCGCACCACGTCGGCCAGGCGGCGCGCTCCGTCGACCGCCGCAGCCGACAGCCGGCGAGCCTCGGGCTCCACGCGGACCTGCCCGTCCACGCGCGGCGCGAGCGTGCGCGCGCCGAGCTCGATGTCCGATCCGCGGGCGAGCGTCAGCTCGATGCGCTCGCCACCGACCTGACGCTTGAGCTCATCGGCGGTGCCCTGCGCGATCGTGCGGCCGTGGTCGATCACGACGATCAGGTCGGCGAGGAAGTCGGCCTCCTCGAGGTACTGGGTCGTCAACAGCAGCGTCGTGCCCTCCGCGCGCAGCACGCTGATGCGCTCCCACATCGCCAGGCGACCGCTCGGATCAAGGCCCGTCGTCGGCTCGTCGAGGAAGAGCACCGGCGGCGTCGCGATCAGCGAGGCGGCGAGGTCCAGGCGCCGGCGCATGCCGCCTGAATAGGTCTTGGCGGGTCGGTTGGCGGCTTCGGTCAGATCGAACTGCTCAAGCAACTCGACGGCACGAGCACGCGCGGCCGCGCGCGAGAGGCGGTAGAGGCGACCGACCATCTCGAGGTTCTCGCGGCCCGTCAGCAGCGCATCCACGGCCGCGTACTGGCCCGCGAGGCCGATCCGCCCGCGCAGGCGCTGTGCGTCACGCACGCAGTCGAGCCCAGCCACCATCGCGCGGCCGCCGTCGGGCTCGAGCAGCGTCGTGAAGATCCGCACCGCGGTCGTCTTGCCGGCGCCGTTGGGCCCGAGCAGCCCGAGCACCGTGCCCGCAGCCACCTCGAGATCGAGGCCGTCCAATGCCAGCGTCTTGCCGAAGCGCTTGATGAGCCCCTCGGCCAGGATCGCCGGCTGTGTGTGCTCCTCAGCCATTCCCCATCCTGACGTCGTCTCGAAATCGACGCGGCACCGTGAACCGCGCCGACACCCAACCCCCGCGAACTAGCTTGCTGCGAGCGCCCCGATCGGGCAGCTGACGCCCGTTCCACCGATTCCGCAATAGCCGGCGGGGTTCTTCGCGAGGTACTGCTGGTGGTAGGACTCAGCGTAATAGAAAGGCCCGGCGGCAGCGATCTCGGTGGCGATCTCGCCGTAGCCGCTCGCCCGCAGCGTCTCCGCGTAGATGTCGCGGCTGCGCTCGGCGGCGGCCTGCTGCGCGGCGTCGCCATAGAAGATCGCCGAGCGGTACTGGGTGCCGACGTCGGCTCCCTGGCGCATCACCTGGGTCGGATCGTGGCCCTCCCAGAACGCGCGCAGCATCTCGTCGAGACTGGTCTTGGCCGGATCGAACACCGCCAGCACGACCTCGTCGTGGCCGGTCGAGCCCGAGCACACCTCTTGGTAGGTCGGGTTGGGCGTGAAGCCGCCCGCGTAGCCGACCGCGGTGGTGTAGACCCCGGGCGCCTGCCAGAAGATGCGCTCGGCGCCCCAGAAGCAGCCCATGCCGACGACGATCGACTGCATCCCCTCGGGGAAGGGCGGGCGGATCGGCGTTCCGAGCACGAAGTGGCGCTCGGGCACCGCCATCTCGGTGTCGCGACCGCGCAGCGCGCGCTCGGCGGTGATCATGCGGGTCTTGTCTCTGAAGAGGTCGCGCAGGAGGCTCATGCAGCTGAGATTACTCCGCCGAGGTGCGCGCCTCGAGCGGTCGCGGCGCGGGCGGTTTCGACGGCGAGGAGCGTCGGACTGGGCGCCGGCGCGAGAGTGTCAGGGACTAGTCGCGAACGCGGTTCGGGCGGAAGATCGCCGCCGGGCTCGAGCTGAGGCGTCCGACGATGCGCTGTTCCTGGGCGGCCGTCAGCAGGCCCTCGGTGACGGCGGCATCGAGGATCGGCTCGGCGATCGCGGGAGACGCGCGGCGGACCGCCGAGAGAGCCTCGCGCAGGGCGTTGCTCGCGGCGACGCTGCGCTGCGGCGGCGCGAACTCTGCGTCGGGGTCGGCCTCCTCCGGCGGCGCGGCCAGCGCGCGTATGAGCTCGTCGCGCTCGTCGCTCGTGATCGAGGCGGCGGCGACCGCCCGCTCGAGCACCGGGGCGGCGATCACGGGTGCCTGGGCCGCGATCTCCGCGAATACGCGCTCGAGCACCTCGCGGGCCGCGGAGTCGGGGGGCTCGACGAGAGCCCTCGACGGGCCCTCCGCCGAGACGGAGCCGAAGACGGCAAGGCGGCGCGGGACACCGCCCGGCGTGGAAGCAGCGTCGAAGCTCGCAGTCGGCTCGTGCGCGGGGGTGGTCACGGTCATCGCTGCACGCTCGGCTTTCTCGGGTGGTTGTGGCTGCGCGATGTCGGCTGCATACCCCGATTTCCGGGCGACCCACACTGCCTTCGTGCCCGAGGAGTCTCGAACGCGCATGTGAGCAGTCTCTGAAGCGATCTGAAGATTCCCCTAAGGGCGCACCGTGGTGATTCACGCAGGCGGCATGGCAGGCCGATACAAGCGCAATGGCCGACGAGCCGAACCCGTTCGGGGAGTGGGGCACGCAGCCGACGACGCCCGCGGACTCGCCCGCCGGCTCCTCGCCGCCGCAGGGTTCACCAATAGACGGAGGCAGGGCGCACGCCGTGTCTTCGCAACGTCGGGCTCTGGCGTGGGCGGGAGGCGTCATCGTCGTGGTGGCGCTCGCGCTCGTGGCCGCGCTCGGCGTTTTCAAGTCAGGGGGTGCGACTCCAAGCGCCCACTTGACCGCCGCCTCGAGTGGCCCACTCACTCAGACGGCGTTCCGCCAGCGCTTCGCTGCGGTCTGCGCGCAGATCACCCACTCCAACTCGACCCTCGGCACTCCCACCTCCACCAGCCTCGTGCCCTGGACGGAGCGGCTCGTCAGTGTCAACGAGCACGGCCTTGCGGCACTGCGGGCGCTGAGTCCGCCTGCGTCCGTGGTCCCCGGCTACAACGCCTATCTCGCCGGGGTCGGCGTCCTTGTGGACATCACTCAACAGATGGAGGCGGCGGCCAAGGCCAACAACCTGACCGCCTTCGATCGCGCCCTCGCCAAGCTCTCACATCCGGACGGCGCCGAACAGGCCGACGAACGGGCCGCGGCCCGCTACAACCTGAACTGTGAGGCCGCCGCATCGCACAGCAACGCCGAGGATGCCGCCGCGAAGGAGCTCGCCCACACCGCACAGGTCGCCATGGAGACCTACTCCACTGACAACAACGGCTCCTACGCTCGAGCGACGCGGAAGGTCCTGCATGAATACGAGAGCACGATCCAGATCGTGCCCGGCGACGGCAACGCCTACGTCAGCGCCGTGCGCATCCTCGCCGGCGGCCGAGGCTACGTGATCACGACAACCTCGGTCACGCACGACACCTTCTCGATGACGCGGAAGCCGAGCGGCATCCTCGCCAACTCCTGCACCACCGCCGCCGGCAACCAGCCCGCGCCGACTGGCTGCCCGTCCAGTCACACCTGGTAGTCACGCTCGACGCACAACGCCCTGCCCGGCGTCCGCGGCCGCGTTCCCGATGGACGTGCCCGCCGCCCGTCGTGAAAGGATGCCGAACCAGGCCAGAAGGGGGAACCGTCCGATCCATAATCGCCGCGCTCGGCGAGCGGCCGGAGTGGACTTCTCCGACCCCCCGGGTGATGTCACCGTGGGGCCCGCCGGGCGCGAGCTCGATGCCGCCAACGCGCACCGCGTCGCGCGTGGCGACCGCGGCGAGGAGGCACCGCCGCGGCCCGATCGACGGTTCGAGCCAGGCTGAATGGATCCTCGGGGAATGTCCGTGCGCGGGTTGCGTCCCGCGTCCGCGGGTAGACAGGGCATGTCCACTACAAGACCTCATTCTGGACGGGCAGCGCGGCGCGGCCGCCGTTTCAAGCGGCCCACCGCCAGGATGGGGTTGCCGATCAACCAACCCGCCGACGATTCGAGGACCTATGAAGACATGGCAGTTGAAGCTGATGCGTGGAGGCGTGGCAGGCATCGAAGCCGGTTCGCGTCACGCCGTGGCGCTGTTACGGGCAGGCATCGACAAGCTCGAAGAACGATCAACGGAGCACACGCAACGGTCGACGTTCAGCGGACCCTCCCTCGTCTCGGACGACCGCCGAGGCGAAGACAAGCTGGACGAGGTGGGCGAAGAGTCATTCCCAGCGAGCGATCCGCCGGCCTCGTGGTCGTAGCCAACTCACCGACTCAAGCAGCTTCGCTTGGCGTGAGCCGGGGTACACCACAGCCGTGACCTCAGCTGAACCACCGCACGACGTTCCCGAGCCGGAGGCGCCACCGACCGCAGCCCCCGCCGCTTCCGAGCGGCAGTCTCGAGCAGACCCGGTCAGACGTACACGCCTCAGCGCCACCTACAAGGGGCTCCTGGCCGGCACCGTGATCCTGATTCTGTTGCTCGTGTTCATCCTCGAGAACACCCAACGTGTCAGCGTCAGCTACTTCGGTGCCTCCGGCCACCTGCCCTTGGGCGTTGCGCTGCTCCTCGCCGCCGTCGCCGGCGCACTCATCGTCGGTATTGCCGGCAGCGCCCGCATATTGCAGCTGCGGCGTGCCCGCAAACAATCGCGCCGCTGAGCGACGCGACAGACAACGAACGGAAGCCAGAGATGATGGAACAGAGGCCAGAGGAGACCGAGACCTCGCCGCCGGATCGCGGACCGATCGACGATCCCGCCACCGAGGCGCAGCGCCGAGCGGCGGAGGCGAGGCCGACAGGTGAGGACGAGTCTCCCAACGAGGCTCGGCCCCGGAGCAACGAGAAGTCCGCGACCTGATCCGCTAGGCGCACTGCCGTCAAGGAGCCGAGTGCTCCTCCAGCGTGTCGAGCATCCCCACGAGGTCGCCCCAGATGCGAATCCCGAGGCGGGGCCCGCAACGGTTGGGCAATCGTGGCCAATGCGGGTGTCCGCAACGACGGCACCTGCGTGGTCCGTGAGGCCAGGAATCGCCCGCGGCCGATGGGTCCTTGTCGGACACGCTCTCGGACGCTGCGCGATTTGGTCTCAGTGGAGCCGGGGTAGGCGGAGGGTCGAGTCATGAACCTGGATCCGCTGCTCGCGCCGGTGCGAGCGTTCGATCGTTTTCAGCGTCGTCGTCGCCCGCTGGCGATCGCGGTGGCGGTGCTGCGCAACTTCTCTGACCAGCGTGCCGGCCAGGCTGCGGTCGTGATCGCCTATTACGCGTTCTTCTCTCTCTTCCCGCTGCTGCTCGTATTCGTGTCGATCCTGGGGTTCGTACTCCATGGCGATCCTTCGGCGCAGCACTCGATCGAGAACTCGGCGCTCAGCCAGTTTCCCCTCATTCGTGGACAGGTGAAGGACCTCGGGGGCAGCGGAGTCGGTCTCGGTTTCGGGCTCTTGGGGACACTGTGGTCAGGACTTGGCATCACGCTCGCGGTGGAGAACGCGTTCTACCGCGTCTACGCGATCCCCCCGCGCGCGCAGCCCGACTTTTTCATCTCGCGCTGGCGCGGCCTCAAGCTCCTCGCGGTTGTTGGCGTGCTGCAGGTGCTCTCGACCGTCGCTGCGGGCGCGGTGGCGGGCGGTCTGGGCGGATGGCTGCTCTCGATCGCGGGCATCGCCGTTGCTCTCGTGCTGAACCTGCTGCTCTTCTTCGTCGTCTTCCGGTTTCTGATTCCGAATCTCATTCCGACCCGTGAGCTGTGGCCGGGCATCGTGCTGGCAGCGGTGGCGTGGGAGGTCCTGCAGACCGCCGGCGGGCTCTACGTCGCACACGTAGTCAAGGGCGCGAGCGAAACCTACGGCGCCTTCGCCGCCGTCATCGGCCTGCTCGCGTGGTTGTATCTCGGCGCGCGCGTCGTCGTCTACGCCGCCGAGATCAATGTGGTACTCACCCGCCACCTCTGGCCACGGAGCATCATCGACCCGCCGGAGCCGGCCGACCGCAAGGCCCGCGCGGCGCTCGCGAAAATGGAGGAGCGCGACGACAAGCAGACGATCGACGTCGCCTTCCATCCTCCCGACAACGAAAAGCCTCCCGACCCGCGTCATCCCCGCTACACCGTCGCTCCCGAGCCTGCTCCAGGCGAACAAGCCGCGGCCCCCAGCACCCCGGAGGACCCAGGCGATTAGCGATCGGGCCGCGGGTCTGCGGGTCTGATGTCCAGCACGTCGGTCGCCCCCGCGGTGCCGGCCGCATCGGGCCCGCAGATACGATGATCCGGTGAGCTCTCCCGGCGAAATCGCACCGTCCAGTCATACGCCCGAGGGCGGCGTACTCATTGGCAATGACGCGGCTCGGCGGCGGCTTGTGGTGTTCGAGGATCTTCAGTGCCCGTATTGCCGGGAGTTCGAAGAGGCCTCCGGCGACTTGCTTCGCCGCGAGGTCGCGGCCGGAGCGGTGGCGATCGAGTACCGCATCCGCTCGTTCCTGGGGCCGGAGTCGGTACGCGCCGCCAACGCCCTCGCAGCGGCTGCGGAAGCCGGCCATTTCGACCAGCTACGCCGCGAGCTGTTCGCGCATCAGCCGGCCGAGAACAGCGGCGGCTTCACGACCGAGGACCTGCTGGACGCAGGCAGGCGCTGCGGCCTGACTGGCCACGATTACGCGACCGCCGTTCGGGACGGCCGTTTTGAGCAATGGGTCCTCGACCACGAGAGCGCCTTCCGGGAGCAGGATCCGACCGGCACCCCCGCCGCCACGCTCGACGGCGAGCCCCTCGACTCCCAGACCCTCCTCAACCCAGAGGCACTCGGCAACGCGATACGCGCCTAGCCACGGTCTGAACGCGTAGCGGAAGGCGATGGTGACGTCCTACCGTCTGCGCCTACACGGGGGACCTCGTTCGTACGGGAGGCGACGTGTGCGAAGCTCGCCCTCGCCAGATGTCTCCCTCCGCACCCCAATCCGCGTCGTGCCGCCCGCGCGACGCCCACGCTTTCGACGCGACCCATGCTCGTCAGCACGGTCCCACGTACCCGCTGCGGCCGGCGTCGGCCTGATGGTGCCGCGCCTGACACTCGCTGACGGGGTGCTCATGCCGGCGATCGGTCTCGGCACGTGGCCGATGACCAACGAGGAGGCCGAGCGCGCGGTCGCGCAAGCCATCGGGCTCGGGTACCGCCTGATCGACACCGCGTACGCGTACGGGAACGAGGAGGGGGTCGGGCGAGGCCTGACTGCAGGCGGGATCGCGCGCGAGGACCTCTTCGTCGCGACGAAGCTGAACGGGGAATGGCACGGCTACGACGCGGCTCAGCGCGCATTTGAGGCCAGCGCCGCGAGGCTGGGCGTCGACTACGTCGACCTCTACCTGATCCACTGGCCGATGCCTTGGCGCGACCTCTACCTCGACGCCTGGCGCGGACTGATGAAGCTCCGCGACGACGGCCTGGTGCGGGCGATCGGCACCTCCAACTTCAAGCCCGCGCACATCGAGCGCCTGATCGCCGAGACCGGGGTCGCGCCTGCGGTGAACCAGATCGAGCTCAGCCCCCTGATTCCCCAGGAGCAGGCGCGCGCCTTCCACGCGGCGCACGGGATCGCGGTGCAGTCGTGGAGCCCGCTCGGGCTTGGTGCCCACCGCCAGATGACGCTCGAGAGCGGGGTGGCGATGCCACGGAACGTCCTCGAGGACCCCGTGATCACCGACCTCGCCCGACGTTACGACCGCACGCCTGCCCAGATCGTGCTGCGCTGGCACGTCGAGCTCGGCGCCGTCCCGATTCCCAAATCCGCGACGCCGACCCGACTGGCCGAGAATCTCGACATCTTCGATTTCGCCCTCCAGCCGTCTGCCATCGCCGCCATCGCGACGATCGAACCCGGAGACCACCGCCCGACCGACTCCGACGCGTTCGGGCACTAGCGGTCGCGGTCGGCGAGGCGCGCACCACCTGCCGCTGGGGACCCGCTGGAGCTACGAGCCGAACGCGCGGCGACGTGAAGAGCAGCCGGTCTTGCTTCGGCATCAATCGTCAGACGGCTACGCGGCCGCCGTCTGCGGGGAGTACGGCGCCGGTGATGAAGCTCGCGTGGTCGGAGGCTAGGTAGACGATCGCGTCGGCGATCTCTTCAGCGTCGGCGGGACGTTGGAGTGGCAGGGTCGCGGCGAGAGTGTCGATCAGGTCCCCGGCTTGGGCGGTGCCGGGTGTGCGGGTCGGCCCCGGAGCGACGGCGTTGACGCGGATCCCGTGGGGCCCGTACTCGGCGGCCCAGGCCTTGGTCAGCAGTTCGAGCGCGGCCTTGGAGGCGCCGTAGGCCGACATACCAGGGTTGCCGAAACTGGCGACCATTGTCGAGACGTTGACGATGGCTCCGCCGCCGCGCTTGATCATGCCCGGTACGAAGGCTGCCACGAGCGCGAACGGGGTGATGACGTTGAACTCGAACACGCCTCGCACCTCCTCGAGCGGGATCTCGTGGCTCGCACCGAAGGGGAAGATGCCAGCGTTGTTGACGAGCACGTCGACTTCTCCCGCCGCGGCTGCCAGTTCCCGGGCGCCCTCCGGAGCCGAGAGGTCGGCGGCGATGAATCGCCCTTTACCTCCGCGCGCCTCGATTGCGGCAACGACCTCGCGCCCGCGGTTCTCGTCGCGGCCGGTGACGATGACGTTTGCGCCTTCGCGTGCAAACCGCTCGGCGGCCGCGCGACCGATCCCGGAGGTGCTCCCGGTGATGATCACGTTCTTTCCGTCGAAGCTCATGGCTCTCCTCGTAGATATGGACCGATCGGTCCAGATTGGCAGGAGCGGAAGCGTAGCACTACCTGGACCAATTGGTCCATATACGGGTATGATGGTCCGATGCCCACCACACCCCGGACGGCACGCGGCCGAGCGACGCGCGAGCGGATCCTCGGCGCGGCAACCGATCTGGTCTCTGAGCTCGGCGTCGCCGGCACCTCGCTCGACGCGGTGCTGAAGCTCGCGCACGTGTCCAAAAGCCAGCTCTATCTGTACTTCCCTGACCGCGATGCCCTATTACGCGAGGTGGCGGGATCGACTTGTGACGCAGTCCTCGCTGGCCAGGCCGACGTGCTGGCAGCCTTCGATTCCGTCGCCGGCATCGAGTCCTACCTGGCAGCGCTCGTGGAACTCCAGGTTCGGCAGGAGCGTCCTGGCGGCTGCCCGATTGCCTCGCTGGCGGGCCAGCTCGCAGACCACGACGAGCAGACGCGCCTGATCCTCGCCGATGGACTCGACCGCTGGGAGCAGGGCCTTCGCAGCGGACTCCAAACCATGGCTGCCCGCGGGGAGCTGAAGCCCTCCGCCAATCCGTCTCTGCTGGCGACGCAGACGCTCACGATCCTCCAGGGCGGATTGCTTCTGACTCAGGTGCGCCGTGACGGCGCTCAGATGCGGACCGCCGCCGACACCGTCCTCACCCTGATCCGCGCAGCACTGGCGTGAGCGGCTCTGGCTCGTGGGCCCCGATCACGGCGTCCGCCACGGCTCTGCGAGGATGGTGACGTGCCCAGGGTTGAGCTGATCTGGTTCCCGGGGACATGCTCGCGCGTGACCATGATCGCGCTCGAGGAGATCGGTGAGCCGTTTGACACCCTCATCAGTCCCGTCTCGCGTACGACAGATGCCGCGTTTCTCGCCGTCAACCCGAAGGGCAAGGTCCCGGTCCTCACGATCGACGGACTGCAGCTGACGGAGACCCCAGCCATCCTGACGTGGCTCGCGGCGCTCCACCCCGCTGCCCGGCTGCTGCCGGCCGGTGACGCGGTGATCGAGAATGACGCGCTGGCGACGATGTGCTGGATCGCCGGGACGATGCATCCTTCGATTACGCGCATGCGCTATCCGCAGCGTTTCTGTGACGTGCCGGGAAGCGCCGACCGGACCCGGGCGCTCGCGGCGGAGGCGCTCCGTGGCTGTTTTGAGCTGGTCGAGCAGCGATTGGCCGGTCGTGAGTGGCTCTACGAGAAGTGGTCGGTCGTGGATGCGTATCTGCTCTGGGCGTGGTTTCGGGCAGCGGGCTCGGGGATGGCCTGTGCGGGACTTCCCGGTTGCGCTGCACATGCGGCGCGTTGCGAATTGCGGCCGAGCGTCGCACGGGCGCTCGACCGTGAGGAGTCGGCATACGCCGAGATGCTCGAGACCGGCGCCCTCGCGGTGGAGCTCCCGCCGCACCAAGTCGGGCGGGCGCCGGTGGTCGTCTAACCGACAGGCGAGCCCTGATGGCTGCGGGACTCGAACCCGCGACCTCCGGAAAGACCGTTACCGCGTGGGGACCCTGTCTGTGGTCGGCATGGCGTGGCCGTCGCGTGCGCCGCCGCGCTCGGCGGGCGCGAGGACGATCACTCGTTCGCCAGGTTGGAGTCGGAGGTCGGCATGGGCGGCGTGGACCTCGCGGCCCTGCGTGACCGCGACGACAATGGCTCCGGCGGGCCAGTCGATGTCGGCGACGCGGCGTCCTCGGGCGGGTGAGTTCGCGAACACGCGTAGCTCGAGCATCTCGAAGCCCTGGAGCGGAGTGCTCGGCGTGTGGATCGCCGCGGCGGGATCATCGACGGCGAACTCCGCCGCTTCGGCACCTTCTTCGATCTGCTGTTCGGTTGAACTGAGCTTGGTTGCCAGCGCCTTGAGGATGTCGGCGCGGGTCAGCCAACCGCGGAGTTCGCCGTCATGGGAGAGCACAGGCAAGCCGTCGCGGCCGTAGAGGACGAGCTGACGGCGCGCCTGCTCGAGGTCCTCCTCGGCGAACAGGACCTGCGGCCGTCGACTCAGGGTGACCGGGCCGACGAGCCGCTCCCAGTCGGCGACGGGGATGGCCGCATGCTCGATGGCCGTGTCGGATCCGGGTCGCTGGGGTTGTCCCTCGAGGCTCGCGAGCGGCTGCATGACCTCCTCGACCGTCAGTGCCTGCAAGGCGCCGATTGCCTTCGGTCGCTCGATGTCGATGCCACGGCGCAGCAGCTTCGTCGTGTAGATGCTGCCGTAGGTGATTCGCTTCGCCAGCTGGGATGAGATCCCGCAGACGAGCATGATCGGTAGCGTCAGCGTGAAGTTGCCCGTCATCTCGGCCACACTCGCGATCGAGGTCAGCGGCGCCTGCGCAGCGGCCGCGAACACGCCCCCCATCGCGATCACGCCGTACATCGCCGGGCGTCCGGCCGCCGCGCCGAACAGGTGGTGGACGACGATCCCGAACGCCATCCCCAGCGCGGCACCGACGAATAGCGAAGGGGCGAAGACGCCGCCCGATCCGCCGATCCACAACGTGAGGCTGGCGGTGAGGATCTTTCCCGCCATCAGGATCAAGACCAGCCACAGCACCACGTGATTGGCCAACACCTTGTCCATCACCGGGTAACCAACCCCATACATCTGTGGCAGCGCCAGCAGCACAAGGCCGAGCAGGACTCCACCCGCGGCTGGGCGCAGCCACTGCGGCCGCTTTCCCCACAGCGCGTCGGCCGCGTCCTCACCCCTGTAGAGGACCTTCTGGAACGTCACGCCGACCAGCCCGGCGACGACGCCAAGTAGTGCCACAAGCAGGTAGGCGAAGTCATTCGTAACGGTCAGATCGTGGGGAATCCCGGAGAAGAACGGAGCACCTCCGAAGAACGCACGGCTGATCACATCGGCGGTGACCGCCGAGAGGATGGTGGCCGCGAGGGCGTCGAGCGAGAACTCCTTGAGGACGATCTCGAACCCGAAGAACAACCCGGTGAGAGGAGCATTGAACGTGGCCGCGATGCCGCCCGCAGCACCGCAGGCGACGATCACACGCAACCGTCCCTCGCTCATCCGCACCAACTGACCGAGCGTGGAGGCAAGCGCGGAACCGATCTGAACGATCGGCCCCTCACGACCAACCGAGCCACCGCCCCCGATGCACAGCGCCGAGGCGAGCGCTTTGACGACCGTCACCTGCGGACGGATCCTCCCGCCGTTGTCGGCGACCGCGAGCATCACCTCGGGCACGCCGTGGCCGCGCGCCTCGCGCGCGAACCGCTGGATCAGCGGTCCGTAGATCACGCCGGCGACCACGGGCACCACGAGCACGAACCAGATGCCCAGGAACGGCAGATGAAGACTCGCGGCGTGACCCTGCTCACCGAATGTCCGCCGGCCGGTGAACAGCCACGTCACCAGATAGATCAGGTCCCGGAAGCCCGCCGCCCCAAGGCCGGCCCCCACGCCCACGATCATCGCCATCGCCAGCAGCCCCAACTTCGCTTCCGCCAGCCAGGCCGAAACCGGCCGTACCCGCGCGCTCAACCCGCCTCGATTCCGACCAGCAACACGTCAATCGCGCGGCGCACGTTCGACCACCGGAAGGCGTCCGGATCAAGCGCGCCGTGGAGCATCAGCCCATCCGTCAGCGCGAGCAGGATCGAGGCCAGCGCATTGGCCGGGATCGAAACCAGTTCCCCCGAGGCGATCGCCTCCTCGATCCACCCCCGCACCACCTCGCGCCGATGCTGCGTCGCCTCCGCCAAGCGTTGGCGCACGCTGTCCTCGGTCAGCAGATCCGACCACAGATCCGCCCGGACCTGGACGCGCGCCGCATCCTCGCCGCGCGCGAGCATCGCGCGCGCGAACCGCCGCACCCGCTCCACACCCGACCCCGACGACCGGGTGATCCTCTCCAGATCGTGATCCAACGCCGCCACATCGTCCTCGAGCAATGCCAGCAGCAGATCCTGCTTCTGCTCGAAATAGCCGTAGAACGCCCCCTTGCTCACCCCCGCCTCGACGCACACGTCATCGACGGTCAGATCGCGGAAGCCGCAGCGGGCAGCACACCGCCATGCAGCCTCGATCAGCTCATGGCGGCGCTCCACCCGCGTCTCGGGACGAAGCTTCGGCACGTCCTCACCGTAGCACAACCAAACCGGCCAGTCGGTTTGTATGTGCACAATACATCCGCCCCCAAAGCCTTGGGTTCACCTAGAGCAGGTGGTCGCGCAGTCCCTGCGTGGTGTGGCGAGAAGACGGGTCGGCGGCCCGTTAAGGATCGATCCGCGGCGTATCAATGGCTCTTCGGGCTGACATCCCGCCTCACCCCTCACGCCGTCAGCCAGATCGCCCCGATCACCATCGCGATGCCGCCGGCGTCCGCGGCGCTCGGCAGCTGACCGAGCACGACGAGCCCCATCAGCGTCGCCGTCGCCGGCAGCAGCGCGAGCATCACCGCGAAGCGCGGCCGCGTGAGCCGCCGCATCGCCAGCTGCTCGAGCGAGTAGGGCACGACGTTTGAGGCGACCGCGACGAGCCCCGCCCGAAGGAACACGCTGACGTGCTCGAAGACGGGCCCGGTGCGCCAGGCGAAGAACGGCGCGAGCACGATCGCGCCGATCGCGAGGCCAGTCGCTAGGCCGTCCTGCGGTCGCAGCTCGGCGGCCCGCGCGAGCCGGTGGCCGAGCACGATGTAGCCCGCCCAGCCGACTCCCGCGAGAAGCGCCAGCGCGACCCCCTCGGGGCTCCCGGAGACGTTGACGCCGCTCAGCAGGCCGACCCCCGCGACGAGGAGCACGAGCCCCGCGATGTCGCGCCGGCGCCGCGAGCCGATCGCGGCCACCGCGACCGGGCCGACGAACTCGATCGCCACCGCGGTCCCAAGCGGCAGTCGCGCGATCGCCAGGTAGAAGGTGACGTTGACGAGGCACAGGACGATGCCGAAGGCCGCCGCCGTCGCCAGCCGCGAGCGCGTCCAGGTGGTCTGCCACGGCCGCCTCCACGCGCACAGCACGATCGCCGCGAACAGCGATCGCAGCCACGCCAGCCCCGCCGGCTGCACGGACTGGAACAGGAGCACCGCGACGCCGGCGCCCGCGTACTGCGACAGGGCGCCGATGACCAGCAGCAGCTGGGGCGGCGGCAGCGGGGCGCCGTGGCCGGCGCCGCGCGCGCCGGGCGCCCGCTCGGAGGCGGCGATGCTCAGCTGGCCGCGTCCACGTCGGGCGTCATCACCAGCACCGTCGAGGCCGCCGACTCGCGCAGCTCGATCAGCGGGGCGTACTCCTCCGACTCATACCAGCGGCGGGCGTCCTCGGCGGTCGGGAACTCGATGATCGCCATCCCGTTGGGAGCGGGCTCCCCCTCGAGCACCGTCGAGCCCGGTCCGGAGAAGAGATAGCGGCCGCCGAACTTCTCGGTCACCGCATGGACGGCGCCGGCATAGACGCCGAAGGCGTCGGGGTCGTGGATGCCGAGCATGGCGACGACGTAAGCGGGCATGGCGGAGAACCACCCTTTCTCGATCTGATCCGTGGGAGCGCCGCGGGTACGGCCCGGCGCACTCTAGGCCGCTTCGCCGGCCGGCAGCGCCGCGGCGGCGGTCCCCGCGAGACGGTAGGCGAGCGCTTCGAGCGCCAGCTCCTCGGTCACGTTCAGAGCGAGCCGCTCGCGCGTGTCGACGACCAGCTCGAGCGCGCGGTGAAGGTTCCGCGGCGAGCGCCCGGCGGCCGTCGCCTCCAGCGCCGCCACGCGGTCGCTCGCGTACACCAGCTCGATCGCGCCCTCGAGGATCATGCCGGCGTCGCGGTACCACAGCTCGACCAGCCCGAGCGCGAGGTCGAGCGTCGCCGCCGAGCTGCGCCGCTGCGCCCGCTTGACGCGTTCCGCGTGCTCGCGTTCGTGGCGGGTGCGCTCCGAGCGCGCGATGAAGTCGAGCTCCGCGGCGTGGGCCTCTTCGAGCTCGGCCGCCGTGCGCTCGCCCGCCGCCTTGGCCAGCTCGAGCAGCGCCGACCACGGCTGCTCCTGAAGCTCTCCGCGCAGCGCCCCGGTCGCGAAGACCTCCGCGGCGCCCCGCAGCTGCGGGCCATCGCCGAGCGCGAGTGCCAGCGCCCGCTCACCGTCTCCCAGCGCCAGCCGCGCGCACGCCGCCGCCGCGTCGGCGGCCACGCCCTCGGCCTCGAGGCGCTCCTGCAGCCGAGCCGCGCTGGGCGCCTCGAAGCGCACGAGCTGGCAGCGGGAGATGACGGTCGGCAGCACCTCCCCCGGGCGCGAGCTCAAAAGGATCACGTGCACGAACTCGGCCGGCTCCTCGAGCGTCTTCAGCAGGCGGTTCGCGCTGGCGTCGTGCATCGTCTCGGCGCGCTCGATCACGAACACGCGCCGGCGCGACTCAAACGGCGTCCGCGCCGCGGCCGCGACCACCGGCTCGTCGATGTCGGAGACGAGCATCTCGGCGGCGCCGCTCGGCTTGACCCAGGTCAGGTCGGGGTGCGTTCCGCGCGCGACCCGTTCGGCCGCCTCGATCGGATCGGTCGCTCCGTCGGTGAGCAGCGCGGACGCGAACGCGCGTGCCACCGCGCGCTTGCCGGCGCCCGACGGACCGTGGAAGAGGTAGGCGTGCGAGGCCTCCCCGGGCGGCAGCGCCGGCATGAGCAGCGCCCGGGCGTGCGGGTGCTCGTCGATCCCGGGAAGCGTCGCCGTGGCCACCTCAGCAGCCTACCCCGGGGCTTCGCTACGGTGGGAGCGTGCTGTCGCTGCGCACGCTCGAAGGGGACGCCCTGTCCGCATGGCTTGACCGGCTGGGCGTCGAATACGCGCAGGAGCGGGTCGCCGCCGGCGACGAGCCCGAGCGCGCCAAGGCGAGCGTGGAGCGCAACCGCCAGGAGTTCTTCCCCGGCGAGGTCGCGGCCCCCGGCCAGCTCGTGTTCCGCCTCGTGAACGACGAGGGCCAGGAGGTCGGGACGCTGTGGATCGGCAGGATGCCGGAGCGCCCGCCCGGGCAGTGGTGGGTGTGGACGATCGAGATCGAGGCCCCCTTCCGCGGCCGCGGCTTCGGCCGTGCCGCGATGGAACTGGGAGAGCAGGAGGCGCGCAAGGCCGGCGCACGGCGGCTCGGCCTCAACGTCTTCGGCACCAACGCCGTAGCGCGCTCCCTCTACGAGAGTCTCGGCTACGAGATCACCGAGCTGCAGATGAGCAAGGAGCTCTGAGCGCCGGGCCTCCCCGCCCACGCGCCGCGCCCACATCGACCCCGCGCCAGTCCGTAGGCTCCGCCTCATGGCCCGCGGCCGCCTGATCACGATCGAGGGAATCGACGGCGCCGGCAAGACCACCCTCGCCGCCTCCCTCCACCGCGCGCTGCGCGAGCGCGGCGTCGACATCGAGCTGCTGCGCGAGCCCGGCGGGGTCGCCCTGGCCGAGCAGATCCGCGCGCTCGTCAAGGACCCCGCGCTCGAGATCTCAGACCGCGCCGAGACCCTCCTCTACGCCGCCTCGCGCGCTCAACTTCTCGCCGAGCTGGTGGAGCCGGCGCTGTCTGGCGGCCACTGGATCCTCCTCGACCGCTACGTCGATTCCTCGCTCGCCTACCAGGGCGCCGGACGTGGCCTGGGCATCGCCGCGGTCGCGGCGATCAACGCCTTCGCCACCGCCGGCCTGGCCGCCGACCGCACCCTGCTCCTGGCGCTCGACCCCGCCGCCGGGCGCGCTCGCCGCGGCGGGCGCGACGATTACCCCGACCGCCTCGAGCGCGAGGCCGACCCCTTTTTCGCCGCGATCGCCGCTGCCTACGCGGAGCTGGCCGCGGCCGACCCGGCCCGGATCCGCACGCTCGACGCGACGCTCGCTCCCGAAGCGGTGCTGGACGCCGCCCTCGCAGCCCTCGCCGACCTGTTGTAGGGAGGGTTCTGAATTTGGGGGAGCCCGCGCGAGCGCGCGCCGCGGGCGCGTAACTGACCCGGTCGAGCCTTTAGGATGCGCGCCGTGGTGATCGCCTTCGCAGCGTTGCTCGCGGTGCTCGCCCTGGCCGCGTTCGGCGTGATCGTGCTAAGCGCGCTGGCGCTCGAGCCGGCCTGGCTCGCGCAGGCCCGTCACTCCCTCGCCGAGGCGCGCTACCGCGCGGTCGGCGTGATCGCCGAGTTCGGCGACTGGCTTCGGCTCGGGCGCTGAGGCCGCGCGTCGCGGCCGCCCGGGTGCCTAAGCGGCGCCCCTCTCGGAGTTCGCCAACTGCGCGTCGGACGCCTCGAGGTCCCTGGGTGCGCGCAGCCACGGCTCGACCGGGAGCACGCGAACGACCTGTCGGCGGCCCGGCAGGCGGGCGCGCAGGCGGTACCACAGGTGGTAGGGGACGTGACGGCGCGTGTAGGGACTGGCGCGCGCGAAGGCCTCGTCGTGTGACATCCCGCGTCCATGTACGCGCGCGCGCAGAGCAGCGGTCTCGGTCAGATACTCGTCCTCGAGCGTCTGCGTCTTCTGGGCCTCGTGCGCCCTGAAGGCGCCGAGGAAGCGCGGCACCCGAACCATCTTCGCGCCGCTCTCCCGCATCCTCAGCAGCAGGTCCCAGTCGAGTGCGAAGTTCATGCTCGCGTCGATCTCACCCCCGGCGGCCTCCCACGCCGAGCGCCGCCAGAACAGGGTCTCCTGGGGCACGAAGTCGACGAGCGTGAGCTCGTCGCTGTCATGGCGCGGCAGCAGCCAACTGCCGATGTGGTGGTCCTCCTCGTCCACGATCATGCGGTGGCCGTAGATCACGTCGACGTCCGGATGCTCGCTGAAATAGCGGGCGACGTAGGCCAGCGAGCCGGGCAGGAACACATCGTCGGAGTTGAGGTAGGCCATGATCTCGCCCGAGGTGTGGGCGAAGCCGCGGTTGATGGCGTCGGCCTGCCCATCGTCGGGCTCTGAGGCCCAGTGGTGGAGCGAACCTTCGTAGCGGCGCAGGATCTCGACCGTCTCATCCCGCGAGCCGCCGTCCTGGACGACGTATTCGAGCGCCGGGTAGTGCTGGCTGACCACGCTGTAGAGCGTGCGTTCGATGAAGTTGCCCTGGCCGTAAGACGGCGTCACCACCGAGATCGTCGGCGCCGGCGAGGGCGCGTTGGTCGCGTAGTAGGACGTCGGCACCATCAAGAGCGCCGGCTTGTGCTGGTAGAGCAGACCGATGCGCGGCCGCATGAGCTCGCGCAGCCGCTTGAGCGGATGGCGCCGCTCCCGACGCTCGCGGCGCTCGATGTCGTCGCGCATGAAGTTCTCGATGTCGAGCATGCGCACCTCGACGAGGAGCATCTCGCCAGCGATCGAGTCGAGCGGGAAACCGCTTTCGTCCAGGCGCGGATCGAGTTCGTTGCGGGCCCGCTCCAGACGTTCTCGGTAGTCGCAGAGGATCTCCGCGAGGTGGCGCTGGGCGTCGCGATTCATCGCAATGAGTGTAGTTCCCGCTATCTCGCCTCGGCAGCCGTGCAATCGCGCTCGAACCGCCGGCGCGCGGGATGCGGCTCGTTATGATCGGCGCGGTGTCAACGGCGAGTAAGAGCAGCGCGTCCCCGCCGCCACTGAGCCTCGCCGGCAAGCGGGTCCTGGTCACCGGGGGGGCCGGATTCCTGGGCGTGCCCGTTTGTCGGCTGCTTAGGGGGCGCGGCGTCGGCGAGCTGATCGTCCCGCGGAGGCGAGAGCACGACCTGACCGACGCGCTCGCGGTGGCCGCCCTGCTTGAGCGCGCACGGCCGGAGGTCATCCTTCATCTGGCTGCCGAGGTCGGCGGCATCGGCGCCAACCGCGACAACCCGGGGCGCTTCTTCTACGCCAACATGGCGATGGGTCTGAACGTGATCGAGCAGGCCCGGCTGCTCGGGGTGGAGAAGCTCGTCCAGGTAGGGACGGTCTGCTCCTATCCGAAGTTCACGCCGGTCCCCTTCGCCGAGCAGAGTCTGTGGGACGGTTACCCGGAGGAGACCAACGCGCCCTACGGCATCGCCAAGAAGGCGCTCCTCGTCATGCTCGGCGGCTACCGCGAGCAATACGACTTTCACGGCATCTTCCTGATGCCCACCAACCTCTATGGGCCCGGCGACAACTTCGATCCGGCCTCGAGTCACGTGATCCCGGCGCTGATCCGCAAGTGCGAGGAGGCGCGCATCGCCGGCGCCCCGAGCATCACGTGCTGGGGCACCGGGAGCGCCTCGCGCGAGTTCCTCTACGTCGACGACTGCGCCGAGGCGATCGTGGCCGCGACCGAGCTCTACGACGACCCCGCCCCGGTCAACATCGGCGTCGGCTCTGAGATCACGATCCGCGAGCTGGTGACGGCGGTCGCGCACGCGACCGGCTTCGAGGGCGAGATCCTCTGGGATGCCAGCAAACCCGACGGCCAGCCACGCCGAGCCCTGGACACCACTCGCGCGGCGCACGAGATCGGTTTCCGCGCCGCCACTCCGTTCGATGTCGGGCTCCGAAACACCGTCGAGTGGTTCCGCGAGCACTGTGAGGCGAAGCCACACCAGGCGCTCGCGGGCTAGACGATCTGCCTGTCAGGCGCCGCCGCCTTCGCGTTGGAGGGCGAGGATCCCGTGGAGCTCTTCGATCAGCGCCAGGCGCTCCGCTGCCGTCTCGTGCAGCATCTCTATCTCTGCCCGGGACTCATCCAGCTCGCGCAGTGCGGCGAGCCAGTCGATTGAGTGCGACCCCGCGTACTGGGCCACTGGCTCGGCCACGGACCGTGGATAGAGCACGATGACGTCGTTGATCACCATCGTGTCGTGCTGGGCGCTCAGCCTGAACAGGCGTTCGATCACCGCCTGGAACCGGGGCCAGCCTCCGAGCTCGGCCGGCTGCGGCGGAGTGCATAGGAAAAGGCGCGCGTCGTCGATCATCAGGACGCTCTCCGTGTTCAAGTGCCCGATGGCATCGAGCTCTGCCAGCAGCGGGGACTCAGAATGCGCGCCGCCGGTGTCCGCGGCGAGGCACCAGTGGGCATCGAGCCAATAGAGGACGGAGCGGTTCTCCAAATCGGCTCGCAGCGACTCCAGCGCGCGCGGAGAGTCGTCGTGGTACACGGTGATGTCTGCGTTCTGGCCAAAGCGCTCTGCGGCGGCCCTGTAGTAGGCGTCCGAGACCTCGATCGTGTGGATCTCGCCGAACAGCGGCGCCATCATGGCGACGGTCTCGCCCTCGAAGGTGCCGGTCTCGACGAAAACGGCGAGGGGGAGGAGCCGTTTCAGCTCCTCCACAAAACTCACGTCTATCGAAAAGTTGACGGCACCCATTGGCTGCAGAGGTCGCGCCCACCCGTCCGGAGTTGGCAGACCAAACGCCACTTGCCCCCGGCTAGTGCGCACCGACATTCTATGCGCCGTCGGCGCAGGAACCAGCCCGGTCACTCCGGATCGCCTCCGCCTCGGACGATCTTCGTGCCGCTCATCTTCGTGCCCGTCAAGGTGGGGATCTGCGCCGCGGGGGCTTCCGCGGCAGGCGGCGAAGCACGCCTGGTGGGGGGCGGCGCTCACAATCCACGCTTTTCAGGATCCGTCCGCTGGCCGCGTTCGGGCACCGCGGTAGCTCGTCGCACAGGGGTTCGCTCTCCCGCCAGCCGTCGACTCAAAGGGCTCGGTCTGGCACGCCTCCAGCGGCTTACCGTCGCCAATCAGGCCGCCGGGAGCTGCCGGGGTCGATCGGCCGCGAAGGCTACTATCGGCGCCGTGCCCTGCCCGAGGGACAGCTCTCCGCCTGCCGTACCGGCGCGTTTGTGACGGCGCGCCGCGGCATCGCGGCGTTCAAGCTTCCTGCCGATGAGCTTGACGCAATGACGTTCCGGGTTCTGTGACAGCACTGCTGGTCGTCCTTGCGCTGCTCGCGGGCTACTGGCTCGTCGGCCTCGGCACGCTCGCCGCGGTGGGCGCGGACACCTCGCAACTTCGCCTCGTGCTCGTCGCACCGGCGCTCGGCTCCGCGGTGTTCGACCTCATCCTGTTCGTGTTCAACTACGACGGCGGCGTCGGCGTCGAGCACTACGGGCTGGCCGTCGCGGTGGTCCTCCTCGTTGCGGCCGCCGTTGTGCTCGCGATCCGGCGACCACGTATCGACCCCCGAGCGCTGCTCGTGCTGGCGGTGTGCCTGGCGGGGCTGGCGCTGGTTGCAGGCCCGCTAGTCACCTACGGCTTCAACTGGGATTCCGCAGGCAACGACGATATGGGCAACTACGTTTTGTCGGCGCTCGGCCTGCTCCACCACGGTCTCGTAATGCCGTTCGACGTGAACGGGATACTCCACGACCGTGACTACTCGACATTCCTGGAAACGCTTCACAACCTGGGCAGCCGTCCGGGATCGGACATCGAGCTCGCAGGCGTTTCAGCAGTGGTCGGCCGACTCCCCTACCAGACGTTCATGCCGTTCATCCTGTCGCTCCAGCTGAGCGGCGTTTGCGCGACAGGAGCCCTTGCCCTGCAGGCGGCCCGTCGCTGGTGGGCCGCGCCGATCGCGGTGGCGCTCTTGCTGGTCTCGCCGGAGGCCAACTACGGCTGGCTCCAGCAACTTCTCGCGCAGACTGCCGGGCTCGGGCTCGCAGCGGCGCTGCTCGCGGTGCTCATGGATGGGGACCTGCACAACGGTTCACGCCGAGTCCGTACGAGCGACGTCGTGCCCGTCGGGCTGATCGCCAGTGCTTTCATACTTAATTACGTCGAACTGGCGTCGACGATCGCGTTGGCCTACCTGACGTACCTGGCGATCCTGATGGCGCGACGGCGACTGAACCTCGCTGCACTGGCCAGGTTCCTCATCCCCGTGGTCGTGATGGCTTTCGTGATCCTCAACGGATACCTGATTCTCGAGATTCACTACACCTTCAGCCAGGCGACCGGTGGCCTGGCGGGCACGCCGCTGTCGTTCTTCGGCTTCGCGCTCGTTCCCGAGGGCTTGGCCGAACTCGTCGGCTTCAAGGTGATCCCGGGCGTCGGTGGGTCTCTTGGCACCAGCCTGGCGATCGTCCTGGCAGCGCTTCTGGTCTTCATGCTGCTCTGCGGATCTGTGCTGAGCGCCCGCCGAGGTGTAGCGGCAGCCGTCGTGCTGGTGCTGGATGCCGCCCTGGGCGCCCTGCTGGCTCACAACAGCGCCGCATTCGGCCTGTTCAAGCTTTTCATGTACGTCCAGCCTTTCATTGCCGCCACTCTGGCGATCTGGCTGACGGCGATTCGACGGCCAGCGCTCCTCGCATGTGCATCCGCCCTCCTGGCATTCATGGTCGTCGCGCAGCTATCACCGCTCCACACCTATGTGGAACAGTCTCGCGATCCGCTCGACTTGGTGCATGCCTCCGACAATTCGCTCATTCCCGCGTTCCGACGCTTTCTGGCGACGTCGAAGGCACCGGTTGTCTCCGTTACCGATAACCCAGCGCTGGCAAAGCTCGAGGCGAGCGTCGTCGGCAACCGCTCGCTCTACTTCATCACCACCAACGTGTTCGTGAATATCGATGGACTGGCCAAAGCCGTTCTACCTCGTGGCCCGATCCCGCATAAGAGTCAGCTCGAGGCGGCCGTTGAGTGGGCACCCCGTTCGTTCAATTTGCTCGAGCCAGGACGCCATGCCGTCGACCCCTTCAG
>DASXEZ010000070.1:0-2240 GCA_036489875.1 Solirubrobacteraceae bacterium | reverse complement strand
CGATGCGAGACAGCAACCGCGTCTGGCGGCGCCGCTCCCAAGAAGAGCCGTGGCCCAACCCAAGCGCAGCCGACGCGACGGCGAACCCCGGGGTCGGAGTCTCTGACGCGGAAAGCAGAGCTGAACCGCACCGTCCGAGTGGCTTCGACAAGGCCACCGGGAGCCCGGTTCATCCTGATCGAATCGAACTCTGAGCCGACGTCGCCAAAGCGCTCCGCCGCAGGACGCCAACGAGCGTCCTGGCGGCAAGGCCATCGCCAGTCTGCGGAGCCGCGGACGATCGGATCCGCGGCAACGCGATCGCCAGCCCCACCGATGCCGCGCTTTCGAAATCACTGAGCGGCAACGCGTTCGCGTAGGTCTCGGGCTTCGCTGTAGGCGCGCCGCATATGAGCAACTGATAGGTTGCACATATTCGCATCGCCGTTCTGGCCGACATCCATGGCAACTTGCCTGCGCTGCGGGCGGTGCTGGCTGACCTTGACTCGGGAGCTGGTGCCGACGCGCTCGTGGTCGCCGGCGACGTCGTTGGTGGGGCCTTGCCCCGGGAGGCGCTTGAGCTGTTGAGCGTTCGTCGCGAGCGCGTGACCTGGATCAGCGGTAACTCCGAGCGTGAGACGGTGGCAGCGTGGGACGGCGCACCGGTCGAGGATGACGCTCCCGGCCGCGCCGCAGCGTGGAGCGCCCGGGCGCTTGATCGAAGTTGGCGAGACCGGATTGCCTCGTGGCCGATCGTCAGCGATATGGATGGCGTGTGTTTCTGTCACGGCTCGCCGCGACGTGACGATGAGATCCTGACCCGGCAGACCCCGGACGCAGCGCTGCGCGAGGCGCTCGCCAGCGTCTCGCACGAGCTGGTCGTCGGTGGTCACACCCACCAGCAGATGATCCGCAGGCTGCCCGGCGCGCCTGCGTACGTCAACGCCGGCAGCGTCGGCATGCCGTATGAAGGACGTCCCGGCGCGTTCTGGCTGTTGCTTGACAACCAGGAGCCGGGCTTGCGCGAGACCGTCTACGACATCGACGCTGCGGTCCTAGAGCTGCGGGCCTCCGGCTTCCAAGACGTCGACGATCAACTCGCCGAATCGCTCCTCACACCCGCCGACCCCGGCTGGGTCGCGGCATTCTTCGAGCACAGCGCCGGACGAGCACCGGACCCAGGCCCAATGCCACCCGCGTAACCGCCACCCAGCCGACACGACCGGACATTCCTCGCTGTCGCAATCGCCGCGGATCCGCTCGCCAGCGACGAGCGCGCCGGCCGATGGCTCACGATCGGAAACGCGGCAACGCGATCGCCAGCGGTCTAGGCGCAAGGCGGTTGGGTGCCTATGCATCTGGCGCCCGAGCGACCAGCAGTCAGAGTGCCCTGGGGCGACTCAGGAGGAGCGACGGTTCAGTCGTGGCGGTGGAGTCACAGCGTCGCGCCTGGGTCGGAGTACTGGACGGCGTCATGGCGGTTGGTCGTGGAGACCACGAGGAACGGTCTGGCGCGTCGGGGACGGTGCTTGCGGGTGTGCGCGGCGGGTGATGGCTACGCCTGAAACTTATTGCCTGGCTTGAAGCGTTGGGGTGTATGTTGTCGCAGGGGTGGGTGTACGCGATCGGCAGGGAGCCTGATCACGAACGAGGTCGAGGAGGGATGGAGTTGCGAACCTGGCTTTTGCTTCCCACGGTGGGCGTGATGGTGGCGTTGTCTGCACTGCCAGCCGGGGCATTGGGTGCGTCGCCGCCCCAGACGGGCCTGATCTATTGGGGCGACAACAGCGCCAACAAGATCTCTGAGGCGGACCTCCCCTCTGGCGGTAGCGGGAGCGTTCTCGACACTGGTGGCGCGACCGTCAGCGCCCCGAACGGGGTCTCGATCGATGCGGCTGCGAACACGATCTATTGGGTCAACGCCACCGCCAACTCGATCTCTGAGGCCAGCCTCGACGGCTCCGGCGGCAGCAACGTGAACATCGCCGACCCCACGCTGGTCGACGTTCCAGCCGCGATCGCGGTGGACCCCCCCGCCGACAAGACCTTCTGGGTCAACGAGAGGGGCGGGCCGGGCAACACCGGGACGATCGCCGAGGCGAACCTAGACGGCACGGAGTCTCAGGATCTAAACACCGGCGCCGCCACGGTTGACGATCCGCAGGGGATTGCAATCGATCCCGCGGACAACAAGATCTTCTGGACCAACGTCGGCAACAACACGATCTCGTACGCCGACCTCGACAACACGGGTCTCGGTG
>DASXEZ010000063.1:0-97393 GCA_036489875.1 Solirubrobacteraceae bacterium | reverse complement strand
CGCGAGATCCCGCGGCGCATCGCCGGCGCGCAGCTTGTGCTCCTGCGCCGGGTAGGTCAGGACGTGGATGTGCGATCGCGCGTCCGGGCGAGACTCGCCGACGGGCTCGATCATTCCGATCGCGTCGGAATCCTCGATGAGCTCCTCCGATGTCCGCTCGAGCCGGTCGAAGAACGCCCACCACACCGGCTTGCGCTCTCTGTCGTGGTAGTCGAGCAGCTGAGCCACCAGGTTGCTGGGCCCGTCGCCGCTCGCCAGCAACGCATCCCGCAACGCCGCGCGATCGGCGTCCTCGGCTTTCGGCTGGCTCGGAGGAAGCGGATCGGGCGAGGGGATTTCGCCTGCCTCGGCCTTGCGCTCGAGCAGCCAGTCGCGCAGTAGCCGTGTCGCGATCACGTCCTCCTCGTTGTAGGCCGCGATCGCGGAGAGCAGCTCTGGGTCGCGTGTCTGGACCCACCGCTCGTACTCTACGATCGATGTGCCGCCGTCCTTGACCTCCGCGTGCCGCTCGAACGTGAGGAACGCCTCCATCGCTTTCAGCCCGTAGCCGGCAACGGAGGCGACCAGCCCGCCGCGCACGACCTTGAGCAGGTCGACCAGTACTCCGCGACGCAGCAACTCGTCAACCTCCTCCTCGCGCGTGCCGTAGCGGCCGGCGAGGCGACGCAGCACGCTCAGCTCATAGGAGGCGTAGTGGTAGACGTGCATTCCGGGGTGCTCAAGCAGACGCGCGTGAACGAGGTCAACGAACCGTTCAAGCGCGGCCCGCTCGCCTGCGCGATCGTGCGCCCAGATCGCGGTAAAGCGGCCCCTTGGGTCAAGGACGCCCCAGAGGTACTCGAGGCTGCCGTCGACGGAGTCCCAGAACGGGTTGCCCTCCAGATCGAAGAACAAATCACCCGGCGACGGCTCAGGCAGAAGCGCAAAGCCGGACGGTGGGTCGAGCAGCTCGAAACGGAGCTTGCCGGTGATGTCGCGCTCATGCTGCAGCCCCGCTTGACGGCGCAGCTTCGCGAACACCTCAGCGCTGATCCCCGCCGGCGCATCCGGGCCAGCCGCGGCCAGCGCCGCGCCGGTCGAAATCCCGCCGGCGCGCAACGGCGCCAGATAACGCGCGCCCAGACCAGCGACGCGCGTCGGGTGATCCACCTCCTCCCACCACGCCTCGCAACGCTCTAGAAAGCCGCAGGTCCCACAAGCGTCGCAGGGCACCGGCTCGGTCTCGGGCGGGTCATCGAGGAACCCAGCCACCCGCGCCTGCACGCGCCGAGCGTACGCGGCGAAGTCGTCGGGCCGGAAGCTCTCCCGCTCGCCATTGCCGAGCAGCACGTGCATCGCCCGCGGCGCGACACCCTGAATGCGCCCGACCTCCGCGCTGTAGAAGCACAGCTGCAACACGTAGGCCGGCTTCGCGTGGCGCGCGAGCTTCGTGTCCAGTACCTCGTAGGAGTAGGCGCCCAACTTCGGCGACGGGTCATCGACAGACAGGAGGAAGTCCGCGACGCCGCGCCAACGGCCCGAGCCGAGGACGGCCTGGTAGACGACCTCGCGCCCGGCGCCCATCGCCTCCCCAGTCTCGCGCGCGGCGCGTTCCCAATCATCCGGCGATGGCGCCCTGTCTGGCGACCCAAGGACGATCTCGCAGACGTCGAGCCCCTGCGCACGCAGCCCAGCCAGGTACGCCGCCTCATGCTCTTGACCCTTCGCAAACAGGAGCTCCGCGTCAGCGGACGACGCCGGAGACGGGATCTCGCCTCGCGCTACCGCGAGCGAAAGCGCCGAGCTATGACGGCAACCAATGAACGCCGTGACATCTGATGGCGAGAGGAGCAACTGGCCGTTGCGAAAATGCATCTCTTCAAGTATCGGCAACGGAATCGCGAACCGTCACGCCCAATCGCCTGCGGAAACGTTGGTTGGCCCGCGGCTGACCAAAGGAGGACTCCGAATCCCTGGGTAAGGCTCGATGTGAGCAAAGGCGCTACCGCCGCTGGTCGAGAGTGCCGTCCGCCGTCTCAACCGACTGCGGTCGCTACGAGGAGCACAGGCTCAGCGTCTTTGTCGGAGGAGGTCGCGCAGCCGTTGTGTAGCGATCTTGTTGTTCGGGTCGAGGTCGATTACCTGCCGGAACGCTTGCTCTGCAGCATCGAGCGATCCGATCGCCTGGAGGGCGCGTCCGAGTCGATTCATGGCGACGGCGTCCTGCGGAGCGAGTGTCAAGATCGCCGAGTTGATCGCAATTGCGTCCTCAGGATCGGGCGTAGCGGCAGCTAGCTCTCTGAGTGCCGCGATGTCCTTCGGCAACACCGCCCGTCGCGCCTCGATCCGTTTGGTCCTGGCGGCCTTCCTTCGTTCGATCGCGTCTGCGTGCGGGGCTAGTCGCGCGGTCGCGGTCGCCCGGTCCGCATCGGTGAACAGACGCGCGTAGGGCTTGGCGGCGTCGGCTACGAGGGCCTCGCACGCCAGATCGAGCGAGTCAGCGTCCTCCAGCTTCTTGTAGCCGTCGCTGGGCGCTTTGTAGAGGTAGCGCCTCACGTACTCCGCGACGGAAAGTCCGCCGCGGTCGATGGCGTTCTTCAACCCCCGCTTGTAATAGGAGGGGTTGTACGGATTCCCGGCCTTGTCCTTGATACCTCGAGGACCCATCTGGTCGATCTGCCAGTGCAAGTCGCTTATCAGGGCGGCTATTTCGTCGCGGTCATCCACAGCGCGACAGTCCCGTCAATTCAGATGCTCCGCGAATCGTGCACCCGACGATCCTCGCAGAATCCGCCGTGCGGCAGGCGCAACTGCGACTCGATTGCCGATGGAACCGTCGTGCGCGCCGCGGAGCGCTAGGCTCGCTTCCATGGCCCAGTTGCCGTCGCTCCCAAAGTCGTTCTCACGGGTCGACCTCGAAGCGTTGGGCTTTGACGGTTGGTGCACGTGGGCTTCCCTTCGCCAGGCTGACTTCGCCGCCGTCCCGGCTGGGTGTCCAACCTGGCCGGAGCGCTTTGGGGTGGCGGCGTCGTGTGGGGCTCGGAACCGGTGACCTTCAGCACGTCGGACCCAAGCGGCATCGCCCAAGTCGCGCTCGACGGACCGGACGGCCAGATCGCGCTGCAACCCCAGTCGTGCGACTACTCGCAAACCCAACCATGCCCGCAACTGTCCTCCGGGTCGCTCGAGCTCAACACCACCGAGCTACATGACGGCGCGCAGACGCTCACGCTGCTCGTAACCGACGCCGCGGGCAACACGACCCCCGTTCCAAGCCCGACCGTCGTCGTCGACAACAACGGCCCATCGGCGCCCCAAAGCCTGACGGCCACAGCCGTCGGAGGCGGCTCGGACACGATCGACCTCTCCTGGAGCGACCCAGCAAACCCGCCACAGCCGGTCAGCGGCGCGTTTGCGCAACTCTGCCAAGCAACGTGCGGCAGCGCCATCGCCATCAACGGCTCGGGGGGCGCGCAGATCACCGCACCCGGCCCAGGGACGTACACGATTCGGCTCTGGCTCATCGACCAAGCCGGCCGGGGCAGCGCCGCCAACGCAACGACGATCGCCGTCACGGTGCCTCCGCCGGTGCCGACGACGCCGCCGACCGGTACACCCACAGCGAAGAGCCCGACGTTGAAGGTGCGATCGCTGACATGGCAGAGGGGCGTCCTCAAGCTCGACGTGACCGGGCTTCCAAAGGGCGCAAAGCTCCACGTCGACCTGGAGTACGCGCATCGCCACCTGCGCCGTCTCATCGTCACGCGCGAGCGCCTGCACCTCAACACCACACGACCCCGCCAGGTCGTGCTGCGCATCTTCGAGGGCAAACACCAAGAAGGCGCGACGGTCTCGAAACGACTGGGCTAGCCGGCACGTCCGCCGGGCCGGCACACCGAGTTCGGCGGTGCCCCGCGGATCCAGGACGGGCCCGCGTCGTCGTTGGTGTGAGACGGGGCGATCGTCCCCGGTTCGTCCCAAGTCGGCAGCGTCTGTGTCGCAGCGGCGGATCGACTGTGGCCGGCCGAGACCGCTCCGCTGCAGTTCCGCTGCAGTGCCGACCCATTTCCAGCGGCCTTGAGCGGTTTCAGGCGGAGTCTGCACGTCGTCGCGAAAGCCCGTAAATCCTGGCTCTGCGCGGGATAATCGCTCTACTTCGCGCTACGGGGGACCCAGGAATCGAACCTGGCGTTGCGGTTTTGGAGACCGCAACGTTGGCGCGGCCGTCACCGTCTGGTAACCCCTGCGGTTCAGCCTTCTGGCGGGTGGCAGCCCTTGTCGCGCTCGCGGAGCTTCCCGTCCTTCTCGAGTTGCGGAAGGACCCGGTAGAGGTACTTCGCTTTGATCTTCATGCGCTCAGCCAGCTCGGCGATCGTGATTCCGGGCTGCTTGTGCACGTGCCCAAGCACTTCTTGCGCCCGGCGGCCAGAGCCGCGAGGACGCCCCAGATCGACCACGCCGGCCAGGACCCGCGAGGGGAGCTCGCCTTCCACCACCAACTTGCCGCGATCCAGCAGGCCCTTGAGCAGGCCCCCGGCGTCGGCGCTGACGTCTTCGTGCCGGGCGCGCCGCCCGGAGACTGGCTCGACGGATGAGCGTCAACGCGCGGTCGGATCCTTGCCTCCAGCGCCGGTGGTGCGGCGCGCCGTAGGCAGCGCCGCACCACTGTCGAGGTTCAGCAGTTCGGGACGTTTGGGTCGAAGAATGGCGTGCCGATCAGGCTTCCGGAGGTCGAGCCGTCGTTGTAAAAGGCATCGGCGCTGCCGTAGTAGCTCCCATTCCACGAGGGGGACGCGATGCGATACCACCAGGTGTCACCGTCGGCGACCGTGAACCCCTGAACCTTGCACGCGACCTGCACGGTCTGGTTCGAACCGATCTCCGGGCCCTCCGCGCCGCCCGCGTCCAGGTAGTTGGTCCAGGTGTGCACGACGCCACCGCTCGTCTCCGGGTAGGTGGGCGGCGGCGTCTGGGTCGGGGGCGGAGTCTCGGTAGGCGGCGGAGTCCGCGTCGGAGGAGGGGTCTGCGTCGGCGGCGGCGTCTGGGCCGGCGGCGGGCCGTAGTCGCCATAGACGTCCTTGACGCACCGTGGAACGCGGGTCTGATTCGCGACGAGGCCAGCGGAGATGAAGCCCGTAGTGCCATCGTGATCTCCCGGAACCGGCACGTTGAACCACCGGTCAGTCCAGTAGAGGTGGCTGCGCGAGGAGCCGACATAGGCCCAGCCGCCCTTTCCGGTGTTATCGATCCAGCAGTACAGGTCGAGCGGCGTGCCGTTCGGCACGAGGCCGCTCACGGCGTTGTAGGCGCCCGAGTTCGTCGTTGGCAAGAAGCGAATGTATGCCCCGCCGCTGTAGGAGAGCACGTACGGCCCGGACGGCTGCGCCTGCGAAGGCGCCACCCAGACCACGACAGCGGCGACTGCCGCGGCCGCCAGCGCGAGAAATGTTCGTAGCCTCATGGCTCCTCCTCGAGTTGATTGATTGCGGAAGGACTCAAGCCGTTGATTGGTGTCCCGTCATTGACCTGCGGGCAGTCCTTGACACTCGGTTTGCGCGAGCCGGCCCGCGGGTTGTCCGTGGCCTGCGAGTAGACGCGCCTGCGCCCGGACGCACGGATTCGCCCCCAGCTGGTTGCCGTAGCCGTACCGGCCGTTGCGGCCGCCGACGAGCGCGGTCTCAGACACCGTGACGCGGTTGTCGGCCGGGCGGATCGCGATCACCTCGATGGCCCTGCCGAGCAGTCGCTTCTCAGCCGCCGGGGTCAGCACGAACTGGCCCCACTCGGTCGCGCACCTCGGCGAGTAGCGCAGCAACAGCGTCCCGATCCGTTCGTGGTCGGCAGCAAACAGCGGGGCTTTCGCGCGCACCGAGACGTCTTGACTCGGGCTTGCACACGGAGTCGGGTCGGTGCCGTCGTAGGAGGTCGCCCACGACAGGCCGATCTGCGCGGCATCGCGAATCACGAGCGCGGCACACACGACCGCGACGAGCAGCAGCAGCGCGTAGCCAGGTCGCCAGCGTTCAAGCGTACGGCCCATCGTTCCTCCCCTGCCGAGTCGCCTCTTGCTCAGGCTCTTCGTCGTCGGGTGCCGCTTCGACGTGCTCGCGCGGGAGCAAGCGGTCCCCAGCCAGACCGGTCGCGTCCCCAGCCGGAGGCGTGGCTCGCCGCGTGCGCCTAAGCGCGGCCGCTCGCGCGTTGAAGACGAACGCGAGCACGAGCAGGACGACCCCGAGCCAGACGTCCCGGCCGGCCCGAACGACGCCGACGACGCCGACCGCCAGGGCGACGCCACTCGCGAACTCGTAGACGGTTTCCTCAAGCCACCGTGGAACGCGCTCGGGCCTACGTGCTGTCACTGCCTCCCCGATTCAACATCGAGATCCGGTGATCGAATCTCTGCTTGATCTCACCTTGCTCGCGGCGTGCGCCATCGCGCCGGAACCGCAATCCGCGTGTGCCGGCCGTGCGATTCGCTCGCACCATCACGCCTCCATTAGTCGTTCCCGAACTCCTCGGCGTTGCGCGCCTCTTGGAGGCGGAGTCGCTCGGTCATGCGAACCTTGAGCTCCTCGTTCCACCGCTCGAGGGCGGCGAGGCGGCGCCGCAGAGGCGCACGTACCTGGTTGAGGTACGCCTTGCTCGCCAGCCTCAAGAACCGACGAACATGGCGCGCGGCCTCGGTCGCGACGTAGGCGAGCCACTTGCCGATGCTCGAGACCGCCGCGATCACCGTGTGGATCGCCGTCATCGCGACCTTCATGAGGTCCTCGACCACGGACTTGACGCTGACCACGAGCACCGTGATCGCCGCCACCGACGTCGGCACCACGAGGAGCGGGCTCCAGCCGACGACGACGATCAGGAACGCGACCGCGATCGCACACGCCGTCACGTGCGACCAATAGACCGACCCGGTGAGCGCCGAGACGCCGTTGTGGGACCTGCGGTGGTAGCGATGGATCGCGAACCGCGCGAGGTAGCCAGCCCACAGCACGCCGGCAGGCCAGATCGGCGGACTCGGCCGATACCCGACCTGACGTACGCTCAGGCTGCGGCAGATCAGGTTCGCGATACGCGTCAGGAAGCCGTCAACGGCGCTCATCAGGAGGTAGATCTCATGGCTCGTACCGGCGCCCCCGACGAACCTGGCTGCGGCCGGGACGTTCGCCACGAGCACGCCCGAGTACAGCATCGCGACGATCACCGCGGTCATTGCCGCGCTCAGCGCGGCGAGCTGCCGCCGCGTCCGGGCACCCTTTCGGCTGTCCACAGCGAATCGGACCGTCGAGACGATCATCGCTATCGCCGTCAGCAAGGCGACAACCGTCGTTGTCAGTGGCCCCATCTCACCCTCCCCAGGCAGTAGTGGCTCAACAGTCGGCGAGACGCGCGTAGTGCCACGCGCTTCGAGTAGCGCCCACCCCGGAACGCCACCGGATCGACATGTCGCGGCGCTCCGGTCGACCGTCTGCGGACGTCCATCGTCCACACCAGTGCCGCCCTGATGCTGCTGCTCGTGGACCTCGTCATGCCGCCTCCCTTAGCAGCCCAACCCAGCCTACTTGCGCCTCGCGTATCGGTGATCATGCCATATATCGGATGATCATGCATGCTTGGCGTAGTTGATAACGCAATTTGACAATCTATGTCCAGATCTATGGATCGCCAGGCACCACCCACTGCGGCGTCACCCGCTCCGCTCCGCCAGCTGTGCCGAACCTGCGGCGGGGGCGGCCTAAGTGCGTTATCCTCCTCGATCCAACGCGCAATATTCGCGTCGTTCTGCGCTGCTGCGCTACCTGGTGGGGGTATCCGTCTCCCTGGGGCGTACACTGGATGTGGTGCCTACCCCCCGCTTGACGCGCCTGGGCTCCCAGCTTCCCCTGGTGGAGGCGATCCTCGCCCAGGGTGCGCTCAACCCGACCTACGACGACTTGGCGGCGGTCACCGGGCTGTCGAGTCGGACGGTCGCGAACGGGCTCGCGGCGTTGCGCGAGCGTGATCTCGTTCGAACGAGCCCGCCGCGCCTTGGTCGCGCGTGGGGTTCGGTCCTGTCGATCGCCGTCGGTGCCGAATCGTGCCGTGCCGGGCTAGTCGACGCGAACGCGGACGTCTACTACCCCGTCGAGTTGCCGCCCTGCCGCGGACAGGCCGCGCTCCCGCCTGCTGACCTGCTCAAGCGAGTCGTGGAGGCCGCGAACGCCGTGCTCGCACAGGCGTCGGTCGACCCGGACTTCGCAGTCGACGGACAAGTGCCGCTGATCGGCGTCGCGACGGCCTGGCCGTGGCCGGTACGCAAGAACAAGCGGCCGGCCGGCACCATGCTCCACCCGGATTGGCTCGCCGAGGATCGCTCGCTCCCCGAGATCGTCGCCGAGGCAATCGGATGCCCGCCCGATCGCACGCACGCGCTCAACGATGCCAACGCCCACGCCCTGGCGGTCGTCTACGACAAGACGCGCTCACGAGGGCGTGCGGATGACGAGACGGACTGGAGCATCGCCCTCGTACTGCGCATCGGCGGCAGGCTCGGCGCCTCGACGATGATCGTCCATCCGCACAAGGCAGCGCGACTCGCGTTCGTTGACTCGATCATGCTCGGCGGCGCGCGCGGCCTCGCCGGGGAGATAGCGCACCTCCCAATCGACCAGGCGGTCGTTGACGAGCTGAACCAAAGGGGCAGTTGGGTCGATCGACTCGCACCGCTGTCCACCGAGTGGCTCTGCAGTTGCGGCCAGCACGGGCATCTCGAGGCGCTCGCGAGCGGCGAGGCCTGGAGACGACGCATGGTGGAGTCCGATGCGATGACTCCCTCCCTGCTCGAAGGGATGCAGCGCCACGAGCTCGCAACGGAGGACTTTCGGGACCCGCGAATCATTCCCGCGCTCGAGGACCTCGGGCGCCTCATCGGGCGATCGCTCTCGACGCCGATCCTGCTGCTGGACCCGTCGTCGATCACGCTGACCGGATCCTTCGCGGTGGACCAGGTGATCAACGGAATCCTGGCCGAGCGCGAGAAGTGGCGCCACGTCTTCGGCGACGCGCTCACGATCGACGCGATCCGCGGACACAACGAGAAGTACCTCGGCGTGCGAGGGGCGGCTCTCGCTGCTCTTCGCAGCCAGATCTACCGCGAGTTCGCCAAGCACCTCACTGCTGATCCGGCAAGACCCACCGCGCTGTTCTCGCTCGAGCAGCCAGCGTCCCGTGCGTAGCTCCCATCCCCGCCCACCCGCGCGACTCCATGTCGCCACTTCCGCTTCAGCCCGTCTTTGATCCGCACGCCCTGCCGTCTGCGAGCCTGCGGCTGCGTCCTCGGGGGGCGCGGTAGGTGCGCGGCGGGCCTGGCCGCTCTCTCTTGGGCGCTGTCGCGCCCGGGAACTACGTACGGCCGTCGAAGGACGGCGGCTAACTGTCGGCGTACCGTGTGAGGCACAGAGAACCTCTCCTCCCTCTGGGACTCGTCGTTGCGTCGAGCCCGCCCCTCAGCGGGCTCGACGTGTCTCTACCTACGCGGCGGCGACGATCTCGGGCTCGAGCCACTCAGGAGGTCCGCGGCGGTATCGAAGCCGAGCACGCGAACACGGCTTAAGGACGATGCCGAGCTCGTTGTCCTTAGCGAGCCGAAATCGGCGCCTAAATGAGCGGAAAACTCGCTTGCGCGCGGTCGTTCATAAACATATAAACATCGCATGTACACGATTTGCAGGCGATACGGGCGTTTCGCGCCGAACGACATATCGCTTCACACGCGAGAGGCCGCCAGTTCGTTGGACGTCGCCGGCCCATCTGGACGAGGCGTGCGCGCGAAGCCCGAGCTCGGGCCGACGCTCGCCAGTGCCTGGCGATGCGGAAGCGCTCTCGTCCGCAGCGGTCAGGCCTGCTGGTCGTCCGCAGCGAGCGTGTGCAGCGACGCTGCGCGGACGCTCGCGTTTCGCGCGATGCGGTCGCCTGGGATGGGGTTTGCGCATAACCGTCTCACGCAGTGCCTCGAACTCCTCCTGGGCATCCGCGAGCGTTTCCTCGAGCTCGAACAGGCGCCGCGCGGCTTGTGAACCGCATCGCGAAGCGCGTCGAGGACGCGATCGCCGACGACGCTTCGCTGTCATCAGACGGATGCGGGCGGTCCTGAGACCACCCAGGCAGCCCATCCTTTGGGCGAACCGCCCTGGTGATCGGCCCTGGTCCTGCGCAGCGCCTCAGCCACCGCCATCCCTGCATCGAGGTACGTGTACAGCGTCGTCATGACCCGTGCCGTGGCTGTGTCGTCGACCGGCCACAGCGCGGCGACGACCTGACGCACGCCGGCGCAGTGCAAGGCATGGATCAGCCCGAGCAGCCCCTCGCCCCCCAGCACCTCCCCCGTGGCGGTCGAACACGCGGAAAGGACGACGAGCTCGAGTGGGAGGTCCTGGTCCTCAAGCTCCCACACCTGCAACAGGTCGTCGCTGCGCGCGGCCGCGTCGATGTCGGATGGTCGTGGCGGGGCCAGGATCAGACCTCCGCTTCGCGGGTCCTCGTCGACGTAGCCGTGGCAGGCGATGTGCGCCCTCCGATGCTGGGGCAGCTCCTCGAGTACGCGCGCCTCGGTCGCCTCCTCGCCCTCGAGGATCGTGCGGTCCTCTACGAGCGCAGCGATCGCGTCGATTTCCTGCTTGGTGCCGTCGAGGCGGCGGAATCGCTCGTCAGGGATCTGCTCCGCGCTGTATGCCGGCGCGCCGACCAGCAGGAGGTCTCGCGAACCGGCGTTCTCGGTGGCGCGTCCTGCGATCTCCAACCATGTCGTCATCGACGTCGCATGGCTGAGCACAGCGGCGACGCCAAGCGGCTGCCCGGACGCGGGCACCGGAAGCAGCGCCCACGCGAGGCGGTGCAGCGGTCCGTCGGCGACCACGATCACCTCCTCGACGTCGGCCGGCAGGTTCGCGAGCAGCACGTCCGCGAGCGTGTCGAGCGTGCGCCGTGGGATCGGTTGCTCGCGTCGTGCGGCGGATGCGACGTCATCCACCGGCCCGGCGAGCTGCGCCGGCACGTCGACCACTTCGCTCACCACCACAGTTGTCTTGGTGACGGTCGCGACCGCGCTGACCATCGGCGTCACGACGCAGTGGAGCACGGCTTGCCGTTCACCGAGTGACGTCTGCAGCGCTGAGCAGTCAAGCGGTGTCTGCGGCGCGAGGTCGACGCCGGCGCCGCGTTCTGCCTCGGCGACGATCACTCGGTGAGCGATGCTCCCCTCGATCGTGAGGAGTTCGTCGAGACTGAATGGTGCCTCCTCTCCGGCCGCGAGGGCCTGTCGGCCGCGGCGCACGTGTTCCTGGGCGCGGCGTGCCTCGCGGCGCAGCGTCGCGAGTCGCTGGATGCGCTCGTCGGCGGCCGGCGGCGTGATGGCCCGCATGCCGAGCGCGTCGAGAAGTCGTCGAGACTGGCGCTGCTCGAGCACCGCGATCAGGTCCCTCGCGTCGGCCGGCTCGTTGCGGCGCACCAGGCAGAACGCGAGCGCGTCGTAGGCGCGGGCGGTGACAGCGCCGAGCAGTTCGCGCCCGGCTCCCACGGCGCTTCGCTCACGCAACTGCTCGGCGCAGGACACCGCCGCGCGCGCCTGCTCGAGCGCGCCGTCGAGGTCCTGGAGGCCTGCGAGGGTTGCCGCAAGACGGGTTTGCGTGTCAACGACGTCGCGCGAGACGGGTGCGACGCCGGCGAGGATCTCCAGTGCCTCACGCAGTCCGCTCGCCGCTGCCGGCAGGTCGCCTGCCTCACCCTCGATCATCGCGCGGTTGCGCACGCAGCGCGCATGCAGCTCGCTCGCGGGCGCAAGCTTGGCAGCGAGTTCCTCGGCCTCGGCTGCCTCGGCAAGCGCCTGCGCGTGTCGTTCCAGCTCGGCGTGGATCTGGCTGAGCGAGATGAGCGCGTTCGCGACCGCCCGGGCGTGACCGGCAGCGCGCAGCACGCCCAGGCCCTCGGTCAGTCGCTCAAGCGCCTCGTCACGCTGTCCCTCGTCGCGTAGCGCGCCGGCCAGGTTGACCAGCACGTGGCCGCGCTGCGCGCTCGCTGGGCAGTGCTGCTCCAGCATGTCGAGCGCCTCGCGGTAGGCGGAGAGGGCGCGCGGACGGTCGCCCTGGTGAGAGGCGAGCGCTCCGAGGTTGGACAGCGCGCTGACGAGCACATCGCCGGGGTCGTCGCGAAGCAGCACGATCGCCCACACGAACGCCTGCACGGCGTCGGCGAACTCACCCTTGGTGCGCAACACCTGACCGGTCGTGTTGAGCACGGCGCCGCGGCAAGCCGGCGAATCCAGCTCTCCGCCAGGCGGGCCGAGCGCTACGAGCGCGCGCATACAGCTCGCCAACGCGTCGTCGGGGTATCCCAGCGCCAACTGCGCGGCGGCGCGGCCCTGCAGCACACGGGCTGGCATCTCCCCGGCGTACAGGCCTTCGCGCGCGAACACCTCGAGCACTCGATCGAACCCGACGAGGGCCTCGGCCACCTGTCCCGCCAGGTAGTCGGTGTCCGCGCGCGCCAGCGGTTCCATGCTGTCGACCAGCGTCTCGGAGATCTCGGCCATCCCCACATGATCGCCTAACGGTCTGCGCGAACCGATGCGTCAGGCGGCTCTCAGGCATACGCGATGCGGCGGTCTGCCGCCCTTATGGTCGGGCCGCGAGGTCGCCGTGATCCCGGCACACCGGCCTTAGCCGTGTCAAGCCCCGCGCGCCGCTTCGCCTTCGGCGCTCCCTGACGGGACAGCGCTTGACACAGCCGTCCGACGTGCCCCCGGGCCGGCACCTCGCCACCCGACCAAGGAGGACAACGTGAGAACCGCCACCCCTCGCCAGCTCGCGCTGCTGCGACGCCTCGCGGACAGCACGGCGAGCACGTTCGCCCATCCGCAGACGCTCGCGCAGGCGCAGGCCGAGATCGCCCAGCTGAAGCGACTGACGCCCCTGCGTGGTCGCGGGCATCGCGATCCCACAGACCCTGCGCGCGCCGGCAGAGACGCTTACGCCACGGCGCCGCTGCCCGGCGAGATCGTCGGCTACGGCTCGAGCGCCCGTCGGCGTCGAGGCGAGCCGTCACGAACAACGGGGGGCCGGACACGCGCGAAGCCGGCCCGCGGCCGTGATTCGTCCTCGAGGAACCCTTCCCGAGCTGCTATGCCGGGATCTCGAGCTGCACGGCGACCTCGAGTTGGGCTCGCAGTTCGGCGTGCAGGTCGATCCCGGTCTTGTCGTGTCCGAGCGCTAGTGCCACGCCGACGGCGTCTTCGGTGCCCTCCGGCGACCAGCGGGCTGTGCTGCGAATGGCGAGGTGAAACACCGGTGGATCAGCTGGGCGTATGTATTGCGTGAATCGCCGCCGCAGGAGGATGTTGGCGCTGTCGGAGCTCATTGCCGTGCTGGGCCGGAGGTCGACACGGCGAAGTTGCGCGAGCGAGGACGGCGTGAGCTCGCCGTCGTCTTCTGTCGGCTCGTCGGTCTCGACGTCGGTCTCGAGTTCTGCGTCGTCTGCCTGGGAAAGGACGCGCACGATGTCATCGGTGTTGTGTCCGATCACGAGGTAGGGAAACAGCCGTGAGCCGAGGTAGTCCTTGCGACGGTAGCGCGTCAGTGGATCGAAGCAGACCGCCAGGTCGATCGTGCGTGTACCTCCCGACTCGAAGAACGACGCCGGAATCGGAACCTCGTACAGCACGACCCGATCGACCTCTAACCGCACCTGGTCGATCAGGACGACGCGGTTCGGACTGGAGAAGCGGGCTGCCTCGAGAGCCGGCCGGCCGTGGCCAACGAGATATGTCGTCTGCCGCTCGATCTCGCCTCTCGTTCCGCTCGGCAACAGATCCCGCGGCAGTGCGGGTGAGGAGGCTGCCTGCAGGACGAGGGCGCGGATGAGTGGCGCCGAGGCGTCGGGGTAGGTCGCTTGAACGGCGGTCGCTACGCGAGTCACAAGCGGCGCGGCGAAGCTCGTGCCTTTCTGGCGCTCGAAGAGCGCGTCGGGGTGATGGGAGAGGACGATCGGCTGCAGTTGTCGTCTGTCAACGAACCCGATGGTGTCGTTGAGCGCGAACGTTCCGCCCGGCGCCGACAACTCGGGCTTTAGCCCACGGGCGATGCCGGGACCGCGCCGGGTGTTGGCGCTCGGGGACGTGGGTCCGCCGACGATTTTCTCGCCAAGTGGCAGTGGTGCCGAGGCGCCGAGAGCGCCGACGGTCAGCGCGAGAGCGGCGGGCGCTGGGTCTAGTAGGGTCGTGCTGCTCGAGGCAAGCATCGCGCGAGCGTAGTTCTTGTCGGCGTCGTGGCTCGGCTCGGTGTAGTCAGTCGGATCGTCGACGTTGCCGGTTGGGATCACGAGCACCAGCCCGTGACGGCGTGCGAGATCGTCGAGGACGGCGGCGACGCGCGTGGCACGGCGGTCTGCCATCGGCGCCGTGCTGTCGCCCAACGATAGGTTGACGACACGACAACCCAACGCCGCTGCGTGAGCGACCGCCTCAGCAACGGCTTTGGGCCAGAGGTCTTGCACGGGAAACTCGTTGTGCTCGTCGAGAACGCGGATCGAGAGGAGGCGCGCGTGCGGAGCAAGCACACCGACCTGCAACCAGTCCTCGGCTGACCCGTGTAGCGCAAGGCCCGCCACGGCCGTGCCATGCCCATGATCGTCGGCCCCGTCTCGGAGGCCCGACAGGAGCGTCGTCGCCTCGTAGAGAGCGGGTGAGATGAGCGGGTGAGACCCGCTCACGCCGGAATCGATGATGGCAAAGAGCGGACTGTCTGCCGGCGATGGGGCCACACTGGGGAGGTCGGCGGCCGTGAGATCTTCGTGGTCGGCGACCGCTGCCGCGACCGTGGGTTTCAGGTCGATGGAAGCGATCTCGTCGATTTGGGCGAGCGTCGCGATCGCCAGTGCTTCCACTCGCACGCGAAGCAGCAGCAGACCTACGTCATGGTTGGTGAACGAATCGATGACGTTTCCTTCGGCGCTTGCAACGGCGGCTCGAACGATCTCGGCCCATGCACGCGCCTCCTCGGCCGAACTGGCGTCGCCCGGATGCCAGATCTCGATGTCAACCTCGATCGCGCCGCGAGGCGTCGCGGCTAGCAGCTCGGCGAGGCGCGGCGTGATGCGGTCGCGGGGTCCGTAGAAGCGAACCTCGTCGATCGCGTCGAACAGGTCGGCGCCCAACAGGTTCCCTCGCTCGGTTGGGCTCGCAGCGCGGTATCGCGCCAGGCGGTCTAGGAAGCCCGCGAGGTCGACGCGCTTGGAGAACGCGACGGTCGCTGAGAGGGTTTGGCCGTCGAGCTCGAGCATGTCTACCCCCTCCCACACTTCGTCGACCACCGCGCGGTTGAGGGTGACGACGAGGATCGCTCGCGGATCGATGTTGAATGGCCGTGTTGCCGGTCGGGTCGCGAGTTCTTGTTCGAGCGACTCCTCGAGCGCGTCCGCATGCGCTCGGTGGTCTTCATACCTGCGCGGGCGGGGGCCGCCGCCACCAGGTGCCTTGCGGCGTACCACCATGCCGCGCGCGACCAGGCGAAGGTGTTCCAGCTCTGGGTGTTCGGGGCCTAGTCCAGGGAGGTACGGATGGTCGCTCGTCGTTCCTCCAGCCGCCGGATCGCCGCGGCGAGATCGGCGGATGACACCTCTTCGCCGTCTCGCATGACAGAGCGCTTCATTGCGGCGAGGCAGACGAGTTCAACGTCGGCCTGGGCCCGTCCGCGCAGCTGCCGGGCGACCTCCCGAGGCTCGATGGCAAGCCGGACGCGGCGGAACAGGCGTCGCACTTGCTTTTCTGTCTCTCGAAGCGTCGGGAGCTTGAACCCGAGCACCTCGTCAAAGCGCCGCCAGACCGCGTCGTCAAGCATCGTCGGATGGTTGGTGGCGGCAATGACGAGGGCCGGACCTGTGTAGTGGTCGAGCAGCTGCATGAACGAGGTCACGACACGCTTGAGTTCGCCATGCTCGCCGGCATCGCTTCGCTCGCGGCCGAGCGCGTCAAACTCGTCGAATAGAAGCACCCACGGCTCGGACCGACAGCTATCGAAGATCGCCGCGAGATTACGCGACGTCTCCCCGAGTAGCGACGACACGACCACGGGCAGATTGACGCGCGCGAACGGAACGCCGAGCTCAGACGCGAGGGCCTCCGCGGTCGATGTCTTGCCAGTGCCCGGCGCTCCCACGAAAAGCAGCGACCGTGCCGGCGAGAGACCATGGGCACGCAGCACACTCGCCTTGCGGTGCTCCTCGAGCACCTCCGCCAACCGGTCTCGCACATCCGGCCGCAGGATCTGCGCGTCCAGGGTGCGCCGCGGGTTGCAGAGCTCCACGAGATCAGCCTCGTCCCTGGCCTTCGGAAGCGGCTTGAGGCTCGAGAACGCAACCCCGCGCCGCGCTGTCTGATCACCAGAGACCATGATGCCCTCGAGCTCATCCGCTAGCAGCCCATGATGCTTTCTACGCTCATCCGCGATGACCTCTGATGCCGCCTCGCGAAACGCCGCCTCATCGCCGCGCTGATGACTCGAGAGCATCTGCTTGATCAAATCGCTCCGAGCCACGCGCGAAGCCTACGCAGTCTCCCGGCCATCGATGTCCGCGGACGTCACCGCGCCTGCTGAGCCGGGCTCCGGGTAGCGCGCATAACAACCGCCGGCCCCTGCGCGTGACAACGGTTTGACAACGTCCAGTCCAACCAACGCGTCCAATGAGTCCAGGAACCCGCACGATTTGGACGATGTGGACGCTCCTGGAAGCATCTACGCCCCCGGAATCAGGTTGATGGCCCTGCGAGCCGACGACCCCGCAGACAACCGTCGCTGAAGCGTCGTGGTTGCGGAGCGTGACGGGACCAGGTCTCGCGTAGTGCGCCTGAGCCCTACGCAACGGAGGATCTGCACGTTCCTCAGCAAGTTGGTTCCCCGTTGGTTCCCCGTCGTCGGTTTCCGAGGCCAGCGGCGCTAACGAAAACATGCCCGATTTCCAGGTATTTTCTCTTATCGGGGAGACAGGATTTGAACCTGCGACCGCCCGGCCCCCAGCCGGGTGCGCTACCAGACTGCGCCACTCCCCGTGGTGTCAAGCAAGCGGGCGACGGGAATCGAACCCGCCCTAGAAGCTTGGAAGGCTTCTGTGCAACCACAACACTTCGCCCGCAAGCCGTCCTCGGCCACAGGATAGACCGCTCGAGGCCACCGCGGGAATCCCAGGCCGCGGCATCGCCGATTCAGCCCCTTCTCAACGCGCCTACGAGCGTCGCGAGACCTAGCCGCGTTGCGTCGGGGGGCAGCGCTAGGCTGTCGCCGATGCCGCTGGGACCGCTCGGGGTGACGGGCCTGCTTGCAGCTCTCGACTGGGGTGCGTGGGAGTGGGCCGCCACGAACAACCACAGCACGATCGGCCTGATCGCAGGTCTTCTTATGGCTCCGATCGTGGTCGCGTTTGCGTGGTCGCTGATCCGGGTTTTGATCGCGCTTGCGAGACTCGGTCTGCAGCGAGCCGCGACCGAAACGCGGCTCTCAAGCGCGCCGCCGCAGGCGCATACGCAGGAACCGCCGTTCGACATCGTCGCCCACGACGAGAGACTGGCCGCATAGGTGGTTTAGCCCCGCCGCGGCGCTGGTACCCTGAAAGCCATGACCAGGCCGCTAAGGATGGCCGGAGTGGTCGTCGTCGCGGTCGCCGTGATCGCGGTGCCGTCGCTGGCCCTAGGGAGTTCGGGCACACCAATCAAGCAGGCGCCCGGGGCTACATCGGTGCAATGTCCGCTCGTGGGCGCGTCAGGCGGCTCTCGGAAACCCGATTCGAAGGCTGAGTCGCGGCACCACCGGCGTCATCACCGCCATCACGGCCACGGCAAGCCGCTGCCGCGGCACGGCGCGACGGGCGCGACCGGGACTACAAGCGGCTGCCCGCCGCCGTGCGTGGCACACGACGCACACCGACTTGGCGCAACCGGCAGACCGCTTCTCTGCCCGCCCCTACCGTGCCCGGCAGCCACCGGCTCGACGGGCCTCAGCCGAGCTGCGAGTCCAGCCCTACTCTGCCGCCCTCTCCCCTGCCTCTACCGTCCGCAGGGCTCGACTGGAGCCACCAGCGCGACAGGCGGCGTCATCTGCCCGTGCTGGAGACCGGTAGCGACCGGGAGTACCGGCGTGACCGCCGGGCCGATCTCGATGATCTGCCGTCCGCTCCCGTGCCCACTAGCCTCAACGGTCACGCGGGTCAAGCTGCGGCTTGGCAAGAAGACCACCGAGATCATTGCGTGCGCCCGGATCCCGGTTTGCCCGCTGGGCGCCGGCGCGGGTACGAGCACCTCGACGAGCATCGCCACGGTGTGCTCGCCGTGTCCACCCGAGCCTGTGGCCCGCGGCGTCAAGGCCGTGCTCCACGCCTGCCCGGAAGCTGCAGGCGGTCATTCTGTGAGCGGCTCAGCAGGCGCCGCTTCGGGCAGTTCAGTGACACCGACGGTCAGCAACTCAGCTGCCGCCGCGACGAGTCGCTCGCCGCGAGCGTCCTAGGCGGCCCCGGTCGACAGCGAGCTTGCAGCGCGTACGCTTCTTATCCAGCGCTTCTGAGCGGTTGGGAGACTGGCCACGGGCCCGGCATCCCCCGGCCGGGCCCGCCCTCGCTCGTGCGTGGTCCAGGGGGGTCTGAGCAGGTGACCGTGAGCGAGCGGCCCAAGATCCTGGTAGTCGACGACGAGCCCGCCGTCCAGCAGGCGCTGGCCCGCGCCTTCGCCCTTGAACGCTACGAGGTCGAGGTGGCGCGCAACGGCGGCGAAGCCCTCGAAGCACTCGCCGGTGAACGTTTCGACGCCGTCGTGCTCGACGTGACGATGCCAGGCGTCTCGGGCCTTGAGGTCTGCCGGCGGCTGCGCGCCAGCGGCGACCGTAGCCCGGTGCTGATGCTGACGGCGCGCGACGCGATCGACGATCGCGTCGCCGGGCTCGACGCGGGCGCCGATGACTACCTGGTCAAGCCGTTCGCTCTGCGCGAGCTGATGGCGAGGGTGCGGGCGCTGCTGCGCAGGCGCACCTCTGGCGACGATGAGCTCGCGGGCCCCTTGCGCTTCGACGACCTCACGCTCGACCCGGTCGCACACGAGGTTCATCGAGACGGACGCCGGCTCGAACTGACACGAACCGAGTTCGCTTTGCTCGAGCTCTTCATGCGCCACCCGCGCCAGGTGCTGAGCCGCTCGACGATCTTCGAGCACGTCTGGGGGTACGACTTCGGCGCCGCATCGAACACCCTCGGTGTCTATATGGGCTACCTGCGCCGAAAGACCGAGGACGGCGGGTCCTCGCGCCTGCTGCACACGGTCCGCGGCGTGGGCTACATACTGCGGTCGTCATGAGCTTCCAACGCCGGGTCACGCTCGCCTCCGCGGCGGCCGTGGCGATCGCTGTCGTCATTGCTTCGAGCGTCACCTACGTGGTCGTCCGTAACGCGCTTCATCACCGCGTAAACAACTCGCTGAGCACGCTCGCGACCGCCTTCGTCCATGCCGACCACGCGTTGTCCAAGCGCCCAGCAGGCGCCTCGCAGCCCCTGTTCGCGACCGCAAGCGGCGTCCCCTATCGCTACGCCGAGCTGCTTCGTCGCTTCCCCAACCGACCGGGTGACACCACCAATGTCGTTCAGATGGTGACGGGCAGCGGCAAGATCTACAGCGCCTTCAACGAACAGTCGCTCCCGCTCTCCAAACACACGCTGCAGACACTGGCCGCGCTCGCCCGCAGCGGCCGCGGCACCACCAGCCTCGACGCCACCGCACACGGCGAGCCCGTGAGGTTGCTGGTCGCCGGAGTCCACCCCGGTTTCGCCGTGGTCGTGGCCCACCCACTCGCCGAGGTGAACTCGACCCTGAAGGAGCTGCGTCTGATCCTCCTCGTCCTGACCCTCGGCGGGATCGCGCTGGCCGCTCTCCTGGGCTGGTTCGTGGCCCGTATGACGCTGGCTCCCGTGCGTCACTTGACGGCCACCGTCCGCCACATCACCGAGACCCAGGACCTCGGCGAGCGCATCGACGAGCGCCGTCGCGACGAGCTCGGAAGCCTCGCGCGCTCGTTCAACTCGATGGTGTCGGTGCTCGACCGCACCATGCACCAGCTCGACGAGTCGGCGCGCGTGCAGCGACGTCTGGTTGCGGACGCCTCGCACGAGCTGCGCACCCCGGTCACGAGCATTCGGACGAACATCGAGATCCTCGAGCGGGCCGACGAGTTGCCGGCGGACGAGCGCACGCGCTTGGTCAGAGACGTCGTGATCCAGCTCGAGGAGCTCTCGGAGCTGATCAACGACCTGATCGAGCTCGCGCGCGAGGACGAGCACATCGACTCGCGCGAGGAGATCCGTTTCGACGTGCTCGTCTCGGAGGCGATCGATCGGGCGCGTCTGCATTCGCCGCGCGCGAACTTCGACGTAGCGCTCGACCCCACGGTCGTGACCGGAGTGCCCTCCCGCCTTGGCCGCGCGGTCAACAATCTGCTCGACAACGCGGTCAAGTTCGCTGGTACCGAGCAGCCGATCGAGGTGCGCCTACATGGTGGCGAGCTCGAGGTCCGTGACCACGGACCCGGCATCGACGCTGAAGACCTCCCCCACATCTTCGACCGCTTCTTCCGCGGCGCGCGCTCGCGGGCGCTGCCGGGAAGCGGGCTCGGGCTTGCGATCGTGCGCCAGGTCGCCGAACTGCACGCCGGCAGCGTCAGCGTCGCCGCCGCGCCGGGCGGCGGCACGGTCTTCCGCATGCGCGTGCCCATCACAACCTGAGCGCCTGCCGGGGAACCGGCGGAAGTCCTGCACGTCGCCCAAACACCGGGCCCGGCTCGTGCGGTGCGGGCCAGCGACGCCGTTCGCTACGGCACCACGTGCACCGACCGCGCCGGGCTCGCTCCCGGCGCGAACGGATATCCGGGTACGCCGCCGGCTGCGATCACTAAACGGAAAATGTAGGTGATCGACTCGGTCGTGCGGCGGAAGGTGTAGCGGTAGAAGTAGCGACCTGAGCGAGGATCGGTGCGCACGATCGTGTAGGTCATCCAGCTGGTTCCTTCGCGGTACTCGAGCTGGAGAGGCAGCCCGCCAGCTGGCTCGTGCCCGCCGCTGACGGAGCCGACGAAGGTGATCGTGTGGCCGTTTGAGGTCTGGGTCGGTGTGATGGCGAGCGTGATCCGCGGCGTGACCACGATGTTCGCCGCGACGCTCGCCGCTGCTTTGCCGCCGGCGCCCGCGTAGCTGACGCGAATCCGCCGTGATGGTCCTGCGGCGACGGCGTAGTGGAACACGCCGCCGGCACCGGTGCGAACCCTCACGCGGCGCGCGTGCCCAGCCCCTGCCGTCGGGGCGAGCTTGACCGTGACCAGTGCACCCTTCAGCGCCGCCGCTCCGCAGTGAAGCGACCCGCGCAGCTCGACGCGGCGCCCGAAGGCGACCGCCACGCTCGCGCGCCCCGCCACGCTCACCCGCAGCTTCGGCGCTCGGCAGACGGCCGCAGAGCCGTCGGCCCCCGTCGCGCTCGGCGACGTCGTAGCGCTCGACGAGCCGCCGGAGCCGGTGGAGGACCCGACCTGACCGAGCGCCGCGCCCAGGGGCGCCGCGATCGCCGCCGAGGTGCTGCCCTGAAGATCGGTTACCAGCGCTGAAGGGCTCGAGATGACCGTGGTCGAGCCCCCGGTGTCCGCCCCCGTGACCGCGACCTCCAGGTGGCCGTAGTCGTCGGCGGCGACGATGGTGTAGGCCGCCTGCGTCGCGCCGGCCACCGCCGTGCAGGGGTCGCCGGCGAGGTCGCAGCGCTCCCATTGGTAGGTGAGCGACGTGGGCTGCGGCGACCAGCCCGTGCTCTGGGCAACGACGGTTTGTCCTTGGCGCGGGTCACCCGCGATCGTCGCGCTGCCGCCGCCGGGGGCGTTTGCGGTCTGGATGAAGCCGCTCCACACCTGCCCGCTGTCGCCGGTCCCATCGCTGGCGATGATCGAGGCGGAGTGGGTTCCGTCCACGAGAGTGCCGGTGTCGAGGGAGAGCGCGCCGTCCTTGCTGCTGTCGCGCTGAACGCCATCCACGGTGAGCGTTGCCGAGGTGATCGGGTCCCCCGGCGTGGAGCCGGTGACGGTCACGCCGGCCTCGCCGGTCAGGGCACCGCCGTCGACGAGCACCCCGGTTACGCTCGCCGCCGGCGCCGCCGCGAGTGCGCTCACCGCCCGAGCTCCGAGCGCACAGGGCAGCGCAATCGCCGCAGCGACGAGAACCGCGATCGCACGTCCGTCCTTGAACAACTTCCGCTCCCTCCTCGACAGTCCGACCGGCCAGCGCCGCCTGATCCGACGGCGACGGCGCAGCCGGGACGACCTCACGCCAGTATCAGCGTCCGCCGTGCCGGCGAGAAGGACCGAAACCTACCCAGGAGCGCCGAAAAAGATCGCTACGAGCGAGAAATTCGCGGCAGCGGCGGGCTAGCGTCCGCCGCTCAACTCGAGCACCGCGAGAAAGGCCTCCTGCGGCACCTCGATGCGCCCGACCTGCTTCATCCGCTTCTTGCCTTCCTTCTGCTTCTCGAGCAGCTTGCGCTTGCGCGTGATGTCGCCGCCGTAGCACTTGGCGATCACGTCCTTGCGAAAAGCCTTGACGGTCTCGCGCGCGATCACGTGCGAGCCGATCGCCGCTTGGATCGGCACGTCGTACTGCTGACGCGGGATCTTCGCCCGCAGCCGCTCGGTCAGCATCTTGCCGAGCTCGTAGGCCTTGTCGCGGTGCACGATCATCGACAGCGCGTCGACCGCGTCGCCACCGAGCAGGACGTCGAGCTTGACCAGGTTCGAGGGCACCATCCCGAGCAGCTCGTAGTCGAGTGAGGCGTAGCCGCGGGTGCGCGATTTGAGCTGGTCGAAGAAGTCGATCACGATCTCCGCGAGCGGGATGTCGTAGATGATCTGGACCCGCTCGGGCGAGAGGTAGTGGAGCCCCGAGTGGGTGCCCCGGCGCTCGCGGCAGAGCTCCATGACCACGCCGATGAACTCCTTCGGGCAGATGATCGTGGCGCGCAGCATCGGCTCGCGGATCTCGGCGATGCGGGCAGGGTCGGGCATGTCGGAGGGGTTGTGGACCTCGACCTCCTCGCCGCTGGTCAGCGTCACCTCGAAGCCGACCGAGGGCATCGTCATCAGAAGCTCGAGGCCGTATTCGCGCTCGAGCCGCTCGCGCACGATGTCCATGTGCAAGAGCCCCAGGAACCCGGCGCGGAAGCCGAAGCCGAGCGCGTCCGAGCTCTCGGGTTCCCACGAGAGCGCGGCGTCGTTGAGCGTCAGCTTCTCGAGCGCTTCGCGCAGCTCCGGGAAGCGATCGGAGTCGATCGGGAAGAGGCCGCAGAAGACCATCGGCTTGACCTCGCGGTAGCCCGGCAGCGGATCGGTTGCCGCGCCAACCTTGGTGGTCAGCGTGTCGCCCACGCGCAACTGCGTGACGTCCTTGATCCCGGTGATCAGGTAGCCCACCTCGCCGGCTCGCAGCTCGTTGACCGGGCGCATCTGCGGCGAGAAGAAGCCGATCTCGTCGATCTCGGCGGTGATCGAGCCGACCATCGTGCGGATCGCCTCACCCTTGCGAAAGACGCCATCGACGACGCGGACGTAGGCGACGACGCCGCGGTACTGATCGAACTCGGAGTCGAAGATCAGCGCCCGCGGTGGCGCGTGGAGATCGCCGCCGGGCGGCGGGATGAGCTCGACGATGCGCTCGAGCACCTCGATGACGCCCGCCCCGGTCTTGCCGGAGATGCGCAGAATGTCGCGGGAGTCGTCGCCGATCAGGTCGACGATCTCCTCGGCCACGCGCTCGGGCTCGGCGCCCGGGAGGTCGATCTTGTTGAGCGTCGGGATCAGCTCGAGACCGGCCTCCACGGCCATGTAGGTGTTGGCGAGAGTCTGGGCTTCGACACCCTGGGAGGCGTCGACGACGAGCACCGCGCCCTCACACGCCGCGAGCGAGCGCGAGACCTCGTAGCTGAAGTCGACGTGACCGGGCGTGTCGATCAGGTGCAGCTGGTAGTCCTCGCCGTCGCGGGCGGTGTAGTGCACGCGCACCGCCTGGGCCTTGATCGTGATCCCGCGCTCGCGCTCGAGGTCCATCGTGTCGAGCACCTGCGCGCGCATCGCCCGCGCATCGACGGTGTGAGTGAGCTCGAGGATGCGGTCAGCGAGCGTCGACTTACCGTGGTCGATGTGGGCGATGATGCAGAAGTTGCGGATGTGGTCCTGGTCGGCCATTCACTGAGTAGATTACGGGGCGCCCCCGGGCCGTCCTCCCGGGCGTCTGCGCTGCACATGTCGAGACCGATCCCCCGAGACGAGGCGCTCGAGCTGCTCCACGAATGGGTGGCGGCGGCGCCGCTGCGCCGCCACTGCCTGGCAGTCGAGGCCGCGATGCGCGCCTACGCCGCCCGCGACGGAGCCGACGTTGAGCTCTGGGGCGTCACCGGACTGCTGCACGACGCCGACTACGAGCGCCACCCCGACATGGACGACGCTGTGGCCGGGCACCCGCGCACGATCATGGCCGAGCTCGAGCGCCGCGACGCGCCGCCGGAGATGGTGCGCGCGATCGCCTCCCACGCCGACTACCTCGGGGTCGCGCGCGACACGCCGATGGAGCAGACGCTTCACGCCGTCGATGAGCTCAGCGGCTTCGTCATCGCCTGCGCCATGGTTCGCCCCGAGGGGATCCACGGGCTGGCGCCGAAGTCGGTGCGCAAAAAGCTGAAGCAGCCCTCCTTCGCCGCCGCCGTCAACCGCGAGGAGCTTCAGAGCGCTTCGCAGGAGCTGGGCGTCGAGTTCGACGAGCACGTCTCCTTCGTGATCGCGGCGCTCGAGCAGGAAGCCGAGCCGCTCGGCGTCACAGGCCAAGCGCCTGCGTGATCTGCGGCGCGGCGAGCGAGTCGAGCACCAGCTCGGCCTCACTCAGATCAACCCCGTCGAGTGAGGGGATGGCGAAGGCGACGCAGCCGGCAGCCACCGCGGCCGCCACGCCGGTCGGTGAGTCCTCGAGCACGAGCGTGCGCGCCGGCGCGGTGCCGAGCCCGGTGGCGGCCGCGAGGTAGATCTCGGGTGCCGGCTTGGGCTCGACGACGTCGTCGGCGCTCAGCAGCACCGTGAAGGTGGCGGGGTCGATGCCGCCGGTCGCCAGGGCGGCGTCGACGAGCATCCGCGGGGCGTTCGTCGCGAGCGCCATCGGCACGCCGGCTTCGCGCAGCCGCGCGATCAGCTCGAGCGCTCCCGGCCGCGGCGCGGCGTAGGTCGCAAGCTCGCTCATCACCAGCATTCCGAGCTCCATGATCAGCGCGCCTCCGCGCCCGGGCTCGTCGAGCATGCGCTCGAGCTTGGCCGCGGCGATGCCCGGCGCGGAGCCGAGCAGGTCGCGCTTGTGGTCCATCGTGAACTGCATGCCGCGGCGCTCGAAGAGCGCCGCCTCGGCCCGCGTCCAGGACTGCTCGGTGTCGAGCAGCAGACCGTCGTTGTCGAAGACGACCGCGTCGCAGCGGCGTCCGTGTGCGTGGGCCTCCATCCTGCCTGAGTCTATGCGCGCCCGAGGCGGTGCAGAACGAGGTTTGCGACCTGGCGCGCCTCGGGGATCCGCATCGCGAGCACGGCGCGCATGTAGACGAAGCCGCCCACCCCGCCGGCCGCGCCCATCGAGATGATCTGGGCTATGAGCGAGTGGCCGAGGAGGCGGTCGAGGAGGTCCCAGACGACCCAGGAGACCGCGGCGAGCAGGCCGGTGGCGATGGCGATGCGGGCGGTGATCATCGTCGTCTTGCCGCCCTCGAGGCGCCCGTTGAAGCCGCGGCGCAGGCGACGCAGCTGCAGCGCGGTCATGACGATGTTGGCGGCGGCGGTGCCGATCACCAGGCCGGCGATCCCCAGCGGCTTGTAGAGGCCGATCGAGACGACGATGTCGACGACGATGTTCATCGCCGCGAGGCCTGTCGGGATCCAGGGCCGCTTGAGCGCGAAGAAGGTGCGGGTCAGCAGCAGGTTGAGGCCGCCGAAGGGCAGGCTGACCGCGAACCAGAACAGCGCGATCGAGGTCAGGTGCGTCGAGTTGTTGTTGAACTGGCCGCCGTGCTGGTAGATCAGCCGCACGATCGGCGTCGCCAGCACCATCATGAAGGCGGCCGCGGGTATCAACAGCAGGTTGATCTGGCGTATGCCAATCGACAGGGCGCGCCGCATGCCGCGCGCGTCGTTGCGCGCCGCCTGGCGCGAGAGGGTCGGGAAGAGCACGGTCGCGACAGCGACGCTGAAGATCCCCTGCGGCAGCATGTAGATGCGGAAGGCGTAGTTGATCGCGCTCGGCGCGTCCTGGTTGACGAGCGTGCCGAAGACCGAGTTGATCAGCTGGTCGAGGTTCACGATCCCCAGGCCGATCGTCACCGGGAGCATGAGGATGAAGACCTGACGCACGCGCGGATCGCGCCAGTCGATCGAGAACCCGAGGCGGAAGTCGATCTGCTGCAGCGCCGCCGCAGCGATCAGAAGCTGGACGACGGTGGCGGCGAGGATCACGACCGCGTAGGCGTAGATGCCGTGGTTGCCGTGGAAGTGCGGGCGCAGCACGATCACGCCGATCACGATCACGGCGTTCCAGATCAGCGGCGAGAGCGCCGCGATCGAGAAGCGGTCGTAGGACTGCAGGACGCCGACGAGCAGCCCGTTGAGCCCGAGCAGCAGGACGACCGGGAACAGCACCTGGGCCAGGCCCGCGGTGAGCGAGCCCGAGATGTGGTTGCCCGCGATGAAGACGGGCATGATCACGTGGGCGGCGAGGATGAAGAAGGCGGTGATCGCCCCTAGCGCGATCAGCATGATCCAGAACACCGTCGAGGCCAGCCGGAAGGCCTCCTTGCGGCGGCCGTCCTGCAGAAGCTCGGTGAAGACAGGTACGAAAGCCGCTGAGAGCGCCGCGTTGGCGAACAGGTTCGCCACCAGGTTGGGGACCTGGAAGGCGATCGTGAAGGCCGAGTAGGAGGCGCCGGTGCCGAAGAAGCGCGCCGCCACGATCTCGCGTATGAGCCCGGCGATGCGCGAGAGTCCGGTGGCGATCGAGAAGATCGCCGTGTTCTGCGCGACGCGCCCGCTGCGGGGAGCCGCGCGGCCTTGTCCGGCTGCAGATGTCGGAGCGGCCAAGGCCGCTATAGTACGGCGCGGCGCGGTCCCGACCGCCCTCTTGCCATGGCCAACATCGCATCCCAGAAGAAGCGCATCCTCCGCGCCGAGCGCGAGCGTCTCGAGAACCGCCGGCACACCTCGGCGATCAAGACGTACTTCCGCCGCCTTGAGGGCGCGATCGCCGACGGCGACTCCGAGCTCGTCGCCTCCGAGCACCGCGCCTTGATCTCAAAGATCGACAAGGCCATCAAGACCGGCGCGCTTCACCGAAACACCGGTGCGCGCAAGAAGTCACGCGCGGCACGGCTGGTTCGCCCGCCCGCCGACGCCCCGCAGGACTGACACAAACCCTCTGGCGCCGAAGGCGCCCCTAAGCAGTGATCGCCTCGAGCGTGCGCAGCGCGAGCGTGTCTGAGTCCAGCGCCGAGCCGCCGCGAGTGTCGAGCTCGAGGTCGGCGAGCGCGCAGATGGCGCGCCGAAGCGCTCCCGCGTCGGTGCGCGCGACGTCGGCGACGAAGGCCGCCGCCACCTTGGGCGGCATCCGAAGCTCGGAGCGGATCGCGTTGGGCGTCGCCCCCGCCTCGAGCTTGCCGGCGACGGTCAGGGCCTCGCGCAGGCGGCGCGTGATCCAGTAGAGCAGCGACTCGACGCGCTCGCCCTGCTCGCGAAGCGCGAGGAAGATCCGCGTCGCGGCGGCGCTGTCGCCCGCGACGACGGCGTCGGCGAGCGTCCACGCCTTGCGCTCGGCGCTTCGCCCGACGCGCTCGGCCACCGCCTCGGCGTCAAGGCGCGTGCCCTCGCCGCACTCGAGCGCCAGCTTCTCGATCTCGCGCAGCAGGCGGGCCTGGCGGTTGCCGACCGTGGCCACGAGGACGCGCGCGCCGTGCTGGTCGAGCGTGATGCCCTCGGCGGCGGCCTGCGCGATCGCCCACTTCGGCAGGTCCCACTCCTTGACTGAGGCCTCGGCGGCGATGTCGCCGCCGGCGTCGCGGACGGCGCGGTGGAGCGCGGCGGGAGCCTTGGAGCGGCCCTCCTCGCGGGCGAAGAAGGCGATCGTTGTCTCCGCGGCGATCGCTGCGAGCGGGGCGCTGAGGTGCTCGAGGACGTCGGCCTCCTTCCAGCGCTCGGCCCCATCGACGATCACGAAGCGGCGGCCGATCGCGAGCGTCAGCGCGTTCAGGAGCGCTGCCGCGGCGGCCGGGGTCGCCTCGGCGCCTTCGAGCAGCTCGAGCGAGCCGCCGCTGCTCTCGGCGAGGACGCGCAGCCGCGCGCGGCGCTCGGTGATGCGGCCGTGGTCGTCGCCGTGGATCAGGTAGGCGGGCTTGAAGGCGGCCACTACCGCGCGCGGAGCGTGTTGCGGGTGGCTCCGGCGAACACGATCGCGAGCAGTACGAGGTCGACGTAGCGGCCCCAGCCCCAGTCGCCGGTGTGCCAGAGCAGGCGGATGATCATGAGCACGACGATCAGGGCGACGGCGATCCCGCGGTTGCGCTCGCGCGAGCGCTCGCCGATCATGAGCACGAACTGGGAGCTGAAGCGCGCGAGCCCGAGCTCGACGATGACCCAGAAGAGGATGATCGCCGCGACGACCGCCCAGCCCGCTCCGGGACCGTCGGTGGCGGGTGCCGTGTAGTGGAAGGCGAAGGGGTAGGTGCTGATCCAGGGGAAGAGCAGCAGCCCGACCAGCAGCACGATCCCCACGCCGCCGACCAGCCAATCGTCGACGCTCAGTTTGCGAAGCGCGGCGGTCACCTGACGACCACGTTTACCAGCTTCCCGGCGACGACGACGACCCTGACGATCTCCTTGCCCTCGATGTGGGCCTGGACGTTGGGCGCCGCGAGCGCAAGCTCACGCAGCTCCTCCTCGCTTGACCCGGTGCGCGCCATCACGCGGTCGCGCACGCGACCGTTGACCTGGCAGACGAGCTCGAACTCCTCGCGCACGAGCAGCGCCGGATCGGCCACGGGCCACGGGTCCTCCCAGACGCGGCGGCCGGTCAGCAGCTGGTAGGCGTCGGCGCCGGTGTGCGGGGCGAACGGGAAGAGCATCGAGGCTGCGGTCGCGACCGCGAAGCGCAGCGTGCCGGCGTCGACGTCCGCGCGCAGGCGGTAGCTGTCGTTGGTCAACTCCATGACCGCGGCGATCGCGGTGTTGAAGGCGAAGCGGCCCTCGAGCTCAGAGGTCACCTTTTCGATCACCGCGTTCGCCTTGCGCAGGAGCTCGAGGTCGGCACCCTGCGGGTGCTCGGGTGTGTCGCTGGCCTCGGTTGCCGCAGCGGTCTCGGCAGCGATCCGCCATAGCCTCGCCAGGAAGCGGTGCATGCCCTCGACGCCCGAGTCCGACCAGTCGGCGTCCTGGTCGGGCGGCCCCATGAAGAGGATGTAGCAGCGCGCGGTGTCGGCGCCCAGGCGGCTGACGATCGAGCGCGGCGAGACGACGTTGCCGCGCGACTTGGACATCTTCGCCCCGTCGCGCGTGATCATGCCCTGGGTGAAGAGCGCCGCGAAGGGCTCCTGAAAGGAGACGTGGCCGAGGTCGGCGAGCGCCTTGATGAAGAAGCGCGCGTAGAGCAGGTGGAGGATCGCGTGCTCGACCCCGCCGATGTACTGATCGACCGGCATCCAGCGCGCGAGCACATCCGGGTCCCATGCCGCCTGGGCGTTGGCCGGGTCGCAGTAGCGCAGGAAGTACCAGGAGGAGTCGACGAAGGTGTCCATCGTGTCGGTCTCGCGGCGCGCGGGTCCGCCGCAGGTCGGGCACGTGGTCGTCACCCAGTCCTCCGCGGCCGCAAGCGGCGAGCGTCCCTTCGGCGCGTAGTCCTCGACGTCGGGCAGCAGCACCGGCAGATCCTCGACCGGCACGCCGACGATGCCATGCTCCTCGCAGTAGACGACCGGGATCGGGCAACCCCAATAGCGCTGGCGTGAGATCAGCCAGTCGCGCAGGCGGAAGTTGATGGTGCCGCGGCCGCGCCCGGCCTCCTGCAGCCAGGCGATGATCGCCTCCTTGGCCTCGCGGTTGGGCAGCCCGTCGAAGCGCTCGTCGGAGTTGACCAACAACCCGTCGCCCGGGTAGGGCAGCTCGCCGTCGTCCGGATCGGCGATGACCCGGCGCAGCGGCTGCCCGAAGGTGGTCGCGAACTCGAAGTCGCGCTCGTCGTGGGCGGGCACCGCCATGATCGCGCCGGTGCCGTACTCCATCAGCACGTAGTCGGCGACGAACATCGGGATGTCCTCGCCGTTGACCGGGTTGCGCACGAAGCGCCCGAGCGGGACGCCGGTCTTCTGCTTGCCGGCGGCGCCGCGATCCTCGCTCGAATCACTCAGCGCGCGCGAGACGTACTCGTGCACCGCCTGCTCGTGAGGGGTGCCGGCGGCCAGCCGCTCGACGTCGGGGTGCTCGGGCGCCATCACGAAGAAGGTCGCGCCGAACAGCGTGTCCGGGCGGGTCGTGAAGACCGGGTAGTCGATGCCGAGCTCCTCGCAGCGGAAGATCACCTCGGCGCCCTCGGAGCGCCCGATCCAGTTGCGCTGCATGGTCTTGACGTGCTCGGGCCAGCGGATCGTCGAGAGGTCGTCGAGCAGCCGCTGGGCGTAGTCGGTGATGCGGAAGAACCACTGCTCGAGCTGGCGCAGCTCGACCAGCGTGCCGCAGCGCTCGCAGTGGCCGTCGATGACCTGCTCGTTGGCGAGGACGGTCGCGTCGTGCGGGCACCAGTTGACGGCGGCCTCCTTGCGGTAGGCGAGGCCGGCGTTGAAGAGCTGCAGGAAGATCCACTGGGTCCAGCGGTAGTAGCCCGGCTCGTGCGTGCCGAGCTCGCGCGACCAGTCGAAGGAGATCCCCCACGAGCGGAAGTCGCGCTGGAAGGCGGCGATCGAGGCGGCGGTGGAGTCGCGCGGATGCACGCCGGTGTTGATCGCGTGGTTCTCGGCGGGCAGCCCGAAAGCGTCGTAGCCGATCGGATGCAGCACGCGGCCCCCGCGGCGGCGACGGAAGTGGGCGACGGCGTCGCCGATCGCGTAGTTCTTCAGGTGCCCCATGTGGGGCTCCCCACTGGGGTAGGGCAGCATCTCGAGCACGTAGGTGGTGTCGGAGTCGCCGTCGTTTGCGACCTCCCAGGTGCCCTCGGCCTCCCACACCGCCTGCCAGCGGGGCTCGATCTCCGAGTGGTCGTAGACGTACTCGCTCATGTCTTCCCAGCCTATTTGGTGGCGCAGTTGTACCGGCGCGTGCTCCCGCCGCGCGCCCGCCGACCGCTAAGATCAAGGCCAGCACCGCGCGGGGCTATAGCTCAGCTGGGAGAGCGCTTGCATGGCATGCAAGAGGTCGTCGGTTCGAGCCCGACTAGCTCCATTCCGCGAACGCACTGACGTCGCCGGAGTCCTCTCGCCTCCCAGGATGCCAGGCCAGGGGGCCCGGGAAGCCAACCACGGGACGCGTCGGGCGCGTCATCAGTAGCTGCCCCAATATGGCAACCGCGTGCCTAACTGGGTGAAGCGCTTTGCAAACCGCGACGTTCGGCCACCCCCGGCGAACGCCGTGCACGGCGAGTTGTCTCGCCCTAGTCCGCGCAGACATGACACCGGCTGTAGGGCTCACGCCGACACCATCGACGGCAAGTGAGAAGCAGTTCCACCACGTGTCCTTGACACCTCGGCCGCGCGCCCCCGCCTCGCAGGCGGCTGGAGATAGATTTGACACGAGAAGCGGGCACGCGAGGCCGCGATGGCGTGTTCGCCTGCTGTGACTCCCCGGCTCGGTATGGCGCGGCGCAACGCCCGCCTCGGCCAGCGGTAGTGAGTAATGCGCGGCGTGTCGCGCCGAAGATCGCGGCGCCGATGATGGCCGTTCGCTTGCTCCGCAAGCGAAGCGAAATGCTCCGAGCACGCCCCATCTAACCCTAGGCGCGTACACAATCGTGATGGAAGGAAGCTGACTTTGCCGACGACACTCCTCCGCACGCCTGCCCGTCCAAGTCAGCCTGCTACGCGAGCGACTCCCGTCGCCCAAACCCGTGATGGCGGTGCGCGCTCCGAGGCTTTGCGCGCCCGCAAGTCTCGAAGCCGATGCGCTAAAACCGACTTCAAAGGTTTGGCCATTTTCTGTCCACGCGTATAACGCGTCGGTTGCGCCTCGAACCGCACACAGCAAAGATTCCCCCACGGACCCACCCGATGACTTATTGTCGGACGCGGCAACGCAACATCAAGCGCGATACCGCTCAGACAAAGGAGAGAGACATGGGGGTGTTTTTCGAGCGGCGTGGACCGGATCCTCGCCTCGTCGACGCATTTCGGACAGCGTTCACCGCCGACCCGCAGTCAGACGCACCGCAACAACGGGCAGCCGCCCTCGCAAGCGCCATCACTCCTTTGGTGCAGCCACTGGCCGCTGCGGTGTCGAGCGCCCCGCCTAGAGACCCGGAGGCTGCCGCGATCACGGCTGCCACCGCCGCTGGCAACACGCTCCTTGGCGGCGCAAAGTTCAACACAGGCCGCTTTGTCGTCGCAACCATAATATTTGCCGCGCTACTCGGCGGCGCTATCACAACGGACGCCACTAATCTCACCTCGTCGTCGACCGCGCTTTATGCCCTCGCCACGACCGTATTCGGTGTGGTTATCGGCTTCCTGGGAGGCGAAAGCTCTTGACTCCGTATTTTCGGGACTCGACTGCTAGGCCACGGCGCCGCTTGATCATGTCGCGGAGTCCCATCACACACCCACGGCGCCCACTAACCGCGACCACGGGCTAGCGCTTTGATCTCGTTCAGTCCATCCCTCCGACGAATGCGAAACCCGCAGCGCAGTCGCCGCGTTTGACGCTGTCGCCTGGGGCTTCTCGTGGCTTGGCATCATGCGCAGCCACGCGCCGCCACGTAGTGTCCCGAGGACTCTCGTGCCGAGTGCGCCCAGGCTAACGCTCGCAGTGCGGACCGGCGGCTTGCCGCCAGCCGGTCGCGTGCTGTTCAGCTCACTCGCCGCCGCCGGTCTGATTGCGCTGATTGCTTCGTCGGCGAGCTCAGAGGTGGCGGGTGCGAAAGCGTCGCGCTCCGCCGAAGCCGCGAGTCATCGCTCCGCGAGCGGTGGGGTGAACTTCCGAGGAAGCTCCGCGGAGGGACCGGCGTCATTCACGGTCGACGGTAGCCGCATCGTCAGGTTCCGCTTCGCCAACCGCTGTCCTGGCAATTCGCGGGCGGGCACGGCCGTCCCGGCGATGGCGCTTCGTCACGGCCGTTTCTCATTCAACGATGGCGAGTTCTCGATCCGCGGCAGCGTGAGCGCAACGCGGGCGAGCGGCAGAGCTCAGGACGTCACGGGCGATTGTGCGAGCGGCCTCCTGACCTGGCGGGCCAAACGCGTCGGCGTGTCGGCGCCAGGACGGCAACAGCGTGGAACCCGACCGAGGCACTCCTCGGTTGTACTCGCCGGCACCGGCATCGATGGTCCCAGCGAGGCCGAGCTCACCTACGTTCTCGACTTGGAGAAATTCGAGCCGATGCTCTACGACAACGATGGTGACAAGGACGGTAACTGCACCATCGGCTACGGACATCGGCTACATAGCGGGCCGTGTGATCCCGAGGACCAACAGAAGTACGCCGATGGCTGGACCCAGCAGATGGCCTACCAGACGTTTTTGACGGACGTGCAGGAGAAGGGCACCGACTGCATCAACATGTACGTCAAGGTCCCGCTGACGCAGGACCAGTTCGATGCCCTGACAGATCTGGCCTTCAACTCAGGTTGCGACTCTCTGAACCCGAAGACCTCGGAACTCGCGCGCCTGCTCAACAAGGGGCAGTACGACAAGGTCCCCGAGCAGATCAAGCGCTACGTTCACGGCAACGGCGGGGACGTGATCAAGGGACTCATCACGAGGCGTGACGACGACGCCCGCTTGTTCGGCTCGAAGTCCGTGTCCGGCAAGACTCCCTCTGTCGCCACTTGCGCCCGGGATAACGTCGACGTCCCCCCGACCGCGGGCTGCGATCGCGTCAAGGTCCAGATCCTCACGAACTTCTATCCCGGCGACGTCGGGGAGGGACTCGGCGTCGGAGTGGGCAGCGTGGATCTTCTGCCCGGCGGCGGCAACAGACTTGACTGCCTGAATCCCGCAAACGCACCATGCGTGATGTACGCGGACTTCCCGGCCAACACGAAGGTCACCGTGACCGCCGATCCCGGCAGTCAGGATCCCGATCCCGCCACTCCGCAGGATTCGAGCTTTCAGATGTTCACCGGCGCCTGCACCGGAACGTCGGACCAATGCACGCTGACCGCTGCGTCCGACACCCCGCAGGTCGATGTCTATTTCATCCCCGCGGTCGTGAAGCTCACGCTGAACGCGTCGCCGACCGCCGACTCCGAGATGTCGGCCGACGCCGAGGGCCACGTGGCGGGGACGGATCCGATCAGCCCGTTCTACTGCGGAGCCCCAGAAGACACGATGGGACTGCCGTGCTCGGTCCTGGTCCGCGTCGACGGCGAAGTCGTCGTTCAGGCCAACGATGAGGGCCACGGCAAGACGCCCACCTTCAGCAGCAACTGCCCGGCGCGCGAAGCCGCGCCCGACTACTGCGACATCACGCTGGCGAGCGACGAGACGGTGACGGCCTCGTTCTGATGGCCTCCTGAACCGGCGGCGGGTCACGCCGCCGGAAGTTTGGACACCGGTCGAAGGACCGCCGCGTGGAGCTCGCCTAGCGTGTGAGCCACAGGGAAATCCTCTCCTCCCTCTGTATCCGTGGTCAGCGTTGAGCCCGCACCCGTGCGGGCTCAACGTTTTCTCCGGGGACCGCAATGCCGCGGCACCGGCGCGGGTTGGCGTCGGGCGGTCGGATCCGTCATGCCCGACTATGCGTCTGCCGACCGTCCGGGCGGCGACTATCCTGGGATTGGTTGCCCCGCGGCTATCGCAACGTCGCGCTGACGCTGCCGGTTGCCGTGTCACGAGGTCGATCCCGAGGAGGCAAGGCCGTGAGAGCACCAGTGCGCGCCGTCATGCCCTTCGTCGCCGCCGCGGTCTTGGCCTTGCTGGTCTATGCGATTGTCGGCGCGTCCGGGTGGCTGGCGCATCCGCTCGGATCCTGTACCGGGAGCGCAGCTCTCGTGGTGCGCTGCAAGGGCTACAACTTCTGGTCGGGAATCGGCTCGGACCTCGGCGAAATCACGCTGCTGACAGCGGTGCTCGCGACCTACTGGCATCACACCTGCAACGTCGGTAGGTGTTGGCGGCTCGGCAGGTTCGCTCATGGGCCCCTCAAGCTCTGCGCGCATCACCACCCCCAGCTCCCGGACAGCGGAGGCATCGGCCGGGAGCACATCGAGGCCATCACCCGTCGGCTGGAGGCACACGAAAGCGACCCGGGTGCCCACGGCGGCTCCGGGCTCGCAGCGAAGGGCTGAAGCGACGCGAACGCTCGCGCGCGCAGCCGACGCTGGAGGCTAGGTTCGCTCGCGCTCGACGAGCGAACGGAGCTTCGAGGCCGCGCCCGCGGATGAGTCCCGGCGACTCCACAGCAGCCGCTGCTCATCGAAGCTGAGCAGCCGCCACCTCCCCTTCGACGGCATCCAGACGTAGACGTTGACGTCCACGATGGAGCGCACGCCACCCAGGAGCTCGATAGTGGCCCGCGCAGTGGCACCTTCTGCCAGCACCTGGCGTGAGCGCACGTCGATCACCTTGAACAGACGCTTGGGGCGCGCCTCCGCGGGAGCGGGAGCCTTCGGAGCCCGCGGCGGCGGCACATAGATCGGCTCGCTTCGCCCGCCGGGCTTGCGCAGGACGCTCTCGAGCGGAACCATGGTCGCGCCCGTGCCCTTCGTGCTCGTATCGAGCACCCAAACCTTGGCCATCATTCATCCCTTCTGATAGCGCTGCGCGCGCAAGCCCACGCTGGCCGGCGCGTGCGGGGCCGACATCCCTGGCTCGGGCGCAAGCCCGGTTCTAGGCTGGCGGTCAAGCCGGCCGCCCGGCGATCGCCAGTGTCTCGCGCCGCAAACGGCTTTTGAGTCAGTGTCCGCGCAGGCGCGTCGCGAACGAAGCTGCGCCATTGCAGAACTCGCATCCCCGGTCGCCCCGGTTGCGAGACCTATCGCTTGCGAGCCGATGCTCGGCGGCGACCCGTGGGTCAGCCATAGCGCGGTCATGGTCCCTGCGGCTCCCTCGCTCGCGCAGTCGCGCGCGCCGGGCCTGCAGGCTTAGTGGCTTATGCAATTTGGATCTCCTGTCCACCTCATCGTGGCGGCACCATGCCGCATCACTTACATAAGTTTAGCAGCTATTGAAAGGATATCCACGCATACGGCCGGCAGCGGGACGCCAAGACGCCGTTGATCACGCTGGCGCGGCCGCAACCAGGCCGGCGCTCGCGTTGGCGGGATCGAGCAGATCGAGCGCCAGCGCCGACCACGCGAAGTCGTGTGCCCCCATGCCCCGTCCGTCGCTCGGGTCGTAGAACTCGCGCAATCCCTCTCGCGCGACGGTGTCGGTGACGGCGCGGGCCATGTTCGCCGCATGCTCGTCGTAGCCGAGGCGCACGAGACCTCGCCAGATCAGCCAAGCGCTGTTGATCCAAGTCGGTCCGCGCCAATACCGTCGCAGGCCGTCGAAGCGCTCGCGCAGCGAGAAAGTCGGCTCGTCGAGGGCGACGGACGGCGGCGCGACGGGCGCCCAGAATCGGCTGGCGTCGAGGAGCGAAGCGACGAGCTGGTGGCCGATGTCCTCGGGAAGGTCGGGAAGCGCGAGCGGGGCGAGCGCGGTCCACGTGAGCGGGATGCGCGCCTCGAGCGCTGGCTGGACCGTGGGAAGAAAGACCCCTCGACGCTCGTCGTAGAGCCGGTCGATGAGCGCCGGGGTGATCGATGGCTGACCCAGCGCCAGGCGCGAGAGTCCGTGCAGGACATTCGTGAGTACCTCACAGACAACGGGGTCGCCCGCGGCCCGGACCGCCTCGATGTCGAACCGCCGCTCACGGTTGCGGTGGACCAGATCGAGGAAGCCCGGGAGCCCCTGCGCGCGACGGCCCCAGATCGGGTCAAACTGCGGCGAGGCGTCACAGCCGGACTCATCCGGCTGCAGGATCCACAAAAGCCCATCGCCCTCGAGATCGCGCTGAGCGGTGATCGCGGCGTGGTGCTCGACGATTCGGGGCTCGAGCGACGGGTCGCCGACGGCCGCGCACCAGGCGAAGGCGAGCGCCGGCGGCTGGATCGTCGAGGTCATCAGATCGTCGCGGCTGACCACGTTGTAATAGAGGGCCCGGGCGCCGTCGACGGGGTGCTCCCAGAAGATCGTGTGGCCGATGAAACCGTTGGGGCGAGCGGCGCCGAGCAGGGTTTCCAGCTCCAAACGAGAGCGGCCGGCGTCGAAGTGCCTCCACGCGATGGCCGCGAAGCACGAGTCCCAGTACCACTGCCAGCGGTAGCGCCCTGGGCTCGGACGCGTGTAGGCGAAGGTGAAGTCCTCGCGCTCACCGACGGTCCAACTCGCCTGGAGAGTGTCGTGACAGGTCTCAGCCAGCGATTTCACGCGCGGGACCATCCCACACCGCGACCGCCGACCGGACGTCGATCCGAAGCTGCCCATTTCCGATCTACGCCGGCACCGCGCCTGCGACCATGGTCGGCGTGCATAGTCGTAGCTCGCCTGCCGTTCCAGTGCCCGCGAATGACCTTGCGCTGCCCGAGCAGCTGACGACGAGAAAGCTTCGTCCGCGCCTTCTCATCGCAGCCGGCGTGCTTGCCCTGGTCGTGGTCGTGGTCGTGCTGCTCCCCGGCCTGGGCGGCCTGCGCGACCGGCTCGCGCACGCGTCGCCCGGATGGCTCGTCCTCGGCGCCGGGCTCAAGGTGCTCTCGGGAGTCGGTTACGTGATGGCGTTTCGAATGGTGTTCTGCCGGCGCATGAGCTGGCGCGTGAGCTACGAGGTCGGGATGTCTGAGCTGGCGGCCAACGCGCTCATCCCCACCGGCGGGGCCGGCGGCCTCGCCCTCGGCGCCTGGGCGCTGCGCCGTGGTGGGATGAGCGCCGCGGAGATCGCGCGACGGTCGGTTGCCTTCTTCCTGCTCACAAGCGTGCCCAACGTGACCGGCGTGATGGTGATTGGAGCTGCCCTCGCGGTTGGTGTCCTCAGCGGCGAGAGCAACCTCCTGCTCACCGCGCTGCCCGCCGCGGTCGCGGCAGCAGCGGTCGCCGCCACCCTTCTTCTAGGTCGCTTCGCCGCACGCCGGGGGACTCAGAAGGAGCGAGCCGAGCAACCGAGGTTCTCGCGACATGTGCGCGCGCTTCGGGCGAGTGTGACCGCCCTCGCCGGCGGCGTCGCCGACGCGGTCGCGCTGCTTCGGGAAGCCAACGTGATCCTGTTCGTCGGGTTGGTGTCCTACCTCGCCTTCGACATCGCGGTGCTCTGGGCCACCTTCCGCGCGATCGGTCCCTCACCGCCGATCGGGGTGCTGGCGCTGGGCTATCTGATCGGCGAGCTGGGCGGATTGATTCCGATCCCCGGCGGCATCGGGGGCATCGACGCAGGCCTCGTCGGGACGCTCGTCCTCTATCACGTCCCGCTCACCGCGGCCGCGGGAGCCATCCTCGGCTACCGCGCGATCGCCCTGTGGGTCCCGGCGATCGTCGGTAGCGGAGCGTTCGTGAGCCTCCGCCGCACGCTGCGCCGTGAAGCCGACGCGATCTCCGTGTGCGCGCCGGACACCGAGATGGATGTGATCGGGGTCGGTCGCGCCGTGATCGTCGCGGACAGCCCCTGAACTCGGGAAGCGGCCGCCTCTATCGGCCTCGGCGGCGCTGCCGAGGCGCCGTGACTACGTGGGCTCGCCCCACTGGCCGTCGCCGTGGTCGCGTGAGCGCTCGTCGGTGACCTCCGCGCCACCGTCGGGTCCGTAGCCGGCCTGGCCAAGCATGCGGCGAAGGTCAACCAGCATCTGCACGTCGACATCCTTGTCCTTGGGCGCGTGGAACACCTCGCGCTCGGGACCGACCGTCACCTCGAGCTTGCCATCGTGCTGGCTGGTCACGGTCCCGATCGCCTCGAGCAGCGATCGCACCTGGCGCCATTCGACATTGGCGCTCGGCGGCTGGCTGAAGATCTTGGCGACCGTGTCCCGGTGATGGTTGTTGAGGTGCGCTTCCAAAGGTCTCCTCAGTTATCGACGTCGGCCCATCCCGCCCGGGGCCCCGAGGAAGCCGCCGGAGTCGAGCTCAGCGACGCGAGGATCGCGGCAGCCTGCTCAACCGAAAGGGTCCGGCGCAGCTTGGGGTCGTGCTTCTCCGGCAGTGATGCGAGCATCGCGTCGACGTGCTCCGGCGCCGCGAGCAGCGCGATCGCCGAATGACCGCGCGGCACCGCCGCTCGCAGGTCCTCCACCAGAGGCTCGGGTTCGGGCTCGGTCTCGGTGGGGCGGCCAACGTCGCCGCCGATGATGCCCCCCAGTGCGAACCCGGCGGCCCATCCGGGCGGTCCGAGCACCGCGCCGACAAGTGCTCCGGTGAGCGCGCCCTTCGCGGCGCCCGCCTGCGAGACGTGGTCGCTCTCCTCGACGTCGACGTAATGGGCGTCGAAGGTCCCGCGGATCGACATGCGGCCGTTGTGCGCGTGCTCCACGATCGCGACTTCATTGGTCCACGGCGCGTCGGTTCCGACCCGATCACGCATCGTCCCGTAGACGGCCGACGCCGTTGGCTCCCCCTCGAACCCGATCACCGCTAGGTCAAGGCTCATCGAGACCAATATAGCTCCGGCCGGGGCAGGGCCGCTGACGGTGTCGAAGGCGCGCGCCGGTTCAGGCCGCCTCGGGGCCACTTGTCGCTCGCTTGCGCGAGGATTACTCGCTGATGGCGCTCGCCTACAAGGACTACTACGAGGTGCTCGGCGTGCCGAGCGACGCCGATCAGGACGCGATCCGGCGCGCCTATCGCAAACTGGCTCGCAAGCTCCACCCGGACGTCAACTCCGACAGCGACGCCGAGGAGCGCTTCAAGGAGCTCGGCGAGGCCTACGAGGTGCTCTCCGATCCGGAGAAGCGTGAGCGCTACGACCGGCTCGGCGCCAACTGGCGCCAGCAGGAGCAGGAGGCCCCGGACGCGAATTTCGAGGATTTCTTCGCGCGTCAGGGGTTCGGTGGCGGCGACACGCGCGTGGAGTTCGGCGACGACCTCTTCGAGCGGCTGTTCGGAGCTGCCGCCCGTGGTGGTGGCGCAGGCGGCTGGGCCAGCAGCGGGCCGCTGCGTGGGCACGACCGTGAGGCGCTGCTGGAGCTCTCGTTGGAGGACGCGCTCGAGGGAGGTCGCCGCCGGCTGACCCTCGATGACCGCGAGATCAATGTCAACTTCCCCGCGGGAGTGCGCGACGGACAGCTGATCCGTCTGGCCGGGCGCGGCGCGCCAGGTCGCGACGGCGGCCCGGCGGGAGATCTGTACCTGAGAATCGCGCTGAAGCCTCACCCCCACTTCCGCCGCCGCGGCGAGCACGACCTCGACGTGGACCTTCCAGTCGCCCCCTGGCAGGCGGCGCTCGGCTCGACCGTGTCAGTTCGGACCCCCAGCGGCCCAGCGCAGGTCCGCGTGCCGGCCGGCTCATCGAGCGGACGACGACTGCGGCTGCGCGGCCGCGGACTTCCCAAGTCCGGCGGTGCCAGCGGCGATCTGCACGCCGTGGTGAAGATTGTCGTTCCCAAGCATCTGTCAGAGCGCGAACACGAGCTCTACGAGCAGCTGGCGGAGAGCGCTCGCGAGGAGACAAAGGCATGAGTAGCGAAGAGCCCGTGGAGCTGCGCGTTGTCGCGAGACAGGCGGGCGTGCGGATCTCACTCGTGCGCCGCTACGTGGAGTTCGGCCTCCTCGAGCCGTTCTCCGATCCGGCGGAGACACCGCGGTATGACCCGCGCAGCGCCGCACGCGTGGCGCAGGCTGAGAGGTTGCGCCGCGACCTCGGCCTCAACTATGCCGGCGCCGTGCTCGCGTGCGAGTTACTGGAACGGATCCGCGAGCTGGAGACCCGACGATCGTCATGAGCCGCGCGGACGGCGACAGGCCGCTGCCTCTAGGCGCCTCAGCTGGAGGAGCGTGAGTCCGGCTCGACGAGCAGGATCGCACCGGCGGTGACGGCGGCGAACGCGACCACCCGAGCAGCCCCCAGAAGGCCCCCCGGGATCGGCTCGTGGAGAACGATCGTGCCCGCCGCAATCGGCAGCGCGTTGGCGCACAAGGTGGCCAGCCCGGCGACCGACAGCGCCGCGCCACGCTGGTAGCCCAGTTGCAGCAACGACGTGCCCAGCGTGTAGCCGATGACGAGCGTCGCGGCGAAGGCGAAATAGACGCCTCCTTCGGTTGCGAGCTTCGTCGAGAAGTCACCGATCGAGAAGAGAATCCCGCCGGCGATGCCCTGGGCGACGGCGAGGTCACCCACTCGGTGGCCGAGCGTCAGAACGACGAGCGCCACCGCCGCGCTGGCGCCGAGCCACGCGAGAATGGCGGCTACCGACGCGTGCCCGCCGGCTCCGCTGCTTCTCGCCAGGGAGGCGGCCAGGAGCAGCAGGCCCACCACCGAGATCGCAACTCCGCCGAGCTGTCGTGGGCGTAGGCGTCGCCCGCTGAGTCGTGCGGAGAAGTAGGCGAGCACGCCGATCCCGCCCGCCCCGACGCTCTGCACCACGGCGAGCGGAGCCAGTGCCAGCGCCGCCGCGTAGGCGGCGAATCCGGATGACTCCATGGCGAAGCCGAGCAGCCAGCTGCGGTCTCTCAGCAGCAGGGCTGCCGAGTGCACCGGGCGCCGCAACGAGAGCACGGGTGCCGCTGCGGCGGCGTCGTGTTCGCGTAGGTAGGCGAGGTTGGTGAGCGTGGCCGCAACCGCCGCGAGCGCCAGACCAGCCGCTAGATCGACGTGCACGCCTCGGCTCGTTCCCCGTCGCCGCCGCGACGCATCAGCGGGACATGCGTCGCATCTCGTCATCTACGCCCGCGACCGCGGCCACGTACGCGGCGTGGGTGGCGAAGGCGGTCGCGATGACGCTCGGAGGCCAACGCCAGGGCGGGGGCGTTTTCCCGAGTAGCGGGAACATCGTCAGCGTCGCGGTCATCAGGGTCGCGCCGAAGGCGATGCTGGCACCGGGCTCACGAAGCCTCCGGCGCAGTAGGCCGTGCCACAGGCCGAACACCGAGCCATAACTCCAGCGCAGGAGGAGCCCGAGCTCGTTCCTCTCGCGATCGGTGATATTCGACAGGTGCATGATGCCCGCGACGATCTCACCGGGCACCAGGCTGTCGTCGTAGTCGAGCGGTCCCTTCGCGTGGGAGCGCAGACGGCGCTCGGTCGCGTAGGCGAGCGTCATCGTGGCGACGCCGGCGCTGCCGGCGACGAGACTACGAACTTGCCAGGGCAGCTTCATCGCGCTCGACGAGATCTGGCCCTTCGAGCTCCGGGTCGAGGCCAGCTCATGCCTCGTAGAGCGATTCGAGCGGCGTGTCCGGGTCGCTGAGCGCGGCGTTCTCGACCGGCTTGCGTGAACGGATGAGTGCCTGGACCTGTTCGTTGACATCCCACACGTTGACGTTCATACCAGCGACCACACGCTCGTCCTTGACCCAGAAGGCGATGAACTCGCCGCTCTCGCGCTCGCCTCGGAAGACGACCTCATCCCAGCTGGGGGCGTAGCCCGAGTACTCCATGCCGACGTCGTACTGGTCAGAGAAGAAATAGGGGATGCGGTCGTAGGGCGTCTTGTCGCCCAACATCGAGCGCGCGGCCGCCGGCCCCTGGTTGAGCGCGTTCGCCCAGTGCTCCAGGCGGATCCGCTCTCCGTAGAAGGGATGGTCGGCGCGCGCGACGTCGCCGGCTGCGAACACGTTCGGCGCCGAGGTCTGGAGCGCGGCGCTGACGAGGACGCCGTTGTCGACGTCGAGGCCAGCCAGCTGCGCGAGTTGTACGCGAGGCGTCACGCCAACGCCGATGACGACGAAGTCGCAGGCGATCTCTTGTCCCCCGCTCGTCCTCACCGCAGTCACGCTGCCATCCCCCAGAAGCTCCGCGACACCCTCGCCGAGGAACATCTCGACACCGTGCTTGAGGTGAACGTCGCGGTAGAACGCGCCGATCTCGGGCCCGAAGATGCGTTCGTTCGGGAGCGCCACGGGATCGATGACCGCCACCTCCAAGCCGCTTTGGCGAGCCGAAGCCGCGAACTCGCTGCCGATCCAGCCGGCGCCGACGACCGCCACGCGGCCACCCGCGGTCAGCCGTTCGCGCAGCGCGTCGCAGTCGGCGAGCGTGCGCAGGTAGTGGACCCCCTCGAGCGTCGCACCAGCGACGTCGAACGGACGCGGCTCGGCGCCTGTCGTGAGCAGCAGGGCGTCGAAATCGAGGGCACGATCGTCGGCGAAGCTCACGCGCGCCGCCTCGGGGTCGATCTCCGTGACGGTGACCCCACTCTCGAGCTCGATCTCGTGCTCGGCATAGAAGGCGGCCGGATGGACGTAGGCCTTCTCCCGCTCAGACTCCCCACGCAGATAGTCCTTGCTCAGCGGGGGACGCTCGTACGGGCGTTCGAGCTCTGCGCCGACCAACACGATTCGTCCATCAAAGCCCCGTTCTCGAAGCTCCTGCGCCGCCTTCGCCCCGGCGAGGCTCGCCCCAACGATCACGAACGTCGACTTGCTCATCGGCTCCTCCTTCAATCGGGCTCATGCGCTGCCCACGGAGTTTGGCGTGTCGGCTTCGGCGGCTTCGGCCTACCCGCCGCGTCTGCGGATGCAAGGCCGCCGGCTGATGTCGTCCGTTACGCAGGCGGGCGCGTCCGGCGCCGGATCGGTGGCGAAAAGGGACCCCCGGCCGCGCATGCTCCCTACCCTGCGCCTTCGGCCGCGTCGGCCCAGCGCTGTGCGAAGTCGAGATAGCGCTTCGCGATCTGGCGGGCGGCGGCTCCTTCATCGAGTGAGCCTGAGATGTGCTCGCGAAGCGTGTCCTCCCAGATGCTCCGTCCGATCGCGAAGCCGACGAATCCATCGATCGGCGCGGCGACGTCGAGCCAGTGATTGAGGCGCTCCGCGGGCGCGTCGCGACCGAGCACGATGGCGTCCACGCCGGTGCGCCCGCCGCTACGAGCCGCCGCGACGATCTCCTGCGCGGCAGCAGCGGTCTCGAGTCCCTCGACCTTCCAGATCGTTGGTTCGATCCCGGCCTGCTGATTGTCGGCGATCACCCGCGTCGTGAGCCCGGGTCTGACGTCGCGGTCGTAGGCGAGCCCGTCGCCGCCGACGGCTGCGAGCTGCGCATCGGTGGCCGGCACCAGCAGCTCGTAGAGCAAGGGGACCCCCTCGACAGCGAGGGCATACGACACGCGGGCCAGGCGGGCGAATTGCCCGTCGCGATCGCCCCGAGGTAAATCGGGGTTGTCGCGGATCAGCACCTTGACGTAGTCGGGAGCAACGCCACGCACGTGCTCGAGCCACTGCTCGCCCCACTCGAGCTCGAACCAGTCACGGCCGCTGCGCTCAATCGGCACCGCGAGCACCAAGTCGCTCCCCCGGACCGCATCGATCACCGCCTGGCCGTAGCGTTCATCGACGAGAACGCCCGCATGCCCGATCGGCAGCTCGGCTACGGCGAGCTTCAGCCCGGAGAAGATCAGCTCCTTGGCGGCGCTCATCGCCGTACGCTGCGGCTGCGTCGGCACGTCGCCCTGCACGGAGAACAGCGAGCGCCCGAACGACGAGCGGTGATCCATCGCGAGGATCAGCAGCGGATCCGCATGAGACGCAAGCCTGCGCGACGCCACAGCCGCAGGTGTAGCACCTCCGCAACGTCAAGCCAAGGATCGCCGCCCCTTCGCAGTGCCGGGGCGGACCGGGCGCGCTAGGATCGCGCCATGTCCCGTGCCGACGCCGTCGTCGATGAGGTGGCCAACGAGCTCAACACCTGGCCTGGCGTGCGTATCGAACGCCGCGGCGACGGCACGGCGGTCGTGTTATACGAACGCGTGGAACTCGGCGTTCTCGACCCCGAGCGCGGCGTGGCCGAGTTGCCGGTCTCGCATGCCGAGCACGAGGACCTGATCGAGCACGGCGATGCCGAAGCGGACCCCGCGCGGCCCTACGCCGACGTCGTCAGCCACGATCTCCGCGGGCCCTCGGACGTCACCGCGGTGCTCGGGCTCTTCGACCAGCGCTACCGCGATATCCGCGGCGAGGACGAGCCCTACACCTCGCAGGACCCCGACCCGAGCTGAGCACCCTGTCTGGCGCCGTCTCGGGCGCGGGCGCTGACAATCCGCCCCGGGACTGCTGCACCGCCACGGCGCCCACGCCGCCGCTCGACGACTTCCTCGAGCCGTTCTGAGCTGACACGCCGCCGGCCCGAGGATCGCTCGGCGCCCGCGCTACCCCAGCTCGCTGCTCGCGATCGCCGCGCCCTCCGACAGCGCCGCCAGCTTGAGCCACGCCACGTCGGGATCGACCTGAGAGAAGCGGATGAAGGTGTCGAAGCCGCAGTCGGTGCCGGCGATCACACGCTCCTTGCCGATCACGTTTCCGAGCCGCACGAGACGATCGGCGACCACCTGCGGGTGCTCGATGAAGTTCGACTTCACGTCGATCACGCCGAGGATCACCGACATGCCCTCCGGCAGCTCGACGTCTTCGAAGACGCGCCACTCGTGCTCATGGCGGGGGTTGCCGCCCTCGGGGTAGATCGCCCCGACGTTGGCCTTGAGGACCTCGCCGATGATGTCTGCGAGCGGCACGTCCTTGTGGTGGGGCCCCGCGTAGTTGCCCCAGCAGACGTGCAGGCGCACCTGCTCCGGGGCGATCCCCTCGAGCGCGGCGTTGAGGGCCTCGACCGCGAGCGGCAGATGCGTGTGCCAGTCGCCGACGCTCGACCCGACCGAGCGGCAGTGGGCGGCCATCGCGAGGTCTGGGGAGTCGATCTGGAGGCTGAAGCCCGCGTCGGTGATCGCCTTGTACTCAAAGGAGAGGGCATCGGCGAGGGCCCCGAGGTATTCCTCGTGAGAGGAGTAGTGCTGGTTGGGATAGTTGAAGGCGATCTGCCCCGGGCTGATCGCGCCCATGAAGGCGCTCGACGGTTCCGCGCCGTTCAGCGCGGCCTGCAGTCGTGCGACATCGTCGAGCACCGCCTGCTTGCCGGTCTCGGTCAGCGCGACCGGCCCGACGCAGTTGGAGAAGACGAGATGGGCCATCGACGGGGTGGCGAACAGGCGCATCGCGAGATTGGGAAAGTCGGCGACGTCGTCGGCCTGGAACTCCGAGCGGCCCTCGAAGCCGCTGAAGCGGTCGTTGACGTAGGTGCTGAAGCCGGACTTGCTGAGTTCGCCGTCGCTGACCAGGTCGACACCTGCTGCCCGCTGCTTCTGCACGACCTCGCGCACCGCCGAGCCGATCCGGGCGTCGAGGGCCGCTTGATCGACCGGCTCACCGTCGATCCCGGCCCAGATCATCTCGGCGAGATCGTCGGGCCGTGGGAGGCTGCCGGCGTGGGTTACGAGAATCCGCTGTGAGGTCATGGTCTCCTCCGTTGTGTGTGCGCCGTGGTTCGCGCGAGGGAGCCTATGTGGCAGCCCGCTTCGACCGCATCGCCGCGCGGCGGCGCACATCGCGGCGCTGTGCTGAGGCGCCGGCGTCGAATAAGCGTCTAACCCGATCGGCCGGTCAGCGGGTGGCGCCTAAGCTCCCGACCTTGCTACCCGTGATGATCGTGTGTCCGACGACGAGCGACGTCGCTTGGACCGGACTCGCGACCGCGCGGCCCACCCTCGGCCACCTGGCCGACGACATCGTGTTCACGTTCGAGTGCCCGGTCTGCCAGGCGCAGCACCGGTGGACCACCGCGGAGGCCTGGCTCGACGATGACGGTGAACCCTGCCCGTAGGGGTGGGTGTGCCGCTTGAAATCTGGCCCGTGGGTCGGCGGCCGCGGGGGGCGGCTTCTTTTGGCTCCGCGTGGCGGAAACGACGGGTTGTAAACGGACTGTAAGAGGGCGGTCCGTTCGCGCCAACGCGGGTAGTGCATACGTTGGCAGCGGGGGCCGCAGCCCCCCGGCATGGTCTCCGCTGCCAACTGCAATTTGTTGTTTGAACTCTTTCCCCGGCGGAAAGGCCTAGAGACGGCCGGGGGGCTAGGAGTTGCGGATGGCACAGACGTTGCCATTCCATTCAGTCGGACCCGGGACACCCAACGTGTTCCACAACAGCGATGCATGCGAGGCGGGCAAGCGCATTGAGCGCGTTCACTGGCATGCCGGCGACGGCGGCCGCCCGCTGTGTGGGATCTGCGAGCGGCTGAACGCGGGAACACGCCGCCCCGCCGTGAGGACGCGCGGGCCATCTGCTGTCGATCGCTCCGCCGTCGAGCGCGCTCGCTGGCGCGGCGTACGCAGCCGCCAAGCGCCCGCCCGCCGCGTCATGACCACCTGTCCGACGACCGGCAAGACCGTGTGGACCGGCCTGACGATGACGCGCGAGCTGCTCGCCGCGCTCGACGGCTCGAGCTTCCACCTGTGGTGCTCGGCATGCCGCGAGCGGCACCCGTGGGGAGCGGCGAAGGCTTGGCTTGGCCCAGAGGAGGGCGATCGCGGTGATGGGCGCACGCTCTCCCGGTGAGACGGCCATGGCGCCGCGATGGCGTGCACGCGGAGGCCAAGGAGTTCCTCGGCGTCCCTGTTGGGGGGGCTGACAGGCACGCAGCGAGGAAGGGCGGCGGGGTCGACACCCCGGCTGATCCCGTCGCCCACCCTGCTGCAGACCTCCCACCTCAGCCGCGAAGGACGCGCTCAGTCACGACGACGGCGTTCGCGCCCCCGGCGAAGAGGTTCGGACCGTCCTCGGCCAGCGCCGTCCACTCCGGCGAGTTGACGCCCTCCTGATAGGTCGCCTCGTCGGCAAACCAGGCCTCGGAGAAACCGTCGAACGCCAGCGACTCGCCGAGCACCGGACGGATCGCGTGGTTTTGGGCGTAATGGCCGAGCTGGTTGATGGCCAACGCGATGTCCCCGTGGGTGCTGGCCCAGTAGGCGTTCAGCTCGTCACGGTCACGGTCCTCGCGGTAGCGCAGGATCCCGACCAGTTTGATTCCGCCCGGGGGCGTGCCGACGCCGTCCTGGGGCGCGCCGAGTCCTTCGCGCTTGACCCGCTCCTCGATCTCGGCCGCCCAGCCCTGGTTGATCCAGTCGATGTCGAAGATCTCGCCGGCGTCCTGTGCCGCACGCTGCCATTCCGGCGTCTGCGTGGCCGCCAGATAGGCGTCGCGGTCTTCGAACCACATCGCCGCGAAGGCGTCGACGAGTGGGCGCCCACCGGCGCTCTTCCCCGGTCCGCCGGTGTCAACGACGGAGTTCTGCACGTAGCGCAGCAGCCCCGGGGTCTCGAGCACGATCTCCGCGTGCGGGCCGGCGAAGCGCCGCTGCGCCTCGGCACGGTCGATGTCGTCGCGGTAGCGCAGGAAAAAGACGACCTTCCACATCTCGACTCTCCTCGGTTGGTCGGGCTGCGCGAGCGCAGCCGCTTTGGGCGGTGGTATTGGTCCTAGTTCTCGACGACGGCGACGCCGCCGACGGTGGGCACGTTGCGGGGCAAATCGAGCGTGAGCGGGCGGGCGAACGAGATGTCCTCGTGATCCCAGGTTCCCTTCACGTAGTACTGCCAGCGCGCGAACTCCGGTCGCTCACCCTCGGCGATCGACTCCATCACGGTGCGTCGCACGACGATCTTCCAGACTCCCTCGCGACGCTCGAGGCGATCCACGTAGCGACCGCCGATCATCACGCTGCGTCCGTTCTCCTTGCGCCGCAGGACCGCCAGCCAGTAGGTCTCGGTGTGGGCGGTGTCGCCGTCGATGTCGGCGGTGTGGGTGGTCAGGAAGTGCTGGTGGGCGTCGAAGCTGTGGGCGTGCAGGGCGTTCCCCCAGACGGCCAGCTCGCGCGGATCGCCAACGAAGTCGCCGTGGTGATCGAGCGCGTCGTCCCAGAACGCCGAGGCGATCATCGCCTCGTCGTGGCGGTCCAGACCGCGGCTGTAGCGGGTCAGGCAGTCGAGGATCTCCTGGCGGTCGGCGAGCTTTGCGACCGCCGTCTCGATCCGTCCAAGCCGGTCCGAGAACGCCTGGACCTGTGCTGCGAGTTCGTCGGACATGGGGCCTCCGTGGTGTCGGCGCCTGCGCTCTGAGCGCACAGGCTTACATTGTCGTTTACGGTGTAAGACAATGGCGGCTACGCCACAACACTAACGCGAGCGCAGCGCGCGGCCGCCGCGACTGTGGAACGCTGCCGCCGTCCATGAGGCGCCCACGCCCACCCAGCAGGAGGAGAAATGGTTGAGATTCCAGCCGAGGTCAGAGCCCAACTCGAGGCCAAGAACTTCTGGCAGTTCGTGACGATCAACGCCGACGGCTCCCCCACCGCGACGCCGGTCTGGGCCGGTGTCGATGGCGATGTCGTGCTCGTCAACACGGCGATCGGCCGCCTCAAGGAGCGCAACGTGCGACGCGATCCGCGGGTGGCGCTGGCGATGGTCGACCGCGAGAATCCCTACGCGTGGATCGAGATCCGCGGCCGTGTCGTCGAGGCCGTCGAGGGCGAGGAGGCCGATCGCACGATCGACGGCTTCTCGCAGAAATACCTGGGCCTCGATCGCTATGCCTCGCGCAAGCCTGGTGAGCAGCGCGTCCTGCTCAGGATCGAGCCGACTCGGATCCTCCACAACGCCGAGGCCGGCAGCGACCCCGAGCGCCTGCGCGCCCGGCTCGAGGCCGAGAGCGGCGACTCAGGTCGGTAGACCCCCCAACGTCCGGCCGCTAGCTCTGCGGCCGGACGTCGATGTGCGAATCGTCGATCGTGACGAGGTGGGCGTGAGTCCAGACGGCGAGTGCCTGGCGCTCGGCTGCGAGTTTGAGCTTGGCCGGCGCCTGAGGGTCGGCCGCCAGCGTCGCGTAGCCCTGCTCGGTCAGCCGCGCTGCGATCTCATCGAGGCTCATCGCGCCGACGCCCCAGTCGTCGTAGCTCCAGTCGAGGTCCTTCTGGATCCGCTCGCGCGCAATGCCCACCCCGGTCGACGGCGCGAAGAGCATCGCGCCCTCGGCGCGCACGGCGTCCCACTCCGGCGAAGCCAGCGCCTCGCGCAGCGCGTCGAGGTCATCGAACCAGAGCTCCGACCAGCCGTCATGGGTGTTGCCGCTTCCTGCGTAGGAGGCAGGGATGCCGTGGTTTTGGACGTAGCGGCGCAGCCCTGGTGCCCGCGCTGCGAGCGGACCGAGCACGTGCTCCCAACGCTCGAAGAATTCGCTCAGCGTCAGCCCCGAGAGCTTCGAGACGATGAAGATCGCCTTGACCATCGATGGTGCCGCCACGCCGTCGACGATCACGACCTCCTCGGCGGCGAGAAATGCGCGCTTGTGGTGCATCGGCCAGGTGAGCGTGCGGTCGAAGAGCTGGGTGTCGTCCTTGAGCACGGCCCGAACCAGGGCCGCGTCGCGGTCCTCCTCGACCGCCGTCGCGGTCTCGGGGGCGACCTCGGGGTTGGTTCCGAGCACGGCGCGGATGAGCTCGGCCGTCTCGGCGTCCCGAGCCGGCGCGAACTCGGTCGCCAGCGCGTCGTACCAGAACATCGAGACGCCGTCGAAGGTCGGAGTCGGTTCGCTGCCGTAGGCCTCCGGCAGCGTCAGGTGCTGGACGTAGCGACGCAGGTTGGCGGTGTTGGCAAACAGCGGACCGTGCGTTTCACCCCAATAGCGATGGAACTCCTCGAGGGTGCGGTTCTCCGGGTGGTGCAGAGCGGGGGCGACGACCTTGATCATCGCGAGCCCGCCTGCGCCGACGCGCCGTGCTGTTCGAGTTCCGCCCGCAACTCCTCAGGCAGCTCGAGCGGGCGCACATAGGAGATGTCGCTCTCGTCCTGCGTCCCCTTCGGATAGCCGTCCCATTCACCGAAAATGGTCCCGTCGGCGAGATAGCGATAGTCGAGAACGAGTCGGCGCAGGACGATCCGCCACTCACCATCGCGCTTCTCGAGCCGATCGACATAGCGTCCACCGGCGACGTGGACGGTCTTTCCGTCCTTGTAGCGGTGTACGAAGAGGACGTAGCTCTCGGTCTCCGCCCGGTCGCCCTCGATCACGCAGTTGTGCGTGGTGATGTGGTGCATGTGCGCGTCGAGCTTGTTGTGGCACTCGTGGTTGGCCCACTGGACGAACTCCGCCCGGCCTCCCACCCAGCGCCCGTGGTTGTCGACGGCGTCCTCGTGAAAGACCGATTCGAGCAGGGCGTCGTCGTGGCGGTCCAACGCGCGTGGGTAGCGGTGGATGCAGTCGAGGATGTCCTGGCGATCGATCAGGTATTGGAGTTTCTGCGACGAATCAGTCACGAACGAGCCACCTCTTCCGGGCTTGTGGTGTGCGACGGTTGATAGACCAGCGGCGGCCGGCGATCACGCCAGGGCGCCGCCTCTTCAAAGCGGGCGGCGAGCGCAAGCAGCGCCCGCTCACCGAAGCGGCGCCCGACGACCTGCATCCCGACCGGCAGACCGTCCGGGGTGAAGCCGCACGGCAACGACGCGGCAGGGTGGGAGGTCAGGTTGAACGGGAAGGCCAGGGACCAGCCGGTCTTGCGATCGACGATCTCGCCGTTCACCTCCTCCGGCCCGTCGGTGAACATGTGCACCGACGGCGGTGAGACCGCCATCACCGGGCAGACGATGAAGTCGTACTCGGCGAGGATGGCTCTCACACGAGCGTAGAACTCGCTGCGGGCCAGTTCAGCGCGCCAGTAGTCGACCGCCGACAGCACGCTGCCGCGTGCGATCTCCTCACGCACGCCGCGCGTCATGCGCTCGCCGAAGCGCTCGACCTTGTCTCCGAAAACCGCCGCCTCCATGCCGATCCAGAGGCGGTGGAATTCCGCGACGAGACCGGAGCCGGCCGAAAGCTCGACCTCGGAGATGTGCACACCGAGGCGCTCGAGGGTCCCCACCGCCTCGCGCACGACCTCGCGCACGGCGGGGTCGACTGGCAGCCCGAGATCCGCCGAGTAGGCGACCCGCGCGCCGGCGATGTCGCCGTCGATCGCGCCGGTGAAATCCTCATCGCTCGCCGGTAGCGACATCGGGTCGCGCTCGTCCGGCCCAGACCACACCGACATCAGCAGCGCGGCGTCGCGCACCGTCCACGTCAGCGGGCCATGGCAGTTGAGCGTGCCGAAGTTGGCCGGCTCGGCGAGGGGGATGCGACCGAGCTGGGGCTTCAGGCCGAAGACCCCGCAGCAGGACGCCGGAATCCGCACCGACCCGCCACCGTCGGTGCCCTCGGCGACCGGGGCCATGGCGGTGAGCACCGCCGCCGCCGATCCGCCGGAGGACCCGCCGGGGATCCGCTCGGGGTTCCAGGGATTGACGGTGGCGCCACTGACCAGGTTGCGCGCACAGGCGGCGTGGCCGAGCTCGGAGGTCATCGTCTTGCCGATCACGATCCCGCCGGCGCGTTTGGTGCGCTCGACAACCACGGCGTCGGCATCCGGCACGTTGCCGGCGAAGATCCACGAGCCGTAGGCGGTCTCGATGCCAGCCGTCGGCGTGAGGTCCTTGAAAGCGACGGGAACGCCGTGCAGCGGCCCGACCTCGCCGCCCGCGAGGAGTTCCTGCTCGGCCCGAGCCGCGGCGTCACGCGCGCTCTCCTCGGCGACCACGCAGAAGGCGTTGATCGACGGGTTGAGCGCATCGATCCGGGCCAGGAACGCGTCGAGCACCTCGACCGGCGAGAGCTCGCGTGCGGCGATCAGGGTCGCTAGCTCCGTCGCGTCCTTGAAGCACAGCTCCTCGTCACCCATCGCCGCCTCCCCCGCGCGCCGCGCGAGGCGCTCGTCAGGCCGCGCTGGCGGTCGGAATGGACCCCAGATAACCGCGCTCGACGAGAACCCGACCGCGCTCGAGGTAGGCGTCGGGGTCCTCTGGCTGCCAGGTCGCCAGGCCGTCCACGTAGCGGTTGAACATGCAGAACGCGGCGGCGATCAGGACCGTGTCGTGGATCTCGACGTCGCTCGCCCCGAGCTCGCGTGCGGAGGCGATGTCCTCGTGGCTCACCTGCTTGCCGCCGCGCTGGACGGCGCTGGCGATACGCAAAAGCGCCCGCAGCTTGGGCGTCACCTCGGCGGCCTCCGGCGCGTCCTTGACCTGGTTCACCAGCGCCCTCCCCGCATCGAGCTGGAGCTCGGCGAAGGCACTGTGCGAGAGCTCGCAGAAGGTGCAGGCGTTGAGCCGCGAAACGTAGGCGGCGATCAGCTCGCGCTCGCCGCGCGAGAGCGAGTTGGGCCCTCGCAAGAGCACCTCGGCAAGCTCGTTGAGAGGCTTCGCCGTCTCCGGGCGAAAGATCATCGGGCCGCGAATCCCGGGCTCTCCGGCGGGCAGTTCGATGTGCGCCATGTTGCACTCCTCGCTTCCGTGGTGGCCACCGCGCCGTCGCGTGGCTTGCGAGCGGCGACCGGGCGGCTTCGGCGCGGACAGGGTAATCACATGGCAGCGCTGCCTGCGTCACGGGCGCCCACGCACCTCGCTTGAGGGCTACCCTGCGGCGATCATGCGCTCCCGACACCCGCTGGCAGTGCTTGCCGCAATCGCCGCCGCCGTTGCGATCGCGGCCTGTGGCGGCGGCGGTCACCCCTCGAACGGGGTCGCTTCGAAGTCGGCCAGCGCGATCCTGGCTCGGACACGGACGGCCCTGAGCTCTGCCAAAAGCGTTCACGTGGCGGGGTCGATCAAGACCTCGACCCTGGCGATCGGGCTGGACCTCACCCTCGCCTCCGGCCGCGGGGGACAGGGTCAGATGACGCTCAACGGCCGCACCGTGGAGATCAAGACGATCGGCAAGGTCGCCTACTTCAATGCCAGCCCGGCCTTCTGGAAGCAGTACGCGGGAGCCGCCGCCGCGCGCTTCCTGCACGGCAACTGGCTCAAGATGCCGACGAGCACAACCGCCTTCGCGTCCGTCATCGCGCTGACCAACATGCACGAGCTGTTCGAGTCGTTTCTGGGCTCGGGAAACCCAGTCGTGGTGAAGGGCAAGACCACGACGATCGGCGGACGCAGCGCGATCGGCGTCGTCAACGCCGCCAGCGGTGGCACGCTCTATGTGGCGACGACCGGGCGGCCCTTGCCTGTCGCGTTCGTACGCACGGGCGGGCATTTGGTGTTCGATCGCTACAACGCCCACGTCTCGCTGAAGCCCCCCTCCCACACCTTCTCGATCCTCAACCTCAAGTAGGCCGAAGGTGAGCGAGGCGATCGTGGACGTGCACGCCCACATCGGGCGCACGATCTCGAGCGGTGAGGGCCAGAGTGCGGACGGCTGCCTGGAGGCGATGGCCGGCGCCGGCATCGGGAAGGCCTTCCTCTCGCCGGTGGCCGGTGGGCGCCAGGTCGACGGTGTGCTCGACACGATGCGCGAGAACGACGCGATCGCCGCGGCGATGCGCGCCCACCCCGATCGTTTCCCGATCGGTCTCGCCGGCGTCGAGGTGCGCCACGAGGAGCGTGCGCTCGAGGAGCTCGAGCGCGCCTTCCGAACTCTCGGCCTGCACGGCCTCGCCTTCCACGCGATCTTCCAGGGCTTCACGGTCGGCGCCGGCGGCGTGCTCGACCCGCTGCTGGACCTCGCCGACCAGCGCGGCGCGCTGTGCCTGATGCACGCCATGCCGGAGGCGGGCGGGTTCTCGATGGAGTCGCCGCGGGCGATCGGGGCACTGGCCGCGCGCTACCGCAACGTCACCTTCATCATGGGCCACCCAGCGATCACGGAGGACCAGCGCGCCGTGGCCATGGAGGCCGCCGCCGGACGCGAGAATCTCCACCTCGACCTGGCCTTCCAGCACAGCAGCGAGACGGTCGAGGTGCTGGTGCGGGCCCTCGGAGCCGAGCGCATCCTGTTCGGGAGCGACTCGCCGTTTCGCGACCCGAAGGCCACGATCGCCTCAGTCCAGGCGGCGCGTATCAGCGATGCGCAGAAGGAGCGGATCCTCGGCGCCAACGCGCGCGAGCTGATCGAGCGCCTGGCGCCCGCCGCGTCCTGAGCGCCAGCCGGAGCGTCCCCGAAGAGAGCCGTTTGTTCGTGCGTGCACGCTTGTTTCGCCGCGCACAGTTGGCCAAACGGCCCGAACATGGAATATAGGCTTTACCTCTCGGATGGCCGTCACGCCGGCTAGGCGCCGGGGTCGACGCGTCCCCTTGGCTGATGGGGCAACGGAGGGATATGAGGGCGCAAGGCATGCTTGAGCGGCCGGCGACGGCCAACCACCTGACGGTCGGGGGCGAGCGGGGCGGCGCGGCATGCGCGCCAAAGGCACGGGGGCGCGCATGAGCTCGCAGGTTCGTCCGCGCGACGCTGAGCCCAACGCCGCCGGTGCCAACACGCGCTCGGGCGGAGTCGCCTCGGCGCTGGGGAGCATGCTCTTCGCGGCCCGCTTCGTTCCGATCTGGCTCGCCGTCGGTCTGCTCTTCATCGTCGCGGCGATCATCGCCCCGGAGACGCTGACCAGCGCTTCGTTCAACTCGGGCGTCCTGCCGCTGATGACGTTCGTCGCGATCGCGGCCATCGGCGAGATGCTCGTCGTCATGACCGGCGGCATCGATCTGTCGATGGCCGGCACGATCACCCTCGTCGGGGCCCTCCTCGTCGGCGTCTCGCACGGCTCCAACCACGACATCGTCAGCGCGATCGTGATCTGCCTGCTTTGGGCGGCGTTGATCGGCTTCACCAACGGGACGCTGGTCGCGATCGTCGGCCTGAACCCGCTGATCGTCACGCTCGCCACGGGCCAGATCCTCTACGGCATCTCGACGCAATACCTGCTCGGCACCTCGAGCGTCGCCGGAGTGCCGGCATCGATGGCCAACTGGGCGCTGAAACGCTTCCTCGGCGTCAGCGAGATCTTCTGGGTCGGGATCGCGATCATGATCGTGGCCGCCTTAGTCCTGCGCTACGCGCGCGCCGGTAGGCGCTTCCAGGCGGTCGGCGCCAACCCGCAGGCGGCGTGGATCTCGGGGCTGCGGATTCGCGGCTACGTGGTGCTCGCCTACGTCGGCTGTTCGGTGCTCGGAGGGATCGCCGCGATCCTGCTCTCGACGCTGATCCAGACGCCGAACATCGACCTCGGCGACCCCTACCTGCTGGGTCCGATCTCGGCCGTCGTGATCGCCGGCGCCTCGCTGCTCGGCGGACTGGCAAGCACGAGCTCGACCTGGGTGGCGGCCTTCGCGCTGACCCTGCTGAGCCAGATGCTGCAGGTTCTGGGGCTCACCTCGGCATTGCAGTACGTCGTCTACGGCGCCGCGATCATCATCGGAATGCTGGTCTCCGGCGACCGCATCGCGAACCTCTGCAGCCGCTTCCTGATACGCCGCGGGCCCGCGGCCAACCTGCTCGCCGGCACGGCCGCCGCCGAGATCGAGGCCGAAGCGGACGAGCAGGCCGAGGAGTTGGCCGAACAGGTCTCGGCCGAGACCGCGCGCGCCGTCGCCGCCGCGCACGTGGCGCCGCATGCCCACGGCGCCACCGCCGCGCTGGCGCTGGAGGGTCTCTCCAAGCGTTTCGGTGCCGTCCAGGCCGTCGACCACGTGAGCATCCAGTGCTACCCCGGCGAGGTCCACGCGGTCGTCGGCGAGAACGGGTCCGGCAAGTCGACGCTGCTCGGCATGGCCTGCGGCATGCTGCCGCCCGACACCGGCTCGATCACGATCGACGGGCAGCAACTCGGCGTCGCCTCCGTCGCCGACGCGATGAACCTCGGGGTCGGCATGACCTACCAGTCCTTCTCGCAGGTCCTGCAGATGTCGATCGCCGAGAACCTCTACCTCTCGGCCGCGCCCGCCGAGCGCCCGGCCTTCGGAGCGATGGAGGAGTGGGCCGCCGCCTTCCTGCGCGAGGTCGGGATCGAGCTTGACCCGGCCGTTCAGGTGCGCCGCCTGACGCTCGCCGATCGGCAGTTCCTCGAGATCGCCAAGGCGCTCGTGCGCAAGCCCAAGGTGCTGATGCTCGACGAGCCGACGACCGCCCTGGGCCCAGGCGAGGTCGAGAAGCTCCACAAGCTCGTGCGCGAGCGGACCGCCCAGGGCGTGGCCGTCGTGTACGTGAGCCACCGCCTGCCCGAGGTGCTGGGCCTCGCCACCCGCGTCACCGTCCTGCGCGACGGTCGCTGGCAGGGGACCTTCGAGGCCACCGAGCTCTCCGAGGCCAAGCTCGTGGCGCTGATGATCGGACGTCCCCTCGAGCTCGCCTTCCCCGAGCGCGAGCCGATCGAGCGCGCCACGGCGGCGCTGATCGAGGTCGAAGGGCTGCGCGGCGAGCGCTTCGGCCCGATCGACCTCAAGCTCATGCCGGGCGAGATCGTCGGCATCGCCGGAGCCGAGGGAAACGGCCAGGGCCAGTTCCTGCGCGCCCTGGCGGGCGTCGAGCACTCGAGCGGCTCGGTGCGCCGCGAGGGAGGCCGCGGCGTCAGCCTGCGCTCACCGCGCACGGCGCTCGCCGCCGGCCTTGCGCTGCTCAGCGCCGACCGCGCCAACGAGTCGCTGTTCCCGGTTCTCGGTGTGCGCGCCAACGCGACGATCCAGGTGCTGCGGCGCTTCAGCCACCTCGGCGTGGTGTCGCGTCGCCAGGAGCGCTCGGCGGTGCTCGATGTCGCCGGGCCGCTGCAGGTCCGCGCCGCCTCCACCGAGCAGCCGGTCGCCTTCCTCTCGGGCGGCAACCAGCAGAAGGTCGTCCTCATGCGCCCCTTCCTGCGCCCCGACCTGAAGGTCCTGCTCGTCGACGAGCCCACCCAGGGCGTCGACGTGAAGTCCCGCTTCGACATCTACCGCGCCCTGCGCGAGAAGGTCGCCGAGGGCTGCGCCGTCGTCATCAAGTCGAGCGATCCCCTCGAGCTCTCGGGCGTCTGCGACCGCGTGATCGTGATGTCACGCGGTCGCATCGTCGAGGAGATCCCCGCCGCGGAGCTGACACCGCCGGCCGGCGTCGGCGAGCGGCGCATCATCGAGGCGATCGTCGGCTCGCGCCCGGCGAGCACCGCGCACGCGCTCGCGCCAGACTCACCCGACGCGGGTACCGACGCGCACGAGCCGAATGTCGCGGCGCCGCAGCGGGCGCGCCGCGGTCTGCGCTACCGCAACTGGATGCCGATCGCCGTGATCGTCCTCTTCATGATCGCGATCGGCGTCTACACCAACTCACGGACCTCGGCGTTCGCCGGCGACTTCAACCTGTCGGGGCTGTTCGTCTCGGTCGTGCCGCTGGCGCTGGTCGCGATGGGGCAGCTCAACGCCATGCTGGTCGCGGGCTTCGACGTCTCCGTCGGCGCCGTGATGACGATCTGCGTCGTCATCGCGTCCTTCACGATGGCCTCGGGGGAGTCGTGGATCGTCCTCTTCGCCGGCTCGCTCGCCGTGATCGCGGTCGCCTGCGGGGCCGGGATCTTCAACTCGGTCCTGATCCGCCTGGGGAAGCTCTCGCCGATCATCGCGACGCTCGCCACGCTCAGCATCTTCCAGGGCCTCTCGCTCGTGCTCAGACCGATACCGGCCGGCATCATCGACCTCGGCGTCGTCAACGCCTTGACCAAGGCAGCCGGCCCGATCCCCTACTCGTTCATCGGCGTGGTCGTGCTCGCGGTGCTGTGGGACATCTGGCTCTACCGCACCGGACACGGGCTCTCGGTGCGCGCGGTCGGCTACAACGAGACCGCCGCCAGCCGCACGGGACTGCGGGCCGGGCGCATCTTCGTGCGCGGCTTCCTGCTCTCGGCCCTGCTCGCCGGCGCCGGCGCGATCTTCCTCGGCGCCCAGATCGACGTCGGCGACCCCAACTCGGGCCTGCCCTTCGCGCTCGAGAGCATCGCCGCCGCCGTGCTCGGCGGCGCGGCACTGACCGGCGGGCGGGGCTCGTTCGTCGGCGCCACGATCGGGGCCCTCTTCCTGTTCCTGATCATCAACGTCTTGCCCTACCTGAACATCAGCTCCGCCTATGGCCAGGTGGCGACGGGAGCGTTGACGCTGATCGCCCTGAGCGCCTACAGCGGACCGGACATCTGGGCGCGCATGCGGGCCGCGATCGATCCGATCCTGGCGGAGCGCAGGGTACGGCGGGAAACCCAGCCCGCCGCCTAGGCGGGCGAAGCCTTGGACAACCTGTACACATCAAAGGAGGAACAAGTGGAGGAACAGAGGGGTGGGAGCCGCAGTCGCCTGCGATTGCGCAAACGGGTAAGAGGGTTTGCTGCGCTGGGTCTGGTCGCCGCTGTGGGGATCGGCCTCGGGGTCTTCGGCACCGCTGCGAGCAGCGCGCGTCCGAGCGCCCACGCCGCCGCGACCGTGTCGGGTGCGTTCGGTCCGACGCTCAAGAACGGGACCTACGGCGAGTGCTATGACCCGAGCAAGACGCTGGTCGGCAAGATCCTCTACGGCGTCGCGTCGCTGCCGAGCGACCAGGCCCAGAAGAACGTCGTGCTCGCGGCGCTGTGCCGCGCGCAGAAGAACTACAACGTCAACTCCAATCTCGCGTACACGTGCTGGAAGAACGATGGCTGCAGCACCGGTACCAAGGGCAAGCTGGTCGTCGGCGAAGCCGACGGATTCGGCGGCAACTCCGCGCGCGAGATGTTCAAGATGGAGTTCATCCTCCAAGCGCTGACCTATCCGCAGATCGGCAAGATCCTCTACACCGACGCGAACCTCAATACGGAGAAGGCGATATCCGACGTCCGCAGCATGGTCGCCCAGGGTGCGAAGGTCATCCTGAGCTACCCGGACGCCGGCGCCGCGATGCTTCCGTCCTACCAGGCAGCAGAGCAGCAGGGCGACAATGTCGCGCTGTGGTCCAACGCCAACATCGGCAACCCGGGCGTCCAGTACATGACGGTCACGGGCACCAACATCTGCGTCCTCGGGCAGCAGTACGCGGCGAAGATGAACCAGGACCTGCCGAGCGGTGGACAGATCGCGTTCCTCGGCGGCACGCCCGGTAACACGCAGTCACCTGCGTGGCAGGCATGCGAGAAGAAGGCGCTGAACAAGAACATCCAGGTCGTCGCGACGGCGAACACCAGCTGGACGCGTCAGGGCGCGCTCCAGGCGACGTCGGCGATCATCAGCAAGTACCCGAAGCTGAGGGGCATCAGCTACGACTACGGCGACGCGACCGTCGGCGTGATCCGTGCCTTCCAGGCGGCTCACCGTTCGCTGGCGAACTTCGTGATCACCGACTACTCCAACGAGAACTCGCTGCTGTGCCTCTACAAGCAGCTCAAGACGCCGAGCTTCAAGGTCTACACCTACGTGAACCTCGAAAGCCAGGCACGCATCTCCCTGACGGCCGGAATGATGAAGATCGCGGGCGCCACGATCCCGCCTGAGATCAACTTCCAGCCGAGCCTCAAGCAGGTGACCCTGAGCTCCTGCCAGTCGAGCATTCCGATCGACGGTCTGGCCACGGCACTCGTTGCCCCGGCCCTCCAGAAGAGGATGTTCGGCTAGGACGACGGAGCCCTGGAAAGCGCACGACGAGCACGAGGCGGCGGTGGCGAGCTCACCAAGGTCACATGCTCTCGGCGCTCGCAGGCCCATGACCGGCGAGAGCGCCTCCCTTCGGGGGGGCGCTCTCAGTCGGCGCCGCCGCGCCGAGCGCTCAACCCGCGGCTTCGGCTGGGGCGAACAGCACGTCCTGGCGGACCTGCTGGGGCGAGCGCCCGTAGCGCGCGCGGAAGGCGTGACTGAAGTACGAGGGGTCCCGCAACCCCCAGCGCGAGGCGATCTCCGCAACGCTACGGCCAGCCAGGCCGCGGTCCTCGAGATCGCGCCGGCAGCGCTCGAGACGCTCGTCGCGCACCCACTGCGAGACGGTCGCGTTCTCGCCCTCGAAGAGCTTGTGCAGGTAGCGGGTCGAGATGAAGTGCGCGCGCGCGATCATCTCCGGGCGCAGCGCCTGATCGGCGAGGTGCAGCTCGATGAAACCCTTGATCTCGCTGAGCAGCACGGCGGCGGGCGGGCGCGGTTCGCCCCGGCGGCCGCCCGGAGCCTGGTAGATGCCGCGAATCATCGTCAGCAGGCAGTCCCCGAGGTCGTCGCTGCCCTCGCCGACGTTGCCCTGCTCGAGCTCGCGGCCGACCCCGCAGAGGAACGACCGCAGGATCCGGCTGGGACCGGCGCTGCTCGGAAGCGGCAGCGCTGTGCTCTTGCAGATCCGCTCGCCGTTGCGCCCGAGCATGGCCTTGGGCACCGAGCAGATGAAGAGCTCGAACGGCCGCTCGGACTCGATCCGGTAGGGGCGCGAGGAGTCGTAGCTGGTCATGCCGCCCAGGCCCACGACGCTGCGCCGGTGGCCCTGGCTGACGACGCAGCGCGCGCGCAGGACGACGTGCAGCTGCACCTCCTCGGGATCGGAGGCGGCGACCTCGCGCATGCTGCGCACGCAGCTGTTCGGCGCCGCGGTCACGTGCGCGATGCTGACCGGTCCGAGGCTATGGACAACGATGCGCCCCGCGTAGGGCTCGTCGATGCGCGGGCTGATGGTCACCGGCTCGAACAGACGCCCAGCCTCGCGGGACCAGTATTCGAGTCGCTGTTCTGGCTCGACAAGCTCAGTGTCGATGCAAACCGCCATGTCCCCTCCTGCGACTGGCTTGCGAGGCCCGCTGCGGTGCCAGCGCGCTCCAGTGCTCCTGGGCGCGAGCCCCCCTCGCGCGCCCTCTTTGAACCCGGCGACAACGTACCACGCGCCCACCGTCGCAAGCGCCACCGGCGATTCATCAAGAGCCCCGCGAAGGCGGCCTGCCGAGGGCGCCAGCGGCGCCCGATCGCCCGCCCGGCGCGCGGCGAGAGCCTGACCTTTGACCCGCAGATCGACAACTCAGCAATGGAGGATGGATGCTCAAGGTAGCTTGGCTTGTGCGGCTCTCACCGCAGGCCGACCGAGACGTGGTCTTGCGTGCGTGGAACGAGGACCACGCCAAGTTGATCCGCGACGTGCCCGGCGTCGAGCGCTACACCCACAACCAGGCCGTGGCGATCGCCGAGGGGCCGGGGGCCGGCACCGAGACGCCCGTCATCGACGGCATCGTCTGCACCTGGTGGACCGATGAGGCGGCCCTCGAGGCAGCGCTCGGATCGAGTGAGTGGCAGGAGGTCCTCGCCCACGGTCGCGAGATCTTCGACCCCGACTTCGCGCTCGCCAACCGGGCGGTCGCGGTGCAGGAGCGTGTGATGCGCATCGGTCCCGGGACACCCTGGAGCGGCGCCGACGTGCCGGCGCCGCTGTGCAAGCACATGGGGGTCCTCTACTTCCGGTCCGGGATGGCGCGCGCGGACGCCAGCGCCCACTGGACCGAGGTGCACGGGGCGCTCGCCCTCGATATTCCCGAGATCCGCTACTACGTCCAAAACCACGGCATCAGGCCGCTGCGCCTCGATGGCGCCGACGGCAACGGAGACTTCGCCTTCGACGGTTTCTCGGAGGCCTGGTTCGACGACCGCGAGACCTTCGAGCGCTCGCACGAGTCGCCGGCCTGGTACCGCCTGCGCGACGACTCCCCCAACCTCTTCGACGTGGACGCGATCGAGGCGGGCGTGAACGTGGTTGTCGACGAGCGCGTGATCAAGGGCTGAGCGCGGACGCGCGAATGGTCCGGCTGGACCCGCCCCTGCCTGGCCGCCACCGACACGCGGGAGCAGTGACCCATGGCGTCTGAGTCTGCGGTCGACCCCGCCGGGCTGAGCCTCGGGATTCGCGGGCGCCGCTATCCGGTGCTGCTCCCGAGCGTGCGCGACCCGCGCCTGCGTCTGAGCGCGGTCATCGTCTCGCTGCAGATACTCGGTCAGACCTCGCTTGGGTTTCAGGTCTCGATCGCCCAGATCCTGATCACGCTCGCGACCGCGGCGGCGATCGAGATGACGATCGTCTTCTGGCAACGCGGCGTGATCATGTGGCCCGCCAGCGCCCTGGTGACCGGCAACGGCATCGCCTTCATCCTGCGTGTACCGGGCACTGCGCACGGCGACTGGTGGAGTCTGCGCGGCGCCTGGATCTTCGTCGCCACCGCCGCCATCGGCGTGCTCTCCAAGCACGTGATCCGCGTGCGCGGGCGCCATATCTTCAATCCCTCCAACCTCGGCCTGGTCGTCATCTTCCTGGCGCTCGGGTCCACGCGCACCGAACCCCAGTACTTCTGGTGGGGGCCGCTCAACACCTGGCTCGTCCTCACGATCGCCGTGATCACGCTCGGCGCGCTGGTGGTGCTCTCCCGCTTGGGTCAGCTGCGCGTCGCCCTGGGCTTCTGGCTGGCGTTCGCGGCAGGCATCGGCGTGCTCGCGATCAGCGGCCACGAGATGACCGCGCGCTGGCACGTAGGCCCGGTCACCGGACTGTCCTTCTGGACGGTGCTTGTGACCTCCCCCGAGGTCTTCGTGTTCATGAGCTTCATGATCACCGACCCCAAGACCAACCCTCGCGGATCGGCGGGGCGCTGGTGCTATGCCGTCGCGATCGGACTGCTGGCAGCGCTGCTGATCGCCCCCCAGAGGACCGAGTTCGCCAGCAAGGTCGCGGTGCTGGCCGCCCTCGCGATCGTCTGCGCGTGCTGGCCCCTGCTCGGATGGTTGAGCAGCACGGAGCGGATCTGTGTTTGGCGCGCGCGCATCGACGCACGGGCTCCGTGGCGTGCCGGGCGCTCACGCTCCGGGCGACTGGCGAGCACCGGGGCGCTGGCGCTCTGCGCGGGAGCGGCGTATGCCGCGATCCTCGTCGGAGCCGGAATCCCGGCACGACCGCCATCGGCCACGCCGCTGAGAGGCTCTCTGCTGTCGGTCTCGACGCAGGTCAGCGCCGCCGAGCTTCCGGCCGTGACCGTCGCGCCCACGAGCAACGTCGTCTCGATCAGCCACGCAACGGCTCTTCAGATCGCGCGCGACCTGGTCGTGGATCTGCGTCTACAGGCCGGCGCCCTCCAACGCCACTCCCGGCGCCTCGCGGCCACAGCGGCCACCGGGGCGTCGCTGCGGCAGCTCGAGCGCCAGATCAAAGCCTCGGCGAGCGGTAACGAGGTCCGCACTCACAGCTACCGGCTCAGGCGGCTGACGCTGTCGCTGGTGCCGGGCCCCGATCAGGCGGCGCCCTTCGTGCTCGCGTCGTTTTCGGGGACCGCGGCTTGGGCAACCTACTCCGGCACGCCGGCCCACCTGATCACGAGTGGCCCGAGCAGCGCGATCGCGGAGCAGGTTCGCCTCAAGCTGGTCAACGGTCGCTACGAGATCGTCTCGGCGAAGGCGGCCAAGGCCGGCGCCGCCTCCCCGGCGCCGGCGGCGCCCAGCCCCGTGGAGGTCGCGCTCGCACCGGCCGGCAGCTCGACGGTAGCGCTCGGCGAAGCCTTCTCGGTGCACATTGCCGTGACCCTGCGCAAGGGTCAGCGCTATGAGAAGCCGGTCACCGTCGCGCTTTCGATCGAAGGACCGGGCGCTCCGGCGGTGCGCTTCCTCCACGCCGGGCTGATCGTCGCGCCCGGCACCCCGGTCACCCACGTCGCCTCGGTCACACCCTCGGAGTGGTACGCCCACCCCGGCGCCTACCGGATCGTCGCGAGCGTCGGCGGGCGGGCGGTGGGGGCCCCGCTGCCCTTCACCGTCAGGGCGCCGACGGTCACGATCCCGCACTTCGAGGACGTCACGAAGGCCTCGGGCCTGGCGAGCACGGTACCGGCTCCGACCTGCGGCGAGTTCATCACGACACCGGCCTGGGGACAGGCCGGGCCCGCCGGCGGCCTCGCCCTGTTCGTGCCGCGCCTGAGCGCGCCATCGCAACTCTTTGTACAGAGAAGCCCGGGGCACTTCGTCGACGTCGCCGCAGCAAGCGGCGTCGACGTGCGCCACGCGACGGCTGCGAGCTTCGGCGACTACCTCAACAACGGCCGCCAGGACCTCTTCGTCGCGCGCTATGGCGCGCCCAGCCTGCTGTTTCGAAACGACGGCGACGGCCACTTCACCAACGTCACGGCGAGCTCCGGCATCGCCGGTGTGGCCCACGCCTCGAGCGTGACGTGGGTCGACTACAACAACGACGGGCGCGTCGACCTCTATGTAACCAACTACATGACCTGCCAGGGACGCTGGACCTCGGGCACCGACTCGCTGTCGCGCGTGCGCTACTACGGCGCGAGGTTGTTCCGAAACGACGGCGGCGGCCGCTTCACCGACGTCAGCAAGGCGCTGCCCGAGAACCCCAAGGGCGCCGGGCTCACCGCGGGCTGGTTCGAGGCGACCAACGACGGGCGCGACGACCTCTACCTCGGCAACGACAACGTCGGCCAGGACCCCGACCACAACCGCCTCTACATCAACAGCGGGCACGCCGCCGGCAGCGCCTTCAGCGAGACCTCCATCTCCTCCGGGACCGCTTTGTACATGAACACCATGGGCATCGCCGTCGGCGACTTCACACGCAACGGACGCCTCGATGTCGCGCTCTCGAACATCGGCGGCAACCAGCTGCTGATGAACCAGGGCAACGGCACCTTCAAGCCCGCCGCCGCGAGCATGGGCGTCATGCGCGCGGACCAGTTCGGCTCCTATCCATCCGTCACCTGGGGTGTCGGCGCCTACGACTTCACCGACGACGGCTGGCAGGACCTCTACTTCACCGCCGGCAACGTCAACCCCAAGCTGACTCGCTTCGAGGGTACCCAGCCGAGCGAGCTGTTCCTCAACAACGGCGGCAAGGGCTTCCTCGACGTGAGCGCACCCAGCGGAGCCGCCTCGGCCGGCGATGCCAAGGGCGCCGCTTTCGCCGACTACCTGCGCAATGGCCGCGTCGACATGTACGTGCTGGCGCAGGACGGCTCGCCACACCTGTTCCGCAACGTGACGACGCTGGAGGGGAACCGCTGGCTCGAGGTGCGGGCGATCGGCACCGTGTCCAATCGCGACGGCTGCGGCGCCCGTGTGCTGGCGAGCGCCGGCGGCGTGACGCAGATGCGCGAGATCCTCTGTGCGCAAAACGAGCAGACCGCGCAGTTCGGTCTCGCCCACGCCGCCACGGTGTCGAAGCTCGAGATCATCTGGCCGTCTGGGATCCGCCAGGTGATTCGCAACGTCGGCGCCGACCGCTACCTGACGGTCACCGAACCGCGCGCGTGTGCGAAGGCTCGTTTCCGGTCGGCACGCTGCTGAGGACCTCCACGGGCGCCGGCGACGCGGCCGGGCTACGGGCCTCCTGTGACACAACGGCGGCGCCCAGAGGTCGCAGGCGATACATGCGATGGATTGCAGCGAGCTCCGCGCCGCGCGGCTCGTTCGTCTCCACGACGATCAACGCAAACCGACCCGCGATTGCCGGGGCGAGTTCCTCCCCCACCCGCGCATCGACCTGCGCAAAGGCGCGACGGTGTACGTTCATGGTGTGTTCGAAACGGTGACGATCCTGCTCTCGGAGGCCGCTCGCGTCGTTCACAGGCGCGCGGAATCCTTCGCGATCCGCCTGCTCGCGCGCACGCCGAGGGTTCTCACCAGGGTCTTCACGCTGGGCGGCGCCGCGCAGCGACTTCATCTCGAGCGGGCGGTCGAGGTCGTCGCCGACGCCGAGCACGCCGTGGAGGAGGTCGTCGAGACGGCCGTGGGCGAGGTCGCAGCCGCCGCCGGGCCGCTGGTCCTGTTCCGCACCGCGAAGTCGCTCGCGACACGCCGGCGCGCCCTGCCGACGGCGATCGTCGCCGGAGCCGTCGGCGTCACCGTGCTCGCGCTGCGCCGCGCCGCGCGTGCGCGCCGGCGCTAGAAGCTCGTCCCGCGGGCGCTCAGGCAACCGCCGGGTCACGAGCTGCGCGCGCCGGCTCATGGCCGTCGTCGCGCGCGCCCGCGCGTTCGAAGTCCTGTGCACGGATCAGTACCACGGCACAGATCGCGCCGACCAGTGTGATCGCCGCACCCGCGAGCAGGATCTCGTTGAAGCCGGCAAGAAAGGCCAGCCGCGCCGCGGCGACGGTGTGCGCGCGCTCGGCGGTGGCGGTCGCCGCGGCGGCGGCGCGCACGCCGCCGGCGGCCACGAGCGACGCAAGGCCGTGCGACGCGTGCGGCAGGCGCAGCGAGAGCTCTGTGCCGATGCGCTGCGTGAAGATCGCGCCCAACGCCGAGATGCCGGTCGCCAGTCCACCCAGGCGGAAGGTGTTGCTGATCCCAGAGGCCATCCCGCTTCGGGTTGGCGCCACGACACCGAGCGCCGTTGTGGCGATGGCAGGGTTGGCGAACCCGATGCCGGCTCCAGTCAGGAGCATTCCCGGCAACAGGTGCGTCCAGCTCGACCCAGGGCCGATCCCGTGCATCAGCAGCAGGCCGAGCGCGACCAGCGCCATCCCAGCGCCCAGCACGACACGCTGGGGAACCTTCGTCGCCAAGCTCCGCGCGCCCAGCGGCACAATGAACACAAGCGCTGTCAGCGGCAGCATCCGTATGCCGCCAGCGAGCGGCGAGTAGCCGAGGACGTCCTGGAGGTAGAGCGCGAGGAAGACGAGCTGGGAGAACATCCCGGCGCCGATCGCAAACGTCGCGATCGAGACGCCACAGAACGCGGGCTTTCGAAACAGCTCGAAGTCGAACATCGCGTGCGCCTGACGCAACTCGATCACGACGAACAGCGCCATCAGGACGGCGGCGGCGATCAGGACGCCAACGACCTCGGTACTCCCCCACCCGGCGGCGTTCCCGCGCTGAAGCGCGAAGATCAGCGCGAACAGCCCGCCGGAGAAGCAGATCAGCCCGCCGACGTCGAGGCCCGCGGCAGCGGGGTCCGAGCGGTTGACGATCAGGGCTTGTGCGAGCGCCAGAGCGGCGACACCGATCGGGACGTTCACGAAGAAGATCCATTGCCAGCCGAGCGCGTCGGTGACGAGGCCCCCGACGAGCGGCCCGATCGCCACCGCGCCGCCCACCGTGGCTCCCCACGCGGCGATCGCGCTCGCCCGCTCGCGCCCACTGAACTCCTGCCCGATCAGCGCCAGCGAGGTCGCGAACATCGCCGCGCCGCCTATGCCCTGGATCGCGCGCGCGGCAATCAGCACGCCAACCGACCCGGCGACGCCGCACAGCGCCGAGGACGCCGTGAAGATGGCGATGCCGAACACGAATACGCGTTTGCGCCCGATCAGATCGGCGACCGCGCCACTGGTGAGGATGAGCGCGGCTAACGCGAGCGCGTAGGCGTTGATCACCCACTGCAGGTCGCTGAGGCTCGCGTGAAGATCACGCTGCAACTGCGGCAGAGCGACCTGGACGATCGTGACATCGACCAGCAACATGAAGGTCGCGCCGCAAACCGCGACCAGGGTCCACCAGCGCCGCGCCATCAGAGCAGCGCCGGCACGTGATCGCCAGGGCTCTGCACGCGCGAATCGCTCACCTCCGAACACCCTAGCCAACCGGTCACGCCGGCCCGAAGGGACCCCCGAGCACGCCCAGAGGCCCGGCACGCCGTCGGCGAGCGGGCCGAGCGGCTTCAAGGAGGTGGGCGGCGCGCGATAATCAGGATCGATGATCGCCTCCGCAGCTCGCGCCAGACGCTGCCGAGCGGCAGCTCTGCTCGTGAGCGTCGCGGGCGCCGTTGCCCTCGCCGGATGCACCACGCATCAGGTGCCGCCGCTGTCGCCGGCGGCGATCGAGACCGCGCGGGAGTTCAAGGAGTTCACGGTGTACTGGGCGGGGCCGGTACTCGGCAACGCCAAGGTCACCGAGGCCGATAGCCCGCTCTACTTCTACGCCCCGGTTGGCTTCACCATGTACTACGGCAACTGCGAGCCGCGGAAGGGTCTGCATGACGGCGGCTGCACGCTGCCGCTGAAGATCACGACGAGCATCTACTCGCCCCATTCGGACGCCTCATTCGGCTCGCAGCGCTGGGTCCAGTTTCACGGCGTTCCGGCGGTCATCTACCACGACGGGGACGAGATCGAGCTCTACACCGACCGCATGAACGTCGACATCGTCGCCGACACGCCCCAACGCGCAGTCTCGGCAGCGGAGGCGCTGCGACCGTTCAATCGCGGCGCGAGCACGGACTTCCCCGCCTTCCCCCAGCCCTATTACACGGTCGATCCCACCCAGGCCGAGCTCGACGCCCAGGCGCAGGCCGCCGCGGCCGGTTCGACCAGCGCCACAGGCGCGACGAGCAAGATCGGCCCGCCGTCGGAGCTCGAACCGACGCCCTCGACGAGCGGCAGCTAGCACCGACGTTTCTCTATCTCCCTGAGCGGCAACGGGGGGCCAAAACGCTTCCCGGAGCGGCCGCCGCCGACCGCGGCAGCGTCCAGCATCGGAGCCGAACCCGTTTGGCACCTCTCCCCCGGGGTAGCCGTAGGACATGTCCCTTTGGCAATCGGTGGGGATAACGGCTATTGCGACGGTGATCTTCACGGTCGCCGTAATCGTGATCGCCATCCGCGTCTACAGCCGCCCGTTGGGCTCAGGCCACCACCGGCGGACACGCTCACACGGCGCACCGCCGGCTGCGGCAAGGCCTGCCGCGCGGCCGGCCGCTACCTCAGCCGCCCACAGCAGACACCACGCCGCAGTCTGAGTCCGCGCGCCTTAGCGCTGGGGCCCTGAACGGCGACCCTTCAGGCCCGAGTCGGCCGTTCCCTAGGATGCGCTGATGGACAAGCGCGTCGGATTTCTCTCCTTCGGCCACTGGCAGCCGGTCCCCGGCTCGCAAACGCAGACCGCCGCCGACGCCCACCTGCAGACGATCGAGCTTGCGGTGGCCGCTGAGGAGATCGGCATCGACGGCGCCTTTGTGCGCGTCCATCACTTCGCGCGCCAGCTGGCCTCCCCATTCCCGCTCCTGGCTGCGATCGGCGCTCGCACGAGCCGTATCGAGATCGGCACCGCCGTGATCGACATGCGCTATGAGAACCCGCTCTACATGGCCGAGGAAGCGGCGGCGGCGGACCTGATCAGCGGAGGTCGCCTCCAGCTCGGCGTCAGTCGCGGCTCGCCCGAGCCCGCGCTGCGCGGATCGGAGTCCTTCGGCTACGTGCCCGGCGAGGATCAGACCGACGCCGACCTCGCGCGCTCGAAGACGGCGCTCTTTCTCGCCGCGCTCCAGGGCGCCGGCGTAGCGCGTGCCGACACGGGCGCGGCGGGCGGCAACGCGATGCTCGCCATCCAGCCGCAGTCGCCGGGGCTCGCCGAGCGCATCTGGTGGGGCTCGGGAACGCGGAAAACCGCGCCCTGGGTCGCCGAGCAGGGCATGAACCTGCAGTCCTCGACGCTGCTGGTGGAGGACACCGGCGTGCCTTTCGATGAGCTCCAAGCCGAGCAGATCGCCCTCTACCGCCAGGCCTGGTCGCAGGCCGGCTGGGAGCGCGAGCCGCGGATCTCAGTCAGCCGCAGCGTGATCCCGATCACCACCGACCTCGACCGCATGTACTTCGGCGCGCGCGCGGGCGCGGAGGGCGGCGACCAGGTCGGATACCTCGAGGGCACCCTCGCACGCTTCGGCAAGAGCTACATGGGCGAGCCCGACGCCATCGCCGAGGAATTGAGCCGCGACGCCGCGGTCCTCGCCGCCGACACGCTGCTGCTCACGGTTCCCAACCAGCTCGGCGTCGACTACAACGCCCACCTGCTCGACACCTTCGCCCGCCACATCGGGCCGGCGATCGGCTGGCAGCCGGCGACCGTCCGCGATCCCGCGCTCGCCTCGAGCCAGGGAAGCTAGTGCGCGCCGCCAGGCCCTAGGCTCCGGCCGTGCCGCTTTCCTGGTTTCGCAAGGGCAACCGCGAGCCGGTCGTGTCGGTCGCCGATCCACGTTTTGAGGACTGGGAGACGGTGTCGACGTTCGAGGATGAGACCACCGCGCTGGCCTGGCGCGACCAGCTGCGCAACCTCGGTATCGACGCGAGCCTGACCGCCGATCAGCCTCTGGATCGCTACGGGCAGGGCGACGTGTACCTGGTCGTGCCGCCGCAGCAGTGGTCGCGCGCCAACGAAGTGATCGACAACCTCGACTGAGGCCGCCGTGAGGCGCCCTCAGCGCCGGCTGGAGCCGTCGCGGCGGTGCGCGGGCCCTCGCCGCGCGCTCGGCTGCGACTCTGGCCGTCGCGGCACCGCGAAACGCGATCGCGCGGGCCCAGATCAGCGCGCCGCGGCCGGGCCGATACTCGCCGAAGCAACGGAATCGGGCTCCGGATCGGCCTGGTTCGGGGCGCGCGGCCACGGCGTCGGTGGGCCGTTGACACTTCGCGCGAGCCGCGGCTATAGTGGCCTTCCGCAAACGATTGCATCCCAATCGCGGCCTCGGCCGCCACAATCGCGTCACAACGGGAGGATGAGGACCGTGTTGAGGAGGAGGAGAGTTGCCGCGGCAGGCGCCGTCCTGGCTGCCGTGGCCCTGTCGGTTGCGTTCTTTGGGTCGACCGCCGGTTCGGCGGCTTCGTCTACCGTCACGATCGGAGCTTCACTGTCGCTCTCTGGCGACTTCTCCACGGACGGTCAGGCCTACCAGCGTGGGTATGAGCTCTGGGCGGCCGATCAGAACAAGAAGGGCGGCCTGCTCGGCCACCCGATCAAGCTGCAGATCCTGTCGGACGCGAGCTCGCCGACGCAGGTCGTGACCAACTACAACACCCTGATCGGCACCGACCACGACCAGCTCGTGTTCGGACCTTTCTCGAGCCTGCTGACCACGCCCAGCTCGAAGGTCGTCGACCGCTACGGCTACGCCTTCGTCGAGGGCGCCGGCGGCGCGCCGAGCGTGTTCGGACTCGGCCTGCACGACGTGTTCGACGTGAGCGTCCCGGTTGCTCTGAACCTCACCGCCTTCGCGAAGTGGGTCGCATCGCTGCCCGCCGGCAAGCGGCCGAAGACCGCCGCCTACGCGACCGTCAACGACCCCTTCACCCAACCCCAGCTGCCGCCGGCCCAGAAGATCATCGCGGCTGCCGGCGTCAAGACCGTGTACTCGAAGGTGATCCCCGAGGAGCAGGTCGACTACACCGCCACGGCCAACGCGATCGCGGTGGCCAAGCCCGACGTCGTCGTGCTCGGCGCGGTCGATGTGCCGACCGTGTCGGCGTTCGTCCACGCCTTCATCCAGCAGCACTACTCGCCGAAGCTCTTCATCGCCACCGCCGGGCCCGACCAGGGTGCCTCGTTCGTGAAGGCGGTCGGCAACGGCAACGAGAACGGCATCATGTACCCCAACGGCTGGTACGGCGGCTCGCCGCAGGCCTCGAGCAAGGCCATGGTCAAGGAGTACATCGCCAAGTACGGCGGCACCGCCTCGGGCGTCAACGCCGACGTCGCCGAGGCCTACTCGGTCGGCCAGGTGATCACCCAGGCAGTCCAGGCGACCCATGGCTTCGACAACGCGAAGATCACCGCCTACCTGCACAGCGGCGTGACGATGACCAGCGTTCAGGGGCCGGTCAAGTTCAACTCGGCCGGGGAGAACACCGCCCTTGCGGCGACGACCTTCCAGTGGCAGAACGGGGTCGTCAACCCGGTCATTCCGCTCGGCGCGCCAGGCACCAAGAAGCCGACCTACCCGAAGCCTCCGTGGAGTTAGTGAGCGATACGGCGCAGCAGATGACAGTTAGGCCGCGGGCATGTCGTTCGACGGCCTGATCGAAGCGATAATCGATGGAGTGCTGACCGGCGGCGTGTATGCGCTCATGGCCGCCGGTCTCAGCCTCATCTTCGGGGTCATGGACATCATCAACATCGCGCAGGGCGCGATGGTGGTGTTGGGCGCCTATCTCAGCTACGTGCTGTCGGTGCACCTCGGCATAGACCTCTTCGTGGGGCTCCTGATCACCGCACCCGCGATGTTCGCGCTCGGCGTGCTGCTCGAATGGGGGTTCATGCGCCGCCTGCGCGAAGGTGACCGAACGGCGATGTCGATCCTTGTCACCTACGCCTTCGCGATCATCATCGAGGGGGTCCTGACGCGGCTCTTCAGCAGTGACTACCGGGAGCTGAGCGCGCCCTACGTCAACAGCTCGGTCCACGTCCTGAACTTCTACCTGCCGGTTATCTACCTGCTCGGCTTCGCGATGGCCGTGGTCCTGCTCGGCGGCCTCTACCTGATGTTCTTCCGGACCAAGTTCGGTCGCGGGCTGCGCGCGTCGCTTCAGAACCGAACGGCCGCCGATCTGATCGGCATCAACGTCAACCGCACCCGCATGATCGCGGTCGGCATCGGCGTCGCCGTGACCGCCTGCGGAGGCATGGTCTACGGCGCGACCGTCGCCTTCAACCCAGACAGCGGCTACGACCTGATCTCGCGCCTGCTCGCGATCGTGATCCTCGGCGGCATGGGCAGCATCGGCGGCGCGATGGTCTCGGCCGTGGCGCTGCTCGTGCTCGCCGACATCGTCGCCACGGCCTGGTCACCGGTCTGGTCGGTCCTGGTCTTCTACGCGGCGCTGCTTCTGGTCCTGTCGCTGCGCCCGAGTGGCCTCTTCGGCGCAAGAGCTGTGCGCGCGCAATGAGCGCGCCAGGCGCCGCCGACCCCGGCGCTCCTGCGGCGCCGCCCGGAAGGGCCATCCCGGGCGGCGCCAAACGGCGGCTGGCCCGCTCCCCGATCGTGCTCGTGCCGCTGGCAGCGGCGATCCTGTTCCCGCTCGTGGAGAGCGGCAACCAGGGCAACATGTCGATCGCCGTCTTCGCGCTGATCTTCATGACCTCGGTCAGCGCCTGGAACATCTTCAGCGGCTACAGCGGCTACCTGGCCCTCGGCCACGCGGTCTTCTTCGGCACGGGCGCCTACACGATGGCGTTGATCGGCACCGACTGGCACGTGCCGGCCGGCTGGTGGCTGATGGCGCTGCTGCCGGTCTGCGGCGTGCTCGCCGGCCTGGTGGCGATACCGGTCGGGATGGTCGCGCTGCGAACGCGCCGACACACCTTCGTCGTCGTCACCATCGGCGTCTTCTTCATCTTCCAGACCCTCGCCACCAATCTCGCCTTCACCGGCGGCACCGCCGGCGTCCAGGTGCCGTTCGTGTCATGGACCTTCAGCGTCTTCAACCAGCGCTTCTACTACGTGGCGCTGGTCCTGGTGGTGGCGACGGTGGCGCTGTCGTGGGCGGTGCGCCGCTCGCGCTTCGGACTGCAGCTGATGGCCATCCGCGACGACGAGGATCGCGCGCGCGGAATGGGTGTGCGCACGGCGCGCGTGAAGCTCGCGGCCTTCGTGCTCTCGGCGATACCGGTCGGGATGGCCGGCGGACTGTGGGCGTACTTCCTCGGCTCGGTCTACCCACAGTCGGCGTTTGACCCGTTGTTCGACATCGCGCTCGCGCTGATGGGCTTCTTCGGCGGCATCGGAACGATCGCCGGACCGCTGGTCGGAGCGCTCGTGCTCGAGTCGCTGCAGCAGTACTTCACACAGAAGTTCTCCGCCAACGGGCTCTACCTGATCGTCTACGGCTCGCTGTTCCTGGTCGTGATTCTCGCGATGCCGCGCGGCATCGTCCCGAGCGCCTCGCAGTGGTGGCGCTCGTGGCGTGCCCAGCGCGCGGACCGCGCTTCGAAGCCGACCGCCGGGGCGGGCATCGCGGAGGTCACGCGATGAGCGCGGGCGCGCTGATCGAGGTCGACGGCGTCTCGAAGGCCTACGGCGGCCTGCAGGCGCTGTCGGCTTGCGAACTGAATGTCCCCCAGGGCTCGATCAGCGGATTGATCGGGCCCAACGGCTCGGGCAAGACGACGCTCTTCAACATCATCACCGGCTACGAGCGCGCCAACGCCGGCGAGGTCCGCTTCGCCGGGCAGGCGATCACCAACTCGACGCCCGACCGGGTCTTCGGTCTGGGCATCGGGCGGACCTTCCAGCTGACGCGGATCTTCGGGCGCCTGACCGTGCTCGAGAACGTGCTCGTGGCGACGCAGCGCTCGGAGAGTTGGCTGCGCGGGCTGCTGCGCCTCGCCGGCTCCGCCTCCGAGCGCGGCCGCGCGCTCGAGTTGCTCGACTTCGTCGGCCTGCGCCGGTTGGCCAGCGAGCCCGCCGGAAACCTCTCCTACGGACAGCGCAAGCTGCTCGAGCTCGCCTCGCTGCTCGTCGCCGATCCCTCGGTGCTGCTGCTCGACGAGCCGGCGGGCGGCGTCAATCCGACGCTGATCAAGCAACTGGCCGAGCGGATCCGCGAGCTCAACCGCAACGGCAAGACGTTCCTCGTTGTCGAGCACAACATGGAGTTCGTGATGAGCCTCTGCGACCAGGTGACGGTGCTCAGCCAGGGCACGACGCTCGTCTCCGACAGCCCCGAGGTGGTCCGCGCCGACCCGGGAGTGCTCGACGCCTACCTCGGCGGCGAGGGCGTCGATGAGCCCGAGGACGACCCCGCCCCCGCCGCGAGCGCCGAGCCGGCGCCGGTGCGCGTGTCGGTCGGCGCAGCCCCCGCGCCGCCGGAACCAGCGGCGCTGTCGCCGGCGCTACTGACGATTGACGGCGTCGTCGCCGGCTATGGCGGGGGCGACATCCTGCGCGACGTCTCCTTCGCGGTGCCCGAGGGTGGGATCACCTGCATCGTGGGGCCCAACGGCGCCGGCAAGTCGACGCTGCTCGCGACGATCAGCGGGCTGTTGCGCCCGCGTCTCGGCGAGATCCACTTTGATGGCGGGCGGCTGAACGGACTGTCTCCGCGCGCCATCGTGGAGCGCGGCGTGTCGATGGTCCCCCAGGCCCACAGCCTCTTCCCGCAGATGACCGTGCAGGAGAACGTCGAGCTGGGCGCCTTCACGATCAGCGATCGGTCCCTCGTCGCGCAGCGCCTGGCGTCGGTCACCGAGCTCTTCCCGATCGTGCGCGAGCGCGCGCGGGAGAAGGCGGGCAGCCTCTCTGGAGGCCAGCAGCGACTCGTCGAGTTCGCGCGCTGCCTGATGCTCGAGCCCAAGCTGATCATCCTCGATGAGCCCTCGATGGGCCTAGACCCCCAGACGCGCGGCGCGATGTTCGAGACCGTGGCGCTGATGAACCGCCAGGGGCGCACGATCCTGCTCGTCGAGCAGAACGCCCGCGCCGGCCTCAGGCTGAGCACCCAGGGGATCGTGCTCGAGACCGGCACGGTGCGCCTCGTGGGAAGTGGCCGCGAAGTGCTCGAGCACCCGGAGATCGGGGCGCTCTACCTCGGCGGCTCGGTAGCCGGCGCCCCGGCCGACTGACGCCGTCGCGGCGCCGCGGAAGGCTGCTCGACGCTAAGAGCTTGAGCCGGTGGCGCCGGTCGCGCCCGTGGCGCCGCTCGACCCGGTCGAGCCGGTGGACCCGCTGCTGGGCGGCGGGGTCGGCGTCGGGACGCTCGGCGGCGTGACGGGCTGATCGGTCGGCGCGCTTGCACCAGAGGTCGTCGGATCCGGTGCCTGAGGCATCGGTGAGGTGCTGTTGGCGGCGGCCGTGACCTCCGCGGCGCGCACCTGTTGGCGGAGCGCCTCGCGGCGCGCCATCCGCAGCGGCCGGCGGTTGGCCGCGATCCACTCGCGGTCCTTGTGGAGCGTCCACTTCCACCCGTAGACGGAGCGGTCGCACAGCGGGTCGTCCCGACGACTCCAGTTGTTGCTCATCATCGGCACGCCCTCGCTGTCGGGCAGACCGAGCGTGTGCCCGTACTCGTGCGCGATCAGCACGCACATCATGAAGGTCGTGTTCGAGTTCCCCGAGGTCCCGGTTGCCCACGCGATCGGCGCGACGTCGATCGTGCAGCCACCGAGCTCGGTCTCGGCCCAGACGTCGGAGGCCGGGATGATCTGCCCGTTGTCGCCGACCCCGTCGATCATGCCGGTGACGATCACCTGGTTTGCGACGCAGGGCGATTGCAGCGTCGGCTGCTCGATCGCCCAGTACTCGCTTGCCAGCCGCAGGTCACGTTGGACGGCGTGCGTCGAGGTCACATCGGTCACGTTGGTCAGAAGCGGGGCGGTGGTCGCGGTCGCGCCGGCCGCGGCGGGGAGCGCCAGGGCGAGCATCAGGATTGCGATCGGTGCGAAGCGTCTCATCGGGTCTCTCTTGGTCGACGGCCCCCCTGACCTGCTTCTTTTTTCGTCGTCGCCAAGCCCGCGCTTTAGGCATCGCGCAGCTATCGACTATTCGTCCAGCCAGGCCCCCGGTGGCGGCGTCAAATGGCGTCGCGAGCGGAGCTCGCGCGGGGCGCTCTCAGGCCGCGATGAGGCGGCGGCGCGCGCTGACGAGCACGGTGTCGAGCCGCATCTCAAACGAGCCACCGGCGGCGTCGATCGCCTCGGCGACCGCCTGCAGGAGGCTCTCGAGTCGCTGTGGGGGCAGGGTCTGGTGGTCGCTGTGCGTGCGCAGCAGATCGACCCAGCTGGCGCTGTCGTAGGCCCTCGTCCAGGAGAACCAGCGCTCCTGCTCGGGCTCGAAGGCGCCGGAGGCCGCCAACCCGAGCCCCGTGTCGCCCACGCGCCCTTGGCTGCGATTCGGCGCGAGCGAGTTGCTCGCGAGCTCGGGGGCGAGCCGCGCGTAGACCGGGTCCAGCGCCTCGTGGATCTCCTGGGGCGGTTCTCCGAGGTTCCAGAAGGCCGCGAAGACGCCGCCAGGCAAGAGCACCTCCGCTGCCTTCGTGGCGCCTGCGAGCGGCACCACCCAGTGCCATGCCTGGGCGGAGGTCACCAGGTCGAAGCGGCGACCGCGGTCATCCCAGCGCTCAAACGGCGCCACCTCGACCTCGATGCCCTTGGCCGCGGCGACTGCGGCCATGCGCGCATCGATCTCCACGGCGAGCACCTCGCAGCCGGCCTGCGCGAACAGACTCGCGGCGATACCGGTGCCGGCACCGACGTCGAGCACCGCGTGGGCACCGTCCGAGAGCAGCGCCGCCACGAGCTCCGGCGGATAGCTCGGGCGGATCCGGTCGTAGAGCTCGGCGACGGCGCCGAAGGACTCCGCCCGTGTGCGGTTGGCGTGCAGCACTCTGCGCCAATCTTGCCAGCGCGGTCAATCCGACTCGCCGGACGCCGCCGACGGGGCCACCGCGCTCGCCCGCCGGGCGACGACGAGCCGTGGATCCCTGTCGCGGGTCCCCACGGACGCGCAGCGGTCAGCTGCCGCTCAGCGCCGAGTCGTACTGCTCATCGGTGACCGCGTCGAGCCACTCCGTCTCACCGACCGAGATCGCGAGGTGCGACACGAACGTGTCGGCGGTGCCCCCGTGCCAGTGAACCTCCCCCGCCGGGATGTGCACGGTGTCGCCGACGGTCAGCGGCGCGCCCTCGCCGTCTCGTACCTGGACCCAGCCGGAGCCTGCGGTGACGTGCAGAACCTGGGCGATCTCATGGCGGTGCCAGTGCGTGCGCGCGCCCGGTTCGAAGAAGACGACGTTGACGACGACTCCGTCCTGCTGTCGCAACACCGGGTCCGCCCACACCCGTCCCGTGAAGGTCGGTCCGCGCTGCTCCGAGGGCAGCGGCTCGCGACCGCGGTTGATCCTCATGCGATCTCCTCCTCTGTGGTCGCGTGGAGCCTACCCCAGACGTCCGCTTCGGCCAGAATCCCCGGCGATGGCCACGTCCCCGCCGCCACCGAGCTGATGGACGCCCGCGATGTCCGCCTTGCGCCGGAGCTCTCGGCACGGCTCGCGCGCCGCGCGCTGGAGCTAGCGCCGCTCGGATCGCTCAGCGCCGATTCGTTGCCCGCCACGCAAGCCGAGCAGGAGGCGCTGGCCGCGCTCGTCGAGCGCCTCGCCAACACCTACCCCTACGGCGACCCCCATTACGTCGGCCAGATGCTCAAGCCGCCACATCCCCTGGTCTGGGCAGCCTACGCCACCGCGATGTTGCTCAACCCCAACAACCATGCCCTCGACGGCGGCCCGGCCACGGCCGGTATGGAGCACGAGGCGGTCGCGGCGATCGCCGCGATCTTCGGCTATTCGCAGCCGCTCGGGCATCTGACCTCCTCGGGCACGATCGCGAACCTCGAAGCGCTGTGGGTCGGGCGCGAGCTGCGCCCCGCTCAGACGATCCTCTACTGCGAGAACGCCCACTACACCCACGAGCGCATGTGCCGCGTGCTGGGGATCGAGGGCGAGCAGCTGCCCCAGGACGAGCGGGGACGGCTCGACCTCGACGCCCTCGAGGCTCGTCTGCGCGCCGGGGGCGTCGGCACGGTCGTCGCCACGCTCGGCACGACCGGTCTGGGCGCGCTCGACCCGATCGCGCAGATCGCGCAGCTGTGCTCAGACCATGGCGCGCGCCTGCACGTCGACGGCGCCTACGGCGGCTTCTACGCGCTGCTTGCCGACGGCGGCGAGCCCGGCGTCGCCGCCGAAGCGTTCGCCTCCCTCCCCCGGGCCGACTCGGTCGTCGTCGATCCCCACAAGCACGGTTTGCAGCCGTACGGCTGCGGCTGCGTGCTCTTCGCCGATGCGACGGTCGGGCGCCTCTACGCCCACGAGTCCCCGTTCACCTACTTCACCTCCGCCGAGCTCCATCTGGGCGAGATCAGCCTCGAGTGCAGCCGCGCCGGTGCGGCCGCGGCGGCCCTGTGGACGACGCTCCAGGCGCTGCCGCTGACGCGTGCGGGTCTCGGCCGCGAGCTCGCCGCGGCGCGCTCGTCCGCGCTACGTCTGAGCGCCGCGCTCGAGGGCGAGGACGTCGCGCTGGTGGTCGAGCCCGAGCTCGACATCGTCTGCGCCTTTCCGCGCCTTGGCTCCGCCAGAGCCATCAGCGAGCGCTGCGAGCTCGCCTTCGCCTCGCTCGCGAGTGCCGGATGGCATGTCGCGAAGCTGCGTGTGGACACCAGCTGGCTACGCCGCGCCCATCCCTGGATCGAGGCCGACCCTGGCGAGGTCACCGTGCTGCGCATGGTGCTCATGAAGCCCTCGCACGCGGGGATCGTCGATGAGCTTGCGCCGGTCCTGCGCGAGCACCTGCTCGGGGTCTAGATACCGCCGCTCGAGGAGGACGGCTGCGGGCACGCGGAGGGATTGCCCGGAGCGCTCGTGAAGCCGGGGGAGCCGTCGGGTGTGGCCACCACGGGGCTGCCAACGCTCGCGGACAGGGTCTCGCCCGCCGCCAGATACGCAGCCGCACCCGAGCCGTCGTAGCCCTGGATCGCGAACCCGCTCCCCGGAGACAGCTGATCGACTTCGAGGGCGTTGGCGCCGGCCGAGGTGCCGGTCGCGGTGATCGTGTTACTTGAGGCAGCCAGGCAGACGTCCCCGGCCGAGCCGACCAGAGCGCCGTCCAGAGACGTGGGGCTCTCGAGATTGATTATGTTGCTCGACAGCGTCAGGTTGAGCAGGGTGCTCGCGGGCGCCTGCGCGTCGATGCCGTTGCCGGCCACGATCCCGTAGATCTGGTTGTCGGACACCTGTGCCGACATCGTGCCCCCGGCGGTCGGGGAGATGTCGATGCCGTCCCCGGTGGTGGAGCCGACGAGGGCCGGCGTCAGGGAGCCGATCTGGTTCGTCTCGATATAGCCCGCCGTGTTCCCTGAGTAAGTGAGCGCAATGGCCGCGTCGTCCTGGCCGCTGAGGATGTTCTGCTCGAGGTCGAACATCTGGGGGTTGTTCTGGGTCGAGCCGGCGTCGCCGCTGGCGGCGATCGCGGTTGCGCCGCCGGTGAAGGTCGAGAAGAGCACCGTCAGCGACGGCACGATGGAGGCGAGCACGCCGTCGCCGGCGGCCGGCTCGATCAGCATGTTCTTGAGGCTGACAGGCCCGCTGTCGGAGAGCTCGACGGCGTCGGTCGCGGTTCCCTCGATGGTGCCGCCCGATCCGGCGTTGCCGACGGTGCCGGTCACGTTGAGCGGTCCTGCGCCGGTGCTCGAAAGGATCACGCCTTCGGCGGGGCCCGAGGTCGGGCTGGCTCCGGCGCTGATCGACTGGAAGTTCAGTCCGGCGGTTCCGATCGCGGTCGAGTCGACGTCGAGCGCTGCGGCGGCTGTCGCGCTCAGCGTGTTCGCGCTGCCGGTGACGGTCACGGTGCCGCCGGCGGTCGCCTCGAAGGCCGGGTGGGAGTTGGTGGTCGCGGCGGTGATCGTGCCGGTGAAGTTGATCGTGGCGCCGCTGTTGCTCGAGAGCAGGACCCCGGTCGAGGTGTCCACGAGCGAGCCGCTGAAGGTCAGCGTTCCCGAGCTTCGCGACTGCACCTCGACGGAGTGCCCCGCCGAGCCGGTGACCGTGGCCGCGATCTGTGCGTCGCCGCCGCCGCCGTTGATGTCGATGCCGTCGGCTCCCGCACCGGTGACGGTGACGCTCGAGCTGATCGCAAAGCTGTTGACGTTGGTCGCGACGATGCCGTCGCCCGCCGCCGCGTTGACGGTGACCGCGCTGACGTTGTCGCCGCTGGCGAGGCTGATGCCCGCCCCGCCCGCGCCGGCGTTGGTGATCACGGGGTTGGACCCGCTCGCGGCGAGCAGGTTCTCGGAGTCGACCGTCAAGCCGGCCGGAGACCCGATCAGGCTCTCATTGGTGGCGAGCGCGATACCGCCCCCGTAGGAGCCCGGGAACAGGAAGACGACGTCCCCGGAACCCGTCGCTCCAGCGGCGGCGGCGAGCGTGTTGAACGGCGCCGAGGAGCTGCCGTTGCCGCCGGCGGAGGCGGACGCGTCGACGTACCAGACGCGGGAGCCGTTGAAGTCGATCGTGGCGCTGGCCTGGCCGTTCAACCCCTCGCTGGTGTTGACCTGGTAGCTGAAGCTGTCGCTGGGGCCTTCGAAGCCGACCGGCGGCTGGTAGGTGAAGGTGCCGTCGCCGTTGAGCGTGACGGCACCGCCGTGCGCCGTCGTGATGGTTGCCGGCGTCGTGCTCAGCGTGCCCCCGCTGGGGTCGCCGTCGCCGCTGAGCGCGTTGGTGCTCGCGTCGTAGACCTCCGCGCCGGCGCCGCGCGCGCCGCCGGCCTGAAGCTCGGTGTTGGCGACGGCTCCGGTGAAGGTCTCCCCGACCAGCGACGGCGGCGCCGCGCCGACGTTGATCGTCACCGTGATCGGAGCCGATGTCAGCCCGTCCGCGTCGACGACGCTGAACTGGAAGCTGTCGGCGCCGGTGTAGGCGCCGCTTGGCGTGTAGGTGAAGGACCCGTCGGAGTTGACATCCACGCTGCCGTGAGCGGGCCCGGCGACGAGCTCTGCGGTGAGGCCGCTTCCGATCGCGCCGGCGAGCAGGCCGGGGGCACCGATGTTGAGCGTGGCGGCGGAACCGACCGCGTAGGCACCGGGGGCGGCGCCCACCGGTGAGACGTTGACGGTGACCTGGACCGCTCCCGAGCTCTCACCGTTTGAGTCGGTCGCGTGGTAGCTGAAGTGGTCGATGCCGGAGTAGCCGGAGGTGGGCGTGTAGTGGAAGGCGCCGCCGCGGTCCAGCGACACGGTGCCGTGGGCGGCGCCGGAGACGAGCTGGGCGCTGAGGCCCGACCCGCTGTCGTTGCCGAGCACGCCGGCGACGGCGCCGACGGCGAGCTCCTGGTTGGCCGAGGTCCAGTATTCATCGGCGACCGCGGTGGGGATGGCGGCGACCGTCACCCCGGCGGTCGGCAGGTTGGAGGGGAAGCTCGGGACGCTGCCGCCGCCGCTGGCGAGAGTGCTGCCGGTGTAGACGCAGCGGACCTGGTGGATGTGGACCCAGTGCTTGTGGCGGCGCACCTTCAGCGTGACCGTCTGCTTGACGTAGTGCGCCTTGCACTTGGCCTTGGCGCGCTTGGGCACGTAGTAGGGAACGACGGTGTGGTGAGTGGGCTTGGGTGCCTTCTTGTGCGTCGACTTGGCGATCGCCACGCTCGAGCCGAGCCCGAGCCCGAGCGCGAGCACAGCACAGACGCTGAGCGCACACCACGGGGCCCCCCGCCGGAGGCGACGGGCAAGACGAGTACCTTCCATCACGGCTAGGCATCGTCAGATCCGCCCGCCGGGATCGTGAAACTGGACGTCTAGGCCAGCGCTGACGGGGGCGCTGAGATCCCGGCCAGTGGCGTCGCGTCAGGCGGCGGGAACAGCGCCGGCCGTCGCCGCGCCGAGCTCGCGAGCGGGGACCTCGCCCCACAGCCGCTCGAGCGCGTAGAACTCCCGCACCTCCGGCACGAACACGTGCACGATCACGTCGAGGTAGTCCATCAGGACCCATTGCGAGCGCGCGAGGCCGTCGACGCGCGTCGGCAGCAGTCCGAAGTCGGACTTGAGGCCGACATGGATCCCGTCATGGATCGACTTGACCTGACGGTCGCTGCCGCCGGAGCAGACCACGAAGAAGTCCGTGTAATCGACGACTCCGCGCAGGTCGAGCTCGACGATCGACTGCGCCTTCTTGTCGTCGGCGTAGCCTGCGATCGCTGCTGCGAGTTCCTCCGAGTTCACTGGTAGAGCCTCCGTTGGTCGATGTAGTCGGCCACCGCGTCGGCGACGAGGTAGTCGATCGGCCTCCCCTCCCGCACCCGCCGGCGGAGCGCCGAGGAGGAGATGTCAAGTCGCGGTACGTCGATGTAGCTGATCCGGTGGGCGCCGGCCATGCCCGCCAGCCGGGCGCGGACCTCCTCGCGCCGAGCCCCGGCGCGCTCGGCCACTGCGACCGACGCGAGCTCGAGAATCGCCTCCGGCTCCTGCCACGCCGGCAACGACCAGGCCATGTCGCCTCCGACGATGAACGTCAGCTCGTCACCCGGGTGCGTGGCATTGATCTCCCGAAGCGTATCGATCGTGAATGACGGGCCGTCGCGGTTGATCTCGATGGCGCTCACCGCGAGCCAGTCGCGGTGCTCGCCGAGCGCGAGGCGGCACATCTCCAGGCGATGCATCGGCCCGGGCTCGTCGTCCATCGCCTTGTGCGGGGGGATCCCGGTGGGCACCAGCAGGACGCGTTCGAGCGACAGCTGCGCGCGTGCCTCGCTCGCGCAGACCATGTGGGCCAGATGCGGCGGGTTGAAGGTCCCGCCGAGGATGCCGACCGCCGTCAACTACGAACGTGCCCGTCGCCCTCGACCAGGTACTTGCCCGCGCACAGCTCCCGCAGGCCGATCGGCCCGCGGGCGTGAAGCTTCTGGGTCGAGTTGCCGATCTCCGCTCCCATCCCGAACTCGGCGCCGTCGGTGAAGCGCGTCGAGGCGTTGACGTAGACGCAGGCCGCGTCGACCTCGGACTCAAAGCGCCGCGCGGCGGCGGTGTCGGCGGTGACGATGCTCTCGCTGTGGCCGGTCCCGTGCGCGGCGATGTGCTCGATCGCCGCCTCGAGCGAGTCGACGACGCCGACCGCGAGGGTCAGCGCGAGGTACTCGGTATCCCAATCGGCGTCGCTCGCCGCCGCGACCTCGACTCCACCGGCGCACTCGCGCACGCGCGCGTCGCCGCGCAGCTCGACACCGGCGGCTTCGAGCGCCGCGAGCGCGGAAGGCAGAAACGCGTCGGCAACGTCGCGGTGGACCAGCAGCGTCTCGGCCGCGTTGCAGACCCCCGGCCGCTGGGTCTTGGCGTTGAGCGCGATCGCGAGCGCCTGCTCGAGATCGGCGGCGGCGTCGACGTAGACGTGGCAGTTGCCGGAAGCGGCGTAGATCACGGGCACCGTCGCGTGCTCGAGCAGGACCGCCTTGAGGCCCTCGCCGCCGCGGGGGATGATCAGGTCGACGTAGCGGCTCTGGGTGGCGAGCTCGACCAGCTCCTCGCGCCGGCCGCCGGCGAGAATCGAGATCGCACCCTCGGGCACCCCTGCCGACTCCGCCGCCCGCGCGGCGATCGCGGCGAGCACCGAGTTGGAGCGCGCGGCGCTCGAGGAGCCCCGCAGCACGACCGCGTTACCGGACTTCAGGGACAACGCGGCGGCGTCGATGGTGACGTTCGGGCGGGCCTCGTAGACGACGGCGACGACGCCGAGCGGCACGCGCAGCTTGCGGATCCGCAGACCGTTGGGGCGCGTCTGCTCCTCGAGCAGCTCACCGACGGGGTCCTCGAGCGCCGCGATCGCGCTCGCGCCCGCGGCCATCGCCTCGATCCGACGCTCATCGAGCGCGAGCCGGTCGAGCAGCGCCTCCGAGAGACCGGCCTCGCGCGCCGCGTGCAGATCCGCCCGGTTGGCCTCGAGGATCTCCTCGGTGCCCTCACGCAGCGCCGCCGCGATCGCCTGGAGCGCCGCGTCCTTGGTTTCGCGCGGAAGGGTCGCGAGCGTCCGCGCGGCGCGCTTGGCCTCGCGGCAGACCTCCTCGACCGACGTGGTGGCAATCGCCATGTGTAAAAGGTTACGCGAGCACGAAATAGTCGCGGTGAACGGCCTCCTCGGTGGCGCGGGGCAAAAGCTCGCGCACCGCCTGGGAGTTGCGCCCCGCCGCGCGCCGCAGATCGGCGGCTGAGTAGTTGCAGATGCCCTTGCCGATCAGGCCCTCGCCGGAGCTGACATCGACGGCATCGCCCTCATCGAACTCCCCGAGGACCTCGACGACGCCCACCGGCAGCAGGCTCGTGCCCGCGTCGCGCAGCGCGCGCGCGGCTCCGGCGTCGACGACGATCGTGCCGCGACTGGGCTTGGCGTAGCGCAGCCACAGCTTGAAGCTCGAGTAGCGCTGCTCGCGCGGGGCGAAGAACGTTCCGTCGCCCTCGCCGGCGAGGACGCGGGCGAGGACACCCTCGCGCTCGCCGTTGCAGATCACGGTGGCGATCCCGGCGGCGGTCGCCATGTCGGCCGCGACCACCTTCGAGCGCATCCCGCCCGAGCCGTGCGCTGAGGTCGTCTGGGTGATCGTGAGCGTCTCGAGCGCGGCGAAATCCTCTACCCGCTCGATCAGGGCGGCGCTCTCATCGACGCGCGGATCGGCGCTGTAGAGCCCGTCGACGCTGGTCAGGATCACCAACAGGTCGGCGCCGAGGAGGATCGCCACCTGCGCCGCGAGGAAGTCGTTGTCGCCGAAGGTGATCTCGTCGGTCGAGGTGGTGTCGTTCTCGTTGATGACCGGCACGGCGCCCCAGTCGAGCAGCTTGCCGAGCGTCTGGCGCGCGTTGAGATAGCTGGTGCGGGCGCTGACGTCGAAGAACGTCAGCAGCACCTGGGCAGCAGTTGCGCCGTGGCTGGCGAGCAGCTCGTCGTACTCGCGGTAGAGGCGCCCCTGGCCGACGGCGCTGGCGGCCTGCAGCTCCTCGATCGCGCTCGGCCGCCCGGCCAGCCCGAGAATCCGCGTCCCGCGCGCGATCGCGCCACTGGTGACGAGCACGATCTCATCGCCGCGCTCGCGCGCGGAGCCGACGGCGGCGCAGATCCGCGCGAGCACCTCCTCGCGCAGCTCGCCGTCGTCGGTGGCGACGATCGCCGAGCCGAGCTTGATCACCGTGCGGGCCATCTGCGGGCGGAGGTTAGTCGGTTGGGCGGGCGCCGCCCGGCGCCGCGATCAGACGTCGAGGTCGAAGAGCACGCCGCCGATCTCGACGTCGTCGCCAGCCTGGAAACCGGCCTCCTGGAGCGCTCGGATGACGCCGATCTGACGCAGCCGGCCCTCGACGTGGGCGAGCGCCTCGTCGTTGTCGAGGTCGTGGCGGGCGAGCAGGAGGTCGATGCCGACGCCGAGCACGCGGAAGACTCCCTCCGGCGTGCGCTCGACCTGGAATCCGCGCGCGGCGGCCGGGCGGAAGGTCACGTGCTCTGAGACCTCCTCGGCCACCGGCAGCAGGGCCGCGGGCGGGTCCATCTCGAACAGCACCTTCGTGAGCTCCTCGAGACCCTCGCGGGTGGCGCTCGAGGTCACGAGCACCGGGACATCCTCGCCGACCCGCTCCCGCCAGGTGCCGCGCGCGGCCTGCGCGTCCTGGCGGCTGACGAGGTCGGCCTTCGACAATGCGAGCACCCGCGGCAGCGCCGCCAGGCGCGGATCGTGGAGCTCGAGCTCGCGCTCGACGGTCGCGTGATTCTCGTGCGGGTCGGAGCCGTCGAGCGGCGCCAGGTCGAGCACGTGCACGAGCACCCGCGTGCGCTCGACGTGGGCCAGGAAGTCGTGCCCGAGCCCGGCTCCATGGCTCGCGCCCTCGATCAGGCCGGGGATGTCGGCCATGATCAGCTGGCGCTCGCCGAGCTCGAGCGTCCCGAGCACCGGCTCGAGCGTCGTGAACGGATAGTTGGCGATCTTCGGCGCCGCGCGCGTCATTCGCGCCAGCAGCGAGGACTTGCCGGCGTTCGGCAGTCCGACGAGGCCGATGTCGGCGAGCAGCTTCAGCGCCAGCTCGAGCGTCGCCTCCTCGCCCGCCAGCCCGCGCTCCGCGAAGCGCGGCGCCTGCCGCGTCGAGGTCGCGAAACGCTTGTTGCCGCGCCCGCCGGATCCGCCGCGGGCGACGGTGACGCGCTGGGAGGGCGCCAGCAGATCCCAGACCTCGCCGCTGTCGGCGCTGACCTGGGTCCCCGGCGGCACCGAGAGGACGAGATCGGCGCCGGTGGGCCCGTGGCGAAGCGAGCCGCCGCCGTTGCCGCCGCTCTCCGCGCGAAAGCGTGTCCGCCGCCGGAAGCCCTGCAGGTCCCGCAGCGACCCGACGCAGGCCACCACGACGTTGCCGCCGTGGCCGCCGTCGCCGCCGTCGGGTCCCCCGCGCGGGACGTGCGCCTCGTGGCGAAAGCTCGTCGAGCCATCGCCTCCGCGGCCTGCCGCGACTTCGATCCGCGCCTTGTCGTACAGCATCGCCAAGCCGCCCGCGCTCGGGGCAACCCCCGAGCGCGCTTTACTCGGCCGGGTCGATCGAGACGACGCGGCCGCGGCGGCCGACGGAGAAGCGCACGGTTCCGGCGGCGCGCGCGAAGAGCGTGTCGTCCTTGCCCATGCCGACGCCGTCGCCGGCCTTGAAGCGGCTGCCGCGCTGGCGCACGATGATCTCCCCGCCGGTCACGCTCTGGCCGGCGAAGGTCTTGACGCCGAGCCGCTGGGCGTTTGAGTCGCGCCCGTTGCGGCTCGATCCGAGCCCCTTCTTATGCGCCATCTGCTTCCTCCTTCACGGTCTCGGGAGCGCTCTGCGCCGCCTCGGCCTCAGCCGCCGGCTTGCGCGGCGCGCGCGGCTTGGGTGCGGCCGTGGTCTCGGCGCTGGCGGCGCGCGCGCGGGGGGAGCGCGGCGCCGGCGCGTTGCCAGCCTCGCCGGCGACGGCGGGCTTGGCCGCCGCGCGCGAGCTTCCGCGCGCTCCGATCTTGGTGACCTCGATCCGCGTCAGCTCCTGACGGTGGCCGGTGCGCCGCTTGTAGCCGCGCTTGGGCTTGAACTTGAACACCCGCAGTTTCTTGCCGCGCACGTGACCGACGATCGTGGCCTTGACCTCGACCTTGGCCAGGGCGTCAGCGTCGAATACCGCCTCGTCGCTGCGGTAGAGCAGCGGCTCGAGGTTGACGCTCGCGCCCTCGGGTTCGGGCAGCCGCTCGATGAGCAGGGTTTGACCCTCCTCCACGCGGTACTGCTTGCCTCCGGTCTTGACGATCGCGTACATGTGTGTTCTCCCGCCGCTACCCGGCGAGTGGCTCTTCCGTCTCAGCAGAACGGCGCCGTCCGCCTCTGCGTCCTCGGCGCCGAGGACGGGATTCTACGTCATCCTCGTCCTCGGCGGGCGGCGAGGGCGCGTCGATCGGCACCGCGACGGCGGCCGTGCGCCCCACCTCCTCGATCCGCACCATCAGCTTCTGGCCCACGAGCGGGCCGCCGCCGCGCACGGAGATGATGTAGCCGTCGATCTTGGCGACGGCGTCATCGGCCGCGTACATGTGCGGCTCGACGATCTCCACGAGCACCTCCTCGCCGACGCGGAAGGGCACCGCGCGCTCCTCGACCTCGTGGCGGCTGCCCTGCAGGGTGACCGCGAAGTGGTCGAGCATAAGGCCCTCGGAGCCCTCGAAGTGGAAGTACTTCGCGGTCTCTGACTCCAGCGCATGCAGCACGCGCGCGTTGTGGCCGGTGAACTGAGCGCTCACGCGCGGGTTCATCTGCACGAGGAAGGCCTCGTCGGCGTCGTCGCTGGCGGCGAGCTCGCGCAGGCGCCGTTCGAAGTCGATCGCGATCGTCTCCTCCGAGCGGATCACGCCGTCGCCGTGGCAGGTCGGGCACTCGCGGGTCATGATCTCGCGGATTCCCTCGGTCACGTTCTGGCGCGTCATCTCGACCAGGCCGAGGCGCGAGATCTCGGCGGTGAAGGTCTTGGTGCGGTCCTCATCGAGCGCCTTGCGCAGCGTCTTGAGCACGGCGTCGCGGTTGCGCGCCCGAGCCATGTCGATGAAGTCGATGACGATGATGCCGCCGATGTCGCGTAGGCGCAGCTGGTTGACGACCTCCTCGGCGGCCTCGAGGTTGGTCTTGGTGATCGTGTCCTCGAGGCGCGCCCCCTTGCCACGGCCGATGAAGGAGCCGGTGTTGACGTCGATCACCGTCAGCGCCTCGGCGTAGTCGATCATCAGGTAGCCGCCGCTGGCGAGGTCGACGCGGCGGCCCATCATCTGGTCGATCACGGGATTGACCTTGTAGGCATCGAAGAGCGGCGTCTCGCCCTCGTAGAGCTCGACGCGGCTGACGAGCTCGGGTGCCGTGCGCGTGAAGAACGAGACCAGGCGGTGGTGCTGGTCGGGGTCATCGACGACGGCGCGCTCGAAGTGCTCGGAGAAGATGTCGCGCACGACGCGGACCGAGAGGTCGGCCTCCTGGAACACGAGCGCCGGCGCGCGCGAGTCCTCGACGCGCTTCTCGAGCACCTCGTGCAGCTTGAAGAGGTAGAGCAGCTCGCGCTCGAAGTCCTCGCGCGTGGCGCCGTGGGCGGCCGTGCGCACGATCGCGCCGCCGCCGCGCAGGTCGAGGCCCTTGGTCTCGCGCCGCAGCCGCTCGCGCTCCTTGTCCTCCAGGCGCCGTGAGACGCCGACGCCCTCGCCCGTGGGGGTGTAGACCATGTAGCGCCCGGCGATCGTCAGCTCCATCGAAAGGCGCGCCCCCTTGGTCTTGAGCGGGTCCTTGACGACCTGGACGACGACCTCCTGGCCGGGCTTCAGAAGCGAGGCGATGTCCTGGGCGTCGCCGGCGGCGCCGCGACCGCGCCGCGGCGCCTCGACGCCGGGGAGCACGATCTCGTCGACGTGCAGGAAGCCGTTCTTGTCGAGGCCGATGTCGACGAACGCGGCCTCCAGGCCGACGAGCACGTTGTCGACGACCCCCTTGTAGATGTTGCCGACGATCGAGCGGGCGCCGCGGCGCTCCAGGTAGAGCTCAGCGACGCGGTAGCCGCGCCCAGGATCGGCGCCGCCCCCTCCCCGTCGCTTCGAGGCGCCGGGCGTTCCGGCGGCCTCCAACAGCGCAACCCGGGTCTCGCCGCGGTCGACGCTTACGAGTACTTGCTTTTTCACGTGTGTTTTCCATTTCTGTCAGATGCTGAGCACGCGACCCTTGTTGCCAGCCGCAATGCGCGCTTGCGCATATATCGACTGCAGCAGGCCGAGCGCCAGGAATGTTGTGAGCACCGAGGAGCCGCCGTAGCTCAGAAGCGGGAGCGTCACGCCCGTGACGGGGAGGATGTCCACCGTCACGCCGACGTTGACGAACACCTGAAACAGGAGCATGGCAACGACTCCGGCGGCGACTAGCGCACCGAAGAGGTTCTTGGCGGCCGCCACGATGCGCAGCGTCCGCCAGATGATCAGTGCGTACAGCGATAGGACGAACGCGGCGCCGGCGAAGCCGAAACGCTCCGCCAGCGCCGCGAAGATGAAGTCTGTGGAGTTGAGCGGCACGAAGTTCGCGGCCGTGGTGGTGGCGACGGTGCCGAGGCCGAACTTCTGCCCGGCGCCGATCGCGATCACCGACTGCTGCTGCTGGTAGAAGGCATGGGAGAGCTGGCGCGCCGGGACCGCGCTGGGGTCGAGGAACGCCGTCAGGCGGTCGGCCTGGTAGCTGTGGAAGCCGACCAGCGGGCCCACGATGAGCACGACCGCCAGCGCCGCCAGGCCGAGCACGAAGATCGCCGTCAGGTGGCGCCAGTCGGCGCCGGCGATGTAGAGGATCGCGAAGGCGGCGGCGATGTAGACGAGCCCCGAGCCGAGGTCGGGCTCGGCGATCACGAGCATCGTCGGGGCGAGCGCCAGGAGCATCACGCGCGAGACCATCTGGCGGCTCGAGGTCCTGCGCGAGCTGTCGACGACGAAGGCGGCGAGGAAGACGATGAGCAGCACCTTGCCGACCTCTGAGCCCTCGAAGGAGAACACCGAGACGCCGATCGAGCGGGTCGAGCCGCCGACGGAGTGCCCGACGCCGAGCACGACGAGGATCGCCGCGATGAGGATCACGTAGAGCCCCCACTTGAGCTCGCGCAGCCGCGAGTAGTCAAAGCGCGAGAGCACGAGCATGATCGCCAGGCCGGCGCCGAGGTAGACGCCCTGGCGCACCATCTGCGCGTGGCTGATGCCGTCCAGGGTGACCAGCGACATCACCCCCAGCGCGATCGCCGCCAGCGTGAGTACCGGGTCGAGGCCGATCCGCGGCATACGCGGGCCGAGCGTCGAGGGGTCGCGGCCGGGAGCGGGGGCCTGGATCGGGTTGGTCGCCATCAGAGGTCTGGGTTGGTGCCGGCGATGAACGTCTTCTTGATCCCGAACCACTGCGAGAGCATCAGCCGCACCGCGGGGGCAGCGGCCGCCGCGCCGAAGCCGCCCTTCTCGATCGTCACGGCGATCACGATCGGGCGCTTGGCGTCGGGGGCGTAGGCGACATACCAGGACTGGTCGGCCTGGCCGGCGTGCTGCGCGGTGCCGGTCTTGCCGTAGACCGGGCGCGGGAAGCTGCCGAAGATCGCGTCTGAGGTGCCGGTCGTCCCCTGCGCCGCGGCGTGCAGGCCCGACATCACGGCCGCGCGATAGGCGGGGTTGATCGGCACCGTGTTGCGCACCCGCGGCGGCGGCAGCTGCTGGATCACCTGACCGCTCGCGGAGAGGATCTGGGTGGCGATCTGGGGCGCCCAGACCTTGCCGCCGTTGACGATCGCCGAGTAGGCGAGCGCCATCTGCAGCGGCGTCGCCTCGAGGAAGCCCTGCCCGGTCGCCAGCTGGATGTTCTGGCCCTCGGTCCAGTACTCGAACACGCCCTGCCCGCAACCGGTGATCGCGAGCGTGTCGCTGCGATAGGCGGGCTTGGGACGCGCGCCGAGCGTGCCCTGCGGTCCCTGGCAGAACTGCGCCCAGTCGGTCTTGTTGACCTCGGCGACGTAGCGGTAGTCGGGCACGATGCCGGCGAAGCCGCCGCCGGGGAGATCGATCTGCGGCGAGGATCCCAGGCCCAGCGCACGAGCCTCGTCCTGGAGCGCGAGGTCCTTGCCGTCGCCGTTGAGCGTGGCCCCGAGCGGATAGAAGTAGGTGTCCTCGGAGACCGCCAGCGCGTTGACGAGGTCGAGGTCGCCGTAGTCGGCGCCACCGGAGTTCTTGAACGACTCCGCCGCCGCCCCCTTGCCGACGGTGTAGGTGGTGCCCCCGCCCTGCAGGGTCGCCGGCGTGATCACGCCGGCCCCGAGCGCCGCCAGCGCCGTGATCGGCTTGAAGGTCGAACCGGTCGGATAGGCGCCGTTGATCGCGCGATCGTTGAGCGCCGAGCTATTGAGGATCTTGTTGTAGGCGCTGGTGCCGACGCCGGTCGCGAAGTCGTTGGCGTTGTAGGTCGGTAGCGAGCCGGCGGCATAGACGCGTCCGGTGAAGGGATCCATGGCCACGAAGGCGGCGGCGGTGGCGGGGTTGTGCAGTCCCTGCGCCGCCGACATCGCCTGGCGCGCGGCGATGTAGCCCTCCCGCTCGAGGCCGAGGTGGATCGAGGTCACGAGCTGGTCGCCGGGGGTCGGGGCGATCGGCGTGCGCTGCGCTCCGGTCGGGTAGCCGGCGGCGTTGATCTCGACCTTGTCCTCGCCCGGGATTCCCTGCAGGTAGGGCTGGTACTCCGCTTCCAGGCCCGACTGGCCGACGATCGAGTTGGCGCTGACCCCCTTGTAGCGAGCGCTCCCGAGCTCGCCGGGGGAATCCTTCGACGGCCCGGTGATCGCGCCGACCTGCCCGAGGAGCACGGCGCCGATGTCGCCCTGGGGGTAGTCGCGCACCGGCACCGAGGCCTCGACGACGCCCGGGTAGAAGCGCTTTCGCTCCGCCAGGTAGGCGAGCTTCTTGGTGCCGACGTAGCCGATCGGAGTCGGCGCGTAGCCCGGGGCGACGACGCCGGTCTGCACCTTGGTGCGGACCTGCTGCCAGCTCAGCCCGAGCACGTGGGCGAGCCGCTTGTAGAGGTTCTCGCGCTGCGCGCCCTCGGGCGGCAGCTCGTCCTTGACGATCGAGACCTGGATCGCGTTGCGGTAGGTCGCGAGCACGGCGCCGCCGGCGTCGAGGATGTTGCCGCGTGGCGCCGGGATCGGGATCGGCTGGACGACGTTGGCGGTCGCGCGGGCGGCGTTCTGGGGCCCGGTCAGGACCTGCAGGTACCAGAGGCGGAAGGAGATGATCCCGAACAGCGCCAGCGCGACGACCCCGAGCACGCCGACGCGGCGCGTCAGCTGCGGCGGCAGCGGCGCGCGCCGCTGGAGCGGGGCCTCGATCACGGGCGCGAGAGCGGGCTGAGGCCGCCGGTCGTGTACGCGCGCCGGCGCCGGCGGCGCGGGTCCTCCGGCAGCGCGGGGATCAACCAGCGGCGGACGATCGAGTAGACGGGCACGGCTATCAGCGAGTTCAGCGCGATGCCCACCAGGATGTCACGGACGAGCTGGAAGCTGACCGGCGAGGTCACCCCCAGCGTGACCTCGAGCACCGCGTAGCCGCAGGAGGCAACCGCCGTCGCCGCGGCGCCGAGCGCGAGCGGCGTGAACGGCGCCTCGGGTGCGCGCAGCTCGCGCACGCGCCCGGCGGCGTAGCCGACGATGCAGTAGACGAGCGCGTAGACGCCGAGTGTCTGGGCGTCGGAGAGGTCGAGGAAGAGGCCGACGCCGAAGCCGAAGATGGCCCCCGGCAGGGCGCCCGTGAGGAAGCCCGCGGCGGCGACCACCAGCGGCGCGAGGTCGAAGGCGACGCCGAAGACCCGGATCTGCGCGACGCCCGCGATCTGGACCAGGACCGAGATGAACGCGAGCAGCGCCAGGCGCAGGGTGATGTTGGTCGAGTCGCTCACGGCCGGGGCACCGCGGTCAGCACCTGCACGCTGCCGAGCGAGCTGAGATCGGCGGCCGGGGACACGGTGATCACACCGCCCGCGGTCGAGGTCGACTGCTTGACGATCCCGATCGGCACGTCGGCGGGAAAGAACGAGGCGCCGTCGGTGTCCTGCTCGCCGGCGGTGACGATGAGATCGCCGACCTTGACCCGGCTCGGCCGCGAGACGTACTGCATCTGCAGCTCGCTCGGGCTGCCCGGCTTCTGCGCGATCACGCCGATCTCGCGGGTGGCGGCGTCGCGGGCGGTGACGCCCGAGGAGGGGTCGTTGATCAACGTCACGACGGCGGAGTCGGCGGCGGCCGTGGTGACGATCCCGACCACCCCGTCGGGGTCGATCACGGGATCGTTGACGTGGACCCCGGCCCCGAGGCCGGCGTCGATCGTCACGGCGCTCACGAAGATGCTCGCCGGTTGTCCGATCACGCTGGCGTTGACCGGGCCGTCGGGCTGGAGCTGGAGCGTGGTGTCGAGGTGGTGGAGCTTGCTCGAGTCGCTCTTGGACTGCTTGCCCGCTTCGAGGGAGGCGATCTGCTTGTTGGCGGCCGCCAGCTCGCGGCGCAGCTGATTGCGCTGGCCGCTGGTGTGGACGACGTCGTCGATCGCGCTGATCAGGTCGTGGACGGGGGTCAGTGCCTTGCTGGCGACCGTTTCCACGGGCGAGACGACGTCGAGGAACCCGCTCTGCACCGTGTGCAGGGCGCCGCCGCCTGAGCCGAAGCTCGCGGTGATCAGGATCAGGGAGATGACGACGAGCAGCGCGAGTACTGCGCGCCGCCGTCGAACGGTCTTGTCATGCACTGGCGGAAGGGGGTAGCGGGACGGGAGCGGCGCGGGGCCGGCGGGGCTGCCATCAGCGTCGGCGGCGGCGGCCGTTGTTGTTGTTGCTCTGGCCGGCGCGGTTGGTGCGGTGGATCACCTCGAACTCCTCGAGCGAGCGACCGGAGCCGACCGCGACACAGGTCAGCGGCGACTCGGCCAGGTGGGTCGGGATCTGGGTCTCGTCGCGCACGCGGTCGGCGAGGCCCTGGAGCAGGGCGCCGCCACCGGCGAGGACGATGCCGCGGTCCATGATGTCGGATGCGAGCTCGGGCGGGGTGCGGTCGAGCGTCACCTTGATCGCGTCGATGATCTGGGCGAGCGGCTCCTCGAGCGCCGCGCGGATCTCCTCGCTGGTGAGCACGATCGTCTTCGGCAGTCCGGAGACCATGTCGCGCCCGCGGATCTCGGCCTGGAGCTCCTCGGGCATGACGAAGGCCGAGCCGATCTCGAGCTTGAGCTCCTCGGCGGTCTGCTGGCCGATCAGCAGCTTGTACTCGCGCTTGGCGTAGTTGATGATCGCCTCGTCGAGCTCGTCGCCGCCGATCCGGATCGACTGGGAGACGACGATGCCGCCGAGTGAGATCACGGCGACCTCGGAGGTGCCGCCGCCGATGTCGACGACCATCGATCCGGTCGGCTCACCGACCGGGAGTCCGGCGCCGATCGCGGCGGCCATCGGCTCCTCGATCAGGTAGGCCTGGCGCGCGCCGGCCGACAGGCAGGCCTCCTCGACCGCGCGCTTCTCGACGCCGGTCACCCCGGAGGGCACGCAGACGACCACGCGCGGGTGCGCGAAGCGGCTCTGGTGGACCTTCTGGATGAAGTGGCGCAGCATCTCCTCGGTCACGTCGAAGTCGGCGATGACGCCGTCCTTGAGCGGCCGGATCGCCGAGATCGTCCCCGGCGTGCGGCCCAGCATGCGCTTGGCCTCGATGCCCACGGCGTGGACCTCGCCCGTGCGCGAGTCGATCGCGACGACGCTGGGCTCAGAGAGCACGATGCCGCGCCCGCGCACGTACACGAGCGTGTTCGCCGTGCCAAGATCGACGGCCATGTCGCGGCCGCCGAACCCGGTCATGTAGCTGAAGAAGCCCATCGCGTGAAGTGCTGCCAAGACGTGGGCCGAAGCGGACTCGCCGCGCCGGTCAGCCCTCTCGCGATGCGGGGACCGCTGTACGGAGGAGGCCCCCCGCCTTGGCCTGCCAGTGTAGCGGACACTAATCGAGCGGCCACCGCGGCGCCTCTTCCGCAACAAGCTTTTCCTGCTGCAAATTTCCGTGAATTACCAGGGCGCGAGTAACCCGGGCAGCAACTCGAGTAGCGTCGCCACCGGCAGTCCGACGACGTTGGTCCAGTCGCCGCTGATCGAGCGCACGAGCGCCGCCCCGGCCCCCTGGATGGCGTAGCCGCCGGCCCGCTCGCGCCACTCACCGCGGCCCAGGTACCACTCGAGCAGTCCGGGATCGAGCTCGCGGAAGCTGACCTCGGTGGCCGCGCTCGCGCTCACCGATCCCGCGTCGGAGACCAGCGCCATGCCGCTGAGCACGACGTGCGTGCGACCCGAGAGCGCCGAAAGGGTCTCGCGCGCGCGCGCCTCATCGGCGGGCTTGCCCCACAGGCGCCCGTCGAGGGAGACGACGGTGTCGACGCCGAGGACCACCTCGCCACCGGCGCGCGCCACGGCCAGCGCCTTGCCCAGGGCGTTCGCGAGTGCGACCTCGGCCGCCTCGCCGCTCTCGCGCTCCGCGAACCCCGAGGGGCGCACCACGAAGGAGACGCCGAGGGCCTCGAGGATCGCCCGGCGCTGGGGCGAGCGCGAGGCCAGGACGAGCCGGGCCGGCGAAAGCCCTCCCCCGCTCACAGGTCGGGGAAGAAGATCCCGATCTCGCGCGTCGCCGACTCCACGCTGTCTGAGCCGTGGACGAGGTTCTCGCCGGTGGCGATCGCGAAGTCGCCGCGGATCGATCCGGGCGAGGCCTCGATCGGGTTGGTCGAGCCGATCACCTGACGCGCGGCGGCGATGGCGGAGGGGCCCTCGAGCACCATCGCGACGAGCGGGCCCGAGGTGATGAAATCGGCGAGCTCGCCGAAGAACGACTTCTCGACGTGCTCGGCGTAGTGGCTCTCGGCCATCTCGCGCGTCATCGTCAGCACCCGCAGCGCCACGGGCACGAGTCCCTTGCGCTCGAAGCGGGCGAGGATCTCGCCGCTCAGTCGGCGGGCGTAGGCGTCGGGCTTGGCGAGGATCAGCGTGCGCTCCATCGGTGCGGCCTCCTTGGTCGGGGCGGGGCGGGGCGGGCGGAGTCTAGGCCCACGAGGGCGCCG
>DASXEZ010000060.1:0-4620 GCA_036489875.1 Solirubrobacteraceae bacterium | reverse complement strand
GCGCGTGAAAGACTGATCGGTGTGGAGGAGCGCCGGCTACCGGGCGGCAACATCGGAGGTGCTGTGCTGGTCAACGGCACGGTGCGACGGCCAGCCGGACCGTGGACCTCATCGGTGCACGCGTTGCTTGCGCATCTGAAGGCCTGCGATTTCCAGGGAGCACCGAGGCCGCTCGGCATCGACGAGCAGGGCCGAGAGATGCTGAGCTTCCTCGCCGGGAGCACGGTCGGCGACACCAAGCCCTGGCCGGCATGGGTGCACAGCGACCAAGCGCTGCTTGACGTCGGAGGCTGGCTGCGCCGCTACCACGATACGGTCGCCAGCTTCATCCCGCCCCAGGACGCATGCTGGCGGGGATCACGGCGGCCGTGGCGGCCCGGCGACATCATCGGGCACAACGACGCCGCCCCCTACAACGCGGTCTGGCAGAACACCGCCGCAACGAGCCATGCTCAGGCCAGTGTGGATTGCTCGCCCGCCGGTCGCCTGGCCGGGTTCATCGACTGGGACTTCGCCGCGCCGTGCCCGCCGATCTGGGATCTCGCGTTCGTCGTGTCCGCCTGGGTGCCGCTGCATGCCCGCAGTGTCGCTTCAGCCGAAGGCTTCACTCGCTTTGCCGATCGTCCCCGCCGCCTGCGCCTGCTTCTCAACTCCTACCAGTACTCGGGAACCCTCGACGCGCTGCTTGACGCGGTACGAGCCCGAGTCCACGACCACATCCGCGGCATCCGCGAACAGGCCAATGCCGGCGACCCCGCATTCATCCGCCTGGTCGCGGACGGCGTCCTCGACCAACTCAACCGCGCTCTCACCGAACTCGATGCAGACGCCGACCTCCTCCGGGCCGATCCCCACGACTGAAAGCGTCGCATTGCGAGCGCCGGAGGCGGCGCTTCAGTGGATCGAAAGCGGGCGTCGGCAGAGCAGGCATGAGCGCGTCGATAGGGCTCGCGCCGGTGCTCGACTCGTAGGACAACACCTCGTGAGCTTCAGAGCTCGATCGGCTCCGCGGTCATCTCTCCGCCGGCGTCTCCCGTGTTAGGAGTTCCGTCGGGCTCGATAAGCAGTACCTCCGCTTCATCTTCCGCGTCTGGGCAATGTTCAACGCCGCGCGGGACCACGAAGACCTCTCCCGGATCGAGTACCACATCGCGGTCTCTGAGGTGGATCGTCAGGCGGCCACGGATGACCAAGAAGAAATCATCGGTCTCGTCGTGCTTGTGCCAGACAAACGATCCCCTGGCCTTGACGATCTGGAGCTTGTAGTCATTCATGCGCCCGACGATCGCCGGGGCGTAGGGCTTCTCCAGCAAAGCCAGCTTCTCAGCCAGGTTGACCTTGTCGACCATAAGCACCTCGGGAGTCGATGAGACGGATCGCGTCATTCTCACCGAACACGAGTGCCCGGCAGACCGCCCGACCGCCGCGGGACCGCCAGCTGCGTGAGCGCAACCGTCGCGGGGCGACCGCCAGCGGCGAGCGAAACGGGATGACGGAAGCGAGCGTGATCGCCTTCCCACATGCATACGCATCGGGTTGGTCGTGATCCCGTGCGAGGATCTGTGTTATGACGACGCTGCCGGACCGGATGCACAGCGCGCTGCTCGTGATCGATGTCCAGGTCGGCGTGGTCGCCGGGGCGCCGCGGCGTGACGAGGTGGTCGCGTCGATTGCGCAGCTGGTCGATCGGGCGCGCCGTGCGGGCGTGCCGGTCATCTGGGTGCAGCACGCAAGCGATGAGCTTCAGCCGGGTACCGACGTGTGGAGCTACGTCCCAGAGCTCGTGCCCGACGCGTCTGAGCCGCTGATCGAGAAGCGCTACGGAGACGCCTTCGAAGCCACGGAGCTTGAAGACGTTCTACGAGCGATGAAGGTCGGCCGGCTGCTCGTGTGCGGCGCACAGACCGACGCGTGCATCCGGTCAACGCTTCACGGCGCGCTGGTCCGGGGATACGACACCATCCTGATCGGAGACGCGCACACCACCGAAGATCTGACCGCGTGGGGCGCTCCGCCGCCGGAGCAGGTGATCGCGCACACCAACCTCTACTGGAGCGATCAGCAGGCTCCAGGCCGGACAGCCGGCACCGTCATCAGCACCGAGGTCAACTTCGCAGGTTGATCCGCGGCCGAGTATCAGAAAATGCAGTTGGTAGGCCCCGCGTTGCGTCGCGGAGCGAGCGTGTGCGCCGACCTGATTAATTTCATGAGAGCGAGCGTCCAGGGCCGTGCTCTGATGCTGTGCCGAGAGTGTTGCGCATGCCATGGCTGGGAGGGTGGGTTTGAGTTCAGAAGGCCCGGAGGACGATCGGGCAGGGTCAAACGAGTCGTCGTCGGGGCCGTCGGCGGCAGCCCTGGATGCGAAGCTGCACCGAGGGTTTGAGTTGGATGATGCAGGCAGCGTCGACGAGGCGTTCGCGGTGTGGGACGAGGTGCTCGCCACAGAGCTCGGGGCCGTCGGGCAGGACGCTCGACTGGTCGTCGCCGACACCATGCACTTCAAGGCCTACGCGCTGTCTGAGCGAGGCCAGACGGGGCAAGCAGAAGCGCTCGCGGGGCGCGCCGCCGAGCTTGCCGCGTTGATTGATCTGCCGCGCGCCCAGGTGATCGAGGCAAGCGCATCCAGCTTGCAGGCACGGTTGATCCTTGATCGGGGTGAAACCAGCCTGGCTGTCCGGCTGATCGAGCAGGTCGCCGCGAAGTTCGCAGACAGTGACTTCGCCGAGGCCCGGCTGTCCGCGGCTCGCGGGTTGCACCGAGCGGTCTGGATCTACCTCAAGCACCGAGACCGTGCTTGCGCCGTGTCCGCCGCGACCCAGGTCATGAGGATCCTTTGCCACCGGCTGGAGGCGTCAGATCTCATTCAGGCAGCGGAGGTGCTGCTGTCGTGCGCGGAGACGTTGACCACTCAATCCGGGTGGCGTCGCCCGTCGGTTGAGCTTGGCGCCCTGGCGCAGTCGATGATCGACACCGTCCTCCAGATGGCCAACGACACCGGCGGAGAGGCGCGGGCTGCAGTTGCCCTTAACGCCCAGCTCGCCGCGGGTGACCTGCGCGGGCGCGAGCATCGCTTCCGTGCCGCCTACAAGACCAGCCTTGAGCGACCACCGTTGGTCGACGAGAACGAACTGTCGGCCCTCCAAGAGGTCCAAGCCGCCGCCCAACAAGCGGGAGCGCGCTTTCGCTCGATCAGATTGATCGTTGTCCGCGCCGATAGCCTGGCCCAGCTAGGGCGGAGGAGCGAAGCACTCGCGGTCTTGGATGAACTCCTCGCGCAGCTTGACGCCTCTCCCGGAACAACAGCTCGCGGTGACGCCTTCTTCGTCCGCCAGGCACGCAAGGAGATCGCGGTCTGACCGTCCTGCCTCGCGTACTGCTTGCGTCGCGGAGCACGCGTCAGCAAGCGGCGGCCCAAGGTTCGAAAGCAGGCGTCAAATCGTGGTCGCTGAGGCCCGGACGCGACGACGGGAAGAACGCCGTGCACGCCCCGATAGCGAGCGCGGAGAAGTCTCTGCTGAAGGAGCGGAACTACTAGCTTGGGGGCCCGTGGCGAAGCGGACGCGCGTCGATCTGCTCGCCTGAAGGATCGAATGTCCTCAGCTCACCGCAGATGCCGTCAGGGCCCGGGGCACCGGTGGTGAACAGCTCCCACTCGCGACGGCAGATCAGCCGGTGGGCCACGTCGTACTCGAGGATCTCGGCGTTACCGGTCTCGTCATCCCAGCTCGAGACCGAGTAGGCACCCCCTGAAGGCGTCGGTCCATCTCCGCGTTTGGTCTGAAGCACGCGCGAAGTGTCTCGCGACTCGAGATCCATCGCAACCCGCTGGTCTCGCGCGCCGCTCCTTGCGTCGCCAAGCGGTCGTCCCGAGATGCCTCACCGGCGCATCGGAAGCGAGCGTCGCAGCGATACTGGCCGGCGGCGCGTCGCAGCAAATGCAAGCGCCCGAGAATCTTTCGAGAAATCGCTAAAGGTTCGGGCCCGAGCTGCCGACACAAGTCGATAGGTCGATCATCGCATCGATCCTTCCGGCCTCGCTCTTCACACCAGGAGCGGGGTCGAACTCGTTGTAGGCCCGAGTCTTCCGACCGCCGTTGCCCGGCATCGGTCAAGGCGAACTCCGCTCGGGCGTGAGTGCAGTCGTCGCGATGCGATCGTCAGTCAAGCATGTCGCTCGGCTCCGAAACCGAGCGTCCGCCGCGCGGGCGCTCGATCCCGTCGTCACCGGGTAGCTACTGCGGGACTGCGATGAGCCACGCACCCAGAGCACAGATCAAAGGGACGAGCCCGTGTCATCTCTCGACGTAATCGTCCCCCAGGAGATCACGCCCGACGAAGCGCACACATTCCTCGCCACCGGGCTCGCCCCCAGATACGCGGTCGACAGGGTTCCCGGGCGCGATGACCAGTTGTACGTGTCGCGGCCGCCGTGGACCTACATCCTCGTTAAGGTGAAACCGCTCCCGGACGATCGGACGAGCCTTCGCGTCAGCGCAGACGGCTTCGCTCACCCCTATCAATGGCTATACGGGCGCCTTATCGGCTCCAAGCGGGTAGCTCGCGCCATCGCCGAGACGCTCGACTGAGTCTCACTCGCAGTCCCGCCCTGCGGACGTAGCC
>DASXEZ010000007.1:0-11404 GCA_036489875.1 Solirubrobacteraceae bacterium | reverse complement strand
GCGGGCCTGGATGTCGGAGTACAGAACGGCCTGGGTGAGAGCCACGACCGAGATCGAGATCAGTTCCCAAACGACGCCGATAAGCAGCGTCACCGAATTGGTTCGGGTTGGGAGCAGTAGCGCCACGACCCGGTCGATCGCCATGAGAGGGAGGGTGACCGCACGTACGACTGCGATGATGTGGAACGCCAGTCCGCGTGTCCGCCGCCAGCTCTGCCTCAGGCAATCAAACCAGTTGAGCCGCTCGACCGCGGCGATCTGCGCCACACACGTCCAGGGGCCGACAGGATCACGCCGGGAATGAACAGGCAGATGAGCCCAGACGCACGAACCGAGGTCAGCGACCACCTGTGCGGCGGCCACGAGCGGCAACGCCACGCGCCGAACGGCACTGATCAAGGCGCAGCACACTTCCGCTGCTCATCGCCCCCTCCTTGCCTTCCTACGCCCTCCACCCGGCCTTCCGCCAGGTGCTCAACGCTTTGAACTACCCCCAAACCTAACCAAAACAAACCGGGCACCGTGGCGGGCCAGGACACCTTGACTGGCCGGGGGCGAGCCGAACAGCGCGATCCGGCACCTGCCTCGGCAGCGGCGTGCGAGCTGGAGGGAGGCTCCGTATGCGGCGCGCGCATCGCCGTCGGCGAGCGGGCGAGCGTGGTCGACGTGAATGCGTCAGGTGCCGGGGTTGCCCGGCGGGCGCGGCGCAACCCACGCTGCTGTGGGTCTCGGCGGGTTGCCGCGGCGTTGGCTCGAAAAGCATCGGCGGTGCGGGGACTGGTCGCGTCGAGCAGGCGGTGGACGTTTGGGGTGAGCTCATCGAACGTCACGGACGCGAGCGCTCGACGAAGGTGTCGCGCTTGGTCGTGGCCGCGCTGTATGGGAAGGCGTGCGACCTTGAGCAGACCGGTCGCGATCACGAGCCTCTGGCGGCGGTCGCTGAGCTGCTTGACCGCTCACGAGGATCTGGATTGCGACGGCTGCGCTCTCTGATCATTCGTCGTTTGTGAGCGAGCTCACGGCTGGTAGGCGTTGCTGCCGACTAGGTTTGAGGAAAGCGCCTGAGCTACCGATACCAACCCATGCCCGAAGGTCCTATCCAGATCCTTGAAGTCCGCGCCAATGGCACGGAGCGTTCGGTGACGGTGACCGCCGCGCTCACGGCGGGCGCGGCCGATGCGATCTTCATCGCGCTGTCCGAGCAGCTTGATCGCGGTCGTCGGTATTTGACCGAGAGCGTCGAGGACGTCTTGGCGCTACGTCGGCGGATTGAGCTTGTGGAGAGGTTCGCCCCGCTGGCCAGAGCCGCTGCGCATTCGATCGTCCAGCTCAGCGAAGATGAACTTCGCTGCTGCTTGCTGGAGCTGAGCGATTATCGGGAGCGTGTTGATGGCGAGCACTACCAGCCCGTCGACCTGCGCCAACGTCTGCAGCTGACCGTCCAGATCATCGCGGTCCTCTGGGACACGAATGCCACCGTTGCCGCCGCCGCTGACGGTCTGTTGAACTGCGCCGCGCAGTAGAGCCCGTCCGAACGGACCGGTTCGCGCTCATAGCCGCGCTGGGTATCGGCCCTTTGTAAGCGAGAACCAAGCTGCGCCGCCGACGGCGAAGACGGTCAACAGCAGCCCGGCGAGTCCGGGCCCGATCCCTCCGGCGAGGAAGAGCCCAGCAGCGACGGCGACGCCGGTCACCGCTCCGCTCACGGCGTACCACGTGTTGCGGCGCGGTGGGCGTAGAGGGCGTCTGACAGCTTCTCCTCCTCGGTGCCGGGAGCACGCCGAAACTCCAGCGCGGCCTTTGCTGCGCTTGCGGTGTTAGTGCGCCGCGTCGAGGCCCGGTGCGGTCACCCGGCTGACCTGGTAGGTCGTGTTGCTGACGTCGCCGCCGCTGCCGGCGTTGGAGTACTGGTTGAGCAGGATTCCGGTCTGGCTGTTGACGGTCAGGCTCTCCTCGTCACCGTCAGGCCCCTGGATTTCGGTGACTTTGACGACCGGCTGACCGGCGTCGGTTGTGTTGGTCACCGTCGTGTTCGGCAGCGCTGCCGCGGCAAGAAGCGCTCCCGCGCGGACCTGGGGCTGACCGGCGCCGCCCTCGAGCGCGGAGCCGATGGCCTGCCACTCGATGCCCTCCAGATCTCTGTCGGCTTCGGCTTGAGTTAGCGGGGGTGTGCCCTGCCCGACCTGCGGCGTCGGGTGGGAGTCGGCCGCCAGGAGCTTCTCAGCGGCTTGCGACGGGGTCGAGTTTGCCGACGCGGCGGCAGCAGCGACGACCTGGCCCAGCGACGCGCTGAGCGAGTCAGACGCAGACGGATCACTGACCGTGGAGCGCAGTGCCGTCAGTGTCTTGCCGAAGTAGTAGTCGCCGTTGTCTTCGTATAGGTCGTAGCCAGTCAAGGATGACGGCGACTGTCCCGGTGCGACGATGTTGGTTGACGATTCGACCAGGGTCGCGTTGCCCGGCAAGGCGGGGGTCTGGGCGACACTGTGCGCGAGGTGCAGCAGCACGAACGATGGCTTGCCCGCCAGTGGTGCGCCCGCGCCAGGCGAAACGGCAGCCCCGTTTCGGGTGCCTGAGCCGGCCCCAGATCCGCCGGCGAACAGCGCCACTGCGACGCCTCCGCCGGCGGCGAGGGCAGTCGCGCCGGCCAGCCACGGCAGCCGGCGCCGAGGCCGCTCGGGCTCGGCCGAGATGTGATCCATGAGCGCCATCCGTGCGCGGTCGGTCATGGCGCCGTCCGGGTCGGGAACGTCCAGGCGGTGGTGGGTCACCCAGGTGACCTCGTCGACGTCAGGAATCATGAGCACAGCTCCAGGGTTTCGAGGTGGGCACGCACGAGCGCGCGTGCGCGGTTGATGCGAGAACCGACGGTCCCGATTGGAACGTCGGTGGCGCGCGCGATCTGCTCGTAGGTCAGATCGGCGAAGGCGTGCAGCAGCAGCGTGTCGCGGTCAGCCGGGGACAGCTTCGCCAACACCGAGGCCAGCACGGGGCTCAGAAATTTCGCGTCGAGGCGGTTGGCGAGCTCCTCGAGCTCCTCGCCCCTGACTTCAACGCCGGCGCGTGCCATGGCTCGCGAACCGCGTGCCGCGGCACGAAACCATCGGCGCAGCAGGTTGTTGGCGATCCCATACAGCCACGGTGCTGCGTCCCCGCGGCCGTCGTAGCGCTCGCGCTGGGTGAAGGCGACGCGGAACGTCTCGGCGGCGACGTCCTCACCCGCGGCGGGACCGGCGCGCTCCGCGCAATATCGGTAGATCCGAGGCCAGTGACGATCGAAGATCGCCCCGAACACCGCCGGGTCCTTTCGAGACGCGCGAATGACCGCAGCGTCCGTCTTGTCGTTGTGCATACCTCTTATTGCCCGATCGCGATCAGACTCTTCACGCGGCCGAACCGCCCGCCGGTCGCAGACGAATATTGCTGCTCGCAGCGTAAGCGGCAACGGGCCCCTGATGGCCACCTCAAGAGGCGAACGCTTCTCGCGACCCCCTCGCGCTAGCCGGCTCCTGCGAGGACCGGGCACCACCTCTCCCGTAAGCTTTGCACCATCAGAACCGACATCGCCGGGCGCGTGGTTTGCGACGCCAGCGAACGCGCGGAATGCTCGGCGTCGACGCATGCTTCGTGGACGGAGGGAGCGTCGGTGCCGGTCGCGCGAGGGCACGTCGCCGCGGCCGGGCTCGTATCGGATCAGCGCGCCGGTGATCGAGATCGCTGCATAGGGATCGCCGGCTCCAGCATCGGCGGGGCGAGCGCTTCGTGGCCATAGGACTCGTCCGCTCGCGCGCCGGCCGTTCGTGAGTGCGATCGTCCGGACCCAGCCACCTCGGAGGCGCGCTTCTCGCGATTGCAGGGGCCGTGCCTCGACGTGCAGGATCGCGGATCTACCTACGCAACCCGGCCCGCCGCCGGTGTCCGCCTGCGAGCTCAGACGACCGACTAACCGGCCGCGGAGCTGCCCGCATTAGGTCTGTCCGCACTGCCCCGTTGCATGGAAAGCAGCACTCTCAGCGAGACTGCTCAGTTGGCGACAATCCAGCAGTGTCGTCGGCTTGTCGCGGCTTTGGTCGGGTTGCGAATCAACGTGCGGAGTGGGTTGCGATGGATTCGCGGCGCTCGGCTGACAATCAGATTCAGGCGGTTCTTCGATGCGCGAGCGGCCGAGTCTCGGCGCCGAGGGCTACCGAATTCGCTCAGGGCTAGGATCGGACTGGCTTCTGGGGGTCGGTTGACGTGGCATTCGCCGTGGGGATCGATTGGACGGGGGTCGGTCTGGTCGGGTTTAAGCCTTGGTGTCTTGCCGGGGAACGGTTGCTGATCGAATGGAGACGGCTTGGGAACACAGACAGCTGATACAGGACAGTTCGAGCCGATCCCTGAGACAACTCCCGCCGAGCGGGCCGTCGCCGACCTCAACCCGTTGGGAGCGGCCGTCGACCAAGCTGTGGCGGCGTGCGCTTCGGTGCCGTTGTGGTTTCACACGTTTGCGTTGGCATCGGGGATCTACACCCCGGGGATCGCGCGTAATCACGGCTATCGCATGGGAGTCCTCGGCGGAGGTCTGTTCGACGGCGCGAGTGTGCTTGACGTCGGCGCGTTTGATGGCTTTTACAGCTTCCTCGCTGAGGCCCGGGGTGCTCGGCGGGTGGTCGCCGTTGACAACGAGCAATACGTCCATTGGGTGCGTAGTCGCTTTGGTTTGGAGCTTGGCGGCGGAGCCGGCTTTCGAACGATTGCCGGCATGATCCCCTCAGAGGTTGCCTATCGGCGGATGGACGCAATGGACGTCAGATCGCTGGATGAGCGCTTTGACGTCGTGCTGTGCTTCGGCATCCTGCACCGGGTAACCGACCCAATCGCTCTGCTGAGCGCGCTGGCGGCGGTGCTCGAACCGGGCGGTCGTGTCGTGCTGGAGACCTATGGCTCGCGGCTACCTGCCGATAGCCCGGCACTCGAAGTGCATCAGCCGAGCGACGTATACGCCCACGACGACTTTGTCTACTGGGGCTTCGGCCCCGAGGGCTTGCGTCGGCTGGGTCAGATCGCCGGCCTCGGCGATCTAGAGATCGTCAATCGCGTGGAGATCGCTGGCCACCCGCGGATCCTCGCGGTGCTGCGAGCAGCTGGCTGAGCTCGGTCGGCTTGTCGCTCAGGCCGCGAGCTTGATCGCGGCCAGCTCGCGGTGCAGCGCCGCGGGTCGATCGGTGGTGATCGCGTCGATGCCGAGATCGGCGGCGCGGCGGGCGAGCGACACGTCATTGATGGTTCCGGTCGCGACGCTGAGGCCCCCCAGCCTGAGCCGGGTCACGAGCTCGGCCCTCAGCAGGAAGTGCTCGACGCAGACGCCGCCAACACCGGCCCCAGCTGCCCAGTCGATCAACGCATCAGGCTCGTAGTCAGCCCAGACGACAAGCCGGGCTGGCAAGCCTAGGCGTGCCGCCTGCTCGCAGGCCGCCGTGTAGAAGGACAGGATCTCGACGTCGCATCGGCCGGCCCGGCTTTGCACCAGCCGGCAGGCCGCGGCGGCGGTGGCCGTGGCGAGGTCTGGGTCGCCGTGGGCCTTGACTTCGATCTGCAGCCGCAGCTCCCGTGGCACACGGTCCAATAGCTCCTCCAAGAGCATCGGCCTCTCCGTGGTGGCGCCGCCGTGACAGTCACGCAGGCGCGCGTCGCGTAGCTGGCCCCACTCAGTCTCATGCACCCAACCGGTCGCGGTGGTCCCGTTGCTGAGCCACGGATCATGTAAGAGCGCCAGTCGCCCATCGGCAGTCAGGCAGACGTCGGTCTCCAAGCCGTCCACGAAGCCGGAGAGCGTGGTGGCCAGCGCCGCTCGAGACGAGTCAGGTCCGGGCTCGCGGCCCAGACGGTGCGCGATCAGAGGGACATCGGCGATCATCACGTTCAGCGTGGACTAGGCCGCCACCCCGGATGTTGCGTCCCTGTTACCAACCGGTAGCCGTTTGGGTGCCCCGGCCAATCGGGCGGCTGCACCGACGAGATCCTACGTCTGACCGCGATGTCAGGCACGCATGGCAGCCGCTCGCCGAGACGATCGTCGATTGCCGACCAACTCGAACCCAACGCAACGAGGTCGGGGACTCTTCTGGTTTCACGCGAGGCGGTCGCGTCACCGGCCTGCCAAGCCGGCGCCCGGCTGCTGCTCCGAGTCCGCCGAGGCCAAAGCGGCAGCGTCGTGCCCGTGGCTGCCTGGACGATAGAGCGGAAACTTGGCGGGAGCTGTGGGATCATGCCCGCGTGCTGACGAAAGTCAACATCGCAGAGCGCGCGCGTGATCGGCGCGACCGTGTTCGAGACTGAGGCTGCTTACACCCGAAAAGGCGAGGGTCTCCGTCACGCCGACCTGGCTGGATCAGGCTGCCGCTTTGGACGATCTCGAGCAGTCCGGCCCCCACACCCGGTTCGGGTCGCGCGCGTCGCCGAGAGCGGGGCCCGGAGATGGCGCTCGAGGGACACGGCTTTGCCTACGCAAGTTGACGCGCCTCAGTCGCGGGTTTGGCGAGGACCAGGACGCGACGCGTCTTGGGTGAGAGTCCCTCTCTCGCGTCGTCCCGCGCATCGCGATTCTGCGAGCGCTCGGTTCTCGGAACGAATCGACAACGATCCCTTTGGCAGTGGTGTGGCAGGATTCACAGGCTGCCGACCCCCCCGAGGGATCATCAGCAGTCGGGCGCATTGACATGCAACCCCGGAAGGATCGACGCCGACATGACCGAGGAGCCTGACTCTCTGCACGGGATGCGCTTCCCCGGCGAATCGGAGGAGTATCGCCAAGCGCGCGACGCATTGCTTCGCGCCGAGAAGGACGTGCGCGATCTCACCGAGGCGGTGGCACAACAACGGCGACAGCTGCCGCTCGGCGGCGTTGTGCCGAGCGACTACGAGTTCCAAGAGTGGGACTCCAGCACCGGGACCCGACGCGCGATCCGACTATCCGAGCTGTTCGCGGACGGCAAAGACACCCTGTTTCTCTACAGCTTCATGTTCGTCGAGGGCCCGGACGGGAATCCAATTGGCTCGCGGTGCCCGAACTGCACATCGATCATCGACGCGGTCGCCGGACAGGCCGTCCATCTGACGCAGCGGATCAACCTCGGCGTGTCGGCTAAGGCGCCGATCGAGCAGTTCCGCGCCCACGCGTACAGTCGCCGCTGGGCTGACGTCCGCCTGCTCTCGAGCGGGGAGAACGGGTTCAACGTCGACTACGGCGCCGAGGACGGCGAGGGTCGGCAGTGGCCGATCGCTCACGTGTTCGTCCGTCACGATGGCCGGATCCACCACTGGTGGAGCTCTGAGTTGTTCTGGGGCTCATACCGGGAGGGCGAGGAGTCACGTCACGTCGATTTCATGTGGCCCTACTGGAACATCCTCGACTGCACGCCCGAGGGCCGCCCGAAGGAGAACACGCCTCGCCTCGAGTACCCGTGACGAGTGCCGCGTCGGCGACTTAGCAGAAGTCGTCGGAGTGACAACCATCCCGGCGTCTCATACCCGCGGCTAGGACCTCTAGGCGCGGGTCATGGCCAGCAATACCGACTTTGCGTCGCCGACTGGCTCGGCCGTGGCTACCGGTTCGTCGAGGTCGACGCTCGGCCAGCACTGTTGTCGCCGGCTTGATGATGTTCCTGGCCGGCCGCGACGGCTAGGGTTTCGCGTGGGCAGGTTCGAACGGCAGCCTCACCTCTGCGCGACCCATCGGGGAGTGGTTGAGGCTGTTGTTGCGCTGCGTCTTTGAGGGCGTCGGTCATTGCCTGGACGGCGGCGGTGTCGCGGATGGCGGGGCGGGTGACAGTGAGCACATCGCGCGTGGGCAGGTTGCCGGGGTCGAGCTCGCGGACGATCGCATTGGCGTGGATGACCCCGAGCGCCAATGCCGGGATGAGTGCCAGACCGAGACCGGCCCCGACGAACCCCTGGGCGGGCCAGTAGTCGTCAGCCTCAGCGACCCAGGTCGGCTGAAAGCCCGCCCGCGCGAACGCCTGGGTGGTGGCGGTACGACAGCAGCCGACCTCGCAGCGCAGGTCGATCCATGGCTCGGTGCTCAGCTCGGCGAGGTCGATGCGGCGCCGGCGGGCCAGGTGGTGACCGCGGGGAAGAACAACCCGGTAGAGGTCGGTGAGCAGGGGCTCGAACACCAGAGCGTCCGCCTCAGGTTCGCTGACCCATGAGTGGGTTTCGATGACCGCGAGGTCGATGACGCCGCGCGCAAGCAGCGTGAGCGCGTCGGGACGCTCGACGGAGCGCAGGTTGATCTCGATTTCCGGCAGGGTGGCTTTGACCGAGGAGAGGGCGCGAGGTAGGAGCTCAGATCCGGCGGAGGCGAAAGAGCCGACGCGGAGCCTCCCGATCTGCCCCTCGCGCATCGCCGCCAGCTCATCCTCGGCCTGGGCGAGCTGGGCGATGATCTTGGCCGCGTGGTCGGCGAGCAGCTCGCCGGCGGGGGTCGGTCTCACTCCTCGGCCATCAGGTTCCAGCAGGATCGTTCCGGTCTCCCGCTGCAGCGCCGCAATCTGCTGGCTGACCGCCGATGAGGAGTAGCCGAGTTCGATCGCGGCCTGCTTGATCGAGCCGGTACTCGCGACGGCGTGCCAGGCGCGCAGCCGGCGGGGATCGAGCGCCATATTTCCCTACTGTACAGCGATGCTTACGAATACAAAGGAACTCTGCGCTTGTGCTTTCGGGTGAGGCCAAGCACGCTGTCCATATCAGGTTCTCTACCGATGAGGAGGCGCCATGCCTACCTTTCACACCTTCATCGCCTTCGCTCTCGTGTCTCTCGGCCTCGCGCTGATCCCGGGACCATCGACGTTCTTTCTGATGTCCCAGGGAGCACTGCACGGCCGTGGCCGCGCTCTGGCCTCGGTCGCCGGGATCGAAATCGCCTCAGCGGTTCGCGTGTTCGCGACTGCGGCTGGGCTCTCCGCGCTCTTGGCCTCCTCCGCGGTCGCGTTCTCGGCGATCCGCTGGGTTGGTGTCGCCTACCTGGCCCACCTCGGCCTGCGCGCCATGACAGCGGGTCGCAGAGGCAAGGCGAGCGAGTCAGACGCGGGTTCGGCGGACGCCGTCAGGTCGACCAAAGCGTTGCGCAAGGGCGTGCTGGTTGGGGTTGGCAACGTCAAGATGGCCATTTTCTACCTCGCTTTCTTCCCGCAGTTCGTGCATGCCGATCGCGGCTCAGAGGTCGCGCAGATCCTCATCCTGGGAGCGGTCTTCTGGATCATCGGGCTCGCGGGCGACCTGCTTTACGCCCTGGCCTCAGCAACGATCGGCGCGTGGGTTCGCACCCGCCCGCGCCTGAAGTCCGCACGGGCCCGGACCGAGGCGGTCAGCTACCTCGCACTCGCTGGCTGGACCGCGACCAGCGGCTGAGCCAGCCCTGTGCCGAGCAAGGGCCCGTGAACGTCCCCGGACACCATGTCTGCCCGACAGCGTGTTCCGGGGGCCGGCAGTCCCGAGGCTGATGCATGGCATGCGACGAACCCGAACCCGCGAGAGGACTCGGCGCCGGCATACGATCGCCGAGATGGGGGCGGGCGCGGGCGGCGAGCACCGGAACGCTGAGACCGGTCAAGCGGGTCGTCGAGGCGGTGAACCCGATCGCGGCGAAGAGCTCGTAGCTGCCGTCGCCCTCCGGCTATCGAGATCGCTGCTCCTGTGTCAAGTGATTGTCGGTATTTCCGGGTTTGAGCGATTGATGATCACGGAGGGGGCGGCTCTGGTCTCGGCGGTGTAGAGCAGGCGCCAGATGCGTCGAGCGAGGTGGCGTTTCAGACAGCGGATCGCTTCGAGTTTGGTTTTGCCCTCGGCCGCTTTGCGGTCGAGGTAGGCGCGGGTTTCAGGGTCGGTCTTGGCGCGCGAGAGCGCGATGATGTGCAGGGCGCGGTTGAGCTGGCGGTCTCCGCCGCGGTGCAGTCGGTGGCGTTGGACCTTGCCGCTTGAGGCTGGGACTGGCGCGGTGCCAGTGTGACGGGCGAAGTGCCCGTCGGTGGGAAAGCGCTTGGCGCCGGCGGTGTGGCCGATGATGATCGCGGCGGTCACCGGTCCGCAGCCATGCTGGGCCAGCAGTTGGGGGCAGTGCGCGTCGATCAGGGTGGTGAGCTCTGAGAACAGCTCGCGCTCTTCGCGCACGATCTCTGAGATGCGCTTCAGCAGCCGCCGAGCAACCCGCAGCTGCGGGCTGGGGGTCAGCCGGGCGAGCTGCCGCGTGAGGCGCGCGCAGATCTGCGGGCCGCGCAGCGAGGTCGGGCCGAGCTGCGCCTCCAGCTCGGGTGCGATCCTGACCAGGTGCCAGCGCAGCCGGTTGATCATCCGGGTGCGCTCGCAGATGATCTGGTCTCGATAGTCGGCGAGCACTCGGATCTCCAGCGCCTGCTCGTCGGTGAACGCCACCGGGAAGCTCTCGACCCCGTCCCGGACGACCGCCAGCGCGACCGCCCGGGCGTCGATCGGATCAGACTTCCCCGCCTGGCGGGAGATCTTGCGGGCCTGGCCGGTCATTGCCGCCGGCACTCGGACCACCCGCTCCCCGGCAGCGATCAACGCGCGCTCAAGGCGCGCGGAGACATGCCGGCAGTCCTCGAGCGCCCACACCCGCTCCTCCTCAAGGCCGAGACCGAACCGCAGAGCGTCCAATGATCCAGCGTCGCTGGCTGGGATCTCGCGCTGTCCGCGCAGCGCGCCAGTCCCGGCATCGACCGCGACCAGCGTGTGGTTGCGCTTGTGGGTGTCTGCCCCGATCACGATCATGTGCCCTGTCCCTTCGTTGAGATGGTCGACGAAGCGGACTGCCGGTGGACACCGCTCAGTGGGGGCGCTGCCACGCTCCTGTTAGGTCACGCCGGCGGTCCTCAGTCGGTGACGGGCGACACAGCGATTAGCCAGTCAGGCCCCTTTGGGGCCGACAGCGGCAAAGAGAGTCAGCCCGCCACCGACTGAGAGCCAAACCGACCGGCCGGACATCACCGATCCAAGAGCAGCCTCTCACTGAGCGGCAACGCGATCACCGGCGCCGACAAGAGGGACGATGCCTATGTCGCCAATCCGATCGTGCGCTTGGTCGTACTCAGGTGAGAAGAGCAATCGTGCGGAGCAGCACCCCGGGGAGACAAGGTTGTCCCGTGGACGGGCGTTGATTCAATGGTTCCATGGTGCCTCGAGCCCTTCGCGGCGGCGTATACCGCCGACCCGGTCCCCATCCGCCCCGGTGCCACGCCACGCAGCAGGTGAAATCGCGGCGACACGTTTGCGCCTCGGCTGATCCAAGATCAAGAGTCATTCCGGCACACGGTCGTCAGTGCTCGAACCTGCTGAGGTGCGACATAAGGCGCGCACGGACTGCATACAGCTCGGCGGTATCGAGATCAGCGGGGGCCCCAGCGAGGCG
>DASXEZ010000121.1:0-36380 GCA_036489875.1 Solirubrobacteraceae bacterium | reverse complement strand
GCGCTCACGGCGATGAGAACGGTGGCGGGAAGCAACGCCAGGCCGGCCCGCAGCGGCGAGTCGTCGCGCACGTCCTGGAGGTAGAGCGTGCTCACGAACAGGAAACCCGCGAACAGGGTGAAGGAGAGCGTTGCGATCGCGCAGGCCCCTGAGAACGGCGGACTGCGGAAGAACCTCACCTCCAGCAGCGGCTCGTGCACGCGGGACTCGATCGCCACGAACGCCGCCAGACCCACGGCGGCGATCGCGAACAGACTCAAGATCACCGGCGAGAGCCAGCCGTCGGTGGGTCCCTCGATGATCGCGTAGGTCAACGACGCCAAGACGATGATGACCAGCGCCTGACCGGGAAAGTCGAACCGCCGGACATGGGTCATGCGGGTCTCCGGAATGAACCGCTGCGCCAGGACGAACGCCGCCAGCGCCACTGGCACGTTGACCCAGAAGACCGAACGCCAGCCGACGTAGGTCACGAGCACCCCGCCAAGGATCGGCCCGCAGGCGGTCGCAAGGCCGAACACGCCGCTCCACAGTCCAAGTGCGTGCGCGCGTTCCGCGGGATCCGTGAAGGTCGTGCGCACGATCGACAACGACGCCGGGGTGAGCATGCATCCGCCGACCGCCTGCAGCGCCCGGAACGCGATCAGGGTCTCGACGTTCGGAGCGAGGCTGCACAGAAGGGACGCGCCGGCGAAGGTCACCAGACCGATCGAGAACACGCGGCGGCGGCCGACGCGGTCGGCGATCGATCCCGACAAAAGCAGGAGACTCGAGAGCACGAGCATGTAGGAGTCCACGACCCACTGGAGATCGGAGACCTTGGCGCCGAGGTCGCGCGCGATCGTTGGCAGCGCGACGTTCAGGATCGTGCCGTCGATATAGATGATGAACAGGCTCATGCTGCAGATGGCGAGCACCAAGAGTCGCCGACGACGAGCCAGTCCCTCGACCGGCGAGAGCGCTGCGGTCACGGCCTCAGAGCTCAGGTCCCTGCGCCGTGTCGCGAACCAGCCCTGGTCTCGGCGCAGCGTTTCCGTGGAAGAAACCGAGTCGAGGAGTGCTCCAGCCACTCCGGGCGGCGCACCGCGTGGCGCCCCTCGGTGAGGCGGTCGGGGTTTTGGTTTCCGGGCAGCTCACGAGCCCATTCTCACGAATCGGCATCGGTGGGACCGCGCGCAGGGAACTTCGGCTACGAGGTTTGCGCTCGGACGATGGTGTAGTGGACCTGGGGGTGGGCGCGCAGGAATGCGCGGGCTGTTCGGTATGGGTGGCGTAGCTGCGCGGCTTTGCCGGCGCAGTCGAGCAGCAGCGATTGGCTGCCCGTGCCGCTGGTACCCCAGATGATCTCCGGGATCTCGGTGCACACCAGGCGCGCGGCGACGGCTGCGCTGTTGCCGGTGCGCAGCGCAAAGGGTCCTTCGAGGAGCACGTAGCGGGCTTCGCCGGCCCCGACGAGGGCGGCGAGGTCTGCGGCCGTGAGGGCTTGGTCGCTGGCGCCGTAGCCGCCCTCTGAGGAGGCTTGGAGGCCGAGCAGAATCAGCGGCGCCGCGGGCACCGAGGTTTCCGCCAGAAGCGGATAGGGGTCGGTCGCGCCGTGATGTCGCAGGTACCTGATCAACGAACGGTCGGCCATGAGTCCGGCGTGGTCGACTCCGACACCGCCATAACCGGCGTCGCTGTAGGCACCCGCGGTGGGGAACGTGCCGTTCACCGGAGCGAGCCAGACGCTGGTGCTGTAGGCGGCAGGCGCGACGAGCACAAAAGCGACCGCGAAAGCGAGCACCCAGCCGCGGCGGGAGCGGGCGAAAAGGAGCGCGATGACGGCGGCGATCGAGAGCGCCACCAGCGGGATTCGCCACCATAGTGGCTCGCCCTCGCGCGCGATCAGCAGGAGCTGTACCGCGAGCGTTCCACCGATCGCCGCCACCGCGAGAACCAGCGCCGCGATTGCTTGCCGGCCACGCGCGCGACGCATCAGCGTCCAAAGCGTTGCGGCGCCGGCGCCTACCATGGCGGCGAGGCCGGGGGCGAGCGCCGAGGCGTAGTAGGGGTGGACGATCCCGTTTGAGAAGTCGAGCACGACGAGTTCGGCGACCATCCAACCGCCCAACACCAACAGCGCGGCCGTGCAGCGGTCGCGGCGACGGCGGATTGCGAGCGCGAGCGCGAGCAGGCCAGCGAGCGCAAACGGCACGTCCCAGCCGGCCTGGTCGCCGAGGGCGTCTCCGAAGATGCGCAGCGGGCCGCGCGCGCCGGCGAACGGGACCGGGATCGTGGCCCGACTGCGCTTCGCACCGGCTGGGGGATGCACGGGCGCAGGCGGCGCCTGCTGTCGCTTGTGGGTGCTGAAGTAACGCTCCTCGGCCGGTGTGGGTGGAACAGTCACGGCGGGACGCACGAGCGGGAAGAGCTCAGCTGGCGTGAGGGTGTGCTTCGTACCGGGGCCGCCGGACTCCCCCGCAACGCGGCCGAATCCGTTGTAGCCAAAGTCCAGCTGGAGCTCTGAGTTGCTGGCGCCGCTACCGCCGACGAAAGGTCGCTGCGAGGCTGGCGTGAGATCCACGAAGAGCGGCCACGCCGCCGCCACCGCGCCGAGCACCACGCCAGCGACGATCAGCTCGCCGACCCGCCGCCGCGCGAGACCGGGACCGCAGATCGCGTAGCCGGCCGCGATCCCGGGCACCACGAGCAGGGCCGCGAACGACTTCGTCTCGAACGCCAGACCGGCCAGTACCGCGCACCAAACCAGATCGCGAAGGCGCCCCGATTCGATCGCGGCTAGGCCCGCCAGGCAGCTGGCCAGCATCAGCACGATCAGCAGCGGGTCGACGCCGTTGTCGCGTCCGACGGCGACAAACGACGGGAACACGGACAGAGACAGCGCGCTCGCGAGGCCGGCAAGGGTGCCGAAGCGAGGCGCCACGAGACGGTAGAGCAGCGCGACCGCGACCACGGCGCATACGCCCTCCGGGATCAGCAGGCTCAGCGGGGTGAAGCCGAACAGCTTCGCGCTAGCGGCCTGCAACCACAGTGCGAGCGGCGGCTTGTCGACCGTGATCAGCCCATTCGGATCCGCCGAGACGAACAGGAAGTTGTGCCAGGAGCGCAGCATCGACTTCACCGCGGCGGAGTAGTAGATGTTGGCGAAGCCGTTCTGGCTCAGCCGCACGAACTCCAGTAGCCCGCTCAGCGCGAGCACGGCCGTCAGGGCTCCTGCGGCCGGGGTGATCAGGCGGCCTGCGCCGGCGTATTTATCGGCGCGACCAGTCGGCGGAGGTTCCTTATTCGGACGCAGCCGAGACTCGATCGCGCTCATGCAGCCCCCGCGCGAAGGAGCTGACGTGGGCGCGAGCGGACGAGCACGACCGTCCATTCTGACCATCGTCGCCGATGCGAAACCTAAGGGCACCTGCTTGGGGGGCGATGACGCCGACCACACTGCGCCCCGGCCCAGCCGATGCTGTGCTCTCGGTGCACAGCATCTTCTTGCTGAGCTTGGACCGGGCCGTGCGCCCAAGCTCGAGGTGCGGGCGTAAGTAGGAATTGCGTAAATCCTGCGCCAACACGCCGAAACTCGAGTGGCGGCGGCGAATTGTTGCCTACCGTGGCTATCCAGATGTGTTCTCGCGGGCGACGCGGCACCAGCGTTCGCCCGCCGCTGGCGTTTGCTGGCCCGCTGATCGCGGGCGCGTTGCTGAGCGCCTGCGGGTCAAGCGAGGCGCCGGCGATTGCGGTCACGGTCCGCACGGCCGATGTCGTGCGCGCGGCGGCGAACGCGGTTACCGTCTCACCGCTCCCAGGCACCATCGACGCATCGGCAGCGACGCAGATCAGCTTCCTCGGCGCTCACGAGACGAAGGTCTCAGACGTGCACGTCGTCGGTTCCTCGAGCGGCGTGCATGCCGGCCGTATAGAGGCCTACTCGACCGGCACGGGCGAGAGCTTCCTGCCGGACAAGCCGTTTGCGCCGACCGAGCACGTGACGGTCACGGCCCGCGTGACCGTCGGCGCGAGCGCAGCGACCGTGCGAACCAGCTTCACCATCGGCACGCTGGCGCCGGTCTCACAGGCCGAGTTCCCAAACATCCGCGGCAGCGCCGCCGATATCCAGCGCTACGTCTCCGCTCCTTCGCTGACGCCGTCCATCGTGCGCGTGACGACCGCGGCACAGCCGGGCGCGACCGCGGGCGACTTCTTCCTCGCGCCCTATCAGGGCGCCGGCAGCCCGGGACCGATGATCGTGAACCAGTCCGGCGACCTGGTCTGGTTCCATCCCCTTCCGACCGGAGACTCGGCGACGAACTTCAGGCCGCAACGCTACGACGGCCGGACGGTGCTGACGTGGTGGCAGGGTCGCGTGCTGCAGCTCGGATTCGGGCAGGGTGAGGACGAGATCTACAACACCTCCTACCAGCCGATCGCGCACGTCTCTGCCGGCAATGGCTACCACGCCGACCTCCACGAGTTCCTGCTGACCCCACAAGGAACAGCCTGGATCGACGCGTTCGATCCCGTCGACGTCAACCTCGCTTCCACCGGCGGCCCGCCCGACGGCGTCGTCACCGACTCGGTGATCGAGGAGATCGACATCAAGACCGGCCTGGTGATGTGGGAATGGCACGCACTCGGCCACATCCCTCTGCGCGACTCCTACACGCCGATGGCGCACACGCCCACCCATTACTGGGACTACGCCCACATCAACTCGATCGACCCCAGCGTGGCTGGGCAGCTCCTGCTCTCGTCGCGCTCCACCTCGACGATCTTCGACATCGACATGCACACCGGAGGCTTCGAGTGGCGGATCGGCGGTAAGTATTCGAGCTTCAAGCGTGGGCCGGGCACGCACTTCTACTGGCAGCACGACGCCGCCTGGCAGCCGGGCGGTCTCATCTCGGTCTTCGACAACGGCTCGACCCCGCCGCACGAGAAGCAATCCCGCGGCCTGCTCCTGGATCCCCACATCAAGACCAAGACCGTGACGCTCGTCAAGCAGTTCACCAACCCCAAGGCGACGCTGCTCGCCTCAAGCCAGGGCGACCTGCTGAACCTCGGAGACGGGAACTGGCTGATGGGCTACGGCGGGCTGCCCAACTTCACGGAGTACAACAGTTCGGGGGCCGTTCTCTTCGACGCTACGCTCGGCCCCGACGTGCAGGACTTCCGGACCTACATAGCACCCTGGAGCGGCCGCCCGACGACACGGCCCGCGATCGCTGCCGAGGCCGGATCCGACAGCGCCGTGACCGTTGAGGCCAGCTGGAACGGCGCCACAGCAGTCGGCGCCTGGCGCGTCCTCGCCGGCTCCTCGAAAGCATCGCTGGCTCCGGTCAAGACGGTGGTCAAGGCGGGCTTCGAGACACAGATCACGCTGAACACCACCGCGCCCTACGTCGCCGCCACCGCGCTCGACGCCTATGGCCGTGCCCTTGCCACCTCAGCCACCATCCACCGATGACGACGAGCACTGCCTCGCAGAGAAGACCACGCCAGCCGAAGCCGCCGGTGCCACGTGGCGCCTGGCGCAGGCGCAGGCATCGCGCCGCTCGTCTTGGCGCAGCGGCCGGAATGGTGGCGCTCGTGATCGCGGTGGCGCCCTCGCTCGTGCCTGACGCCTCCGCGCAGAACGCGGCTGCACCGGCGGAGACCGTCTCCCCGCTCGTGGGGACGCGCGACGCTCATCCGCGTACCCAGATCAGCTTTCTCGGCGCGCCGGCGTCGCGATTGCGAGACATCAAGGTCGAGGGCTCCGAGAGCGGAGCTCACGGCGGACGCCTCGAGTACTACTCCACCCATACCGGCGGGAGCTTCCTGCCTTCACGCCCGTTTGACCCGGGTGAGCACGTAACGGTCACGGCGACGGTCGTCGGCTACGGTCCTCCGCGAGCGATCGGTACGAGATTCACAGTCTCCTCGCCCTATGTGCTCCCGCCCGGCAAGGCCAAAGCCCCGGTGGCAGTGACCTCGACGAACGTGATGCGCTTTCAGTCACGCGACGATCTCGAGCCGGCTGCGGTGACCGTGACCACACCCCCGGCAGATCCAACCCTCGGCGACATCTTTCTCACGCCAGACGCGGGCCCCGGGCAGGCCGGCACGATGATCGCGACGCCGAGCGGCCAACTCGTGTGGTTTCGGCCGTTGCCGACGAGCATGAAGGCGTTCAACCTCAATCTGCAGACCTATGGCGGCAAGCCGGTCCTGACGTGGTGGCAGGGGCAGGTCGTCGAAGGCCACGGTCAAGGCGTCGACGAGATCGAGAGCGCTCAGTACACGCCGGTCGCGACCGTCCGCGCCGGCAACGGCCTCTACGCGGATCTGCACGATTTTCAGATCACGCCTCAGGGAACCGCGTGGATCACGGCGTTCGCTCCGGAACACATGAATCTGAGCGCCGTCGGCGGACCGAAGGACGGCCTGATCGACGACGGGGTCGCGCAGGAGATCGACATCAAGACGGGGCTCGTGATGTTCCAGTGGGACGCCCTCGGGCATGTTGCGATCCCCGACACCTACGTGACGATGCCCAAGCTCGACACGAGCGTGCTCGACTACTTCCACATCAACTCGCTCGATCCGCTGCCCAACGGCGAGCTTCTGGTGTCGTCGCGCAACACTTGGGCGACGTATCTGATCAGCGGGACGACCGGCTCGGTGATCTGGCGTCTCGGCGGCAAGAAGAGCACCTTCGACCTGGGTACGGGCGTCAGCTTCGCCTGGCAGCACGACGCGCAACTGTTACCCGACGGAACGATAAGCCTGTTTGATAACGATGCCTCGCCCGCGGAGGCCGCAGAGTCACGCGTGCTTGACATCGCGATCGACGGGACGACCCATGCCGCGACGCTCGTGCACCAATACGCCTACCCCGGCAAGGGGATCCTTTCGGAAAGCCAGGGGGACGCTCAGCTGCTGAGCAACGGCGACGAATTCGTCGGTTGGGGACAGGCCGGTGAGATCAGCGAGTTCTCGCCGAGCGGACAGCTGGCCTTCGACATGCATCTCGCCGCACCGGCAAACACCTACCGAGCCTTCCGCTACGTGTGGAACGCCCAACCGCTCACGCACCCAGCGCTGGTCGCCACGGCCGCAACGAAATCGACGCAGCTCTACGCGAGTTGGAACGGCGCAACCGACGTCGCCGGCTGGCGCGTGCTCGCCGGAAACTCGCCGAGCGCCCTCGCCGCGATCGGAAGCTACCCCTCGTCGGGATTCGAGACCACGATCACCGCACCCACAACGGCTACCTACGTCAGCGTGCAAGCCCTCGCGGCAAACGGTTCGGTGCTGCAGTCCTCCGCGATCGTCAAGACCCCTCCCGCGTGAAGGCCATTACCTGAGCCTGCAGGTCGCCAACCCGGGGACCACAATTTCGACTGAGTTCGCCGTTGTCGGGGAGTCGTATACCTAGCCAGGTCATCACTTCGTGGAGACGATCATGCTCGGACCGCTCAGCAACGCCCACGCCGTCACCAAGCTTCCGGCGCGGGATCTCGAGCGGGCACGTGCCTTCTACCGCGACAAGCTCGGTCTCGAGGCGATTGAGGAGCGCAACGGGGGCCTGCGCTACGTGTGCGGGTCGACCGAGTTCCATCTCTTCAGCTCGACGGGGGCGCCGTCGGGAGCCTCCACGCAGATGGGATTCGAGGTCGAGAACCTCGATGCGACGCTCGACGATCTGCGACGCCGGGGGTGACCTTCGAGCGCTTCGACATGCCTGGCTTCGAGGTCGAGGGCGACACGATCGCCGCCCCCGACAACTACCCGAGCAAGGGGACTGGCGAACTCGGCGCGTTCTTCTACGACAGCGAAGGCAATCTTCTCGCCCTCGCCCAAGCGATCCGCTAGGACGCGACGCATAGAAGGCTGTCGCCCGAGCGGCGTGGCGTCGCCGACTTGGACACCATGTGTTTCCGGCTGGGCCTGCCTCTCCACATCCGGGGAGGCTGGCGACGGCGGGTCGAAGCGACACGAGCGCTCGCGCGGCTTTGGGGGGTGTACGGTGGGCGCGCAGCGATGTTCTGCGGGGCGGTGGGATGTGGAGTAGGCCGGGTTGGCAGTCGGCCTTGCCTTTTGCGAGATGCATTTGCGGCGGTCGTCCATGCCGGCCGCCTGTGGTGGGCTTGCCGGCGTAGGAGCGTCCCTGGAGCGGTGTCTTCCGAGTCGCGGGGCCTTCTGCCTTCAAAGGCAGAAGGACTATCTGAGGAGCGCCGCATGTCGGAGGAGCGCTTGAGTGGCGGTCAGTTGGCCTCCGCGATCTCGAATGTCGTCGTGCGCGCCATGGCTGAGGTGAGCGGCCGCGGGCCCAGTCGGGCGCGAACGACGATGAGTCGCGACAGCGTTTTCGTTGTCGTTGAGGACACATTGACGCGGGCTGAGCGTGAACTGGTACGCATTGGTGACACTGAAATCGTGTTGCGCATGCGCGAGGGACTCCAGCGCGCCATGCACGAGACCCTTGATCGGGAGGTTTCGCGGTTGACTGGACGTCAGGTGATCGGGTTCATGAGCACCAACCACATCGATCCTGACCTGGCGGTCGAGGTGTTTGTGCTGGCGCCGGGCGACCCTGACAGACGAGCGGCGGAGGGCGATAGCAGTGCCTGACCCGACCGTACCGGGGCATTGCCGGCGCGCGATCCGCGTCGTATAGTTGGTTGTCGGCGGTTCGGTCCGTCGGGGGCGGGAGCGGGATCGTTGAACTTGCCGGAGCCGTGGGCGACGTGGTCCCCGTAGAGGGTATGGCCTAGTCGTTTCATCGTGCATTCGCCTCTGTTGGAGGTACCGAATGAGCGACCAGTATTGCCCTAGATGCGGGTTCGTGCGGTTCGACCGATCCCCGTTGAAGCCCCCACCCGAGCGCTGTCCACGCTGCGCAGCGCGCGGCCACACGGAGCCTCTTCGCCCCTCCCGCGGTCCGGGCCCCGCGAGCATCCCTCGAGCGTCGGAGCCGCCGAAATGAGCGACGACGGACCTCTACGGATCGCTGTCGAGAGGACCGGGACGACCGTGCGGGTCGCGGCCGAGGGCGAGATTGATATCTCGACCGTCGAGCGGCTGCGCGAAGCAACGAGCCGTGAGCTCGCCGCCGATGGGGAGATTGTCGTCGTCGATCTCACCCACGTCTCGTTCATCGACAGCTCCGGCCTGCACGCCGTCCTCGACGCCGCCAGCCGGGCGCCCCAACGTCTCCGCATCATTCCGGGCGCCGTGGCGCTCACGCTCTTTACGATCACCGGCGTCGCCGACCGACTGCCGCTCGTGGAGAATCACGCCGACAACGGTTTGCGCCCCCATCGACTAGGGAATCTCAACGGCGGAGAGTCCGGCCCCGGGGATTAAGTTCGCGCAGCTGGGCCCCCGCGACACCCGCGAGGATGGTCGACAAGCCGACCCCCACCGGCCAGCCGACCGCCTCGCGGCCAGTTCGAAAGCGTCGTGGCCCGCGCAGGCGATAGTTTCCCGACGAGGGTCCGCCTGGAGGCTGTGTCGTCGAGGGCAAGTCTGTGCGTCAGGAATGTGGTCGCGGGCCGGTGCAGCGCAGGTCGGCATCGACCGGGCCCACCCGGTACTGCGCGAGGGTCGGTGCCACGCCGGTGAAGTCTCCGCTGGTGCAGTTCTGCCGTGCCTGCGCGAGGGTTGCGTCGGTGCCGGCCACCCAGTCGGACAGTTGGCCGTTGAAGGCCGTCGCAGTTGTCCGTGCCGTGAGCCCCGTGATGTCCTTCCATTGGGCACTGGTGGAATAGATCCCGATTGGTCCGCGCGCGCCGGCGCTCTTCAGGCCGGCGACGAAGCCCTGTAGCGCCGCGATGTTGAGCTCGTAGGTGCCAGCCCAGGTCGACGTCAGTTCGACGTCCAGCCACCATGGCGCGGTCTTTGCTGCGACCGGATCGAGCGCGACAACAAGCCGATAGGAGTGGGCGGCCCGGTCCTCGCCATAGATGTACGAGCAGGCGTTGGTCAGCAGGCCGTTACAGGGACCATAGGCCGGCGCGGTGCCGCCGCTCGGAAAGTCCGCAACGTGATGGCCGCCAGGGTTACCGGCGTCGATGTAAAGCGACAGCAGCGGCTGCTTTGGGCGCCTCTGCCCCGGCGCGTCGTGGGCCCAGTGCAGTTCGCCGCTCATACACGGGTTTGCTTTGTTTGCCAGCCCGCCGTTGACCCCGACGATCCCGAACAGCGGATTCGCTGGGTATGGGCCCGAGCATTGCGGATAGGAGACGTCATATCCAGCGGTCGGCGACGAGCTGCGGCTCACCGCGATGATCACCGACACCGTCACGATGAGGACCAGCGCCACCACCGCCGCCCATCGCGCTCGGTAGCGAGAACGGCTGGCACGCGGCACGGCCGCCAAGCTACCACGAGGCTAGGCACGCGCCGTCTGCCAGTTGCCCGACGGCCAGGCGGCCGTCAGGTCTCGCTACGCGTTGGGGGGTGCTGTGGTGGGTTCGGGGCGGGCGGTGGTGGATGGTGGCGTCCGGCGGGGTGCTGTGGCGGGCTCCTGGTGGGCGGTGCTGCGGGGTGCTGTGGCGGGTTCGGGGCGGGCGGTGGTGGATGGTGGCGACCGGCGGGGTGCGGGGGCCGGCTCTGGGCGGGCGGTGCTGGACGGATGCGTTTTGCGGGGTGCCGTGGTGGGTTGGGGGCGGGCGGTGGTGGATGGTGGCGTCCGGCGGGGTGCGGGGGCCGGTTCTGGGCGCGCGGTGGTGGATGGCTGCGCGTCGCGGGGTGCCGTCGCGGGCTCCGGGCGGGGCCTCATGGTTGCCGGCTGGTGCTTAGGCGCGAGTGCCACCGACTCGGAGTGCCGGGGCGGCGCCGCGGCCGCGTACGCGCTGGCACTGGCGAGGAGCATCGCGACTACGCCACCGAGCCAGCGCACGTCACGCCAGTTCGTCCGGGTCCGCCCGTCGTGTCGGACTGACCGCAGCGCATGCCCGCGTCGGCGGCGGCCCAGGTCGCGCCGTAGAACCTGGCGCTGTGCGGCGCACTGAAGCTCCGCTCCGATCAGATCAAGTACTTCGTTCACCGCTGCTCCTTCCGCAGGCCGGCCTCGAGCCGGCTCAGTCCGCGGTGCACCCGTTGGCGTACCGCCTGCTCGCTGGTCCCGAGGGCAACCGCAATTTCTGGGTACTCCGCTTCCTTCACGACACGCGCAAGCACCGCCGCTCGCTCACCGGCCGGGAGATCCTCGACCAGGACGTCAAGTGAGCGGCGCAACGCCGGCAGGTCCGCGAGCACCTCAGCCCGCTCAAGCGCGGGGTCATCGAACACGAGCCGTTCCATGCCCAGTTGGCGGCGAGCACGGTCTGCGATTGCCCCGCGACGCCGGAAGTCCGCGACCTTGTTGTTGGCGATGCCAAACAACCACGCGCGAGCCGGAAGGGGTCCGGGCCGAAACCGCTGTGCCCCTTGGAGCGCTACGGCGAATACCTCGGCCGTGAGATCCGCGGCGTCCTCGACGGTATTCACGCGCCAGCGTGCGTAACGGAAGACTGCTACCCGGTGGCGCGCGTAGAACACCCCAAACGCCTCAACGTCCGTGGCGGATCGCCTGAGGAGATCTTCATCCGAGACGGCCATCTATCAAGTACCTCGCACTGCGTCGGCGGTTGTGACATCGCTAGCCCTCCGACAGGAGGACTCGCCATGGACGCTCGGTGCGCCGCCGCGCGCGAAGTCACGACGGTTCTCGAACGCTTGCAAAAACAACCACTGGGACAACGGTTGCAGAACCCGGCTCGAAAATCGCTGATCCAAAGCCGGAGAGGGGACTCGAATCCTGGCCTATCGCTTACAAGGCGATGCATCGGTCTGCGTTCAACCGGCCGTTTGGTCTGCAAATGTCTACATCAGGCGTGGCGACGGCGAGAGCCGATTTCGGCTGGTTTGAGCTGATGTCGGTTGCCTTCCGGACGACGGGGCCATCCGTTGTCCTGAACGACCTCTTTGAGCGTTGTCGCGAGTTGTGCTGCGATTGTCGACCAGGAGAACTGTTCGCGGACTGTCGAGCGGGCTTCGCGGCCGCGTTGTTGACGTTCGTGTGGGTTGTTGACTGCTTCGGTCAGCGCGGACGCTAACGCGGTTTCGTCGTTGGGTGGGGTGAGCCAGCCGGTGCGTCCGTGTTCGATGATTGCGGCGGGTCCGAGCGAGCGCGTCGCGATGGCGGGTAGGGCGCATGCCATCCCTTCGATGAGTACTTGCCCGAACTGTTCGCGCTGGGAGGCCATGGCTATTGCGTCGGCGGCGCAGAAGAACGCGGGCAGCTCGTCGTGGGTGTGCCAGCCGGCGAGGAATACGTTCGGGATTCCCAGTCGTGTGGTGATTTGCGTCGGATGTTCGTTCTCCCATTCGCCTGGATGTCCGCCGACGAGCACGAGCGCGGCTGGTCTGGTGAGGCGTTGTTGGGCTCGGCCGAACGCTCCGATCAGGCGATCCAGGCGCTTTACTGCCGTGAAGCGTCCGACGTAGAGCAGCACGGTGCCCGCTGCGAGCGCTGCGACGGCCGCCTCGGTGTAGCGTGCGCTTCCTGGCGGTTGGTCGGGGAGCCATCCCTGCGGCTGCTGCACGAGGGCGTGCTGCCAGAATGCGTTGCGGTCGAGTGCTCGGGGGCGAAACAGCTCGACGTCGACGCCGTTGGGCAGCGCGAGGACTCGTTCGCGTGGTACTTCGAGCAACGCGATCGCTCGTTCGACGCCTGCTGGAGCGACGATGAGACGGACGCAACGCTGCGCCCATGCGCGCATCCGCTCGGCCCAGCGCTCGGCGTGGCGCCAGTCCGCTGGCGATCCGGTGGCGATCTGCTCGAGCATCAAAAGTTCGGTGCCGTGGAGCTGACCGATGATCGGGACGTTGGGCGCGATGCGCGCGGCTGCCTCGTTGAGCGGCGTGAGGTGATGCAGGTGCAGCACATCGGCCTCGCCGGCGCCGGCTTGGCGCAGTTCGCGGGACCAGGCGCGTACCTGCCGTTCGTATTCAAGGTCGTCGAGCGTCGCGAAGACGCGGTCGGGAGCACCCGGCCGATCCTCGAACGAAGGGTGCATTGGCGCGCTACCCGCGGGACCCTCGAACCGCAGTGGTTCGTCGCTTACGAGCGCTGCGTCGAAGTTGACGGCGTGGACGTCGCCGTAGAACGCTCTCGCATCGCCGTGCACGCCGAGATCGCTGCGCGAGCCGGCGACCAGCGTCACCGAACAGCCCTGCGTGCGCAGGCCGCGCGCGAGAGCACGCGCAGCGTGCGCGGACCCGCCACGCGGCGAAAACAAGATTGCCGAGACCACTCGAAGCGCCATGCTGACCGTCCACGAGTATGACCGGGCATCGCTGATCCCGCGTGATCCCAGCCAGCGCCCTACCGTGCCGCTCACGGGGTCGCTGAGCTACGCTCGCGCTTCGAACACGATCGCGGTCACGATCGCTCGACCCTCGTGCAGATCGCCACCGTGCTGTTCGCGCGGACGGTTACGCAGGCGGCCGCCATGCACCAGCGATGCCGAGCCGCCACCATCGAGGTTGAGCGCGGCGGTAGCACCGAGGTCAACCAGGACGTCGGCGAGCTCGGGAAGCGTCATGCCAACGTCTTGACGCGTACGCCCGTCGCACGCGACCGCGAGCAGCCTCTCGCCGGCGATCGCGAGCGCGGCCCGTGGATAGCGCCCGGCGGTGATGTCGGAATCAAACTGATGCGCGGCAGCGGAGAACCCCTCGACATCCTCCCCGTCGGCGATCGCACGACGCCCGTCGGCCACGAGCAACGGACCCGCCTGCAACAGGTCGCCAGCAGGCTCAGCGGCGACTTGGTCGCGTCGCGCAATCCCGATCGTCTCACCATCTATGTGGACGCAAGCACGCATGTCTCCCCACGGGGCGTCGAACGGCGAAGATTGTTGGGCTTCGCCGCCGATCCGCAACTGGCCAAGCGGGGTGTATGACGGCCGATGAAAGAAACCACCGACGACGGCGTCACGCACCCCTTGCTCATTGCACCAGCGCACGAGCGGCGCCGGCTGCTCGAGCACAACTACTCGCGCGCACACGGCGCTGCTGTCGTAGCTGGCGATATGGACAGTCGTGCGGGCACCATCGCCAAGCCGGACGCGCAAACGCTCAACGTGCGACCGCTGCTGCTGCAGCGTGTCCACCGCTCGCAGACGACGCAAAAGCAGCGAACTTGCGCTCATATTCACGACAGACAGCCTCTCAGCGTGACCCACCGGTAGACGCCATTACACCAAGACGACCGGAGGGGTCCCCCTGTCTACGTAATTCGATATGAGCCGCAACGATCTGCTCAGGCGAACAACGCCGCGCTGCCGCCATCGGACCCGGCCCCCTCATCAGGACTCTCCGAGCCGGCGAATCAACACTCCGCCGGGACCGAACAACAGGGGCCGCTCAATCTCTAGAACATGCGTCTTTGCAGGTAGTTCTTTCAAGCCGGAGAGGGGACTCGAACCCCTGACCTATCGCTTACAAGGCGATTGCTCTACCAGCTGAGCTACTCCGGCGCAGCACGGAAGTTAGTCGTTTGGGACCCCCGCGTAACGCCCACCGGATGTAACGCGGACGCCGTCGGCGGGTACATATTGCATGGCGAACGCCGATCTGGACAGCTACCGCTCCCATGCTCTGGACCGCGGCGTCAACCGCGTGGTCTACGTGGTGGTGCGGGCGATCCTGCAGCCCACCTTCCACATCTACTTCCGCATGCGGCGCCTCGGCACCGAGCACGTGCCGAAGACCGGTCCGGTGATCTTCGCCGCCAACCACCGCAGCTTTCTCGACCCGTTCGTGATCGGCTGCCTGACGCGGCGACCCGTGTACTACGTGGCCAAGAAGGAGCTCTTCGCGCACCCCGTCGTGGGCTGGCTGCTGAGCCGCCTGGGCGCCTTCCCGATCGACCGCGGCGCCGGCGACCAGCAGGCGATGGAGACGGCGCGCAGGATCCTCGCCCGCGGTGACTGCGTCGTGATCTTCCCCGAAGGCACGCGCAAGCGTCCGGGACCGCTCGGCTCCCCGCGCCGGGGCGTCGGCCGGCTCGCCCTCCAGACCGGGGCGCCGGTTGTGCCCGTCGCCGTGCTCGGCACCGAGGCCGTGCGCCGCGGCTGGCGGATCCGTCCCCACCGCGTCACGCTGCGCTGCGGTCGAGCCGTGTCGTTCGCCCCCATCGGGAACCCGAGCCCCGCGGAGGCGATGGCGGTGACCGAGCGGATCTGGCTTCGCGTCGCGCTGCAATGGCAGTGGCTGGGCGGCAAGATGCCGCCGCGGCCGCAGCCTGTCGCGCCCCGGCGCCGTCAGCGCGTCGCGGCCGCCTGACGCGGGCTGGGTAGGCTGCTCATGTGGTGGCGACCGATGCGGCGAAGGCGGCGCTCGATGCGCAGTTCAGCGAGCTCTACCGCACGCACCTGCGCGACGTCTACAGCTACCTCTACTACCGCCTTGGCAACCACCACGACGCCGAGGACCTCACCGAGCAGACCTTCCTGCAGGCCTACCGCCACTTCGAGCGCGCCCAGCGAGAGTCCGACGGACGGCCGCTGCGGCCATGGCTCATTCGCATCGCCCACAACCTCGCCGCCAACCTCTACCGCGATCGCTCGCGCCGGCCACAGAGCGCGCTCGACGAGCGGATGCCGCTGGCGACGCCGCATTCGACCGAGGATCTCGTCAGCGGCCGCGATGAGCTCGCGCAGGTGCTCGAAGGGGTCAAGCAGCTGCCCGACGACCGCCGCGAGGCGCTGATCATGCGCTTTGCTCTCGATATGGACAACCGTGAGATCGCCCGCGCCCTGGGGCGCAGCGACGGGGCCACGAAGGTGCTGATCCACCGCGCGATCCGCCAGCTCGAGACGATCCTCCAAGACGACGAGGCGGTGACCTCGTGAGCGGCGACCTCGAACGGCTGCTGCGTCGGGCGTTCCCGCCGGTGGACCCGCCCGAGCACCTCTCGGCGCGGTTGCGCACGACGCTTGTGAATATCAGCGAGATGGCCGCCGAGGAGCTCGAGGGCTGGGAGCTCGCGACGATGCGAGACCCGCGCAACTGGTTGCGCCCTGCGCTCGCGGTGCTCGGCGGCGGCCTCGCCGGAGCCGGGCTGCTGATCCTCGGCGTCAAGCGCCATCGTCGCTCGGGCGAGCCGTTGGAGGCCGAGTCGCAGGCATCCGCCGAGGCCGCCACGGCCGCCGGCACCATCGCCGAGTCGAGTTGAGCACGGCCCCGATGGCGGTTCGGGCCGGCGGCGGCGACGCGTGCCGATGGTAGGTTGAGCCGTCCATGGCGACCTGCTACCGCCACCCCGGTCGCGAGACCGGCGTCGCCTGCTCCAACTGCGGGCGACCCATCTGCCCGGACTGCATGACGAGCTCACCGGTCGGCATGCGCTGCCCGGAATGTGCGCGCCATACGACGAAGGTGCGCACGATCCGCCCCAACACCCGCCGCGGCTACGAGGTGACGATCGTCCTGATCGCGATCAACGTGATCGCGTTCTTTGCCGAGGGCTCGGGCGTGCTCAGCCTGACCGGAGCGACCAACAGCTCGTGGCTGCTCAACCACGGCGACCTGTTCTCGGCCTATGTCAGCGGCCAGAGCCATCTGATCGGTATCAACACGCACGAGTATTACCGGCTGCTGACGAGCGGGTTCCTGCACCTGGACATCCTGCACATCGCCTTCAACATGTACGTGCTCTACTGGGTCGGGCGGCTGCTTGAGCCGGCGATCGGGCGACCGCGCTATATCGCCATCTACTTCACCGGCCTGCTCGCGGGGTCGCTGGGGGTGATGATCGCCTCGCCGCTGAGCCCGACCGCCGGCGCCTCCGGAGCCATCTTCGGGCTCATGGGCGCGGCCTTCTACGAGGCCCACCGCCGCGGCGTGGACCAGGTCCGAAACCAACTCCTGCTCCTGATCGTGGTCAACCTCGTCCTCAGCGCGAGTCTCCCCGACATCTCCCTCGGGGCACACATCGGTGGCCTGATCGGCGGCGGGCTGGCGACGCTTGCCTTCCACCAGGCCGATCGGATCCGCTCATCGGCGCTCGGCTGGGCCGCCTGCGGTGCGCTGGCTGCGGTTTCGGTCCTCGGCGCGATCCTGATCGCGCACGGCACCTCCTTCACCCAGTAGGAACTCGCTCACAGCTCGAGCGCGACACCCGGCGCGTCCGGGACCTGGCGCGGATGGAGGATGTGAGCGAGCAGCTCGAGGCCGTCGATGAGCCGCGGCCCCGGCCGCGAGAAGTAGGCGCTGGCATCAACCGCCACGACGCGCGTCGCGTGCAGCGCCGCCAGCCGGTCGGCGTGCTCGCGCGCCTCCTGCAGCGCCCGTGGCGCGTCATAGCCGCAGGGCATCACGATCACCACCTCGGGCTCGGACGCGGCGACGCTCTCCCAATCGATTCGCTGCGAGTGCTCGCCCGGAAGGCCCAGCAGGTCGACGCCACCTGCGTACTCGATCATCTGCGGCATCCAGTGCCCGGCGGCGTAAACGGGATCGAGCCACTCGAGCGCCGCGACCGCCAGGCGGCGCACGCCGCGCACCGCGAGGCGAACGCGATCGATCCGACCCGCGGCCCGGGCGATCAGCGCGACCGCCTCGTCGCGGCGGTCGGTCGCCTGCGCGACCGTGCGCACGTCGGCGAGCGCCTCGCCCAGGGTGTGGGGATCGAGGGAGAGCACGCGCGGCGTGCTCGGCAGCTCGGCCGCCAGTGCCGCAACATCGTCATAGGACACCGCGCAGACGGTGCAGAGCTCCTGCGTGATGATCAGGTCGGGTTCGAGCTCGCGCAGCCTCGCCTCGTCGAGTGCATAGATCGCCTCTCCGGCGGCGGTTCGCTCCATAACCGCGGCGTCGATGCCGGCGGCGTCCAGTCCGCTCGGCAGCAGGTCGCTGGTCACCCGCGGCAAATCGAGCGCGGCCGCTGGAAAGTCACATTCGTGCGAGACGGCGATAAGCTCGTCACCGAGCCCTATCGCGAAGCAGAGCTCGGTCGCGTGCGGGACTAGGCTGACGATTCGCACCCCGCCAACTCTATGGAACCACTGACAGATTCAGAGATCGACGAGCGCCTGGCGAGGATCGATCCCGCGTGGCGTCGCGAGGGGGAGGAGCTCGTCCGCGACCTCGAGCTCGAGGACTTCGCGCAGGCGGTTGCGCGCGTCAACGCGATCGCCGCGGCAGCCGAACGCGCCGACCACCATCCGGACCTCCTGATCCACTCCTACCGCCGGCTTCGGATCACGCTCTCGACGCATTCGGCGGGCGGCCTGACCGACAGCGACTTCGAGCTCGCCCGCACGATCGACGCGCTCTAGCCTCGGCAGGCGGGGCCGCGATGATGCCTCTGCCACGCCTGCTACCGTTGACGCGGTCTGCGCCGACGGTATGAACGACGAACCTCCTCGAAGTAGACGCGCCGCGGAGCGGGCGTGAACTGGCTCTACGTCGCCGCCGCGGCAGTGTTGATCGCGCTCAACGCGTTCTTCGTGATCGCGGAGTACGCGCTCGTTCGCGCGCGGCATTCGCGGCTCGAGCTCGCGGCTGAGCAGAACCTGCGCGGTGCGCGGCTGGCGCTGCGCCAGCTCGATCACATCAACGAGTACATCTCGACCTGCCAGGTGGGCAACACCGCGGCCTCGATCGGCATCGGCGCGCTCGGGGAGCCCGCGCTCGCGGATCTGCTCAAGGGGGGGTTGGGGACGAGCGTTGGGCGCGACGTCGCGATCGCGATCGCCGTGATCGTCTCCTACCTGCTGATCACCAGCGCTCAGATAACGGCCGGCGAGATGGTGCCGAAGCTCTACGCGATCGACCGGGCCGAGACCGTCGCGCGGCGGATCGCGCGCCCGCTGCAGTGGTTTCGCTTCATCTTCAACCCCTTCATCGTTTCGCTGACCGTCGTGTCCAACGCGATGCTGGGCGTGCTCGGGGTCGACCCGGAGCGGCGCATCTCGCGCGGGGGCTCGCCCGATGAGCTCAAGCGCCTGATTCGCGACTCGGCGGCCGGCGGCATGCTCGAGACCAACGAGGCGACGATGCTCTCCGGGGTCTTCCACCTCCACGAGCAGGAGGCGCGGCAGGTGATGACGCCGATCCCGGCGGTCGTGACCGTCGACCTCGCCGAGGACGTGCAGACGGCGCTTCGACGCTGCATCGACTCCGGCCACACGCGCCTGCCGGTCACCGAGGATGAGAACCAGGACCGCATTCGCGGCGTCGTCCACGCGACCGGCCTGGCTCGGCGGTTGCTCGAGGTCGGTCCGGCGGCGTCGATTCGCCCGCTCGTGCGCGACGCGCCGATCGTTCCCGAGAGCAAGCCGCTCGACGATCTCCTCGCCGAGCTCCAGCGCGCGCGGACGGCGATGGCGATCGTGGCCGACGAGTACGGCCGCGTGATGGGGATCGTGACGATCGAGGACATCGTCGAGGAGGTCGTGGGCGAGATCATCGACGAGACCGACCCGGCGGCCGGAGACGTGCGTCGGCTGCCCAGCGGCGACTGGTTCGTGCGCGGCCATGTGCCGGTGGCGGACCTGATGGATTACGGGATCGAGCTTCCCGACAGCGACGCCTACAACTCGATCGGCGGGCTCGTCTTCAACGATCTCGGCCGGCTGCCCAAGCGCGGCGACAAGATCGATGTCGACGGTTACGAGCTGCGCGTGGAGTCGGTGCGTGAGAACCGGATCGTGCTGGTGCGCGTGCGCGACCGCCAGACCGACGAGGGCGAGCCGTCGGAGGACGCCGAGGGCGAGGGCGAGACAGCCGCCGAGGAGGGCCGTTAAACGCCCGACGCCCCGGGGGGTGACGGGGCGTCGGGAACCTGCTGGGAGGAGGTGTGGTTGCGAGAGATATGTGTCGCGTGAAGGAGTATCCGCCGCCGCCCTCAAGCCGACCTAAAAGAAGCTCTAAAGGTTTCTGAACTTGCGCCGCGCCCCACTCAGCGCTGTGTTGCGCCGTCGGCGAGGAGCCGCTCGCGCAGCGGCTGGGGCACGGGAACCGAGCGCGCCGCGATCGGGTCGTAGGTGACCTGCACCGAGTAGCCGTCGGCCAGCACGCGGTCTGCAACACGCATCTCGAAGTCCATACGGAAGCTCGAGCGCCCGACGCTGCTGGGGCGCAGCACCGTCTCGATCTCCTCTCCGAACTGGCCTGGCGAGCGGTAACTGATCTTGGATTCGACGACCATGTAGGTGAAGGTCAGCGAGGGCCGAAGCTCGGGGTGCTCGGCCGCGACGGCGACGGCGTAGGCGATCCGCGCCGACTCGACGAAGACGAGGAAGGAAACGTTGTTGAGGTGCCCCTGGGTGTCGAGATCGGCGAAGCGAATCTCGTCGCGGTAGGAGAACGGCCAGTCGGTCATGGTTCCCAGCGGAACCCCGTGCGCGACGGGGTGGGCGGGAGCGGGCTGCCCGGCAGATCGGACGGCAGCGGATCCAGGTTGTAGGCGGCGGGGGCCACATCGTTGGGCGTGTCGGGGTGGAAGAGCGAGGCCAGGTACTGGATCTGGCCGCGACCGACGCCGAGCTCGGTCTGGCCGCCACCGTAGCCGCCGATGCCGTTTGACTCGCAGTGGTCGTAGAAGTCAAAGAGCGCCCGCAGACTGCCGAAGCGCGACGGCTTGACGTTGAGCATGCGGGGCGGAAAGGGCAGCGCGAGCACATCGGCGACGGAGTGGATCGGCGCGTCCCAGGTGATCCGCTCGTGGTAGGGCTCGAGCACCGGAGAGGTCTCGGCCGTCAGGGCCGGGTCCTCGATCCACGCGTCCGGAAGCCCTTCGGCGATGCGCTCGTAGAGACCCGCCTCCGGCTGGTTGTCGACGCTGGTGCCGCTGTAGAAGCCCTTGAGGTCCGCCGTCGCGACGATCCCGCGCGCGGCGAGCTCGCCGATCAGCTCGGCGTCCCAGCTCGCCGTGGGGTCGAGCTTGAAGCGAAGCCCCGGGTGCTGGGCCAAGCGTGCGTCGACGGGTTCGAGCGTCGGCGGCTCGGGCAGCCGCACCGAGGCGACGAAGTTCACCGGCTGGGCCGGGCGGCCGACGACCTCGTGCAGGGCGCGGCCGGCCTGGCGCAGGGCGAGGTCGAGCGCGGCCGACTCGAAACCCCAGCGGCGGTAGTTGCGGTAGACCTCGGCCCCCGGAGGCGCCGGGAAGAGGTCGAGGGACTCGAGCTGCGCGGAGAAGCTCTCGATCGTCCAGCTGCCGGCCAGCGGCTGCGTGGGTCCAGCCGCCTGCAGCGCCGCGTGGTCCTCGGGGGCGTAGGTGACGTCCTCGCCGAGACCCTCCTCGCCGCTGCCGGCGAGGACGATCACGGTGCTCGTGCGGACGAAGCCGGAGCTGGTGGGCAGGTTCAGCGCTCGCAGCTCGTAGCCCTCGATCTCGAGCTCGAGTCCGGCGATGAGCTCGAAGCTGCTCACGTGGCGTTCTGCTCGGCCTCGAGGCGGGCCACCAGCTCGTCCAGGCGCAGCTCCTCGAGGTCGCCGCCGACGGCCTCGAGCTCGGCCGCGCAGTACTCGATCAGCGTGCGTCCTTCGCGGACGAGCTCGAGCGTCTCGCGCAGACCGGCCTGGCCGGAGTCGAGCCGGCGGACGATCTCCTCGACCCGCGCGGAGGCGGCCTCGTAGCTCTGCGGCGGCTCGGGCGCTTGCGTTCCGGGCGCCGGCGGCTCGGGGATTTCGGCTCCTGGCTGTGGCTGCTCGCTCATTCCGGCTCGATTCTCGCAGCGACGGCGTCGTCGGTGAAGCGGATCAGCACCTGGCCCGCCGCTCGCGCCGCCGCGGCCGTCGTGACCGGGCGGCTCTCGCCGTCCTCGACCATCGCGTAGCCGCGGGCCAGCGTGCGTGACGGATCGTGGGCCGCGAGCGCGAGCCGCAGGCGCTCGAGCTCGGCGGGGCGGCGCGAGACACAGTCGCGCTGCGCGCGCGTGCGGCTGCGATCGAGCGCCTGCAGGCGGCCGCCGCTGCGGGCGCGCTCCTCGGCGATCAGCCGTCGCGAAGCGGCGCGCAGCTCGCGCAGGGTCTGGTGCAGGGCGCGGCGCTGGCGCTCCAGGTGCGCCGCGGGGGCGCGCGAGAGCGCAGCTAGCAGCCGCGCGCGACGGATCACGCCCTCGGCGGCGTGGCGCTGGAGGCGAACGGCGCTCTCGCGCAGGGTGAACCTCGCGTCCAGGCAGTGCAGGGGCACCGCTGCCTCGGCAGCGTGCGTCGGCGTCGAGCAGCTGACGGCGGCGACCTCGTCCAGCAGCGTGCGGTCGGTGTGGTGGCCGATCGAGGCGATCACCGGCACCGGCAGAAGCGCAACGGTGCGGCACAACAGCTCGTCGGAGAAGGCGAGCAGGTCGGTCAGCGAGCCGCCGCCGCGGGCGACGACGATCACCTCGACCTCGCCGGTGGCGGCGAGCTCGCGCAGCGCGGCGCCGATCTGCGGCGCGGCGTGGCGGTCCTGCACGGGCGTGAAGGCCCAGACCAGGCGCCCCGACCAGCCCCGGCGCTCGAGGCCCGCGAGCACGTCCTCGCGGGCCTTGCCGCTCTCGCCGCAGATCACGCCGATCGTGCGCGGGAGCAGCGGCAGCGTGAGCGTGCGCTGGCGATCGAGCAGGCCGTCCGCGGCCAGGGCGCGCCGGCGGCGCTCGATCTGCGCGAGCAGGTCGCCCTCGCCGGCGACCCGCAGGGTCGCTACCGAGAAGCTGAACGAGGGCGAGGCGCTGGCGCTGCCGGGGTAGTAGTCGCAGCCGCCCGAGACGATCACCTGCGCGCCGTCGCGCAGCGTCTCGGTCAGCGCACCGAGGCGGTCCCAGTCGTTGCGCCACATCGCGCAGGGGATCGCGCCGCCGGCGTCGCGCAGCTCGAAGTAGGCGCGGGCGCGCGTCGGCGGGCGTAGGTTCGCGATCTCGCCGACGAGCTGGACGCGGGCGAAGTCGCGCAGCTTCGCCCGCAGCGCCGCGGCGTAGTCACCGACGGCGTAGGGGCCCGGCAGACCGTCCTGCGCGTCGTCGTCAGAGGCGGCTTCGAGAGGTAGCTGGAGATCGCTCACCTGTGAGCGAGCGTAGCGCGCGGCGGTGTCGTCCCCGTCCGCTGCTCAGTCCGACAGCGACGCCAGCGAGCCCAGATCCTCGTGGTCCTCGCCACGGGTCTCGCCGCTGGTGCTGAGCGCCGTGAGGCGGCGCATCTCCTGCTCGCCGAGCTCTCGCGCCGGGTCGTCGGCGGCCAGCGGAGCGATCAGCGAGGCGATCCGCTCGCGCAGCTGGAGCGCGAAGTGGGGGGTCGAGGCCCCCATCAGCTGGCGCACGTCCTCGACGCTCACCACGTGGGCGGGGTCGGTGCGGATCGGTGACTCGGCGTTGCTCATCGCGAGGAGGCCGCCAGTGTAGCGGGGCGGTGCGCGATCGCGGCCACGTGGGCGGGTCGCTAGGCTGGCCGGGAATGGTCGAAGCCACCACCACCCGCGCGGGCATCCGCATCGAGGTAGATCGCGAGCTCTGCTTCGGCTTCGGCGACTGCGTCGACACCGCTCCGCGCGTGTTCGCGCTCGACGCCGAGGACAAGGCGATCGTGATCGATCCCGACGGGGCCGCGATCGAGAAGGTCGTCGAGGCTTCGCAGAACTGCCCGGTGGACGCGATCATCATCACCGACGCCGCGGGCGTCCAGATCTACCCCTAGAGCCTTAGTCGCGCTCGTCCAGCGAACTCCTGCGCCTGCAACCTCCGTTGCACGCCGACAGGAGCGTCCGCGGTCTGCCGACCGACGTTGGTGAATGCGCACGCCGTTGCGACCCTTCGCCGCTCTCGCGCTCTGTGCTGCGGGCCTGCTCTCGATCCCCGCCGTGGCGGCTGCCGCGACCCACGGGCAGACGACGCATCACGCCAAGCACGCGACGCACGTCAAGCCGAAGCCCAAGCCGAAGCCCAAGCCGACCTCGGAGCAGGGCGACGGCGGTGCCGTCTACGGGGCGACGCCGACCTCCACGCAGCCGATCACCTCGACGGTGGGCACCACCGCCAACGCGACCGGCGGAGCAAGCGTCGGCGGGGTGAGCGCGCCCTCGGCCGCGGTCACCAAGAGCAGCGGCACGCATACGACCGTGAACGCGCCGGCAGCCGGCAGCGGCACGGTCCCGACGACCGTTCCCAGCGTCCCGACCGACACGACCGGGGCCAGCGGCGCCGTCGGCCCGACCGGCGCGAGCGGGTCCACGGGCACCGACGCCGGCGGCGCGAGCGCCCCGACCGGCTCCACCGGCGCGACCGGGGTCACGGGGCCCACCGGCGCCACCGGGCCAACAGGCCCGACCACGGCCGGGCCGGTTGCCAAGATCCTCTCAAGCGGCCTCGCCGAGGCTCCCGCCGGCGCCCCGCTCGCAGTCAGGCAGGCGATCGCGGCGGCCAACCAGCTGATCGGCCAGCCCTACGTGTACGGCGGCGGCCACAAGAGCTTCGTCTCCAACGGCTACGACTGCTCGGGCGCCGTCTCCTATGCGCTCCACGGCGCCAACCTGCTCGCCTCGCCGCTTGACTCAGGCTCCCTGGAGAAGTGGGGCTCGGCGGGCAAGGGTGCGTGGATCACCGTCTTCACCAACGCGGGCCACGTCTACGTCGACATCGCCGGGATCCGCTTCGACACCAGCCGTGCCGGTGACCCCGGTGGCAAGACCGGGCCGCGCTGGCGCCCGCTGCTGACGTCGAACGCCGGCTTCATCGCGCGCCACCCCGCCGGCCTCTGAGTCCAACCGCGCGGGCCGATTGCGGCGGGCGCTACGCTTGCCCTCGGAACTCGCAAAGGAGGAAGCAATGCCCGGCCTGACGGGACGCATGTCCACGATCGTCAAGGCGAAGGTCTCCAAGGTGCTCGACCGCGCCGAGGATCCCGCCGAGACTCTCGACTACAGCTACACCAAGCAGCTCGAGCTGCTGCAGAACGTCAAGAAGGGCATTGCCGACGTCGTCACCTCCAAGAAGCGCCTGCAGCTGCAGGAGACGCAGATGCAGCAGCAGCTCGTCAAGCTCGACACACAGGCGCGCCAGGCGCTGGCCGCCAACCGCGAGGACCTCGCGCGCACGGCGCTCGAGCGCAAGCAGAGCATCCAGACCGACCTCCAGGGCCTCGACACCCAGATCTCCGAGCTCGAGGGCCAGCAGGAGAAGCTGATCGAGTCCGAGCGGGCGATGCGGGCCAAGCTCGAGGCCTTCCGCACCAAGAAGGAGGTCATCAAGGCCCAGTACTCCGCCGCCGAGGCGCAGGTGCGGATCTCCGAGGCCGCGACCGGCGTGGGCGAGCAGATGGCCGATGTCGGCCTCGCCATGCAGCGCGCGCTCGACAAGACCGAGAACATGAAGGCGCGGGCCTCCGCCGTCGGTGAGCTCGAGGCCTCGGGCACCTTCGAGGACCTCACCCAGATCGGCGGCGGCAAGGACGACATCGACCGCCAGCTCGAGGCGATCGGCGCCGGCGGCGCCGTCGACGACGAGCTGGCGAAGATGAAGGCCGAGCTCGGCTCGGGAGCGCCGGCTCAGGGCGCCCTGCCGGCATCCTCGGGCGAGGGCGAGGAAGCTCCCGCGGCGGCTCCGGCGAGCGAGGGCGGCGAGGCGGCCGCGCCGTGATCGTCCGCATCTTCAGCGACGGGCAGTACCGCGTCCCCGACGACGCCCACGATCGCCTGCACGAGCTCGACCACAAAACCGTGGCCGCCGTCGACGCCGGCGATGAGGCGGCGTTCAAAGCCACCTACGCCGAGCTCGTCGAGCTGATCCATTCAAGCGGAGAGCGCCTCGCCGACGACGACCTCACGCCCTCGGATCTGATGCTGCCGCCAGCGGACATCACGCTCGAGGAGGCGCGCAGCGAGTTCACCGGCGACGGGCTGATACCCGAGTAGGCAGCAACTTGACTGAGCCGATTGTGCTAGTTAGACTAGCACGATGTCGGCGCATCCCGGTCTCCTACGCGGTCCCACCCTCAGCGCCGGCGTCGTCGCCGCGGCCCGCCGGCGCCAGCGACGCCGGGCGCTCGCGACGGCGCTGACGATCGCCCTCGCCGGCGCCGGCGGCGGCCTCGCGGCGACGCTTCTGAGCGCGCCCACGTCCGCGCCGAGCCGCAGGAACGTCGCGCCGGCGGCGGTGCTCGCGCGAGCCCCCGCCGTGGGAATGGCGTGTCTGGCGGACCACGCGTGCGATCGCGTCGGCGTCGCCGTCTGGCTGCGCCGGGGAGCCGAGTCGGTCAGCGCCACGGTCGCCGGGCACCCGGTGGCGCTCGATCTCAAGGCGGCCACCCAGTACGCGGCGGACGCGCAGCGCACGCGGCGGCTCTTCGTCGGCTACTTCCACTGGCCGCGGCTGGCGGGAGTGCGGATCTTCTTCTCGCCTGGACCACCATCGCAGTGGTGGGCCGCCAATCCGCTCGACTGGCCCGCGCCGCGGGTCGTGATCCGCATCGAGGAGAGCCCTACCGCGGTCGCGCTCACCGCCACCCGGGTCTCGCTTGCAGAGGGCTGGGGCTGAGCGTCTCCCCGCACGGCCGCGGCGGCTCGCCCAGCCGCGGCGAAGCTCGACTGCGGCCGTCAGGCCGCCCTCAGAAGGGAATGCCCCAGAGGGGGAACCAGCGTTCGAGCTCGGGCTCGATCGGCAACTCCTCGCCGATCTGCGCCTTGAGCTGGAGCTCGCGCTCGGTGTTGCGCTGCTGGTCGCCGTGCGCGGGCACGAACGGGTACCAGTTGCCGCGCTTGAAGTTGTAGATGAAGTTGATCGCGCTGCCGTCCTTGGCCTTGAAGGAGAACACGGCGGCCAGCAGGCGCTCGCCGTAGCCGCCGTCCTCGATCGAGCTCGAGACGCCGTTGATCGTGGCGACGAGATCCTCGACGTCGGGGTCGCGCACGATCACCCAGTGGAATCCGAAGGCGTCGTCGGTGGTCTCGATCTGGGCCTTGAACTCGCCGGCGGTGGCCTTGACGACCTCCTCGGTGTCCTTGAGCACCGACTGGAAGTCGCTCGTGGCGAGCGCCTGGACGACGATCCCGGCGACGCCGCCACAGCCGATGTCGTAGGAGGTCTCGAGCGTGACGTAGGCGGTGCTCAGCGCGAACAGGCGGTCGGTCTTGGCCGGCTGCTTGACCGAGCTTCGCCCGCTGAGGATGTCGCGAAGACCCAAAGTCGCTCAGCGACCGCTGCTCTGGAGCTGCGCCTCGAGCCGCGAGAGCGCCGCGAGGCGGGCCTCGAGCGGCGGGTGATCGGCGAACAGGTTCATCAGCGAGTTCTTGGCACGCGCGGGCACGATGAAGAAGGCACTCATGCCCTCGGCCGTGCGCAGGTCGTTGCGGGGGATCCGCCCCGACTCGATCGAGCCGCTGATCTTGATCAGCGCCGAGCTCAGGGCGCTCGGGCGCCCGGTGAGGATCGCCGAACCGCGATCGGCGGCGAACTCGCGGTAGCGCGAGAGCGCCCGCAGCAGCACGAAGGAGATCGCGTAGACCACCACCGAGACCAGGATCACGAGCTCGATCGCCTCGGCCTCGTTGCGGTCGCCGCCGCCGAAGCCGCCACCGAAGAAGAAGGCGAAGCGGATGATCAGGGCCGCGATGGTGGCGAAGAAGCTCGCGATCGTCATCACCATCACGTCGCGGTTGATCACGTGGGTGAGCTCGTGGGCCATGACGCCCTCGAGCTCGGCCGGCTCGAGCATGTTCAGCAGTCCGCGCGTGGCGCAGACGGTGGCCGCCTTCTGCGAGCGTCCGAGCGCGCAGGCGTTGGGCATCTGCGCCTCGATCACGGCGACGCGAGGCTTGGGCAGATCGGCCTGGATGCAGAGACGCTCGATCACGGCGTGCAGCTCCGGCTCCTGTGCCGGCGTCACCTCGTGCGCGCCGAGCGTGGCGAGCGCCACCTTGTCGGAGGCGACGAGCTGGACCCCGAACAGGGCGACGGCGATGATCACGATCGTCACCGCGCTGGCGCTGGCGGCGATCAGGGCGCCGATGAGGACGACGTAGAGCAGCCCGAGCAGGAACATCGTCAGGCCCATGCGGGCCGTGAGTCCCGTGTCGCGACCGAACTTGTTCCTCTTCACCACCATCCATTGATTGTCGCAGACCCCGCAGCGCCGCCCGCCGGCATCCGCGGCGCTCGACGGCGGCCACGCCCGAACGCGATAATCGCTGCCGCGATGGCCTCCGTCCAGACCCTCTCCCACGTTTATCCGATCGGCAGCCGCCTGGACGATCACGGCCGCCTGCAGATCGGGGGCTGCGACGTGCTCGAGCTGGCCGAGCGCTTCGGCACGCCGGCCTATGTCGTCTCCGAGGAGGACCTGCGCACGCGCGCGCGGGCGTTCCTGGACGGCTTCCGCGCCGCCGGTCACGAGGACTTCGAGGTGGTCTTCGCCTCCAAGGCGTTCCCGGCGACGGCGGTGATGGCGCTCTTCGCCAAGGAGGGGCTCGGCTGCGACGTCGCCTCCGCCGGCGAGCTGCACCTGGCCCTGCGCGCCGGTTTCGATCCGGCCAAGCTCGTCTTCCACGGCAACGCGCGCGACGACGCCGAGTTCGTGGCGGCGCTCGATGCCCGCGTCGGCTACATCGTGGTCGACTCCGGCGACGACATCGACCGTCTCGAGCGGCTCAGCGCGGGCCTCGCCGCTGCTCCCCAGCCGGTGCTGCTGCGCGTCGCGCCGGGGGTCAGCGGTCACACCCACGAGAAGATCTCGACCGGCCAGGCCGACTCCAAGTTCGGCGTCTCGCTCCAGGAGGCTCCCGCCGCGCTGGAGCGTCTGGCGGCGCTGCCCGGCCTTGACCTGCAGGGCCTGCACTTCCACCTCGGCTCGCAGCTCTTCACCCTCGAGACCTTTCGCGACGGTGTCGCCGCGATCGCGCCGCTCGGCGACTTCCCGGTCTATGACCTCGGCGGCGGGCTCGGCGTCGCCTACACCGCCGAGCAGGAGCCACCGGCGATCGAGGACTACGTCGCGGCGCTCGTGGAGGCGGCGCGCGAGCAGCTCGGGCCCGGCAAGCGGTTGCTGATCGAACCTGGTCGCGCCCTCGTCGCCAACGGCGGCGTCACCCTCTACCGCGTGGTGGGGGTCAAGCGCAACGTCTCGACCTGGGTCGCCGTCGACGGCGGCATGTCCGACAACCTGCGCCCGATGCTCTACGGCGCCCGCTACGAGGCGCAGGTCGCCGATCGCTTCGGCGGCTCGACGCGCGTGCACCTGACGGGCAAGCACTGCGAATCCGGCGACGTCCTGATCCGCGACGCGCTGCTCGATGACCCCCGCGTCGGCGACGTCATCGTCGTCCCCGTGACCGGCGCCTACGGCCACGCGATGGCCAACAACTACAACGGCGTGCCGCGCGCGCCGGTGATCTTCGTCGCCGACGGCGAAGCGCGCGTCGTCGTGCGCCGCGAGACGCTCGACGACCTGCACGCCCGCGACGTAGATGGCTGACTCCACGACCCGCGCGCCGGCCGTGCCCGCAGCCGACTGATCGGGCGATGAGCGCCTTTCGCATCGGCCTGCTCGGCCACGGCACCGTCGGCGCCGCGTTCGAGGCCCTGATCGCGGCGCGCGCCGACGCGGTCGAGCGCGTCAGCGGCCGCCGTCCGGAGATCGTCGGGGTGCTCACGCGCTCGCGCGGCGACTTCGAGGAGCTCCTCGAGCGCTCGGAGCTCATCGTCGAGCTGATCGGCGGCATCGAGCCCGCGCGCGAGTACGTGCACCGGTCGTTGGAAGCCGGCCGCCATGTCGTCACCGCCAACAAGCAGCTGCTCTCACGCCACGGCGAGGAGCTGTGGTCGCTGGCGCGCGAGCGCGGGCTGGCGCTCGGCTTTGAGGCCGCGGTCGCCGGGGTCGTGCCGGTCGTGCGGGTGCTGCGCGAGTCGCTCGCGGGCGCCCACGTCGAGCGCATCCACGGCATCGTCAACGGCACCACCAACTTCATCCTCTCGGAGATGACGCGGACCGGCTGCGACTACGCGGACGCCCTCGCCGACGCGCAGCGCCAGGGCATCGCCGAGGCCGACCCGACCGACGACGTCGGCGGCGCCGACGCCGCCGCGAAGATGGCGATCCTGGCCCGGCTGGCGTTCGGCGCGCCCGTGCATTTCGACGACGTCCGCTACGAGGGGATCGCCGGCATCACCAGCGACGACATCGCCTACGCGCGCGAGCTGGGGCTGTCGCTGAAGCTGATCGGCACCGCCGAGCGACTCGGCGGCGGCATCTCCGTGCGCGTGCACCCGGCCTTCCTCTACGACGGCCATCCGCTGGCGTCGGTCAACGGGGCCTTCAACGCGGTCACCGTCGAGTCCGATGCGATCACCGAGATCACGATGTCGGGCCCCGGCGCCGGAGGCTCCCAGACCGCCAGCGCGGTGCTCGGCGATGTCGTCGCCGCGCTCGCCGGCACGCCGACGCTCGCCGGGCCGACCGAGCGCCTCGAGTTCATCGAGGACGTCGTCTCGGCCTTCTACGTCCATATGGAGGTCGACGATCGCCCCGGCGTGCTGGCGCAGGTCGCGCAGCGCTTCGGCGACGCGGGCGCCTCGATCAAGTCGGTCGTACAGCAGGGCGGACACGGACGCCGCGCCCAGCTGATGCTCGTGACCCACCCGCTGGCCCGCTCGAGCCTGGCGGCGGCGCTCGAGTCGATCGGCCGCCTCGACCAGGTATTGGCGGCGCCGCGCGCGATCAGCGTGATCAACGAGGAGTTCGTGTGATGGTGGAACGTCGCGTGAGGGGCGAGTCCGCGTGAGGGGCGAGTCCGCGTGAGCACGCCGCGTTCGGCGGGGCTGATCGAGCGCTACCGCGCCTCGCTGCCGTTCGCGCCGACCGACCCCGTCGTCACCTTGGGCGAGGGGTCGACGCCGCTGGTGCTCGCCGAGCGGCTGTCGGAACTCGTCGGCGCCGAGGTCCACCTCAAGCTCGAGGGCGCCAACCCGACCGGCTCGTTCAAGGACCGCGGCATGACCTGCGCGGTCTCGGCGGCGCTTCGCGAGGGGGCGCAGGCGGTGATCTGCGCCTCGACCGGCAACACCGCGGCGAGCGCGGCCGCCTACGCCGCGAAGGCCGGGCTGCGCGGCGTGGTGATCATCCCCGACGGCAAGATCGCGACCGGCAAGCTCGCGCAGGCGCTCGTCTACGGCGCCCGCGTGATCGCCCTGCGGGGGAACTTCGACGTCGCGCTCGAGCTGGTCCGCAAGCTCGCCGATCGCCACCCGATCGCGCTCGTGAACTCCGTCAACGAGTTCCGCCTCGAGGGCCAGAAGACCGCCGCCTTCGAGCTCCTGGAGGATCTCGACGGACGCCTCGACGCGCTCTGCATCCCGGTCGGAAACGCCGGCAACATCACCGCCTACTGGAAGGGCTTCGTGGAGGCCGGCGCTGCGCCGCGCCTGTTCGGCTTCCAGGCCGAGGGAGCGGCACCGCTGGTCAATGGCGCGCCGGTCGCCGAGCCCGAGACGATCGCCAGCGCGATCCGGATCGGAAACCCGGCCCGCTGGGAGGAGGCGATGGACGCGATGCGGGGGTCGCGCGGCGCGATCCGCGCGGTCAGCGACGAGGAGATCCTCGGCGCCTACCGGCTGCTCGCCTCGGCCGAGGGCATCTTCTGCGAGCCGGCCTCGGCGGCGTCGGTGGCGGGCCTGATCAAGTACGGCGCCGACGGCGCCGAGCGGATCGCCTGCGTACTCACCGGCCACGGCCTCAAGGACCCCGACGTGGCGCTCGAGCAGGTCGGCGCGGTCGTGCCCTGCGAGCCCGACCTGCGCGCTATCGAGCAAGCGGTCCTGGCCTGATGGGCGCGGCCGTCACGGTCCGCGTGCCGGCCTCCTCGGCCAACCTCGGACCGGGCTTCGACTGCTTCGCCGCGGCGCTCGGCCTGTATCTGGAGCTCGAGGTCAGCGAGGCGGCGGGCTTCGAGCTCGTGACGGATCTGAGCGTCCGCCGCGACCGCTCGAACCTCGCCGTCAGCTCCTTCGAGCGGCTCCTGCCGGCATCGCGCTATCGCTTCGAGCTGCGCTCGCAGATCCCGCTGAGCGGGGGGCTCGGGTCAAGCGCCGCCGCCGTGGTCGCCGGGCTGCTCGCGGCCTCGACCCTCGCCGGCGGTGGCGAGCACGCGTTGCTCGCCCTCGCCAGCCAGCTCGAGGGCCATCCCGACAACGTCGCCGCCGCGCTGCTCGGCGGCATCGTCGTGTGCGCCGACGGCCATGCGGAGAGGATCGACCCTCCGCCGGGGCTCGCGGCCCTGCTGGTCGTGCCCGAGCGTGCGGTGCGGACCCAGCAGGCGCGGGCCGCGCTGCCCGCCAGCGTGCCGCTCGCCGACGCCGTCCACAACACCGCGCACGGCGCGCTGCTCATGCTCGGGCTCTCCGGCGGCGACCTCGAGCTCGTGGCCCGCGGGCTGAGCGATCGCCTGCACCAGTCCTACAGGGCGCATCTGTATCCGCGCTCGGCGCAGCTGCTGGAGGCGGCGGTGTCGCTCGGGGCGCTCGGGGCGACGATCTCGGGGGCCGGGCCGACGGTGCTGGTGTGGGCGCGCAGCGAGCGCGCGGACGCGGTCGCTTCCGCCCTTCGGGAGAAGGTGGCGGGCTCGGGCCGGGTCCTGGCCGTGCCCTTCGCGAGCGGCGGCGCCGAGGTTCTCTAGCGCCCGCCGCCGCGAGGCGGGCGAGCCCTGATCTGCACCGACGCGCGTCCTAGAGCGAGGTCGGTGCGGCGGCGTCGACCGGCTGCAGCGTCGCGTAATACAGGCGGTGGCGTCCGACGCGGATCTCGTCGCCGTGGGTGAGCGGGCTCCACTCGACGCGCGCGCCGTTGACGAAGACGCCGTTGAGGCTGCGGTCGTCGAGCACGCGCAGGCCGTCGGCGCCGCGGACGATCAGGGCGTGGCGGCGCGACACGGTCGGGTCGTCGAAGCGGACGTCGGCCGCTAGGCCGCGTCCGATCCGCGTCCACTCGCGCGTCAGCGGCACGACGACGACCTCGCCGCCGTCCTCGAAGCAGATGTACTCGCCGGGCTCGCCGAGCAGCGTGACGGGGTCGCCCAGCCAGGCCGGCGTCTCGCGATCCTCGACGCTCTGCTCCTCCGATGCGGTCGTGCCGGCCGCCGGGGCCGCCAGCTCCAGCGGCGCCAGCTCCGCGGAGCCGCAACTCGTGCACGCCCGCGCCGGAGCGTCGACCGTAAGGGTCACGATCTCGCCACACTGCTCGCAGCGAAACGGCAGGGTGTCCGACACGGTCTCAGAGCGCGGCTCGTCCATCTCACTGCCTCCGGGTTGCGCCACCCGCTCATGATAGAGACAGGGGGCGCCTTCGCAAAGACGGACGGCCGTTTGCAGGAGGGCCGTCGGTGGCGGCGAAAGTCGACACGATGCGTCGCGTCCACCAACAGGCGATTCCGCGGCAACGCGGCGACGACTTCGAGGCGCTGTTCTTCCGCGCCGCCGTCGAGGAGCTCTCCGCCGACCGCGCGCACTGCAGCGACTGCGGTCGCACGCCGCTGGTGGGGGAGGACGTCCACCGCTACGAGCGCGGCGCCGTCGTCTGCGAGCTCTGCCGGATGCTGCGCCGCGACGCGCCGGAGTCCACCGAGCGCGTCCGCCACAGCGAGTTCGGCCAGGCCGTGCGCCTGCGCCGCGCGGCCTGATCGCCCCGACGTCCGCTCCTACGCTCCGCAGCGCCTCCGGGGCTGCGCCGGTCGTGCTGCCCAGCGCGTAGACTCCGCGCCGCCGTGGATCCCGTCAGCGTCTCGATCACCGTCGGCCGTCCCCGCGAGGAAGTCTTCGACTACCTGGCCGACATCGCGAACCATTCCGAGTTCACCGACCACTTCCTGACCGACTGGCACCTGACGCGCGAGAACCCCGTCGGTCGCGGCGCGGGCGCGCGCTTTCGGATCAAGGCGCCGCTGCAGCGCTTCAGCTGGATGGGCGTCAGCTTCATCGAGGTCGACGCCCCCTGGCGGATCGTGGAGGCGGGCCGCGGCGGCAAGTACAACCGCATCCGTTCGATGACCGTCTACACGCTCGAGCCCGCCGCTGACGACACCACGCGCGTCAAGCTCACGACCGAGACCGCGCCCGTCACGATCTCCGATCGTCTGATGGAGTCGCTCGGCGCCCGCAGCTGGACGCGCCGCCAGAATCGCCGTGCCCTGCACCGTCTGCGCGCGATCCTGGAGGAGGGCAAGCGCCGCGGGGCCCGCGTGACGGTTGCCGGCGGCTGACGAATAGACTCCGCCCTCGATGGCTCGCACGCGACTCCTGACGGCGATCGGCGGGGCTATCTGCGCCCTCGTGGTGTCGGCCTGCGGCGCCGGCGAGCACGCGCGCTACGCCGACAACCTCGGCACCGGCTACGTCCAGCTCGGCCAGCTCAACTACCAGGTCCAGGTCTCGCGCCAGCTCAATCGGTGGGACCCCAACGAGGACCACTGGTACCTGCAGGGCTTCACGCACTCGGAGCTGACGCTGCCGCCGACTGACGAGTACTTCGGCGTCTCGCTGCAGGTCTACAACTGGAGCAACGGCACGCACACGCCGACCACCGACTTCTACATCAGCGACACGCTCGGCGACCACTTCACGCCGATGAGCAACCCCAACCCCAACCCCTACACCTACGTGGCGTCCTCGATCCCCGCCGGAGGGCAGATCCCCAACGTCTCGAGCGCCGCCTTCTCGGGCTGGACGCAGGGTGAGATGCTGGTCTTCAAGGTGCCCTACGCGGACCTCGTCAACCGCCCCTTCATCCTCCACATCGTCGACCGCTCGGCGCCCTCGAGCCAGTCGCGGATCGAGCTCGACGTCTGAGGGCGCTCGCGGCGAGCCGCGGAGATTCGCGGTCGCTTCGTTGGGAGGCTTGAATACGTAGTCGGCGCCGGCGGGTCGCCGTGCCGGCCTCAGGCCTCAGGCCGCGGCGGTGGCGAGGTCCTGCAGGTAGCCGGCGGCGTCGGCGTGCAGGTGGTCGGCCAGGCGCGTCGCCAGCGCCATGATCGTCAGCGACGGGTTCGAGGAGACCGTCCTCGGGATCACGGAGCCGTCGCCGACGAACAACCGCTTCACGCTGTGGAGCTCGCCGTGGGCGTCGACGACCGAGCGCGCCGGGTCGCTGCCCATGCGGCAGCTGCCCTGGATGTGGGTGGTGACGAGCCCCGTCCACAGCACCTGCTTGGCGCCGGCGGCCTCGAGCACGCGGCGGCTGAAATCCAGGGCGCCGTCGAGGCGCCCGATCTCCGCCTCGTTGAAGTCGCAGGTGTAGGCCTCCTGTGCGGCCGGCGAGCGGTCCGGGAGCACGGCCCCGTTGTTGTCGTCGCTGACCATCGCCAGGACCCCGCTCCAGCGGCGGTAGTCGCGCATCGCGTCAACGAGCGGCTGACCCCAGAGGGGACCGTTCTCATCCTGGAGGTTGATCGCCATGCCGATCGGGTCCTGCACGGTCACGGCCTCGACGACGAAGCCGCCGTCTTCGTCGTGGCGGTAGTCGGCGCAGTGGGTAGTGATCGGATAGACGATGTGGGCGTCCTGGATCTCGTCGAAGCGGCCGACGACGATGCGCGCGGGGTGGAAGCCGAGGTTGCGCCCCAGCAGCGGATCCTCGACGCCCGAGCGCGCGAGCACCCCTGGCGTGTTGAGGGTGCCGGCGGCCACCACGATGGCGCCGGCGTCGACGTGGTGGCGTACGCCGCCTGAGTCGAGGTACTCGATGCCCGTGGCCTGGGGGCCATCCGGGGTGTCCGCGATCACGACGCGCTCGACGCGCGAGTCCGGCCGCAGCACGAGTGAGCCGAGCCCCGCCGCCCGGGCGATGTAGGTGTTCTGCGTCGACTTGCCGCCGTTGGTCGGGCAGCCCTGCAGGCAGGAGCCGATCCGGGTGCAGTTCTCATCGGTGTAGGACTGCACCGACTCGAGGCGCGCGCCGAGGGCCTCGAAGCCGCGCTGCGCGGTGCGCACGCAGTCGGGCCAGTCATCGCGCGTGCGCACGCCGAGGTAGCGCTCGACGCGCTCGTAGTAGGGATCGATGTCGGCCGCGCCGAAGGGCTCGCCGCGCTCGCCGAGCAGTCCGCTCGCCTCGTGCCACTTGGCGAGGTCGACCTCGTCGGCGCGCATCGCGACCTTGGTGTTGATCGTCGTCGAGCCTCCGACGCAGCGGCCGGCCACGAGCGCGACGGGGCCGCGGCCCCAGTCGCCGGCGGGCATCGCGAAGCGGATCGGCCACCAGAGGTCGTGCGTGGCCCTGGCCTCGAAGCGCTGGAAGTCGATCGCGGTCCTGTGCGGTCCGAGCTCGAGCAGGAGGACCGAGCGCCCGTGCGCGCTCAGCTCGCCGGCCACGACGCCGCCGCCCGCTCCCGAGCCCACCACGACGACGTCGAAGCGCTCGCTCACGCTAGTGGTCCTCCCGGCGCCCTCGCCAGCCGGCCC
>DASXEZ010000096.1:0-4856 GCA_036489875.1 Solirubrobacteraceae bacterium | reverse complement strand
CCTCGACGCCCTCCGCGGTCTGGCCCTCGACGGTCCCGTAGGGGACGTAGTTGAGGTAGCCCTTGAGGATCCACTTCTTGCTGTGGGCCTTCTCGAGCCGCTCGGCGACCACGGCCTCCTGGATCTTGAACTTGAAGGTGTGATTGTCGGTCAGGTAGAGATTTCGCACCAGCTGCATGGTCAGCGTGGAGCCGCCCTGCAGCGTCTTGCCGGAGGTCAGGTCGGTGAGCGCCGCGCGCGCCAGCGAGAGCGGGTCGATCGCGCCCGTCGACCAGAAGCGCTGGTCCTCGATCGCGACGGTCGCCTGGCGGATGTTGCGCGGCATCTGCGAGAAGGCGATCGGCGTCCGCAGCACGGTCGAGGGGATCAGCCCCGCGACCTCGCCGTTGCTGTAGTAGACGGTCGAGGCCTCGCCGCTGACCAGCGGCGTGAGGTTCTTCAGCGGCGGCACCCCGGCGGCGATCGAGGAGACCACCGCGATGCCCGCGATCACCACCACCACGAGCACGCCGAGGAGTGCGCCGCCCGCGATCAGGATCAGCCGCGTCGGATCCTTGCGCCGCATGCGGCGGCGGCGCTGGCGTTCGCTGGCGGTCATCGATCGGCGGCGCCCGGGCGCCGCGAATCGTGGCGTGCAAGCACGCCCGCGATTTTCGCACAGCCCTCCGCTGGGCCCGCCACATGCACGACCCAGCCCAGCGCGCCCTGCGATGATCGCGGCGATGGCGCGCCGCGCGATCCTCCTCGACGCGCTCGGGACCCTGCTCGAGCTCGAGCCGCCCCTGCCGCTTTTGCAGGCGGCGATGCGCGAGCGCCACGGCATCGAGGTCTCAGATGTCGACGGCTGGCGCGCGCTGCGCGCCGAGATGGGCCACTACCGCTTCAACTGCGTACGCGCCGGCGACGACTCGAGCCTGCTCGAGCTGCGACTGGAGTGCGCAAGCCTGATCGGGTCAGAGCTCGGCGGCGCCGCGGCTGAGCTCGAGCCGACGGCGCTGCTACCGACGCTGCTCGAGAGCCTGCGCTTCGTGCCCTTCGCCGAGGTCCCCGCGACGCTCGGGCTCTGGCGCTCGCAGGGTCTGCGCCTCGTCGTCGCGAGCAACTGGGACGTCTCGCTGCACGAGGTGCTCGAGCGGACCGGCCTGCGCGAGCTCCTCGACGGCGTCGTGACCTCGGCGGAGATCGGCTCCGCCAAGCCCGCCGGCGAGCTCTTCGCCGCGGCGCTGCAGCTGGCGGGCGCCAGCGCGGAGGAGGCGATCCACGTCGGCGACTCACTCGATGAGGACATCGCCGGCGCGCGCGCCGCCGGGATCGACGCGGTCTGGGTCCGCCGGGCGCGCCACCGTGACGTCGAGATTCCGCCCGGCGTCGTCGCGATCGCTTCACTCGACGAGCTCGACCCGGGATGAGCGAGGGCAGCGAGTCGCGCTGGCCGCCCTGGTACGGGCCCGCGGCGCTCGTCATCGGCCTGCTGCTGGGCGTCATCGGCGGCGTCATCGCGGTGCTCGCGGTCGAGGGCGGAGCGGCCTCCCGCAGCGGCAACCTGACTCCCGCCGCGACCGACATCGCGACCGTGATCCAGGATCTCGGCTTCGTCGCCGCGGCGCTGATGCTCGCGGCCAGGACCGCGCCGGTCAGCCCGAGGCAGTTCGGGCTGCGCTCGCCGCAGTCGTGGTGGCGCGCGCTCGGCGTGCTGCTCGCCGCCGCGGTCGCCTTCATCGTGCTCTCAGACGTCTACTTCTCGGCCATCAACCAGAGCGGGCAGGAGAAGGAGTTCGTCAAGGAGATCGGCGGCAACGCCGGCACCATCAGCGTGCTCGCCGTGTGCCTGCTGGTGACGGTGATCGCGCCGGTCTGCGAGGAGATCCTCTTCCGCGGCTTCATCTTCCGCTCGCTGGCCAACTGGCGCGGACCGTGGCCCGCCGCGATCGCGACCGGGATCCTCTTCGGGGTCGTCCACGGCCTCTCGGCGCCGGCGATCGACCTGCTGCCGCTCGCCCTGCTCGGCTTCCTGCTCTGCGTCGTCTACTGGCGCACCGGTTCGATCTATCTGACGATCCTCATGCACTCGATCAACAACTCGATCGCGCTGAGCTCCGACGAGGGCTGGACCAGCGGTCGCGCGGTCGCCCTGCTCGGCGCCTCGCTGGCGCTGCTCGCGCTCCTGGCCTGGCTGCTGCGTCTAGCATCCGCGCGGTGGATCCCCGCGACCGACTGATCGTCCTGCTGCGCGAGCACGCGCTCGTGATCGGCGAGATCACGCTGACCAGCGGCGCCCGCGCCTCCTACTACGTCGACGCCAAGCGGGCGATCCTCCTGCCCGCGGGCTTCGCCGCGCTCGGCGAGCTCGTCGCCGACCAGGCTCGCGAGTGGGGCGCCACGGCGGTCGGCGGCATGACGATGGGCGCCGACCCGGTCGCCTGCGCCGCGCTCGCCGCCGGCTTCGACGGCAAGGCCTTCTTCGTGCGCAAGGAGACCAAGGAGCACGGCCTCGCGCGCCGCATCGAGGGACCCCTGCTCGAGCCCTCCGACCGCTGCGTCGTGGTCGAGGACGTCGTCACCACCGGCGGCTCGACGCTCGCGGCGATCGCCGCCCTGAAGGACGAGGGCCGCACGATCGTCGGCGTGATCAGCGTGCTCGACCGCCTCGCGGGCGGCGCCGAGGCGATCGCGGCGGCGGCCGGCGCGCCCTACCGCGCGCTGAGCACGATCGACGAGGTCTATCCCGACCGTCCGAGCTGATGGGGAATCGGTGCATGCACCGATTCCGCGGGCGGCGCATGCGCCGCCCGCCGGCTTGGTGCATGCACCAAGCCGAACAGCGAATGCCCTAGCCCGCGAAGGTCGCGAAAGTCCAGTGGTTGCCGTCGGGGTCAGACACCGTGAACTCGCGCGACGGGTAGTCGGTCTGCTCGACCAGCTCGTGGACGACCGTCGCGTCCAGGGCGCGAGCACGCTCCATCACCGCATCCGGATCGGCCGTCACGACGTGCAGTGAGCTCGTCCCCGGCCGGCAGGGGGTCGCACGCTCGTCCGTGCTCGAGAGCATGATCCGCCCGCCCTCGGGCCAGTCGAGCTGGCAGTGGTGGATCTGACCCTCACCCTCGCCCGGGATGAGAAGGTCCTCGGTGAACCCGAGCGCGAGCAGCCATCCGCGAAGGGCCGCGGCGTCGTCGCTGACGACACTCGCCCAGATGCTCTGCTGCCGACTGCCGCTGGTCCGAACGGTCATTCCGATGGCGCCGGGCTAGCGGTCTGAGCCGGCCGTCAGGATCCGGCGGAGCAGGTACAGGTCAAACACCAAGGGGATGATGAACAGAAGGCCCCACCAATGTCCGGTCGCGCAGAGCACCGCGACGACGATGGTGATCCAAACGGCCAGCACCAGTCGGATCACCAACGCTGCGCTCCGATGTCGCAGATCCCAGTTCATCGTCGCTGATTGGAGCGTAGCGCCGTTGGCGCGGCTCTGAAACGGCACGTGGTCTCTATCCGCCCTCGGGTCGAGGAGGCTCGCGATGATCGTGACAGCGCGTCTCGCCGCTGTCGGGGAGGAGTACGCAACCGCAGATCTCGCAGGTCCCCCAGCGTCCGTACCACTCTCCGCTCTGTCGGAAGCGAGCGGTCGCGGACAGCCACGCCTGTCGGTCGAGCTCGTCCATGCCGCCGTCAGGGTCCGACGGCGGGCCGGGCTGGTCCCCCGACAGGAACCCGCTGACGAAGTACCGCGCCTCCTCAGACATCGCGCCCATCTCGTGAAGGGAGACGTTGTAGGCGACCTGCTTCTCGGGGCACCACGCGCTCATGCGCCCGGGGAACGTGTGTCCCTGGCCCTCGATCAGGAAGTCCCGCCCGCCGCACGCAGCCTCAAACCACAAGCGCGGATCGGGATCCGGTGGCCCCTCTTCGGGGAGCCGCTCCCAGCGCAGCGGCAGGCTGAGCTTGCCGATGATGCACGAAGGCTGGTCCACGTCTCCGGGCCACGAGGCGATGAGATGGGCGTCACGCGAGCGCGCGAGCGCGAGAGCGTCCTCGCGCGACATCGGCTCGAGCTCGCCCCGCTCGTCATTGAACACCAGGACCTCGCTCGCCTCGATGCCCTCGTCGAAGCGGAACTCCTCAAGTCTCCACATGTTCATTTGCGCACCTGAGTGTCCCCGAACGCGTCCGGGCCGGGTAAGTGGGACCGCGCAGGCGAGGGTGGGTGTCGCCTCAGTGCCCCCGCCAGGAGTCGAACCTGGATTTGCCGCTTAGGAGGCGGCCGTCTTATCCATTGGACTACGAGGGCTCGCGCCCAATGGTCTCACTCGTCGTCGTCGTAGAGCGACTCGCGCGCGATCTCGGCGCCCGCCTCGTCGTAGAGGCGCACCTCGAGCAGCCGCCCGGCGTAGTCGTCGGCGGCGATCAGCGTGAAGCGATCGTCGGCGAGCGTGCACTGGTCGACGGTGAGGTCGCCGAGCTCGGCCGTGGCGACGGTGCCGCCCTGCACGAGCGCCTGACCCCAGACCAGCGTCATCGAGGCGACCGTGTCGTCCTCTCCCCGCCAGCTGCCGATGACCTCGTCGCAGAGGTCGAGCGTCCACTGCGGGTTGCGCTCGGCGGTCTCGTCGGTGAAGTCGGCGTAGGCGCTGAAATCGCCCGGGTCACGCCCGTCGGTGCCGGCCACGAAGCGCACGTAGCCGTAGAGCTGGAAGGAGTTGGCGGTCGTCGTGCTGACCGGGATGTAGGTGTAGCCGTGCCAGGTGCGGTCGGGATAGAAGGCCAGGGGCCCCGGTTCACCGACCTCGTCGAGGTCCTGCGAGGCGGCGAGGAACTCGGCCCGCATGCGGTCGGCCCAGCGACCGCTGGGCGTGGGC
>DASXEZ010000091.1:0-17596 GCA_036489875.1 Solirubrobacteraceae bacterium | reverse complement strand
CCCCGCCGGTGAAGAAGCCGACGAAGCCCAAGAAGCCCAAGAAGCACAAGAAACCCAAGAAGCCCACGAAGCCCACGAAGCCCACGAAGCCGAAGAAGCCGAAGAAGCCGTCGAAACCTAAGAAGCCCACGAAGAAGAAGGCCAAGAAGCCGGCGCCGAAGCCTGCGAAGAAGGCCAAGCCCAAGAAGCAGACCAATAACGACAAATGAACACCGTGTCTCGATCAGACCGTGCGGGCCTCGGCCCAGGTTCACCAAAGGAGGAAATAGCGATGTCATTCAGTCGCCTCAAGCGCATCGCGGTGGGGGTGGCGCTCGGCGTTCTCGGCGGCACCGCCCTGGGGATCTCGAGCGCGTCAGCGAGCCCCGGGGCCACCGTCACTGCCGCGCGGTCGAGCCAGACTCTGCTCAGCTGTGTGAAGGTCCAGAAGATCTCTGAGTCGGTGTGCGTGGCCACTAAGCACGGGCTGACCGGCCCGCGCGGCCCCGCCGGCCCGCGCGGTCCTCTGGGCCCCGCCGGCCCGGCTGGTCCCGCTGGCCCGACCGGCGCCACCGGGGCCACCGGGGCCACCGGCGCCACGGGTCCACAGGGTCCGCAGGGCCCCGCCGGACCCACGGGCACAACCGGCGTCCAGGGACAACGTGGCGTACAGGGCCCGCAGGGCCTTGCCGGCTGCGTCGCCGGCGGCCCGACGTGCACCATGGTCGTCCACGGCAACAAGATCGGGCCCATCGTGGCCAGCGGCACATCGCTGACCGGGTCTGAGACCTTCTCGGTGGCGCAGTGCCCGCCGACCGATCCGGAGGTCGACGGCGGAGGTGGCCTGATCGTCAAGAACGGCACCAACAGCGGCGGCGACGTCGTCATGCTCGAGGCGAGCTACCCGGGCACATTTTCCGGTCCTGGCGCCGAGGTGGCGCCGATCACGGGCGCCAGCGCCTCGGCCAACGCCTACGAGGCCAAGGCGGTCGTGTCCGTCCTGAACAGCGGCGACAATTACACCCTCCAGGCGTACGCGGTCTGCGGCCCCTGAGCGCCCGCCTGAAGGCCGCACCCGCACGATCGAGACCACCCCGGATCCCGGCGCCGGCGCCGGGATCCCGCGTCGGCCTGAGCGCCTCGCGCGGACCGGTAATTCCGGGTTCGCCGCTTGATAGCCTCAAACGTGGCATGGGGCGAATGACGCAACTGCTGATCTCGCTCGTCGTCGGCTCCGTGCTTGCAGCGCTTGCCGCCGACGTCGCGGCGGCCGACGAGTGGTTTCCCCATCCGGCCGGCGCCACCTGGACCTACAACTGGTCCGATACCCAGTTCAACCCGTCCGGGACGACCGAGGCGGTGACCGTCTCCAGCCAGGACGCTGCGAACGGCTGTGGCTGGAACCTCGCGTGGACGGGCACGACCGATGTGCCGCTGTCGGGCGGCACCGGCCCCGTGATCTCCCAAGCCGACGACGGCACCATCTGCTTCCGGGATCAAACCTACGGGCTGGAGAACACCGACTGGTCCGCGAGCGCCCCGCCCATCGATGAACCGTCGCTGTGCGCGCAGGCGTCGAGCTGCTCCGACAGCCTGGGCAGCACATTGTTCGACGTCATCTGGGGCTCGCGCAATCCCGTCATCTCCGAGCCGCTGCTCAAGGGCACGTCGTGGACGGCGACCGGCGGCGGCAACGGCAACGTGACGAGCACCAACCAGTATCTCGGTCTCCAACTCGTCAAGGTCCCGGCGTTTCCCAGCGGCGTGATCGCTGCCGCGGTCCGCTCTCAGATCGCCCTCGCCGGGACGCCTGGCGACGATTACGGCTCCGGGATCCGTACCACGTGGTGGGTGGACGGAGTTGGCCCGGTCAAGGTCGTGTTCGACCATGTCGACGGCGCCGTGACCACGGCGACGCTGGGCGCCACCAACCTGAAGCCCAGCCGGCCCGCCTCCGACGCCGACTACTTCCCGATGACGGTCGGCGCCACGAACACGTACCGGTGGACCAACAACAAGCACATGACCCAGCCCGAGGTCGAGCAGACGAAGGTGGCGGCCGCCGTCAACCGCTCGGCCCGCGTGACGGTGCGTAGCGTGTCCGGTCCGATCCGCGCCGCCGCCAACTACGTGTTCAGCCTGCGGCTCGACGGTCTGCGCAGCACCTATGGGTCGAGCTCGGCGGCGACGCTCGAGAAGTTCCCGCGGGTTGGCCACGATCGCCACTTCTTCAACCCCGTCGACCTCATGGTGTACGGCTTCGGGCCGGTGCTGCCGGCCTACGCGGCGCCGGGCACACGCTGGCACAGCGGCAACGCTTATGACTTCCAGATCTCCGGGGTCACCGGCACGACGCGCATCGTCGGCGTGGGCACGGTACGAGTCCCGGCCGGCCGCTTCCGGGCGCTCGAGGTCCGCAGCACGCTGACGCAGAAGGGTTTCAGGTACGGCAGTGGGGTGCGCACGATGTGGTTCGTAGCCGGTCGCGGTCTGGTGAAGCTGACCTTCGCCCACCGGGACCGCAGCACCGACACGATCGTCCTGATCAAGTAGGGGAGGGGCGTGCGCTTCGCCGCCGGCGGCGCGGCCGCCGTCCTCATCGCCGTTGTCCTGGCGGGGTGTGGTGGCTCGTCTCAGGACACGGGCCGTCGTCAGTTGGCGGGGTATCTGGCCGCGGTCGATCGCATCGAGCGACAGCTCGCCTCGCCGTTGAGCACCGTCGACTCGGTCGACCGTCAGCTCACCGCGTCGTCGGCCCGCCGCCGCCCCGGCACGGCGACCACCGGCCAGGCAACCGGGCCAGCCTCGTCCAGGGCCGTCCGGACGCCTGCCCAGCAGCAGCGCGCTCTCGCGCGGGCCCACGCCCAGATCACGGCGGTCACCGCCCGCCTGCGAGCGCTGACGGCGCCGGTGCCCGCGCGTCACCTGAAGACGCTCATCGTCACGCTCGCTGTGCGTCAGGCGGCGCTGGCCGTTCAGACCGAGCGGCTGATCGCCTTCGGCCCGGGATTCACCTCCAGCCTGCGCCCGCTGGGACCCGCCGTGAGCAAGCTGGAACGCGTGCTGTCGGTCAACCAGGCCTACGGAGCCGCGGCGGTGCAGGAGGTCTACGCCCAGAAGGCGGCGGCGCTGCGCCGGTTCGCCGCGACACTGAGCACCGTCCTGGCCTCTCTCGCACGTCTGCGACCCCCAAGCTCCTCCCAGCCCACCGACGCCGCCGAGCAGCGATCGCTGACCCGCATGCGGGCGGCGGCGCTCACCGTGGCCGGCGACCTGTCCACCGGGCGCACGACCGACATCTCTGGCGCCCTGAAGCAGTTCGACCGTGCCGCAAAGCTCCCCGCGTCCCGTTCGGCCCAACAGGCCGAGCGCGTCGCCATCCGCGCCTACGACCGCCAGGTCGGCGAGCTCAGCTCGCTGGCCGCCGACGCCAACCGCGAGCGGGTGCGTCTGGCCGCGCGGGAGCGCTGACCCGCCCGCGACAGCCGGTCGGCATCTTGCCGTTACGCCTTCGTCCAGCGCAGGTCATCGACGAGCACGGTGTCCCCGGCTCCGACGCGGACCCCGGGCGCGGTGCTGGAGAGATCGAGCGATAGGCGCAACGTCGGGGCCGCGTCGAGCGCTTCGAGCAGCGCGTGCCCCTCCACGCGAAGCAAGATGGACTCCACCTCCGTGGTCACGGTGGCGTTCCGCGGTGCATTGTCGAGCAGTCCGCGCTCGCCGAAGCTGTCGCCGGGACCCAGATGCACTCGGACCTTTCCGTCTCTGTGGACGGCCACGCGGCCTTCGGTCACGGCGTAGAACGCGTGTGCCGGCGCGCCCTGGACGATGACGTCCACACCGGGCGACAGAGGGCAGAATTGCGAGCCCGCCGCGAGCTGCTCGAGGACCAGTTGCTGCACCCCAAGCGTGACCGGGAGCGTCTCGAGCACCTTGACCCTTGAGGCGAGTTCGTCGACCCGTCGGGCGCTCAGGGCGTCGAGCCCACGCACGCGCAACCGACAGAGAACGGTGATGAGGACGCCGGCCGTCCCGAGCGCGATCAGGCTGATGCGCAACGACGTATAGGCGATCAGGACCGGCGCGAGCAATGCTCCCGTCACCATCGCTGCGGCCGAGGCTGCGTCGGAGATCCCGATCACCTGTCCCAGCACAGCACGCGGCACAACGCGGGCAAGCGCGGTCTCGCCCACAACCTCGCATGAAACGGCGCCAGCGGTCCCGATGACGGATGCGACGAGCGCGATCGCGACCATTTCGACGCTCGCGTAGGCCAGCTGCGTGGCGCAAGCGAGCAACCCACCGCCGATCACGATCAGCGTCATGCGTCTGCTCGTAGACAGAGCGCCGTTCACGACCGCGCTCAGCAGTCCACCAACGCCGGACGCGGCTAACAGGATCCCGTAGCCACCACGTCCGAGGCCAAGCGACTCGCTCGCGTACGCCACGAGTTGCACGGTCTGCGCGCCATAGGTGAACTCGACCATGGCCACGACGACGATCAGCCATGCCGCACAACGGTTGCGACGAACCGTTTGTAACCCACTGGCCAACTGCGCAACGGCACTGGATCTCGCGCTCGTCAGAGCCGCGCTGGGTCGCATCGTTGAGATCAGCACCGCCGATAGGGCGAACGTGGCGCCGTTGGCGGCAAACGCGATCCACGCCGGTGCGACAGCGAGCAGGACCGCTCCGATCGCCGGGCCGACAACGACTCCCAGGTCCTGCACCGTGTGCAGCAGGGCGTTGGCCGGGCCCAGCCGGGACTCCCCGACCAAGCGCGGAAGCAGCGCCATCACGGCCGGCCTCTCCGCGGTCCCCGCCGCCGAGGCCAAGCCGGTCAGGACGATCACCAGCGCCACTGGGCCGTCCACCGCCACGACAGCAGTGAGCAGGACCATCAGCAGCAGGCGAAGGACGTCGCCGACCAGCAACACCGCGCGCCTGGGAAAGCGGTCCGCGATGACACCCCCGAACGGCCCGAGCACGACGTAGGGGACAAGCCGGCAGATGGTCGCGGCGCCCACCCAGCCGACGGACCGGGTCGCGCCGTACACGTATCCGAGTAGGGCGGCGTTATACAGCCAGTTCCCAAGTTGTGAGGCGGCGCTCGCCCCGATCAGTGCGCGCGCATCTCGGATGGCAAGGACGCCTCGGTACGCCCCGATCATGAGACGCTCGGCCGACCAACCCGATGACCCTCAGTCGACCGCCCCCACCGTGGGCGGCGAGCCGTGCTCGGTGCGCCACCTACGCTCCCGATGGCTCTCCGTGCCGTGCTCGGGCAGGCCATGCGAGCCGGATCATACTTCCGACACCACGCAAGATCTCGGGCGCGGGTCTCTCCCGCATTCCGTCCTGGAACTCGCCCCTCGCGCGTGCGCGTCGGGATTCGGTTATTTTGTCCGCCAATGGCGGCTGACCTGGTTATTTCCTACGACGGCACATCCAACGACGACGACGCGGTCGCACTGGGCCGACTGCTGGCTCGGACGGGATCGTCGGTGTCGCTCGCGTATGTGCGCCACTCCCGCGAGTTCGATCCGGGCCGGGAGGAGGTCGCGCAGCATGACGCGGAGCGGCGTGTGGAGCGAGGAGCGGCACAGCTGGACGGTCCTGTTGCGTGCTATGTCGAGGTTGGTGCGGCCACGGGGGAGGTATTGGGCGCGCTCGCACAGCGAGTGGGTGCCTCGATCATCATTTTCGGCTCGGATTACCGCACGCCGGTCGGTCGCGCGGAACCGGGAACCTCAGCGCAACGTCTGCTCGAGGGTGGTCCTGTCGCGATCGCCGTCGCGGCGGCCGGCCTGCGCGCCAAGACCGACTTTGCGATCAGGTCCATCGCGGTGCCGTTTGCCGGTCCCGTCAACGATGACGCGCGGGCGACCGCGGCAGCCCTGGCTGCCAGCCTCGGCGCCGAGGTGGTTGACGCGAACGCCGGATCGGTCGATCTGATCGTCGTCGGCTCACAGGCCGGCGCGCCAAACGGTCATGTGGTCGTCGCCGGAGAGGTCCGCAACGAGCTCAACAGCGCTCGGAGCTCTGTGTTGGTGCTCCCCGCTGAGAGCCGCATCGGATTCTGAGACCGGCGGCATTACGTCGGGGGCCTGGTCGATCCGGTGTGTTCGAGCCACCGCCCAGATCCATGATGGGAAAGAGTTCGCGTTCACCTGGGTGAATCGAGGATCTCAATCGATGATCCGTGCAGTGCCGCCGTAGGCTCGGGATCGAGTCGGAGCGCGGCGAATACTGCTAGTCGGATCGGAACGCGAGCATCCTCAATCTGAGCTGACCGGGGCAATTGCCGCGATCTGGCAATACGTGGCGGCACAGGGGTGCGCGTCGCGCTCGGAATGGAGTCGACGATGGCTGACAAGAGGCGGAAGCGGGTCGCGGAGTTCATCGAGCCGTTTCGGGTCACGCCCGGTTCGAGAGTGAACCTCGGAAAGCATTTCGATCCGGCGTTCAAGGCTGGCGTGAAGAAGAAGACGGAGGGTGTCGCGCTGCTCGAGTCCGGCGTCCAGCTGTTGAGCGAGTACCAGGCGCGCCTGGCCGCTCAGGACACATGGGGCGTGCTGGTGGTTCTACAGGCGCTGGACGCTGCCGGCAAGGACGGGACGATCCGCCACGTGATGAGCGGCGTGAACCCGCAGGGCGTGGCGGTGCACAGTTTCAAGGTCCCGTCGACGGAGGAGCTAGACCATGATTTTCTGTGGCGCTACGCGCGGCGCCTGCCGGAGCGGGGGCAGATCGGGATCTTCAATCGCTCGCATTACGAGGAGGTGCTCGTGGTGCGAGTGCATCCGGAGAACCTGGATCGCCAGAAGCTCCCGAGGCCGGCGAAGAAGGGCGATGTGTGGAAGCGCCGTTACGGCGAGATCAACGATTGGGAGCGCTACCTCACCGACAACGGATTCCGGATCGTGAAACTGTTCTTGAACCTGTCGCACGAGGAGCAGCGGACCCGGTTCCTGCGCCGCCTGGATCTTCCTGACCACAACTGGAAGTTCTCCACGGCGGACGTCAGGGAGCGCGAGCGATGGGATGAGTACCAGACCGCGTTCTCGCAGATGCTCTCGCACACGAGCACGGAATGGGCTCCTTGGTACGTGATTCCGGCCGATCGCAAGTGGTTTGCGCGAATCGGCGCGGGGGCGGTGCTGGCGCACGCGCTGATGGAGATCGACCCGCGGTTCCCGACCGTGACCAAGCAGCACCGGCAGGAACTGCTCGAGGTCAAGCAGACCCTCGAGGCGCAGGCACCTGAGGGAGCCGCGCCCGATCCGTTCGAGCGGGCGGAGCGCGATGGGCAGGCCGGACACGGAGAACGTCCCGAAGGCCAACCGGAGCCCGTCGCCGCCGGCGGCACCACGTCACAACGAGGTCAATGACGGTGGCGACCGCGGTGCGAGGGACGGTCGACCAGGCCTCCGGCACCGACGGCTGGTACAGCGTCGCCTCCGAGGAGGTGGGGATCAGGCTCGGCGTCGATCCGACGGTGGGTCTCTCGAGCGAGCAAGCGGCCGATCTCCTCGACCGGCACGGGTCAAATTCGCTGCCGGTGGAACAAGCGGTCCCCGGCTGGCGGCGGTTCCTGGGGCAGTACCGAAGCTACATGCAGATGATCCTGGTCGGCGCGGCGGTCGTCTCGCCGGCGATCAAGGAGTGGAGCACGGGGGTCCTGCTGCTGGCCCTTTGGGAGACCGGCAAACTGGTGGCGCGTCGGCTCGCCGCTGATTCATAATCGGGGCCACCGGCGGTCATGACGTCACGCTCGCTTCCGGGGCTCCGGGCACTGGCGGAGTATCAGCCCGCGTGGCTGCGACGCGACCTGGTCGCCGGGGTCGTGCTCAGCACGCTGCTGGTCCCGCAGGGCATGGCGTACGCCGAGCTCGCAGGGCTGCCGCCGATCACCGGCCTGTATACGACGATCCTGTGCCTGCTCGGTTACGCGATGTTCGGCCCGTCGCGGATTCTGGTGCTGGGGCCGGACTCCTCACTGGGACCGATGATCGCGGCCACGATCCTGCCGATCCTCGGTTCAGATGGCAGCCCGGAGCGCGCGATCGCGCTGGCGTCGATGCTCGCGCTGATCGTCGGGGTGATCATGATCGCGGCCGGGGCCCTGAAGCTCGGCTTCGTTGCCGACCTGCTCTCCAAGCCCACGCAGATCGGCTACATGAACGGGCTGGCGCTGACGATCCTGATTGGGCAACTGCCCAAGCTGTTCGGTTTCTCGACTGACGCCAACGGGCTGATCGATGAGTCCCGAGCATTCGTCCACGGGCTGAGCTCGGGCGACGCGGTCGGGGCGGCCCTGGCGATTGGGCTGGGCAGCCTGGCGGTGATCCTGGCGCTCGGGCGTTGGCTCCCGCGCGTACCCGCCGTGTTGGTGGCGGTCGTCGCCGCGATCGCGGCATCGTCGGTATTTGGTCTGGCCGACCACGGCGTGTCGCTGGTCGGCAGCCTGCCCAGAGGCTTTCCGCCGCTGACCGTGCCGAGCCCGATCTCAGACCTCCCGCTGCTGGTCGCGGGAGCGCTCGGGATCGCGCTCGTCGCGCTGACGGACACGATCTCAACCGCCTCGGCATTCGCCGCGCGCACCGGGCAGGAGGTCGATGGAAATGGCGAGATGATCGGGATCGGTGTCGCCAATGTCGCCGCCGGGTTCTTCCAGGGGTTCCCTGTCAGCACCAGCGGATCGCGGACCGCGGTCGCCGAGCAGGCAGGGGCCAAGACGCAGCTCACCGGCGTCGCCGGGGCGGCGCTGATCGTGCTGATGCTGTTGCTCGTGCCCGGGCTGCTCAAGAACCTCCCCAACCCCACGCTGGCCGCGGTCGTCATCGCGGCGTCGCTCTCGCTCGCGGATGTCTCCGGGACCGTTCGGCTGTGGCGCCAGCGCCGCGTGGAGTTCCTGCTGACGATCACCGCGTTCGCGGGGGTCGCGTTGCTCGGTGTCCTGGAGGGCATCGCGGTCGCCGTCGCCCTCTCGATCCTCAATGTCTTCCGCAGAGCCTGGCGCCCTTACCAGACGACTCTGGGAAGAGTCCCCGGGAGGCCTGGGCAACACGACCGCCGGCTGCACCCAGAGGCCGAGGAGCTGCCGGGGCTGGTGATCTTCAGATTCGACGGACCCCTGTTCTTCGCCAACGCCAGAACCTTCCGCGAGCAGATCCGCGCCCTCGCCAAGGGCGATACGCGTCCCGAGTGGATCATCATCGCCGCCGAACCGATCACGGACGTCGACACCACCGCCGCGGACATGCTCGTCGAACTCGACAAGGAACTCAATGCGGCGGGGACCTCGCTCGTGTTCGCCGAGCTGAAACATCCTGTCCGCGCCAACCTCGAGCGCTACGAACTGATCGGCCCCCTCGACCCCGGCCATTTCTTCCCGACGCTCGACGCAGCTGTCGAGGCGTATCGAGCCAAGACTGGGGCCAGCTGGACTAAGACCACCGAGACGGGCGGCGTCACCCACTTCGGATGAAGACGATCGGGCGGCGCGGTTGGAAGCTGATGGACGGCTAGCACGAGCCACCTCAATCAAGATGAGACAGCCGGCGACCCCGTCTCGACGACCTTGCGATTAGCGGCGCCGATGCCAGATCGGGTATCGAGCGTGCCGCGGCCTGCGGCGGAACTGCCGCCCCTTGCCGAGGCGAAGCTGGTGGCGCCGCGCCTGCGGCGCGGGATGGTGCATCGCGCGCGCATCGATCAGGCTCTCGCAGCCGACACGGACATGGCGCTCACCCTCGTCGCGGCCCCGGCCGGGTACGGCAAGACCACGGCGGTTCGGGCTTGGGCAGAGGGCAACGCGGCCGCGCTGGCGTGGGTGACCCTGGACCCTTTGGACAACGACATCGTCCGGCTCTGGACGTACGTGGCGGCGGCGGTCGATCGTGTCCGCGAGGGCCTCGGCCGTCGGGCGCTGAAGCGGCTGCAGCTCTCGGGTATGGCGGTCGAGGACGCGGTCGACGAGCTCATGAACGGCGTCGCGGCGCTCGGACAGACCTTGACAATCGTGCTCGACGACCTCAACACCGTCACCGCCCAGGAGTGCCTGGCGTCGATCGAGTACGCCATCGAGCGGCTGCCGGCGACGGCGCGGATGATCGCGATCACTCGGGCCGACCCGGCCCTCGGGCTGCCTCGGTGGCGGGCTCGCGGAGAGCTGGCCGAGCTGCGCGCGAGGGAGCTCGCCTTCACCACCGCAGAGGCCCGCGAGCTGCTCGTCGACCGCGGCGGTCTCAGATTGGACGACGAGCAGATCGAGGTCCTGCGGAAGCGGACCGAGGGCTGGCCCGCCGCGCTGTACCTCGCCGCCCTGTGGCTTCGCACGGTGGATGATCTGGAGCGCGCCGTGCTCGAGTTCGGCGGTGAGCATCGGTACGTGGCCGAGTATCTGAGCCACGAGGTGCTCGCGGCGCTCGACGCCGACCACCGGTCGTTGCTGCTCCGAGTCGCGGTCCTCGGCGGCTTCACCGCCGAGCTGTGCGACGAGGTGCTCGGCCGCGCCGATTCCGCGGCCCGATTGGCCGAACTCGAGGAATCCAACATGTTCGTACAGAGCCTCGAGCGTGGCGAGTGGTTCCGGGTTCATCCGCTGTTCGCGGAGTTCGCTGCCGCGCAGCTCGCGTCGGAGGATCCCGGCGCGGCCATCGAGATCCATCGGCGCGCCGCGGAATCGCTCCGATCGCGAGGTCTCGACGTGGAGGCAACCGCGCACGCATCGGCGGCCGGCGATCACGAGATCGTCGCCGAGATTCTGACCATCAATCACCTGGGGTTGATCCGGAACGGGCGCGCCAGCACGCTCCTCCATTGGACGCGCACGCTGCCTGACGATTGCCTCGTGGCGCATCCGGAGCTGGCCGGCGCGGCAGCGACGGCGGCAACCATGCTCGGTCACCTGACGCTTGAACGACGGCGGCTGGTTGGGCTCGCGAGCCGTGCGAGAGAAGAGCGTCCCGAGCAGTTCGGAGTGTATGCCGATGCGGTGCTGGAGATGGTCCGTGCCGCCGGTATCGACGACGGTGTGAGCGAGGCGGTCAGAGACGGCCGGCGCGCGGTCGAGCTTGTCGACAGTGGCGCCGATGACGTCTTCGTCGCGGCACACGCCGCGCTCGCGGGCGCCCTTTACTTCGCGGGAGAGCTCGACGAGGCGCGGCGGGCGGCGCGGCGGGCAGTCGAGCACCCCGACGCGGTGCACCGAGCCCCCGGATATGCCTTGGCCCAGGCGACGCTGGCCCTGGTCGCAGCCGATCGCAGCCGGCTCACGATCGCTCGAAGCCACGCTGAGCAGGCGCGCGCGATCCTTGGCAGGATCAACAGCAGCCGGACCTGGCTGGGGGCCAACGCCGCGGTCGCGACGGCCGCTGTGCTGACTGGCGAGGGCGACCTCACCGGCGCCGAGCGGGAGCTCGCCGTTGCCGAACAGTTCTTCCGGGACGAGACGGCCACGGTCCATCACGCACACGTGCTGGTGCGGCTCGCCGAGGTTCGCTGCCGGCGTGGCCGCCTCGACGATGCGGACGCCACGCTGCGGGCGGCTCGGGATGCGATCGCGGAGATCACCGACAGCGGAATCGTCTCGAGGATGGCCGCTGAGGTCGACAAGGAACTCGCGCGGACGAGAGAGCAGGCGAGTGACGGCCGCATGTTGGAATCGCCTACTGAGGCGGAGCTGGCTGTGCTGCAGATGCTGCCGACGGACCTCTCGGCGCGAGAGATCGGAGCGGAGCTGTTTCTCTCAGCCAACACCGTCAGGTCCCACACGCGGTCGATCTACCGCAAGCTCGCCGTGCGCTCCCGTGAAGCGGCAGTAGCTCGTGCAAGCGCGCTGGGCCTGCTGGACACGCCACACTGATCCAGGTGACTCCAGGTGAACGTGAAATGGCACCAACACCAGGAGGGGGCCAGCAGCATCGGGGCCGGCGAACGGGGCGTCCCGGATCAGCTTAGGAGCTCGATCAGGGCCTTGATGATGAGCAGCGATCCGATCGTCGCCAGGGCTGCCACCGCGTACTTACGTGCTCGTCGTCCGATCCAAGCCTTCGCTCGAACAACAGCCCCAGGTGTCCACTCCGGGGCGACGAGAAAGCAAACGAGTGGGACCTCGAGCAGCGCCAGCATGATGACGTTGAACCCAATGACCAGCAGGACAGTGGGCGCGGTCGCGTAATTGAGCTTGTCGATCCGGCTGAGACCGGCGAGGTAAGACGCGCCGGGCAGGGTGAGGAGTGCACCGACGAGGAATGTGACTCGCGCCGACCCCCGACCCAGCGCCCGCTCCCATCGCGACGGACCTTTGTCGGCCTTGCCCCCTTTGTGTGCCCGCCTGCGCTCGGCGGCCCGGTCGAAGTGACTGGTGCCCAGGACGAACGCGGCGATGAGCGAGATCACCCCCAGCGCCATCGTTGCCGCGGGACTCAGCGTGTTCTCGGTCGAGGTCACCGCGCTCGAGTCACCCAGAGAGAAGACGATCACCAGGCCAAGAGTGATGCTTGTCATCATTGCCCCGAGCAGATAGCCCAGCATCAGCTTCACCGGGCTCGGGAGAATCATCATCAACGTCGACGCGGCCACGAGGGTCGGGTTCAGCGCTGCGGCCAGTGCGAGGAGAAGGACGTCGCCCACGGGCGCGTCAATGCGAACCGAGCGGACGGCCGAGCGCGAGCTTCATCAGGGCGCCGAGGGCTTGCAGTGGGGAGTCTGGCTCGATTGCGGACGGGGAGGCGCCGGGGTGAGTGGGCGCGATTCGGACCTGCAGTGCTGCAGGGAGGATACGAAACCGAAGCGGGGGCTCGAGGTGCGTGGCCTCGCCGTCGATTCCGGCGGGCACCGGCCGGTCGGAGGTGATCTCGAACGTGGGGCTGGACCACTGGTGTATTTCGTGTGGTCGTGAGCGGCCGCGACCGGGCCCCTTGCCGGTCGGGCCGATCACGGTGATACCCAGTTGGCCGCCATCGAGTCGCGGACGTGTGCCTGCCCCAAGGGCCCGTCCGAGCCGGTACCGGTTGTTGGAGACCAGCACGGCCGCGCCCGATTCTTCGCCGGCGGGTCCTTCCCAGTGCAGGTGTGGCAGTTCGCCGCCCGGTCCGAACACGTCGGGAACCGTGTCGATCAGCGTGCGGAGCTTGGCCTCGCGATAGCCGTCTCTCTGGACCGCCTCGGCGTAGAGGCCAAGAGATACGTTGTTGACGAACACGCGGCCGGCGACCTCGGCGAGGTCGACCCGTCGTTCGCCCCCGTTGACGAACGCGTCCAGGGCGCCGACCACATCGTCGCGGTCGACCCCGAGATCGAGCGCGAAGTGATTGCGCGTGCCGGCCGGGATACATGCGTAGGGCAGCCGGTATTCAGCGGCGACCTTCGCGACGATCGCCTGGGATCCATCCCCACCGGCCATCGCCAGCCCGTTCGCCCCGCGACGGACCGCGGCGCGAACGAGCTCCTCCAGATCGTCGCCCCGGCGCAGCTCGATTGGCTCGATCCTGCGGCGCGTAGCCTCGTCGGCGAGGTGGAACCGTTCTGCCTTGCCGCCGCCCGACAGCGGGTTGTAGAACATGACCGGGCGGTCCGGCGGCTGCGCGGCGGGTAGCTGGATACGGACCCTGAACGCTTCCCGAGCGGCAACCAACGCTCCCCCGAGTGCCGCGAGTATCAGCAGGTCGAGGAGCGGCTTGCCCTCCACCAGGATCAGCGCGACAGCGCCGGCTAGCAAGCTCGCCGCGACGCCGGCGGACACGATCCGGAAGGCACCGCGCCGCTGGATGGCGTACCAGGCCGCAGATGCCGCGAGCGCGACGCACAGGAGGACCGAGATCCCGCGGGGGAAACGCTGGACGGCAAGGATGATGGCAAGAACGGCCGCGCCGAGCATGAGGACCAGCGCCGCCCAAGCCGCGAGTCTGAGCTTGCTCACCGAGTTTCCGCCCGGGTCAGACTCGGACCTGTGCCGCGATCGTGCCCGCCGTGACCGCGTCGACGACTTGAGCGGAATCGCGTCCTGGCCGCGGGGTCGCAAACCCGCCGATCTGAGCTCACAGCCGGACGCTACGTCGGTCATTGGCACCGCGCCCGCCACCCGCGCCGATTCACCCAGGTGAACACGAATGGTTGCGGGCATCACCAAACCCGAGCGGTCCGCCTACCTGGCCTGATTTTCGTTCACCCAGGTGATCGTCGCAATCACCGGATAAGCCGGCGGAGAGTATGCCAAGGTGCTGTTGATGCACTCTCGAACCTATCGCCTCGAAGCCGAAGGTGAACTCAGCGACCAGCTCAGCCGCTTCTTCGAGGGCATGACCTTGACGCGCGACCACGGGAACACGGTCATCGTGGGCCTGGTTCGAGATCAGGCAGAGCTCTCTGGTTTGCTGCAGCGTGTCGCGGATCTAGGGCTAACGCTGGTCAGCGTCGGTGCGATTGATCACGAAGCCGAGCACTGATCCCATCCCGCAGCCTCCGGGGCGAGGAGGCAGCCGGATGAGCGATCTGAACGCGCTCGCGCCCCTTGGCGAAGCGGCGGCGAGGCGCGTTCCCGCGCGGCTGGCTGACGTGGTCGAGAGCTGCGTTGCGCCCTGTGAGTCGAGGTGACGTGAGCGCGACAACCCCAGAGCGGGGCCTGGCGACGGCAAGCTGGGTGAGGTCTCCGCGCGCGTTCATCGCTCCGCTGGCTCTCGCTCAGTTCATCTGCAGCTTCGCGGGCTCGAACATGAACGTGATGATCAACGACATCAGTCACGACTTGCACACCGATGTAAAGGGCGTGCAGACCACGATCACGCTGTTCCTGGTGATCATGGCGGTCCTGATGATCCCCTGCAGCAAGTTGACCGACCGCTGGGGCCGCAAGCGGTGCTTTATCGGGGGCCTGACGCTGTACGGGATCGGCGCGTTGGTGAGCGCGATCGCGCCGTCGCTCGGCGTGCTGATTCTCGGCAACTCGGTGTTTGAGGGCGTCGGCACCGCCTTCTTGATCCCGCCCGTCTACATCCTCACCACGATGGCGTTCACCTCGATGCAATCTCGGGCGAGAGCCTTTGGTGTGATCAGCGGACTGGGCGGCATCGGCGCCGCAGCCGGACCATTGATCGGCGGTCTCATCACTTCCGCGCTCAGTTGGCGAGCTGCGTTCGTGTTTCAAGCCCTGGTGGTGGGAACTATCGTCCTGCTCAGCCGTCGCGTCTCAGATCCGATCGCGCCTGATCCCGAGCGCCCCTTCGACGCGCTGGGGGCGGTGCTCTCCGCGGTCGGCATGTTCTTTCTCGTGTTGGGGATCCTTCAAGCGGGCGTCAACAACACGCTGCTGGTCATCTTCCTCGCGATCGGAGTCGCGTTGCTGGCGGGGTTCTTCTTCTACATCCGCTCCCGGGAGCGGGCGGGCAAGGTGGCGCTTCTGTCGACGGAGCTGTTCCGAAACCGGATATCCAACCTTGGCCTAGTCACGCAGAACCTCCAGTGGCTGCTTCTGATGGGCGTGTCATTTACCGTCTCGGTCTTTCTCCAGACCGAGCGCCACTACGACGCGGTCAAGACCGGCGTCATCTTCACCGCCGCGACGGTGGGCGTCCTCGTGTCCTCGCTCGCGGCGGAGCGACTGGCGAAGAAGTACGCGCAGAAGAGCCTGATATCTGCCGGGTTCGCCATGACCGCGGTCGGGATCGGGCTCCTGCTCGGCCTCGTGAACGTGGCCTCATCGAGTGCCTGGGCCCTCGCTCCTGGCCTGCTGCTGATCGGCCTCGGCCTCGGCGTGATGCTGACTCCCTCGGTGAACCTCGTGCAGTCAGCCTTCCCTGAGGAGAAGCAGGGCGAGATATCGGGGCTGTCGCGCAGCATCTCGAACCTTGGCTCGTCGTTCGGCACCGCGATCGCTGGAACGATCCTGGTCTCTAATCTGGTCTCGGGAAACGGCACCTACGTCGCGGCGATGATCGTTCTCGCCGTGGTCGCCCTCGCCGGGCTTGCCATCACGACTCGCCTACGAACCAACCCTCCGCAGGCAGCCCACCCCGATGGCGCGGCTCCCGCCGCAGCTGCGGTCGAGACCGCGCCCTGACCGGCGGAGTCACCGCCTGGGGGGTCTCACGCGCGCCACGGCGTCGCCGACGTGTCCCGGCCGCACCTGACTGTTCAGCAGCCTTCTGGCTTGGTGCTCTCCGGCGCCAGGCACGAAATTGTCGGCGCGACGCCGCCGCGGCGTATCGTAAACATGAACACCTTGCCGATGTCGTTCGTCTTGATGATCCGCACCCCGAGCTTGGCCCCGTAGGCGAGTCGCACGTGGGCAAACAGCGTTGTGAGGTGCTCCGTCGCCTGGGAGACGGGCTTCGCGCAAGAGCGCTTGCCGCGGCTCACCTTGCACCGAGCCTTTGGTGCGTTGATGCTGAGGGTTCGGGCCCGCGGACAGCCGTTGCCGTGGCAGCCGATGACGATCCGCCCGCCCACAGGAGCATCGTTGACGACGAGTTCGCCGACGGTGACGTTGCGGGCGTGAGGGTCGAACGCCCACAGCATTGTCGCGACGATCCGGCCGAACGGCCTGGGGGTGGTGAACTTCAGCACCGAGCCGGTGGCGGTCGCGCTCGTTGTCGAGTTCAGGGCGCGGATTCGGTAGTAGTAGGTCGTGCTTGGTGTGAGCCCGGAGAGGCGCGCGGAGATCGGGACCGGGCCAACGCCGGAGGGCACCGACTGAAGCTTGGTCGCTGTGGCTCGCGCCAGGGTTCGGTGGGTGCCGTATTCGAACTGTGCGCTCGTCGTCCCAGTCCCGGGCTTGACCGAGCCCCTGAGGACCGCACCCGTTTGTGCGACCGCGGTCGCCGAGACGGTGCGGACGGTCGTCGGCAGAACTACGATCGGCGGGACCGTGACGGTCACCACCGCGACATCGGATGCGCCGGCCACGTTAGTGGCCTCGTACGCGAAGCTGTCGGCCCCCGTAAAGCCCTTGGTCGGTCTGTAAGTGACGGTGCCGGTCCTCGCGTCGATGGCCCCGATCGTGCCGTGTGACGGCGAACTGAGAATCGCCTCGGTGTCGGGCGCTGGCCCGCTCACGGTGCACGCGAGGCGGATGTTCGTGGGGGCACCTCCGGCCAGGGTTGCCGCCGACACGCTGGAGCAGGTCGGTGGTGAAACCTCGGTGACGCGTTCCGCGGAGCTCAGAACCGCTCCCGACTGACTGACGCCGCCCGCGATGATCGCTCCGTCGCCCATCGGCGCTGCCGCGGCGCCCTCGCGAGCGGTCTGCAATTCAGTCGCCCCGGTCGCGGGGACGGAGGCGAACGTTCCGCTCGAGGGATCGAATTCCTCGACGCTCGCTAGCGCCGTGCCCGAAGGAGGACTCGCTTCGGTGCTCTGCCCGCCAGCAATCAGGATCTTGCCGCTTGGCAGGGTCGTGGCTGTGGCTAACTCGCGCGGCGTCTGCAGTTCGGTATCGCCGGAGGGGGTCAGGGCCGTGAACGTCGCGAACGCTGCGTTGTAGACCTCCGCGGTTTGGGTGACGGTCGTGCCGTTTGATCCACCGGCGATCAGGACCGAGCCGCCGGGGAGCTCGGACGCGACCGCTCCGTACCGTGGGACGGTCATGGTTGCCCCGAGCGAGGTAAAAGTGTCG
>DASXEZ010000079.1:0-10445 GCA_036489875.1 Solirubrobacteraceae bacterium | reverse complement strand
TCTTCGCGTTGTCGGTGATCGTGTTCGTGATCTTCAACGTGATCCCGGGCGGCGATCCGGCGGTTCGCATGGCGGGGCGCCACCCGACCGCCGCCAACATCAGGGCGATCCGGGAGACCTGGGGGTTCAACAAGCCCCTGTGGACGCAGTACCTGGACATGATGAATGGGCTGCTGATCAAGCACAACCTGATCAGCTACCAGAACCAGACAGCGGTGCTGCCGACGATCGGACGCGCGATTCCGAAGACCCTGTCGCTGGCGATCGGCGGCGCCGCGATCTGGCTGGGGTTCGGGGTCCTGTTCGGAGTGCTGTCAGGACTGAACCAGGGCAAGTGGGTCGATCGGATCCTCACCGTGCTCGCCATGGCCGGAATCTCCACCCCGATCTTCTGGCTCGGCGCGGTGATGTTGTACCTGTTCACCTACGTCTGGCACAGCTTCTTCCTCTTCAGCTGGATCCCACCGGGCGGGTACGTGCCGATCACCCAGAGCCCGCTGGGGTGGTTCGAGCACTTGTTGCTCCCGTGGATCTGCCTGTCCGTGGTCTCGATGGGCTTCTACTCGAGAGTCGTGCGCAACTCACTGCTCGAGGTCCAGACCGCGGACTACGTGCGGACAGCCCGGGCGATGGGGCTGTCGGGACGACGGGTGCTGCTGCGTCACGTCCTGAGGACGGCGCTGATCCCGGTCGCGTCGCTGTTCGCCCTGGACTTCGGCGCCGCGGTCGGTGGCACCGTGATCCTGATCGAGCCCGTGTTCGGGATCAACGGCGTCGGCGCCTACGCGCAGCAGGCCGTCTCCCAGCTCGACCTCCCACCGCTGATGGCGCTGACGCTGTACGGGGGGTTCTTCATCGTGATCGTGAACGCACTGGCGGATGTTCTGTTCACGAAGCTCGACCCGAGGATCTCCATTGACTGACCCGATCCTCAGCGTGCGTGATCTGAGGGTCTCCTTCCGCACGGAGGACGAGACCGTACGCGCGGTCCGGGGCGTCAGCTTCGATCTCGCGCCCGGCCAGATCCTCGGCCTCGTCGGCGAGTCCGGCTCGGGGAAGTCGACGGTGGCGATGGCGCTCACCGCTCTGAACCGCACTCGAAACTCGAGATTCGAAGGCGAGGTCCTCTACGGGGGCCGGGACCTGCTGGCGCTGCACGACTCCGAGCTGCGCGGCGTGCGCGGCGCGCAGCTCGCGATGATCTTCCAGGACCCCATGACCTCGCTCACCCCGGTGCACAGGGTCGGCTCGCTGATCACCGAGGTCCTACGTGCGCACGAGCCGATCTCCCGGAAGGCCGCGCGAGCCCGCGCCGTCGAGCTGCTTGCCGAGGTAGGGATCCCCGATCCGGCCCGGCGGGTGGACGACTTCCCACACGAGTTCTCCGGTGGCATGCGTCAACGGGTGATGATCGCGATGGCGCTCGCCTGCCGGCCCGCGGTGCTGATCGCCGACGAGCCGACCACGGCGCTCGACGTCACGATCCAGGCCCAGATCATGCGGTTGATCCGCCGCCTGCAGGCCGAGCACGGCACCGCGGTGATCCTGATCACGCACGATCTGGGTGTCGTCGCCCAGTCCGCGGAGACCGTCGCGGTGATGTATGCCGGGCGCCTCGTCGAGCAGGGCAGTGCCGCCGATGTCTTCGCCGCGCCGCGGCATCCCTACACCCAGGCGCTGCTCGCCTCGATCCCGCGGGTCGACCGTCCGCGCGTCGCGCGGCTGCGAGCGATCGACGGCCAACCGCCGTCGATGGCACAGCCCGATCAGGGGTGCGCGTTCGCCCCTCGATGCCCGTTCGCCGAGAAGATCTGCGAGACGCTGCCCGCCCTCGAGCAACGCGGCGCAGCCGCCGGCCACCTCGACGCGTGCCTGCGCTCGGCGACCCTCGGTCCGGCGTCGCTCGGCGTGCCGAGCTCCGTGATCTCCGGAGACGCGGCGTGAGCGCGAGCCTCGACCTGCGCGACGTGAACAAGAGCTTCGCGCTCCGCACCGGACAGCGCCTGCACGCGGTCAAGGGGGTGTCACTGCACGTGGACGCCGGCTCGACCCTCGCCCTCGTCGGCGAGTCTGGATGCGGCAAGTCGACGCTCGCTCGCTGCATCGTCGGTTTGCACAAACCCGACAGCTGGACGATCAGGTTCGACGACAAGGACCTGGCCTCGCTCAGCCGGCGGGACCTCCAGCGCGTCCGGCGCGACCTGACGATGGTCTTCCAGGATCCGTATGCGTCCCTCAACCCGAGGCGCAGGGTGGAGGACATCGTGGCCGCTCCGCTGGACATCCACGACCTCTGCAGCGGTGCCGAGCGGCGGCGGACCGTCGCTGAGATGCTCGAGCGGGTCGGGCTCCCCGCTCACCACGCCAAGCGCTACCCGCACGAGTTCTCCGGCGGGCAGCGGCAACGGATCGGGCTCGCCCGCGCGCTCATCACCCGGCCCCAGTTGGTGGTGCTCGACGAGCCGGTCTCGGCGCTCGACGTCTCCGTCCAAGCCCAGATCCTGAACCTGCTGGCCGACCTCCAGCGCGACCTCGAGTTGACCCTGGTGTTCATCGCGCACGACCTCGGCGTGGTGCGCCACATCGCCAGAGACGTCGCGGTGATGTACCTCGGCCGGATCGTTGAGCAGGCCGGCGCCGACGAGCTGTTCTCCAAGCCGCTGCACCATTACTCAGCCGGTCTACTCGCGGCAGTGCCGGTCCCGGACCCGGCCGCGCGGGATGCCGATGGGACCCTGATCGGCGGCGACGTCTCCACCGCCCACGGCGATCACTCCGGATGCGACTTCTACGCGCGCTGCCCGGCCGCCCACGATCGGTGTCGCGCCACCGTCCCGGAGCTAACCGAGGCCGCCACCGGCCACACGGTGGCCTGCTTCGACCCGGTCAGGCACGGGTCAAGCACTCCGGCGCTGGCCACCGAGACCTGACGAACCCGTCGCCGGGAGCCCTGGGCGAGCTCGCTTCGGAAGACCAGACCTACGACCATCGACAACGCGAGGAACCATGCTGAACTTCGACGAAGAGCGCTTCCGCTCGATCCAGGCAGGGGCGGTGGCCCTGGCCGAGCCCATCCGCACGGCCTTCGACACGCTCCTGGATTCCGGCGCCGAGAACCTGCACTTCCTCGGCGCGGGTGGAGCCGGCGTGCTGATGCTGCCGGCGGCGCAGCTGCTCCAGCGCACGAGCACCTTCCCGACGTTCCTGCTCCAGCCCGCCGAAATGATGGCGTTGGGCTCGGTGGCGCTGCACGAGCACTCGATCGTCGTCCTGCCCTCCCTCTCTGGCACCACTCCGGAGACCCAGGACATGCTGGCGTACGCCAAGCGCCACGGCGCCAAGGTGGTCGCCCTCACTGGCCATGGGAACTCACCGGTCGCCGAGCAGGCTGACATCAACTTCACCAACTTCGCTGAGGACGACACCTCGTCGGAGTCGTTCTACCTGCAGTCGCTGCTGATCGCCTTGTCGGTGTGTGCGAAGCGCGACGAGCTGGAGGGCCTCGACCGGATCGTCGGTCAGCTCACGCTGCTCCCCGAGCTCCTGCTCGAAGTCAAGCGCGCGTTCGAGCCTCGCGCCGCCGAGCTGGCGGCGGCGTTCAAGGACGAGCCGTTCCACATCATCACCGGCGCCGGCGGCACCTGGGCGCAGGCGTGGTACTACGGCACGTGCATCCTGGAGGAGATGCAATGGATCCGCACCCGTCCGATCCACGCGGCCGACTTCTTCCACGGGACGCTCGAGCTCGTCGAGCCCGGCGTCAGCGTGATCCTCTTCACGGGTGAGGATGCATCGCGACCTCTGGTGGAACGGGTCGGAGCGTTCGTGCCCGAGGTCACCGACAAGGTGACCGTCCTTGACACCGCGGACTTCGATCTGCCCGGGATCGATCCGGACGTGCGCGCACTGATCTCACAGGTCGTCATCGCCACGATCACGGAACGGCTGAGCGCGCACCTGGAAGTGGTTCGCGAACACCCGCTGACGACCCGTCGCTACTACCGGCGGCGTGACTATTGAACCGACGTGTGGGCGCAGGTCGGACCTAGGGGCCCGTTGCTTTGACGGGACAATCCAGTTCGCGGCGGCAACCAGAATCGTCCGGTCGGGCGCGATCTGGCGATCGCATTCCTCAGGGAGGAGTCGCCCGGCCTTGACCCAGTCGACGACGGCAGCGATCGCCGAGTCGGTGCGCGAGCTTCCTCCGCCTGATCAGGATCCGTGAGGAGTGCCGAAATTTCGGCGAGGCGGAAGCGATAGCTGCGGCGGGCGAGCGGTTCGGGGTACTGGTGACTTAGGCTCAGCGTCGGAGGTCGGGTCACGAAAAGATGCATAGACACGACCTTCTCTGTGGTCTTACCGTCCAGCCGCATCGCGCGTGAGAACAAACTCGGGCCTGGCGGCGACAAGAAGAGCATGAACCCAAACCCATCAGACGCGGAGGTGATCGCGCGGTCGACCGTTGAGCCGTCGGCGTTCGCGATCCTTTACGAGCGTCACCACCTCGCGGTTCGCCGGTACGTGGTCCGGCGAGTCGGCTTGCAGGCGGGCGAGGATTACGCCTCCGAGGTGTTCACCCGCGCCTTCCGGGGACGCGAGCGATGCCGCGCCGAGCAAGCAGGCGCCTTGCCGTGGCTGCTGGGCGTCGCCAACCACGTGATCGCTGATCATCATCGGTCCGAGCAGCGTCGCTTGAAGGCGCTGCAGCATCTCGCGGCGTCCGCGCCGCAGTTGATCGAGCATGAGGATCGTGCCCTGAGCGCTGAACTCATCGGCGAGTTGCGGCGGCTGTCTCGCGAGGATCGAGACGCGCTGCTGCTCGTCGTCTGGGGCGAGCTCAGCTACGCGGAGGCCGCGACCGCGCTCGAGACGCCGATCGGCACCGTGAAATCCCGAATCGCGCGTGCACGGCGCGTGCTCGCGGGCGCCGTCGACCCACCCACACGCACACGCTCCGCGGAGCTGCGCGAAACGAAACTCTTCAATGCCTGAAAGGACACGCACCATGGACCTCCTCTTCGCTGTGCGGGATCTCGGTGTCGGCGATCCTGCAATCGACAGCACTCGTGAACAGTCCGGGCGAGAAGCGCTCGCCCGGGAGATCGATCAGGCGACCGCCGGCCCGCGCCCCGGATGTTTGCGCCGCTCTCGCCGACGGGCGCGAGTCGCCGTCCCGGCGCTGGCCGTGGCAGTCGCTGCGGGTGCCGCGGTCGTGGTGGCGACCGGCGCAGCCGGCGGCTCGAACGGATCGTCGAATATCGGGGGCGGCGGATCGGCGGGCTCGCAGATCGGTGCGGTGACTCACGGGCAGGACGTCGCCTACATCGTTCGCCGCGTCCGCGCCCAGCTAGTCGCCGGCACCGGTGAGGTGATGGAGTACCCGTCGACCGGCGGCAACACTAGCTTCGACAGCTGGGGGTACACCGACCCGCAGACCGGGGCCCAGTACCTGTCAAGCGTGGGGACTCTGGCCAACGGCACCACGTACTACTCCGAAACCCAGGATGGGACGCCGAGCAACGGCGGCATTCAGTACAGGAACGTGTTCGTCGACCCCATCCAGCACGTCTACGCGGTCCGCGTCAGCCACACGTCGGCGGTATCGGGCCTGCCCGTCCCCGCCCCCGTCCAGCAGTTGCAGCAGAAGCTGAAGAGCGGCGAGGCCACCCGGGAGGGGACCGTGACGATCAACGGCGTGGCGGCGCTGAAGATCTCGTTCGCGACGTCGCAGGGTCCCCAGGGAACGACAAGCACGCTCTATGTCGACCCGCACTCCTACGAGCCCATGCGGTTCGTCTGGACGGCGGGCACCAGCACGGACGCCGTCAACTGGCTGCCGGCGACCGCAGCGAACATCGCGAACGCCGAGCCCGCACAGATCCCAGCGGCGTACACGCAGGTCTCGTTGGCGCAGTTCAACAAGATGGCCAGCAAGAATTCGAGCCTTCCGCAGAACGCCAGCTGAGATCGTGAGCTCACTGCCCCGGGTCGGCGACGTCGCCGACCCGGGAGGCGGTGCTGGTCAGTCCACGGTTGTCCCTATTGGGATCTGCTCGGTGCGGAGCCGCACGGCTGCGCGAGGGAGTGTGCCGGTTAGCGACGGACTGGCGTCCCAGCTGGATAGGCATCACCGCGAATCGTCAGACGACAGCTGACGAGTGCGACGCGCGAGAACCAATCGCGCGACGGTGGGGGGTATCCGTCGTGCTACAGGATGCGCTTGGCTCGCTAGATGGGCTTACTCCGAGCGCGTGACCTATCGATTGGGGTTTGCCGGGGGTGCGTGTGGCGGCCCTCAGCGGCCAAGCAGGGCGCAGACTGCTTCTGCCTGGGCGGCGCGCAGTTTCTTGAGCAGCTTCCCGGTTGGCGCCGGGATGTTGAGCGTGGTGGTGACCGAACGGGAACCGTCCGCGGTCGCGGCAGCGAACTGGGTGTAACCAGGGAAGTTGCCGGTGTGGCCGTAGACGCTCCCGCAACGCGTTGTGTAGCGGAAGAGCCCCAGACCCGCGGCGTTGGCGCCGGGCCCGGCCGGGCTCGACGAGCCACGTACGAAGCGCATCTGCTGCTGCTGTTGCGCGGCCCCGAAGAACTTCAGCCCCAAGTCGGCACGGATGAAAGCGCCGAGGTCAGTTGGTGTCGAGACGATCGCCCCTGACGCCCACGCGCCGCTGGGGCTCAGGAAGGTCGTGACGTCGGTCGGTGCCTTTCCCCGGCTCACGATGTAGCCGTGGATGAAGGGGGCGGGGAGGCCGATCCGTCTCGTGGGAAACGTTGTCTGCGTCAGATCGGCGGGTCGGAGCACGATGCGCTTGACCAGCGCGGGGTAGGGCGTATGGGTGACCGACTGCGCGATCAGGCCGACGATGATGTTGTCGGTGTTCGAGTACTCGTAGCGCGAACCGGGCCGGAAAGCGAGGCGGTCCTTGCGCACCCAACCGATGATCTCGGCGGGGCTCACGTACCCCCGCGGGTCAGAGGCGGCCTGCTTCGCGAATGCCTTGGAGCGCGTGTAGTCGGGGACGCCGCTGGTGTGATTGAGCAGCTCACGCACGGTCACCGACGCCCACGACCTCGGGAAGGCAGGGAGCATCTGACCGATCCTGTCATCAAGGCTGAGGCGGCCCTCCTGCACCAGATGAAGGGCGACCGCGGCACTGAACGCCTTGGAGATGCTGGCGATGCGCATGTGCTCCGTGGCCATGGGGGCGCCCGGAGTCTTGACGTTGGCGCGACCGGCGCGCAGGATGGTCAGCTGCCCGTCGCGATACAGCGTCGCGATCGCGCCCGGAGGCCCCCCGTTTGACCTGACGAGCTGCTGGAGCGCAGTTTGGACCGCCGCGTCGGTGGTCGGTGCGGCCTGGGCGACGGTCGCGGTGAGCATCGCCGACGCGAGCGCGACCCCCAGAGCTCCAAGCGGCTTGGTCAGGCGAGAGCGGCGGGTCATGCGGTCTCCTTCGCGGTTGCGAGTGGATGCGGGCGGGACACCGCCTGCGCACAGAATCCCACACCAGCCTCAGCTGTCAGCCGGACGCCTTCGTTCGTCGCCATGGGCGCACCGGTGCCCGCACATACATCGCGACGAACCGTGTTGGCCACCGCGGCCATCGGGGAACTCAATGGTGAGCCGCAGCATCTCCACGGAGTTTGTCTCAGCCGCCGGGGCGCTCGTAGATGCCATTCAGCTCCGGGTCAAGCTCCTCGTTGCCCACGGCGAGCATCACGCGGAAGTCCAACTGCCAGTGCGACGCATCGCCCGATGGACGCTGCGGCGCGTTCGCTGGCGGCCAGGATGACCTCCAGCGCCGCTGCGCCCGGCAGGATCCCATGGGAGGGGCCCGCCCACGGCGGCTGCGGGGGCAAGGGAGCCGACGTCGGAACATCCGGTGGCGGCTCAAAGAAGTCTTCAGGCACAGGACAAGGCTAACCACGAGGCACACTTCGGCCCGGGCGGGAGCTGATCCCGGGCGCCTGCTTTTCGATGCTGTGATCAGGCGGCCGCGGACGAATGCTCCGCGACGGATGTGGTTTCATCCCGAGGATGCCGTAGCAGCACGAGCATGGTTTGCAGTTGGGCTCCAGCGACGGCGGCGTTCTTATCATCGAGACCGACGGTCGCCCTGAACCGTTCTACTGGCAGGTCACGATCGAGACGCCCGGCCTGAGCGTCAAGACAGACGTCGACCTCGACCACCTGCAGCACAGAGTCCCGCCGCTCGACGGCTACTTCGCGGCACTCGCCACCGACTGGCGTGGTTGGTCGGGTGCCCGGACGTGGGGAACGCGGCCGTTGACCCTCAGCGCCACCCACGATGGCCTGGGGCACATCGCTGTGGTGATCGCGCTCGAGCAGATCCGCGACCGCGATGAATGGTCGGTGCAAGCGACGATCACGCTCGACGCGGGACAGCTCGACGCCGCCGCTCGCCAAGCCTCACAGCTCACCGGCATCTGACTCAACTCAGGTCCTCGGCACCTCGGAGCCGGCGTGCGCCGCTTTCCACGCTCGAAAAGGGCCGCCTCGGGCGCCTGGATGGCGACGCTTCCGAAACTTCGATTGAGGACGCGACGCGCTCGTCGACGCCGATGTCGCGCGCTGGCAGTTTCGCGCGAAGCACGCACCCGAGAAGCAGGCGACAATCCCGCGGACGTCCGCGCAGCCGTTCATCCTGGCTGATCGTTGTGAGGCGCTCCCTGAGCGAGCTGCGACGGGCGCCGCGACGGATCCAACGGTTGAGCTCGGTCGGCTCGATCGCGACGAGCTCGTCCAGGCGGGGCTGGGCCTCCTCGAGTCGACCCTGATATCGCGTTGATCGCGTGTGTTTGGTGTCCTGGGGCGCGATGATCAGAAGCGCCAAACCAGCGGCGCCGATCGGAAACAGCACCAGCGCCCAGACGATGATCCGGCGTTGAAGATCAGACGGAGTGGCTCGCCAAACCTTCCAAACGGCCTGATACGTCACCGCTGTGCCCGCAGCAAAGATGGCGAGAACGACGAAAGCGATGACGATCAGCGACGTGCGCATAAGTCGTGCCCAGCGGTCGAGTCGCGAGGACAGCTGAGGTCGACCGGGCCGCCTAGTGCTCTTTCGATGCCCCCGGTGCCGCGGACTCGCCCCATGAGTTATCGAAAAGACCGAGAGCCAGGATGAAGGCCGTCACGATCACGGCCGCGACGAATCCCAGCAGTTCCGAGACGAAGTGGCTGCAACCCAGCGCTCGCAACCCAACCTGCATCCCGAAGAGCACCGCCACAACGAGCAAGACAAGGATGACGTTTGCCACACGTCTCATCAGCATCTGTACCAGCACCAGCTCCGTCCGTGGAAGGTTTCGCATTTAACTACCGCGCCCCCGCCGTCGCCAATCCCCCCGAGCGGTTCGCCCGAGCACACGTCGCCACGCACCGGACCGATGCTCAAGATCGCCGGCACCTTCGCGCTACGCGCCAGATCGACCAGCCCCGAGATCGACGCGACCACCGCATCGCGACGTTTCGCGCCGGCCACCGCTCGGCACCTGCCGTTCGTCGAACAGCCTTGACCCGAGGAGACGAGAACTTCAATGACCCCGTCCAGTCCGTGCTCGCTGAGTTGCGGGGTGACTGAGACGACTGTGCCGCCCTCGAACAAGACTTGCCGCCAGGTCCGCCCGCGGTTCGCGGTCACGTCAACGGTATCGGCCTGAACCAAACGCGACCCGAGGGGAGGCAATTGCGGCAGACCCATAGACCGAAGCTACGGGTATCGCGGTTCCGTCGGTGTGGGCCGGGCGCAGGATGCTGCTCTGGATCTTCACCGCGGTCGATCTGCTGCCGCCGGAATGAGTTTGGTCGGGCAATCGCCGCGATCCTGCCGAAGAGCCGCTACCGAAGTGTGGTCCGGTCTGCGATGTCCCGCATGCGGCCATGGCGAGCGCAGCTGCCAGAAGTGCGGTGCTTGTGACCAAGCGGTAGCGCATCAGGCAGGTGATACCCCGGGGGCGGATCACTCAGGCCAGACTGATCTCCTGGTGCTGAGTTACGGGATGCGGTGACTGACCCCGAGTGCCGCAAGCTTGTGCCAGGAGCGTTCGACGATCACCGGGTAGCTGTTCTGGTAGTAGGGCAGTGCGGCACACGCCTGCTGGAGCGCGGCGCCGCGGCTGCGCTGCAGCGTGGCCGGATCGACCTCCAACGCTTCTAGGAACGCCCTGCGGGATTGCAGGGTGAACAGTGGAGACCACACGACTTGGACGTCGACGGCGGGGTCTCCGAGGCACGCGGTCCCCCAGTCGACGATTCCGGACAGCCCGCCGTCGCGTACTAACCCGGAACGTGCAGTAAGCGCTCGAAGGGTGACGGGGCGAGTGGTGTCGGCGGTCCGCTGGCGATGGTGAGACCGTGTTTGGGGTTGTCGTCCGTGGTGCCCGGCGCTTCCGCGGAGGCGTCGTGAGCGGCTGGGCCTGTT
>DASXEZ010000176.1:0-1835 GCA_036489875.1 Solirubrobacteraceae bacterium | reverse complement strand
ATCGCAGCTTGCCGAGGCCGCCAAATTTGGGTCTGCCGTCCGCCTAAAAGCCACACAAAGTGGCGCCGTTAGGGGGGGTGGTGAGAGGTACACGCAGAGTAAATCTGCGTGGCGGTGCGGTTAGAAACTTAGGTTTGCTGGTCGCTCTTTTCGGGGCGATCGCTGCCCTTGTATTCGTCGCGCCGACCGCGCAAACACAATTGACGAGGGCAGCGGCCACGCCAGTGGCGCGTCACCCCCATGCGGCGCCGGCGCGCAAGAAGGCCCCGAAGCGGCCGGCAAAGGCGAAGCATGGCAAGGTGAAGGCGCGGCTCGACGTGGACCCGGCGAGCAACATCGCGCCCCAGCCCAACTTCGTCTCCGACTGCCCACCGCAGACGGTGACGGTCGCGTGCGTGAATGAAGCCCTCGCGGCGATCAACAATGCGCGCAGCGCCGAGCAACTCGCGCCGATGACGCTGCGGGTGGCCGCCTTTCTCGCGCTGACCGCCAGTCAGCAACTGTTCGTCATCACCAATCTCGAACGGGTGGCGCGCGGTCTGATGCCGGCGACGGCGATGACCACGCAGCTCGACGCGGCCGCGGCAGCGGGGGCGCGAGCCAATGCCGACCCGGTGCTCAAGGGTTGGAACCTCACCGGCAATCGACCGGCCGTCGAGTGGTCGAGCAACTGGGCCGGTGACCTCAACGGTTTCGGGGCGGACTACTACTGGCTCTACGCCGACGGCGTCGGGGTGAACATCGACTGCAAGGTCGCCGGTGCGACGGGCTGCTGGGAACATCGCGAGAACGTGCTGATGAGCTCGCCGACGCCCGCCCTCTGCGGTGGCGCCGGAGCGCCGACGCAGCTGATGGGGGTTTCCTACCAGGCGACGGGCTACCAGAACACCCCCTCGATCGCCGAGCTCTACGTCGGGTCGTGTGGCGCGCTGCCGACCGACATCGTGTTCACCTGGACCCAGGCCGAGCAGTTGCTCGGGATCTCGACCTAGGCGGGCGAATGGCGCGCCTAGGTCGAGCAGCAGCTGCGTGGGGGTCGGTTGCGCGCCGCCGCGCGTCGCGCGCGGGGCGGCTGATCGGATCGGCGGGAGCGGCGAGCGGTTCAGCCCGCCCGCATCGAGGAGCGGCCCTCGGGCGCGTCGGCGAGCATCGTGCGCAGCGCCTGGACGGCAGCGGCCTCGATCTGACAGACACGCGAGTTGCTCACGCCGAGCACCACGCCGACCTGTTCTTGGGTGACTCCACCGAGAAGGTGCAGCGAGATGACGGTGCGCTGACGCTCGGGGAGGAGCTTGATCGCGGCGCGGAGCTCTTCCAGTCGTTCGGCGTGGAGCAGCCGCGGCTCGGGCTCGGTCTCACGGTCCGATACGAGCTGCTCGATGAGGCGGTAACCGGCCGACCACTCTTCGGTCGACTCGCCCTGTTGCAGGTGGACGAGCTGCGCGGAGTGCAGTTCTTGTCGGATGGCGTCACCGGCGGCGGGCTCGACACCCATCGAGGAGAGCACCTCGCGGGTCTCGGGGACGCGGCCGAGCTCGTTGGAGAGCTCGTCGGCGGTCGTCTGGTAGGTGATGACCCGGCGGCGGATGGTGCGCGGCAACCAATCGAGGCGGCGCAGCTCGTCGTAGATCGCGCCACGGATGCGCTTCATTGCGTAGCTCGCGAAGCGGGAGGGCTCGGAGGCCTCATCGAAGCGGTCGATGGCCTCGATCAAGCCGAGGATCCCAAAGCTCTGCAGGTCGCCGAGCTCCCAGTTGGCCCGAACACGGATCGGCAAGCGGGCCGTCACTGCGAAAACGAGCGACTGATAAGCGAGGATCAGTTCGTTGCGGTAC
>DASXEZ010000163.1:0-7640 GCA_036489875.1 Solirubrobacteraceae bacterium | reverse complement strand
TAGGGTATTTCAGCGCGCGGCGTCGAGCGCCGCGTTGACGAGCGCGTCGGCGCGGGCGTTCTGGGCGCGGGGCACCGAGCGGATCGACCAGCGCTCGAAGCCGCGCAGGGCCGCAAGCGCCTGCGCGTGCAGCGGGCGCATGTCGGGGTGCTTGACCTTGTAGACGCCGGTGAGCTGCTTGGAGACGAGTTCTGAGTCGTTGACGAGGGAGACCTCGGTGGCACCGAGGGCGTGTGCGCGCTCGAGACCGAGCAGGAGACCGCGGTACTCGGCGACGTTGTTGCTGGCGACGCCCAGCAGCGTCGAGGCCTCGTCGAGGAGCTCGCCCTCGGGCGTGGTGAGGACCGCCGCACCTGCGGCCGGACCCGGGTTACCGCGTGCGCCGCCGTCGACGTGGACGACGACCTTCACGCTGCGGGCGAGTGGGCTCCCTGGAGCTCAAGCGGCGCGAACTCGCCGATGACGCGGCGACGACGACGGTCGCGCAGCACGCGCTGCTGGGCGGCCTCGGGCGCCGCCTTGCGGCTGCGGCGCTCACCCTGGCGGCGGTCGACGATGACCGTCACCTCGGGGTCGTCGGCGTAGCGCGCGGACAGCGGTTCCAGCAGTTCCGCTTCGAGCTCGCGTGGGACGACTGAGTAAATCATGCGATCAGCTTACACGGCCAGGGCCAGGCGACCATCAGGATCGGCTGCCGCGTTGGCCTCCGGCAATTCGCCGCCCAGCTCGGTCAGCTCGTAGCCCTGCGCGTGCTTGTGCACGATGTCGCCCTCGAGATCAGCGTCGAAGCGGTACCAGCAGAGCTCCCAGGCGACGAGGACCTCGACCACGACCTCGTCGTGAAGGGGACCGACGTGGACGTAGGGAGCGCCGAGCGAGCGGATCACGCCGGCGATCATCTTGGGGTGCTCCGAGGCGTTGAAGAGCTCGGTGGCGCGCGCGAGCTGGCCGCGCTGATCGGCGGGAACGGCGTGCACCGTGCGCTCCGAGGGCTCGCGCGAGCCGCGCTCTGAGGAGGCGGCGGCGCTCGGCGGCGCGGCGGGCTGGGGATCCTCCAGGCGCGCCCGCAAACGGCTGACCAGCGAGCGCGCCCGCACGGTCCGCGTCTGCACGGCGTCGGCGACGCTCGTGCCCTCGCGGACCCAGCCGACCTCGAGCGCGCGGCCCGTGCACAGCTCGCAGACGGTGTGCAGCTCGGCGCCGTCTCGGAAGTGCGAAGGGTGCTCGCCGCGCAGGAGCGAGCGGCGGCAAATCTCGCACATCACCGGCTCCTGGCTGGTCTGCAGCTGTCTGGTGGCCATTGGCCTGACCTTAGCGCAGCGGTGGGGGTCAGGTGCGCAACGGGTCTCTCAGACGCGCACCGGCTGCTCCGCCGCGGCGCTCATCACCTTCGAAACGAGATGACCGGGAACCTCCTCGTAGCGCAGGAACTCCATCGTGTAGTCGCCCTGGCCGCCGGTGATCGAGCGCAGATCCGGCGCGTAGCCGAGCAGCTCCGCCATCGGCAGCTCCGCCTTGATCTCGGTCATGGCGCCGCTGGGCTCCATCCCCTGCGGTCGCCCGCGACGCGAGTTGAGGTCGCCGATGACATCGCCGACGGTGTCCTCGGGGACCGACAGCGTCACCATCATGATCGGCTCAAGCAGCACCGGGCTCGCCTGCTCGAGCGCCTGCTTCATCGCCTGCGACCCCGCCAGCTTGAAGGCGAGCTCGGAGGAGTCGACGGTGTGGAAGGAGCCGTCAAACAGCGTCACGCGGACGTCCTTGACGGGGTAGCCGGCGAGCACGCCGTGCTCCATCGCCTCGCGCACGCCCTTCTCGACGGCGGGGATGAAGGAGCCGGGGATCGCCCCGCCCTTGATGCGGTCGACGAACTCGAAGCCCTCGCCCGCCTGGAGCGGCTCGATCTCGATGTGGCAGTCGCCGAACTGGCCGCGGCCACCGGACTGCTTCTTGTGGCGCCCGTGGGCCTTGGCGCCGGCGCGGATCGTCTCCTGGTAGGGGACGCGCGGCGGCTTCAGCGTGACCTCGGCGCCGAAACGCGACTTGAGGCGATCGACGATCACCTCGACGTGGATCTGGGAGAGGCCGGCGACGATCTGCTGGCCCGTCTGGGGGTCGCGGTGCAGGTCGATCGTCGGGTCCTCCTCCTGCAGCCGTCGCAGCGAGCTGAAGACCTTGTCCTCATCGCCCTTGGTCTTGGGCTCGATCGCGAACGCCATCACCGGGGCGGGCAGCGGCTCGACCGGCATCTTGATCGGCTCATCGCGCGCGGCCAGCCAGTCGCCGGCGCGCGTGTCCTTGAGCTTGGCGACGCCGCCGATGTCGCCGGGACCGAAGTCCTCGGCGGTGGCGGTGCCCTTGCCGGCGAAGACGATCAGCTGGCCGATGCGCTCCTTGGCGTGCGAGCGCGTGTTGGCGAGCTGGCTGTCGTGGCGCAGAGTGCCCTGAAACACGCGCAGCAGGTTGATGCGACCGGCGAAGGGGTCGGCGCGGGTCTTGAAGACGTAGGCGAAGAGCTCGCGATCGGCGAGCGGCTCGAGCGTCACCTCCTCGGTCTCGAAGCTGCCGTGCTCGACCGGCGAGGGGAGATCCTCGACGATCGCCTCGAGCAGGCGGTTGGTGCCGAGGTTGCGGGTCGAGACGCCGCACACGACGGGGAAGATCGAGCCGTGGTTGGTGCCGCGCTTGAGCGCGTCGACGATCTCCTCGTGGGAGATCTCCTGGCCCTCGAGATAGCGCTCCATGAGCTCGTCGGAGACCTCGCAGACCTCGTCGAGCAGCTTCTCGCGGTACTCCTGGGCGCGCGCCTGCTCGGACTGCGGGATCTCGATCTCGGTCGCGTTGGCGCGGCCGGCGCCGTCGTAGCGGTAGGCGCGCATGTCGACGAGGTCGACGACGCCGCTGATGTCCTGCTCGGAGCCGATCGGGATCTCGGTCGCGACGACGTGGGGCCCGAAGGCCGCCTTCAGCGAGTCGAGCGTGCGGTAGAAGTCGGCGCGCTCGCGGTCGAGCATGTTGACGAAGAGCATGCGGGCGATGTCGCGCTCGGCGGCGACCTTCCACAGGCGCCGCGTCGTGACCTCGGCGCCCATCACGGAGTTGATGACGAAGACGGCGGACTCGCAGACGCGGAGCGCGCCGAGTGCGTCGGCGATGAAGCGCGGCTCGCCGGGGGTGTCGAGGAGGTTGATCTTGCGCTCAGACCACTCGAACGAGCTCAGCGTCATCGAGATCGACATCTGGCGGGCCTGCTCGTCGACCTCGGTGTCTGATGAGGTCGTACCCTCGGCGACGCTGCCCAGTCGGGTGAGCACGCCGGCCTCAAACAGCAGGGCCTCGTGCAAAGACGTCTTGCCGGCACCTCTGTGGCCGACCAAGGCCACATTACGGACAGCTTCCGCAGCGTACGCCATGCGAGTCTCCTCTCCGCTCGGGGGGATCACGATAGCGCGATCGGCGACGGTCGGAGCGGCGATATGAGCGGATCTGGCGGCCGGCGCGCCCCGGGCGTGCGGGGTCCCCTGGGCGGCGCTGTCGCGTTGCTCAGCGCGCGGCGCTGAGGTGCGAGCGCAGACCGAGCACGGCCTTGGTGTGAAGCTGCGAGACCCGTGACTCGGTCACGCGCAGGACCTCGCCGATCTCGCGCAGGGTCAGGTTCTCGTAGTAGTAGAGGGCGATCACGAGCTTCTCGCGCTCGGGCAGGCGATCGAGCGCCTCGGCGATGCGGTCGCGCAGTTCGTTCTGCTCGACCATCTTCTCGGGGTCGGGCGCGCTGGCGTCGCTGAGGGTGTCCAGCAGCGACATCGAGTCGCCGCTCGAGTCCGATGGGCTCCAGAGCTCATCGAGAGCGCTGATCGAGGAGTTGGCGATCTGCAGCAGCGCGGCGCGGAACTCATCCGGGCTCATCTCGAGCTCGGCTGCAAGCTCCTCCTCGGTCGGGACCCGCTGGAGCTTGGCCTCGAGCTTGACGTTCGCGCGCTCGATCTGGCGGGCGCGGGCGCGGACCGAGCGCGGCACCCAGTCCAGGGCGCGGAGCTCGTCGAGGATCGCGCCTTTGATGCGCGTGATCGCGTAGGTCTCGAAGCGGATCTCGCGCCCGAGGTCGAAGCGCTCGATCGCGGCGATCAGACCGCCCAGGCCGTAGGAGATGAGGTCGGCCTCATCGACGTGGGCGGGAAGGCCGGCGCCCATGCGTCCGGCGACGTACTTGACCAGCGGCGAGTAGGCGACGACCAGCCGGTCGCGTGCCTTCTGGTCACCGGTCGTCTTGTACCGGCGCCAAAGGTCGCGGAGCTCTACCGCTTTTACGTTCGTCTGCACCAAGAGTGAACCCTAGAAAACCGGTAGACCGAGCCAACTACGCTCTCGGGTGACTCCTGGCGTAGGCGCGTCTCAGCCGCGCAGACTCTACTTGAGTGTAGACCTGAGTAGTGGAGATGCTCGAGTGGCCGAGCAATTCCTGAATGGATCGTAGGTCAGCACCGCCGTTGAGGAGGTGGGTGGCAAACGAATGTCTGAGGGCGTGCGGGTGCACGCCGCCTCCGAGGCCCGCCCGCTGCGACCACATGCGCAGGCGCCGGCGGACGTCTGAGGTCGAGAGCGGGCGCCCGGACTTGGAGAGCAGCAGGGCGCTCTCCTCGTCGTGGGCGAGCGCCGGTCGCGCGCGCTCGAGGTAGGCGCGCAGAGCGCGAAGAGCGGGCTCCCCGACGGGGACCAGGCGTGTCTTTGAGCCCTTGCCCTCGACGCGGACCTGCTCGGCGTCGAACTCGACCGATTCGAGCTTGAGGGTGACGAGCTCCTCGGCGCGCAGGCCCGAGGCGTAGGCGAGCTCGAGCATCGCGCGGTCGCGCAGATCGAGGGCCGTCGAGGCGGGGATGCTGTCGAGCAGGATCGTCAGCTCCTCTGGGCGCAGCACGTGCGGCAGCGAGCGTGGTCTCCGCGGCAGCGTCAGGAGCTCCGCGGGGTTGGCGTCGACGATGCCGTGCTCGCGCAGCATCCGGTAGAAGGAGCGAAGCGAGGCGATGTGGCGGGCGAGCGAGCTGGGCGCGAGGCCGCTCTGGGAGAGCGAGGCTGCGTAGCGGCGCAGGCTGCGCACGTCGACGGCCGCGGGGGCGAGTTCGTGGCGCACGCACCACTGTGCGAAGCGGGCGACGTCGGCGGCGTAGGCGCGCCGCGTCTTCTCCGCCGCGGCGCGCACGCGCAGGTCGTCGTCGAATTCGGCGAGGGACTGGCGCCAGGGGGCGCTGAGCTGCTCGCCGGCTTGCGGGGGCGCCATCGTGGTCACGATGGTGCTGCTTTCGCCGGAGCGGGCTCGCAACCTTCCGCTGGGCCCTGTGGAGCAGAAGCGGCGCGGCCGCCGGGATCGCTCAGGAAGCGTGCGAGGTGTCGGCGGGCTCGAGCTGCTGGCGGCGGCGATCCCAGCGCGCGAGCGCGGCGATGTCGGCACGGACGCCGTCTGGGTCGTGCTGGCGGCCGGCGAGGTGGAGGTTCGCGTTTTGCATCAGGCGATGCTCGTCGGCGGTGAGCGCCATCCACTTCGCGAGCACGTCGTCGGAGGGCGGCAGCCGGCTGCTGCCGTAGGGGCGCTCGCCGTCGAGGAACTCGACGCAGTACTCGCTGAGGAGGCGGGAGCTCTGCGGGACGTAGGCGACGATCGGCTTGTGGGGGTAGATCAGGTAGGCGTAGGGAGCGACGCCGTGGCCGTCGCCGCTGCCGGCGCTGCCGTTGCCCCACACGCGCAGGAAGCCGAGGTCGCTGTACATCTCCCAGTCCTCCTCGTTGACGCAGGAGCGCAGCAGCTCGCGGGCGCGTTGCTCGGCGCGGCGTTCGCGACCCGGGTCGTAGGCGCCGATGTCCTCCTGGGGGGCGGCCGCGAAGCGCGCCCACCAGCGCGTCAGCGCTGGTTTGAGGCGCGGACGGATGACGTCGGCGACCAGCACCGCCGCCACGAGCCCGCAGACGCCGAGGGCTGCGAACACCGGCGCTCGCTCAGCTGCCGCCCGCTGCGCGCGGGAAGAAGATGACGCGGTCTGCGTCGCGCGGCACATCGCGGAAGTCGCGGACGAACTCGGCCTGACGGCGACCGTCGGGTGAGATCACGGGCACCGCCGCCCACATGCCCTGGTCGAGCTGGGCGCGGAAGGCCTCGATCAGCTCGAGTTCCTCCTCGGCGACCTCCACGTCACCCTCTGCGATGAGCACCTCGCCATGTCCGGGCTTCATGCGCAGGAGCCGCATCGAGCGATTATCGCAAACCCCGCAAGCGGCACGGGGCGGCATGTCGGCGGAGCTTTGGGCCGGGGCGATCACCGGTGTCGGCGTTGGTCGCGCGGGGCTCGGCGGCGTCGCGCGGTCTGTTAGGGCCCGCGTGCGCCGTTGGTGCTCGGCGCGCGCGCGGGCGTTCTCGACGGACGGGCACTCCCGGAGCTGGACGCCCGCGGCGCGCTCGCGCCAGCATCTGCCAAGGCGCCGCGCCGGCCGTTCGCGTTGGGCGGCTGCTTGAGCAGTGCGACGACCGCACGCAGGCCGGAGAGCGCCACGACGGGCAGCGCGCGCGTCGCGCGCGCTTCCGCGAGATCACCGCGCGCGACGATCAGACCGCCGAGACCGACCTCGCCCGCCGCCTCGGCCGCGGCGCTCACTCCCTCACAGGCGCGAAGGTCGCCGCCGAGACCGAGTTCGGCGAAGAGGCCGACCCTGGCGAGCCTGCCGGCGTCGAGCTCATCCTGGGAGGCGAGCACGCAGCAGGCGAGCACCAGGTCGAATGCCGGCGCGCCGCGCGCGCTGACGCCCGGCGCCAGGTTGGCCGTCACGCGCTTGCGAGGCAACGCGTAGCCGCTGTTCAGCAGCGCGGCGTGTACGCGCTCCCGGGCATCCCGAGCGGCGCCGCCGCCGAGCCCGATCACGGAGAAGGCCGGCAGGCCGCCGCGGACGTCGAGCTCGACCCGCACGTGGTCGGCAACGCCGCGGCTGAGAGCGAAGCCGTGTCCGTGAACGAGCATCCGCCGATCTCATCAAGCGCATGCGTAGGAACTCCTCGATCGACGCTGACCCACGGAGTCTTCACATTCCCGTCTCGATTCCGTCTCACTTCTTCATCGAAGGTGCCTTCCTGGCGGGCTAGCGTCGAGCGATGTCCCAACCGCCGGCCAACCAGCGACTCGGGCGCCTTGGTGAGCAACTCGCGCTCGAGCACTACGAGCGCCTCGGCTTCATGCTGCTCACGCGCAATCACTGGACCCGCGCCGGCGAGATCGACCTGATCGTGCACGACCGAGACAGCCTCGTTTTCGTGGAGGTGAAAACGCGCCGATCGGGAGGTCTCGACCCGCTTTTCGGTCTGACGGTGACCAAGCGCCGGCGAATGCGCACGCTCGCGGCGACGTGGCTCGCCGAGCACCCTGACCGCCCCCGCGTGCGATCGCTGCGCATCGATGCGGTCGCGGTACTCGTCAACGCGCGCGACGAGCTCGTGGCACTCGAGCAGATCGAGGACGTGGCGTGAGACGTCCTGTGTCAACCCTGTTGGGTGAGGAGTTTGTTGAGGGCGTTGTGGCGGGCTGGGTCGTAGGGGGTGTGGTTTTGCCAGCAGCGCCAGAGGATGCGGGTCCAGGCGCGTCCGAGGATGCGGATGGCGT
>DASXEZ010000158.1:0-24476 GCA_036489875.1 Solirubrobacteraceae bacterium | reverse complement strand
GTCGCCGAGCCGCGGCGCCCGCCGGACTCGATCACGTCGGAGTAGAGCGTGCCCTGGACGAGGAAGTGGGCGCCCTCGAGCTTCGCCGCCTCCTCCTCGAAGACGCGGATGAACTCCGCGCCGATGACCTTGCGCTTGGTCTCCGGGTCGCTGATGCCCGCGAGGCGGGCGAGGAAGCGCTCCTCGGCGTCGACGGCCACCAGGGGGACCCGGAAGGTGTCCCGGAAGGCGGCGATCACCTGCTCTCCCTCCCCCTTGCGCATCAGCCCGTGATCGACGAACACGCAGGTCAGCTGGTCGCCGATCGCACGGTGCACGAGCAGCGCCGCGACCGAGGAGTCAACGCCCCCCGAAAGCCCGCAGATCGCTCTGCCGTCGCCGACCTGGGCGCGGATCCGCGCGATCTGCTCATCGACGATCGAGGCCGGCGTCCAGGTCCGCTCCGCGCCGCAGATGTCCTCGAGGAAGGTGGTGAGGATCTGCTGACCGAAGGGCGTGTGGACGACCTCCGGGTGGAACTGGATCGCGTAGATCCCGCGCGCGGTGTCTTCGAAGGCGGCGACCGGCGAGGCCGTCGACGCCGCCAGCTCGGTGAACCCGGCGGGGGCGCGCTTGACCGTGTCGCGGTGAGACATCCAGCAGGCCTGCTCGAGCGGCAGCCCCCGCAGCAGGCGGCCACTGTCTCTCACGGTCAGCTCCGAGCGACCGAACTCCCCCACCGCGGCGCGCTCGACGAGGCCTCCGAGCGCGTGCGCCAGCAACTGCATCCCGTAACAGATGCCGAGCACCGGGACGCCGAGATCGAGCAGCGCCGGATCGAGCGGCGGCGCGCCCTCGGCGTAGACCGAGGCCGGCCCTCCGGAGAGGATCAGGCCCTTGGGTGAGCGCCGCGCGACCTCCTCGGCGCTGACGTCGGCCGGCAGCAGCTCGGAGAAGACGCCACACTCGCGCACGCGGCGCGCGATCAGCTGCGAGTACTGGCCACCGAAGTCGATGACCAGCACCTCGTCAGCCGCGGTCGCGGCCGGCTCCTCGCCGGCCTGCCGATCCGCGGTGACGAGCGCGTCGCTCAAGCGTCAGACATTGACTAGGGCTGGGCCCTTCTCGCTGGCCGGCGGCGCCGCCGCCTGCCCGCGTGCGCCCATGCCGACACCCTGGTCGCGCTGCAGCTGCTTGCCCTCGGTCTGTAGCGCCGGCGCGATCACGAGCTCGGCACGGTTGAACTCGGCGATGTCCTTGTACCCGCAGGTCGCCATCGAGGTGCGCAGCCCGCCGAACAGGTTCAGCGTTCCGTCGTTCTCGTGGGCGGGGCCGACGAGGATCTCCTCGAGCGTCGCGATCTGCCGCGTCGCCACGCGCGCCCCACGCGGGAGCGAGGGGTGGAAGGTCGCCATGCCCCAGTGGTAGCCGTGGCCGGGCGCTTCGAAGGCGCGGGCCAGCGGCGAGCCGATCATGACCGCGTCGGCGCCGCAGGCGATCGCCTTGGAGACGTCCCCGCCGGTGCGCATGCCGCCGTCGGCGATGACCTGGACGTACTCGCCGGTCTCCTTCATGTGCGTCGCGCGGGCGTCTGCCACATCCACGATCGCCGTGGCCTGAGGCACGCCGATGCCGAGCACGCCGCGCGTGGTGCACGCGGCTCCCGGTCCGACGCCGACCAACACTCCGGCCGCCCCGGTGCGCATCAGGTGAAGCCCGGTGTGGTAGGAGGCGCACCCGCCGACGATGACCGGCACGTCGAGCTCGGGGATGAACTCCTTGAGGTTGAGCGGCTCACTGGTCGTGGAGACGTGCTCGCCGGAGACGACGGTGCCCTGGATCACGAGGATGTCGAGGCCGGCGTCGAGCGCGATCTCGTAGTAGCGCGCCACCCGCTGCGGCGTCAGTGCCGCGGCGCAGACGACGCCCTCAGCCTTGATCTCGCGGATGCGCTGCGCGATCAGCTCCTCCTTGACGGGCTCCATGTAGATCTCCTGCATCTCACGGGTCGCCTCGTCCTTAGGCAACAGCGCGATCCGCTCGAGCTGCTCGTCGGCGTCCTCGTAGCGCGTGAAGATGCCCTCGAGGTTGAGCACCCCGAGCCCTCCCAGGCGGCCGATGATGCCGGCCGTGGTGGGTGAGATGACGCCGTCCATCGCGCTCCCGAGCACCGGAAGCTCGAAGCGGTAGTCGCCGATCTTCCAGGTCACGTCTACGTCGTCAGGGTCGCGCGTGCGCCGCGAGGGCACGATCGCGATCTCGTCGAAGCCGTATGCGCGCCGCGCCTTCTTGCCGCGGCCGATCTCTACTTCCATTGCACGATCCTAGGTCTCGAGGCGGACAGACGGCGGTTCGCGCGGCGAGCAGAAAGCGGCGGCAACCACCGACCTCGAGCATACAACTCAGCCCACTCCGGCGGACGCCTCCACCTCGCTCGCTGCGACATCGGCGAGCAGCCGCTCGACCGCGCGCACGTCGATCAGCCCGGCGCCGAGCCGCCCCGTCGACTCGGCGCCGCAGGCGACGCCGAAGGACAGGCAGTCGGCGGGTGAGGAGCCCCGGTAGCGGGCGGCCACATAGCCGGCGAGGAAGGCGTCCCCGGAACCCACCGCCGCGACCGACTCCTGCTGGGGCACGGTCACCCGGAACCCGCGCGGCGCACCGTCGATCAACATCTGCGCCCAGCAGCCATCGCGCGTCGTCATGATCGCCGAGCGTGCTCCCAGCGAGACGATCTCGCGCACCGCGCCGGCGTAGTCGGCATCGTCGTTGAACTCGTGGCCCACGAGCTCCTCGGCCTCGACGACGTTGGGCGAGACGACGTCGGGCTCCGCGCGGGTGGCCAGCCGCAGCGACTCGCCGTCGGTGTCGACGACCGTGAGCACGTCGAGCTTGTGCACCGCGCGCACGAGCTGGGCGTAGAAATCCGGATCGATCCCGCGCGGCAGCGACCCCGCGAAGACGACGATGGCGGCGCCCCGGGCCAGATAGAGCAGTTTCTCGCGGAACTGCTCGATCTCATCGGCGTCCACGCGCGGGCCCTGCTCGTTGATCTCGGTCTGCTCGCCGGTGGTCGGGTCGAGTACCGAGGTGTTGGTGCGCGACTCCTCGCGGATGCGGACGAAGTCGTGCAGGATCGACTCCTCGCTGAGCTGCGCGACGATCTGGGTGCCGGTCGGTCCGCCCTGGAAGCCGGTCGCGATCACGGGCGCGCCGAGCGTCTTGAGCATCCGCGCGATGTTGACGCCCTTGCCGCCGGCGAGCGCACGTCGCTCGACGGTGCGGTGGCGCCGCCCTAGCCGAAAGCTCGGAACCGACAGCGATTTGTCGATCGCCGCATTGAGCGTGACAGTGATGATCACGGATCGAGCCCCGGAGCGCTTCGCGTCGTCCGCCTGCGCATCAACGGCAGGCTACACCCCACGAGCACGATCGCCAGCCCACCGCCGGCCGCCAGCCAGACCGCCGGGCGCAGATGGTGACTGGCAGCCGGTGGCGGCGGCGCGGCGATGGCCCTGGTCGTCACCAGCGGCACCGACTCGGTGGGACGACCGTTCTCGGTGACGACCAGCGAACCGCCGACGGCGCCCGCCGGCAACGGTCCGCGCAGGCGCGCGGGAACCCGCAGGGCGACGTGCAGGACGATCTTGCGAGCGAGCACGAGCCGCGAGGAGCGCTCCGCGACCAGCGTCACCCGGCGGTGGCGCCCGGCGACCGGAACGCTCGCGTAGGCGTGACCGCGCTGGGAGATCTGGGTGCTGCGATACCGGTTCAGGCCGTAGCGCAGCAGCGCGAGCGTGTCGGAGTCGCGCGCGTCCTCGCTGGGCGCGCCGAGCACGACGCTGACCAGGCGCACGCCGCCGAGATCGGCCGCGCCCACCAGGCACTCCCCGGCGTCGAAGGTGTTGCCGGTCTTGACGCCGACCACCCACGGGTAGGTGCCGACGAGGTCGTTGCGGTTGTCGACCTCGATGCCGTCGGCCAGCCGCGCGCTCGGCTCATCGACGATCTTGCGAATCACGGAATCGCCCATCATCACGCGCGCGAGGCGCGCCAGGTCGGTGGCCGTCGAGTAGTTGCCGGGCGGGGTGTCAAGACCGACCGGGGTCGTGTAGTGCGTCCGGCCGAGCCCCAGCGCGGAGGCCGCCGCATTCATCTCGCCGACGAACGCGCCGGTGCTGCCGGCGACGTCGACCGACAACGAGTAGGCGACGTTGTTTCCGCTCGGCAACAGCATCGCCCGCAGCATGTCGGGGACGCTCAGCTCGGTACCGGCCGGGACCGGCGCGAGCGACTCGCCGGCGGTCGGCACATAGGGAAGCTCCCGCAGCCGCGCACTCAGCGGCTCGTGGTGGAGCGTCACGTACGCGGTCATCAACTTCGTCGTGCTCGCGATCGGCAGCTCGGCATCGGCGTTGGAGGAGGCGATGATCTGCCCCGAGCCCTGCAGCATCACCACCCAGGCGCGCGCCGGGAGCTCGCTCGGGGGAGCGCTCACACTCGCTGCCGTCGCGGTTGGACTGCCGGGTCGGCTCGCCGCAGCCGAGGCCTGCATGCTCGCCAAGACGAGGGCCCCGACGCTGATCAGCGCCACGGCAGCCCCCCGGCGCATCGCTCCTAGGCCACCCATCGCGCCTCCCTAGGCTACCTGGCTGCCCCCACGGATCCGCCCCCCGCGCTGCGGCGCCGGCATCTACGGCGCGAGCGACCAGGCGACGGCGCGCAGGCGCTCGGCCTCGGCGGCGGCGGCAGCGGCGGGATCGCCGCCGGCCTGCTCGTGAGCGTTGACGATCGAGCGCGACGCGGTGAGCAGGCCGCCCGCCCGTCCCGGGGCGAAGGCCGCTCCGAGGTCCTCGGCTCGGCCACCCTGCGCGCCCACCCCGGGGAGCAGGAAGATCGCCCGCGGCATCAGCGCGCGCGCGCGCTCGAGGTACTCCGGGTGCGTCGCCCCGACGACGGCGCCGACATCGCTGAGCGCGCCGGCCGAGGTGCCGAGCTCATCGACCAGCAGCGCGATTCGCTCCCACAGCGCCGTCCCGTCGGCGAGCGGGAGGTCCTGGAGGTCGGCGGCGCCCGGATTCGAGGTTCGCACGAGCACGAACACGCCGGCGCCGCTTGCCACCATCGGCTCGAGCGCGTCGCGACCGAGTAGCGGGTTGGCGGTGAAGGCGTCCGCACCGAGGCCCGTGACCTCGCCGGCCAGCGTCTGGGTGGATCCGGCCAGCGCCTGCGCGTAGGCGCTGGCGGTGAGCGGGAAGTCGCCGCGCTTGCCGTCGGCGATGACGAGCAGGTCGGCCTCGTGTGCGAGCGCCACGACCTCGGCGAGCGCCCACCAGCCGGGCGCCCCCAGACGCTCGAAGCAGGCCAGCTGCGGTTTGAGCCCGACGCAGGAGCCGGCCGCCGCGCCGATCACGAGGCGGCAGTGCTCGAACACCGCCCGCGCAGCACGCTCGGCGGCGCTGCCGGCACCCTGCGCGGCGGCCGCGGCGGCGGGCCACAGCGACGCCGGGTTGGGATCGAGCCCGAGCACGATCTGCGACTGGCGGCGCTCGACGGCCTCGCCGAGGCGCTGCGCGAAACCGCCGCTCAACGCACAGCCTGTTTGAGGCGCACCCCTGGGGTGAACCGCGGCACTGCGGTGGTCGGGACCTCGATGCGCTCGCCGGTGCGGGGATTCACGCCCGCGCGCCCGGTGTACTGCGCGACGTGGAACTTGCCGAACCCGGTCAGCTGGACGCTCTCGCCGGCGCGCAACGCTTCCTCGATGGCATCGAGCGCGGCATCGACGGCGCGGGCAGCCTCTGGTCTGGGCAGCTTTGCGCTCGACGCGACGCGGTCGATCAGATCTTGGCGGTTCATCGGTGCGCGGCGTGGCGGCCGGCCGTGCGAGCGCGCCGCCTCGCCACCCGCCAAGATACACCTGTGTCGCTTTCCCGCATCGGCTGGCTGCTCACAGTCATCGCGTGTTTGATCACGGCCGCGGTGATGCTGCTCGATCACTACCGCGGCTATCCCGCGGTGGCCCTCGCCGTAGCGGTGGCTGCCGCGATCAACCTGCTATGACGCTCGCCCTCCCGGCGAGGATTGGAGCTGACGATGACCGAGCCCCAGGCTCAGCTGTACCGCTGGCTTGACGTCGACAACGACGAGCTGAGCCCGACGATCTCGCGGCGCATGATCATGGGCGACGGCGTCACGCTCGCGCAGTTCGAGCTCGCCGCCGGCGCGATCGTGGCCAGACACGTGCACGAGCACGAGCAGCTGACCTACATCGAGAGCGGACTGCTGCGGCTGTGGCTCGGCGAGGACGACTCACAGGTCCACGACGTCGGCGCCGGCCAGGTGCTGCACATCCCGTCCAACCTTCCCCACCGTGGCGAGGCGCTCGAGACCACGCGCGCGACCGACGTCTTCTGCCCGCGACGCGAGGATTGGCTCGAGGGCACCGACGACTACCTGCGAGGCCGCTAGCGCGCAGACGGCGAGGGACGGTCGATCTCGGTACCGGGCTCGACCCGGTCTCGGGGCTCGACGTGCACGAGGATGTCGGCGCCGCTGAGGCGGTCGCGGATCGCGTTGGTCAGCTCGTGCGCGGTCCCGTGCGCCGCCTCGAGCGTCGTACCGTCCTCGAACTGCAGGTGCACGTCGACGTAGCGGCGCGAGCCGGCCTGACGCGCGCGCAGCTTGTGGAAGGCAACGACGCCGCGCTGGGTGCCGAGCTCGCGGATCGTCGTGCGGATCCATTCGAGCTCCTCCTCCGGCAACGACTCATCGACCAGCGAGCGCGCCGAGCCGCGGAGGATCCGTACGCCGGCGATCGCGACCCAGAAGGCGACCAGCAGCGCCACCGCGGAGTCGATCCACTGCTCGCCCGTCGCCGCCACCAGCACGAGGCCGATCAGGACCGCTGCCGAGGAGGCGACGTCGGCGCTGAGGTGCGCCGCATCGGCCTCGAGGGCGACCGAGCCGGTCTCGCGGGCCCGCGCGCGAACGATCCGCGAGACCACGAGGTTCACGGCCGCCGAGACGATGACGACGGCGATCCCGATCCCGATCGTGTGGACGTGGCCGCCGCGCACCAGGCGCTGCAGCGCTTCGAAGGTGATGATCGCGGCGCCGAAGAGGATCAGCGTCCCCTCGATCGCACCGGCGATGTTCTCGATCTTCTCGTGGCCGTAGGGGTGACCCGCATCGGCCGGCTCCCCGGCCTTGCGGACCGATACGAAGGCGACGATCGAGGCGACCATGTCGATGCCGGAGTGGGCGGCCTCAGTGAGCACGGCGACGGATCCGGTGGCTATGCCGGCGACCACCTTGAGCGTGATCAGGGTGGCGTTGGAGGCGACCGAGAGCGCCGCCGCGCGCGCCCTGGGCTCGGTATCGGAAACCGCTTCACTCATCGCGACGCTTGCTCCTCAAACCACGCCGTGAGCGCGCGCAGCGCGGCGCCGCGATGGCTGAGCGCGTCCTTCTCGGCGGCGTCCAACTGCGCCATCGTGCGCCCGTCGCCACCGGCGGGCACGAAGACCGGGTCGTAGCCGAAGCCACCGCTGCCGCGCGGTGCCGGCGCCATAGTCCCCTCGCAGCGACCCTCGAACAGGCGCTCGAGCGAGGTCTGCGGATCGACGTAGGCGACCACGCAGACGTAGGCCAGGGCGCTGCCGGGCGGGACCCTCTCGATCAAGAGCGCCAGGTTCTGCTCGTCGCTCGCGCTTTCACCGGCAAAGCGCGCGGAGCGCACCCCGGGTGCTCCGCCGAGCGCCTCGGCGCAGATCCCTGAGTCGTCAGCGATCGCGACGGTGGCGGTGGCGGCCGCCGCGGCGCGGGCCTTGGCGAGCGCGTTCTCGGCGAAGGTCTCGCCGATCTCCGGTCCGAGCTCGACGCCCTGCGGCAGGGGCTCGACGACTCCCTCGCCGAGCATCCTGCGGACCTCGACGAGCTTGTGCGCGTTGTTGGTCGCGAGGATCATCGGCGTCTTCGACGCTCGCCCGGCCGCTCAGAGCTCGATCGCCGCCGCCTGCACGGATCGCAGCTCGGCGATCCCGCCGGCAGCGAGGACCAGCAGCTCGTCGAGGTGCGTGCGGGAGAGTGGCGTGCGCTCGGCCGTCGCCTGGACCTCGACGAGGCCGCCATCACCAGTCATCACGACGTTGGCATCCACCTCCGCGACCGAGTCCTCGCTGTAGTCGAGGTCGAGCAGCGGCACGCCTCCGACGATGCCGCAGGAGATCGCCGCGACGCTGCCGGCCACCGGCGAGCGCTCGAGCTGGCCGGCGGCAAGCAGGGCGCCCATGGCCCGGGCGAAGGCCACGTAGGCACCGCTGATGGCGGCACAGCGGGTGCCGCCATCGGCGACCAGTACGTCGCAGTCGAGGTGGACCGTGCGCTCTCCGAGTGCTTCGAAGTCCACGACCGCCCGCAGAGCGCGTCCGATCAGGCGCTGGATCTCGACCGTGCGACCGTCGGGATGCAGCCGTGTGGAGTCGCGCGGCTTGCGCCGCCCGGTCGAGGCGGGCAGCATGCCGTACTCCGCGGTCAGCCAGCCGCGGCCCTTCCCGGACAGCCAGCGCGGCACGCCGTTCTCGACGCTGGCGGTGCAGATGACCTGGGTGCGCCCGACCGAAATCAGCGCCGATCCCGAGGCGGGCGGCACGAAGTCGGGGATGCACTCGAGCGGCCGGGTCTGATCGCTGCCGCGATCGTAGGAGCGGCTCATGCGGCCTCCGCCAGCGGGAAGGCGACGTGCTCGACATGATCGATCGGCATCTGCAGGAAGCGCGAGCCGACCTCCCGGAAGGCCTCGGTGTCGCCGGTACACAGGAAGCGGTAGTCGCCCTCGTCGGTGCTTGGCGTGCTCAGGCCCGCGTCCTCGAGCGCGCGTGCGACCGAGACCGCCAGCGAGCGTCCGGAGGTGATCATCTCGACACCCGGGCCGAGCATGCGCGCCAGCATCGGACCGATGAGCGGATAGTGGGTGCAGCCGAGGATCACCGTGTCGACGCCCGCCTCGCGCAGGGGCGCGCAGTAGCCACGCACCTTGTCGACGACGCGGCGGTCGAGGGGGAAGCCCTGCTGGATGATCGGGGCGAGGTCGGGGCAGGCAACGCTGATCAGCTCCGCGTCGGGGGCGTGACGCTGGAGAGCGCGCGCGTAGGCGCCGCTGCGCACGGTGGCGCTCGTCGCGAGCAGCCCGATCCGGCGATTGGTGCTGGCCGCCGCCGCCAGGCGCGACTCGGGCTCGATCACGGCGGTCACGTGTACCCCCAGGGTGGTGGAGAGCATCCGCTCCTGGATCGCCCCGAGGGCGGCGGAGCTGGCCGCATTGCAGGCCACCACCAGGAGCTTTGCGCGGCGCGTCAACAGCAGCTCCGCGATCTCGAGCGCGAAGGACTCGAGCTCCTCGGCACTGCGCTCGCCGTAGGGAAAGCGCGCGGTGTCGCCGAGGTAGATGAAGTCCTCGTGCGGGAGCTCAACCAGCAGCTCCTGAAGGACCGTCAGCCCTCCGACGCCCGAGTCGAAGACGGCGATCGGACGCTCATTGGGCGAGCTCGCGGGCGTGGACACCGCCGCCATGATCCCAGATGGTCTCCCGCTATCGTGCGAGCCGTGCGCGCGCTGGTTGTCTCGAACATGGCGGCCTCGCGCGAACGCCCGGGCCGCGGCGTGTTCGTCCGCGACCAGGTCGCGGCGCTGAGGCGGATCGAGGGAGTCGAGGTGGAGCTGTTCGAATTCCCCCCCGGCGCGCTGTCCTACCCGCGCGCCGCACGCCTGCTCCGCAGCCGCTACGACGGATCGCGGTTCGACATCGTGCACGCACACTTCGGCCTCACGGCGTGGCCGTCGTTGGCCCTGCGCGGGCCGCTCCACGCGCTGACCCTCCACGGCACCGACGTTCGTCATCCGCGCTCGCGCCGACTCACGCTCGCCGCCGCCCGCCGCCTCGACATGATCGCGGCGGTCTCCCAGCCGCTCGCCGACGAGGTCGCGCCCTTGCTGCCGCGCCCACCGCTGGTGCTGCCGTGCGGTGTCGCGCTCGAGCGCTTCCGGCCGATCCCGCGTGATGCTGCGCGGCTCGCGCTCGGGCTCAAGCGCGACGTTCCGCACCTGCTCTTCCCGGCCGACCCGGCGCGTAGCGAGAAGCGCTTTGACCGCGCCCGCGAGCTGGCCGGCGACGTGCAGGTGATCAGCCTCGGCGCAACAGCGCCGGATCACGTCACGCTCGCGATCAACTCCGCCAACGCGGTGATCGTGCCCTCGGAGTCCGAGGGTTTCGGTCTCGCGGTGCTCGAGGCTCTGGCGTGCGACGTCCCGGTCCTGGCGACGCCGGTGGGGATCCATCCGCAGGCCCTCGCCGGGATCGAAGGCACCCTCTGCGCCCCCTACGACCGCGAGCTGTGGTCCGCGGCACTCGAGCCTCTGCTCGCCGCGGAGGACCCGCGGGTGATCGGGCGCTCACGCGCGGCTGAGTACTCCTCCGAACTGATGGCCGAACGCGTCGCTGCGGCGTGGCGCGAGTTGCTCGCCACCGATCCGGAGACGTACTAGCATCGCGGAGATGGCGGAGAGAGATTCGGGGCAGCCCGAGTTCGCCGAGGGTCCGGGCACCCCCGGGCGTGAGGTCGGCGCGACGAGCTTCCTTCAGCGTGCGGTGATTCGCCGGCGCGTTCGCTTCCTGCACCGACGGCGGGAGCTGGCCCTCTACGACCTCGGCGGTTTCCTCTTCGAGTCCCACCGCATGGGCCAACCGCACGAGGAGATCCTCGGCGAGAAGCTCGAGGCGCTGACGATCCTCGATGACGAGCTCGCCGTGCTCCAGCGCGCGCTCGACCTGCACGAGGAGGTGGCCGTGCTGAGCGAGCCCGGGATCGCCGCGTGCTCACATTGCGGCACCCTGCGCGACAGCGCCGCCAACTTCTGCCCGGGCTGCGGTCGCCCAGCGGCCGAGACGCTGACGCTCGCCATGGCTCTCCCGGAGGCGCCCGCGGAGGAGAAGGACGAGCTGGTCCTCGCCGTGGCGCCCGAGCCGGCCGCCGACCTCTCGGCGGGCCCGGAGACCGAGATCGCCGCCGCGCCGGCGCAGGAGCCCGCGACAGCGGTGTCACCGGACGTGACCACCGAGATGCCGGCCGTCCACGCCCTGACATGGCAGGACGCTGCCGGGGACACCGAGGTTCCGCAACAGCCGCCCGAGCACGGCGACCTCGCCGGCGCCGAGGACGCCGAGGAGGCCGAGGAGGCCGAGCCCGACGCGTCATTCGCCGAGGGGCCCGCGCCGGAGACGCACCTGGGCGCGGCGCCAGCGGACGAGCCCGCCGAGGAGCTCCCGGACGGCGAGGAGAACGCCGAGGGGACCTCGCCCGCGGCGGCCGACGCGCCGTCGTGAGCGGGCACCCCCGGTCGCTCTGCGGCAACTGCGGGGGCGCGCTCTCCGAGCGCCAGCGGTGGTGCCTGGCCTGCGGGGCCACGATGCTCACGGCCCTGGGCTCGCCGCGCCATTGGGCCAGCGCCGGCGTGGCCGCGACGATCGTGGTGATCCTCGCCCTCGTCGGCATCGGCTACGCGGTCGCGCTGGTCGCCTCCTGAGCGATCGCAGCCGCGTGGACGTCCTCGACCTCGGAGCGCTCACCGACGCCCAAGAGGCGCAGCTCGAGGGCGACGAGGACGATCCCTTCGACGCGGCCGGGCTGACGCTCCGGTTCCGGATCAAGGAGCGCCACGTCGCGCTCGCGCAGGACGGAGTGCTGTTGGCCTCGGCCGGACTGACCCGCGCCCAGGTGGCGGTATCGGAGGTCCGCTTCGAGGTGGTCGGGCTCGGCGGCGTCTTCGTGGTCGCCGCCCGACGCGGCCAGGGGCTCGCCCGCGAGGTCGTCGAACACGCGCTCGAGCGAGCGCGCGCAATGGGGCCGCCCTTCGCCCTGCTCTTCTGTCACGACGACCGGGCCGGGCTCTACGAGCGGCTCGGCTTCTCCGTGATCGAGGCGGCGGTGAGCGTGGAGCAACCCGGCGGCTTCGAGCCCATGGTCCAGCTGCTCACGATGTCGCTACCGCTCGTGCCCGCAGCCACCTGGCCGCCGGGGCCCGTGACGGTCCACGGCTTCCCGTTCTGAGCGGCTCGCGCTAGGTGAGCACCTCGAGCGTCGCCGCCACCGAGCGCGTCAGTGCGTCGAGGGCGTAGCCGCCCTCGAGCACGAAGCCGAGTGGGCACGCGAGCTCCCCGCTGAGGCGGCGCAACGCCTCTGTCATCGTCGCGTATCCCTGCTCGGTCATCGAGCAGCCCGCGAGCGGGTCCTCGACGTGGGCGTCGTAGCCCGCCGAGACCAGGATCAGCTGCGGGCGGTACTCGCGGGCGCGAGGGATGACCACCGCCTCGACCAGTTCGCAGAATTCGCTATCGCCGGCCCCCGGCGGCACCGGCATGTTGAGCGTGAAGCCCTCGCCCGCGCCGCTGCCGCGATCGCTCGCGGGACCGGTGCCGGGCCACAGCGGCGACTGGTGGATCGAGGCGTAGAGGACCTCGGCGCTCGAATGGAAGATGTCGTTGGTGCCGTTGCCGTGGTGGACGTCCCAGTCGAGGATCAGCACGCGCTGCAGTCCGTGGTCACCGAGCGCGTGAAGCGCGGCCACGGCGACGTTGTTGAACAGGCAGAAGCCCATCGCCCGCGCCGCCAGCGCGTGGTGGCCGGGCGGGCGACCCGCCGCGAAGGCCGTCGCCGCACCCTCCTCGAGCAGCGCGTCGACGACCGCGACCGCGCCGCCCGCGGAGTGAAGCGCCGCCTCCCATGAACCCGCGCTCGCGAGCGTGTCGGCGTCGATCTGACCGCCGCCCGCCGCGCAGAAGCGCTCGATCGCCGCCACATAGTCGGGCGAATGGCAGCGCTCGAGCAGCTCGCGAGCGACAGCCGGGGACTCGCGACGCTCGAAGCCGAACCAGCCCCTCTCGTCGAGGTGACGCTCGATCGCCGTGATCCGCGCCGCGCGCTCGGGGTGCCCGCCAGTGTCATGGCCGGCGGATGAGGGATGGCTGAGGAAGACCGCCGCCGACATCGCTGTACGGTACCCCCCGAATGTCGGAGCACTCGGTGACCCGGGCCGAGCTCGCCGTGGTGGGCGCGGGGGCCGCGGGACTGTACGTCGCGCTGTGCGCGGCGGCGCAGGGCGCCCACGTGGCGCTCATCTCGGCGACCACGCTCGCCCAGACGGCCAGCTACTGGGCGCAGGGCGGGCTCGCCGCCGCACTCGCGCCCGATGACTCCCCCGAGCGCCACCAGATCGACACCGAGCACGCGGGACGCGGTCTCGTGCGCCCCTCGACGGCGGCGGTGTTGTGCGAGGAGGCACCCGCACGGGTCCGCGATCTCGAGCGCCTGGGCGTCAACTTCGATCGCGATCTCGGCGGCACGCTGTCGCTCGGGCTCGAGGGCGGCCACTCGCTGCGTCGCGTGGTCCACTCCGGCGGCAGCGCGACGGGTCGCCGCGTCGTGCGACAGCTCTCCGCGCTGGCTGCGCAGGAGCCGCTGATCGAGGTGCTCGAACAGGCCCGCGCGAGCTCGCTGCTGATGCTCGACGGTCGCTGCGTGGGCGTCGGCTGCGCCGACGGTCGCAGCGTTCGCGCCCGCGCCGTCGTGATCTGCGCCGGCGGCGCGGCGGCGCTCTGGGCGCGCACGACCAACCCGCCGGGGTCGCTCGGCAGCGGCATGCTGCTCGCGCACCGCGCGGGCGCCCAACTGGCTGATCTCGAGTTCCTCCAGTTTCACCCGACCGCGGTGATCGGCGTACCGGGACGCGAGGGGTTCCTGGTCACCGAGGCGATCCGGGGCGAAGGCGCGACGCTGCTCGATGCGGAGGGTGAGCGCTTCGTCGACGAGCTGGCGCCACGCGATGAGGTCTCGCGCGCGATCAACGAGCTGCTCGAGCGGACCGCTGCGACCTCGGTCTCACTCGACATGCGCGCCGTGGATCCGGCGCTCTTCCCGAATGTCGTCGGCGCCCTCGCCGAGGCCGGGCTCGACGTCACGCGGGAGCTGATCCCGGTCGCCCCCGCCGCCCACTACATGATGGGCGGGATCACGACCGACCTCCACGCGCGCTCGACGCTGGGCGGCCTCTACGCCGTCGGCGAGTCGGCGTGCACAGGCCTTCACGGCGCCAACCGCCTCGCCTCAAACTCCCTCAGCGAGTGCTTCGTCTTCGGCGCGCGCGCCGCCGGCGCCGCGCTGGAGGAGCCGGCCGCCGAGCCGACGGCGCCAGCGACGAGGGTGACCCTCGACGCCGAGGTCGCGGCGGCGACGCGCGGTGCGCTCTGGCGTGACGCGGGCCTCGTGCGCAGCGCCGAGGGCCTGGCGCGCCTGCTCGAGGACCCCTACCCGCTGGCGCGGTTGATCGGCGCCTGCGCACTCGCGCGCGAGGAGAGTCGCGGCGCGCACCTGCGCGAGGATTTCCCCCACCTCGATCCGCTGCTCGACGGCACGCACACGATCGTCGAGCAGGGCGCTGAGATCCGCTTCGAGCGCTGGCTCTGAGCGGCACGCCTCCCAGCAACTCTTAAGACGCGCATAACATCATCTGTGGCTGGCGTTAAAACGCCCCCTCCATACTGGCCCCCCTGTACCGAGACGCATGCCGGCGACCACAGTCACGTCGGCGGAAGGGAGCGGGCCAGATGTATCAGTTCAGCCGAGGCATATACAGAGAGCTCTCACCACTGCTCGACCGCAATCAGGTCGGGCGCAGCCAGTTCGAGGTGCGTCTGGCGCTGCTGCAGTCCTGCGAGAGCTCGATCGAGCGTCTGGCGACCGACCGCCACTACTTCGCCCATCCGGCGCGCACGCTGTTTCACGACATCCGCTGTTACTTCCCGGTCTGCCGCCAAGAGCAAGTCCACCAGGTGGTCGAGCGCTACGTCGCGCTCGCCGACGAGTTCGTCGCCGCTCTGCCGCCCAACGGCGTCGATCCCAACGGCAATCCGCTGCAGTGCCGCGCGGTGACGCGCAAGGGCACCGCCTGCCAGCGCGCACCGCTGCCGCACAACGGCTACTGCCCTTCCCACCAGCATCTCGCCGAGACCGAGAATTGCGAAGTCCCGGCCCTCGCCGCCTGACGCGCGGCGAGGGCTGCGGACGCCCCAACCGATAAGGTGCGGCGCGTGCCGCAGACGCGCGTCGGTTTCATCGGGCTGGGGATCATGGGCTCGCGGATGGCCGCGAATCTCGCTCGTGCCGGCTTCGAGGTGAACGTCTGGAACCGCACCGAGCAGACCGCCCACGACTGGGTGGCCGAGCACGGCGGCACCGTCGCCGCGACGCCTGCGGCGCTCGCCGAGCAGGCGGATCTCGTGATCACGATGGTCGTTGACGGACCGCAGGTTCGCGAGCTGCTGCTCGGAGCAGACGGCGTCGCCGAGGGGGCCAGCAGCGGCCTGCTCTGCATCGACTGCTCGACGATCGGCCAGGACGCGGCGCTCGAGATCGGCGCGGAGCTGCGCGAGCGAGGGTTGCGGCTGCTCGATGCCCCCGTCACCGGTTCGCTGCCCGGCGCGCGCGACGGCACCCTGCTGATCATGATCGGCGGCGAGGCGGCCGATGTCGACGAGGCACGGCCGGCGTTTGACGCGATGGGCAAGACGATCCTCCACGTCGGCCCGCTGGGCGCCGGTCAGGCGATCAAGGTGATCGCCAACTCGGTGGCGGTGGCCAACGCGGCCACGGTCGCCGAAGGGCTGTTGGCGGGCAAGGCCGCGGGCGTCGATCTCGATTCCCTCGTCGCGGTGCTGGAGGGCGGCGCCGCCGGCTCGCGCATGCTGACGCTGAAGCAGGAGCCGATGCGCACGCACGACTACACGCCGCTGTTTCGCCTCGCGCACATGATCAAGGACGTCGAGCTGTGCTTGGCGGCTTCGCCGATCGAGTTCGAGAGCGCGAAGCGGGCGCTCGCCGACATGCGTGCGGCGGAGGAGCTCGGACACGGCGACGACGACTTCGCGGCGCTGTTGGCCTCGGTCGAGCAGCGCACCGGCCTCAGCCTGACCTAATCCCCGCCGCGCGCTCAGCGCAGGCTCCGGCAGTCTGGGCGAAGCCTCTCAGCGGACGCTGTAAGTCCCCATTTTTGCAGGGAAATTTGGAGATTTCAGCAGTGTTGCGTATCCTTCACAGATCGCCGGGTCCGCGGCGGCCACGCGCCAGCCGACCCGAAGCTGTCTGACCAGAAGGTGTTCCTGTGCCGATTGCATTCAAAGAATGGGCTGTGACTGTCCGGGCTCTCGCCGAGGGTGAGCAGCTCGTGACCCTGCGCAAGGGCGGCATCCGCGAGCCCAACAAACACTTCGAGGTCGAGCACGAGCGCTTCTTCCTCTATCCGACCTTCGACCATCAGCGCAGCGACCTCGTGCGCGAGTCACACCGCCCCGAGCTGCGTCGCGCGCTCGAGGAGGGCGTGTGGGCTGATGGCGAGCCGGTTCTCGCACACGCCCGCAACGGACTCGCGCTGCTGCCGCCGGACCGAGTACGGATCCGCGCCTGGGCCGAGGTGGCCGCGCAGTACACGGTGACCGATCCTCGCATCGTCGACGCGCTCTCCCCCTTCTACGTGTGGACTCCTGACTACGCCGAGAAGCGGCTGGAGTGGAAGCGCCGCCATCCGCTGCACGTGCTGCTGCTGCGCACCTACCGGATCCCGCGACCGGTCACGGTCAAGGTCAAGGAGGAGTACGCAGGCTGCCGCTCGTGGCTCGAGCTGTCCCGCGAGCTTCCGTTCGAGGGCACCCCGGTGCTCGCGGACGAGGAGTTCGATCGCGCCGCCGAGGAGATCGAGTCGATCGCCCTCGGGTCGCGTCAGCCGGTCTTCGCCTAGCGGCGGACGCGCCGCGGCGCGTTGCCCTGGACAGAGTCCAGCTCGCCTCACTTCGAGGCGCGCCACGAGGACTCAGACGAGCTCGGCACCGCCGCCGTGCTCGAGCTGCTCGAGACCACGCGCTCGTCGCTGTCGCGGATCTTCCCGCAGGTGCCCGAGGAGGTGACGGTGGTGATGCACGCCAACGCCTTCGCCCTCTCGCTGGCGGCGCCGCCGCTGACCCTGGCGTGGCTGGCGAGCCGGGCGCCGGCGCGGCGCTACCTGGCCGGCTGGTGCGCGAGCCGCACACTTCACCTGCTCGCCCCCGCCGCGCTCGAGCGCCGCGCGTCGGCGGTCCCCGCCTCGCGCGACATGCTGATGATGACCCCGGCGACGCTCTACGCGCAGCTGGCGATCGCCGCCAACAACCGCAGCCTGCCGCCACCCCTGCGCGCGCGCCACGCGCGCTGGGCGTGGCTGATCTGGGGCGCCGCCGCCCATTTCAGCGGCCAGAACGTGTTCGCGCGCGCGGCGATCGCGCGGCGGCTGCGCGATGACCAGCCGCCGCGCTTCCCGCCGGTCCTGCGCGACGCGGCCCTGCTCGGCGGCACCGTCTTCGATCTGCTCGAGCGCGAGCACGGCTCCAGCGCGGCGGTGGATCTGGCCTTCACGCGCCCCGAGGGCTCGCCGGCGCGAGCCCTCGAGCGCGCCTTCGTGGGTCGCAGCCTGACCCACAGCCAGGGTGTCTGGCGCGCTCACCTCGCGCGCCTTGCGATGCCCTAGAGGAGGGGCGCTAGTTCAGGACCTGGGTCGCGATGACCGCGATCAGGGCGAGCACGACGACTCCGATCAGCAGCGCCGCGAGCACGCGTAGCGCCGGCGTCGTGGACTCCCGTGCCGGCGGCCGCGGCGTGATGTCGTTCTGCAGCAGCACCTCGCGGGCGGCCTCGAGCGCCGACTGGGCGACCAGCAGCTCGCGCGGGCCGGCGGCCATGAAGTCGGGCACGTCGAAGCCGGGCGGGCGCCGCAGGACGCTCGGGATCCCCTCCTCGAGCAGCATCCCCTCGATCAGCTCGGCCTCGGACTGGTTGCGCGCCCAGACGGCGCGCACGAGCGCCCCCTGCGCGTACTGCGGCTTGATCTTGCGGGCGCGCTCCTGGCGCTCGCTCACGCGTGCCTCGCGGCCGCCGGCCGGCACCAGCGGCATCCCGCACTGCGAGCAGAAGCGAGCGTCACCGTCGTGCTCGGCCCCGCAACTCGGGCAGACGAGCACGGCGTCCATCACTCCACGCTCAGCTCGACCTCTTCGGGCGAGTCGGACTCGATCCGAAACGCGCGCACCTGCGGCTCCTGCTCGGCGACGCCGACGATGATGTAGATCGTCCCGGGCCAGAGCGGACCGACACCGTCGACGTAGGCCATGTTGATGTCGGTCTGTGAGGGCAGCGGGGCGCTGCGCGTATGGGAGTGGTAGATCGCGCCGTAGTCCCAGCCGTGCTCGTCGATCTCCTCCTGGATGCGCAGCTGGTCCTCGCCGTCCATGACGTAGCGCAGCGGGCTCGCGGCCGCATTGGCGGCCGCGAAGACGCGCACCGCCTCGCCGTCCACCGAGGCCACGATCCCGCAGCACTCGTTGGGAGCCTCGGCGAGGGCGTGGGCCACCATCTCCTCATACAGCTCGCGGCTCATCTTCAACCCGGACAACGGCCACCCACCCACCTGCGTCCGAAGCGATGCGGCCCAAGCCGCATCGTCACCACCAGAGCGTGCTTTCGAGCTTCTCGATCTCCTCGAGCGGCCGCGTGTAGAGACCGCTCGAGAGGTACTTCCAGCCATCGTCGGCCACGATGAAGACGACGTTGCCCTCGTCGAGCTCGCCGGCGATGCGCACGGCGACGCGGGCGATCGCGCCCGTCGAGACGCCGGCGAAGAGGCCCTCCTCATCGAGCAGCTTGCGCGTCCAGAGGATCGCGTCGCTGTTGGTCACGAAGATCTTGCGGTCGAGCACCGAGAGATCGATGATCGGCGGGATGAAGCCGTCGTCGAGCGAGCGCAGGCCCTGCACCGGCTCGCCCTGCATCGGCTCGGCGGCGACGATCTTGACGGCGTCGCCGAAGGCCTCCTTGAGACGGCGGCCGTTGCCCATCAGCGTGCCGCCGGTTCCGAGCCCGGCGACGAAGGCAGCGACGTCATCGAGCTCGTCGAGGATCTCGACCGCCGTGCCGTTGTAGTGGGCGAGCGGGTTGGCCTCGTTGCCGTACTGGTAGGGCATGTAGTAGCGCGAGTCGGCGGCGGCCATCTCGAGCGCGAGCTCGACGGCGCCGTTTGAGCCCTTGGAGCCCTCGGAGTAGACGATCTCGGCGCCGTACATCTTCAGGAGCTCGGTGCGCTCCGGCGTGACGTTGTCGGGCATCACGACCTTCAGCGGGTAGCCCTTGTAGGAGCAGATCATGCCCAGCGAGATGCCGGTGTTGCCGGAGGTCGGCTCGAGGATCGTCTGCCCGGGCGCGATCGCGCCCTTCTCCTCGGCGTCCTCGATCAGCGCGCGGGCGACGCGGTCCTTGACCGAGCCGGTCGGGTTGCGCGACTCGAGCTTGGCCCAGACCCTCACGCCGGGCTTGGGCGAGAGCCGTCGCAACTCGACGAGCGGCGTGTTGCCGATCGACTGCACGAGGTCGCCGTAGCGCCCGCCGCAGGGGCGGTTTCTGAGCCCGTGGACGCTCATTGCTTCATTGAGGATAGCGGGGCTTGGGAGGCGCTTGGCTCAGCCGCCGGCCATCGCCGGCAGGATCACGAGCACGTCGCCCTCGGCGACCGTGGTCTCGAGCCCGTCCAGCACCCGCACGTCCTCGTCGTTGACGTAGACGTTGACGTAGCGGTTGAGCTCGCCGTCAGCGCCGAAGAGCTGGCTCTGCGTCTCGGGATGCTCGGTGACCAGGCCCTTGAGGACCTCGCCGACGTTCGCGCCCGGGGCGCTCACCTCGCGCTGGCCGCCGACGGAAGCGCGCAGGACCGGGGGGATCTTGATCGTCGCCATGGCTCGCGCACCCTATCCGGCCGCGGCGCAGAACGCCTCGTAGTCCGGGAACACGCCCATCTCCTCGTCGGTGATCGAGTCGGGCTCGCGCGAGCAGATCGGGCAGTTGGGATCGCGGTGCACCTTGACCTCCATCATCGTCGCCGCGAGCGCGTCGTAGAGCAGCAGCCGCCCGATCGCCGGGTCGCCGGCGCCGACGATGAGCTTCACGACCTCGGTCGCCTGCAGCAAGCCCATCGTCCCGGGCAGCACGCCGAGGACGCCGTTGGCCCCGCACGAGGGCGCGAGCTCGGCCGGCGGCGGCTCCGAGAACAGGCAGCGGTAGCAGGGACCGTCGTAGGGCTTGAACACCGACAGCTGCCCGTCGAAGCCGAGGATCGAGGCCGAGACGACCGGGATCCGCAGCCGAACCGAGGCGTCGTTGAGCAGGTAGCGCGTCGGGAAGTTGTCGACGCCGTCGACGATCACGTCCCAGCCGTCGATGATCTCCATGATGTTGGAGGCGTCCAGGCGCGTCTGGTACTTGACGACCTCGACGTCCGGGTTGAGCGCGTGGATCGACTCCTCCGCCGAGTCGACCTTGGGCATCCCGATGCGCTGGGTCGAGTGGATCACCTGGCGCTGGAGGTTGGAGAGGTCGACGACGTCGTTGTCGACGATTCCGAGCGTGCCGACGCCGGCGGCGGCGAGGTAGAGCGCGGTCGGTGAGCCGAGGCCGCCGGCGCCCAGCAGCAGCACCTTGGCCTCGAGCAGCGCGCGCTGGCCGCTCTCGCCGATCTCGGGGATCAGGATGTGGCGCGAGTAGCGGTCGCGCTGCTCGGCGCTCATCGTCTTGGGGACCTCGACGGCGTAGCCGCGGTCCTTCCACAGAGTGATGCCGCCGGTCATCGACTCGACGGTCTCGTAGCCGAGGTCGTCGACGAGAGTCTTCGCGGCGAGCGCGCTGCGGTTGCCGGAGGCGCAGTACAGGACGACGCGCTGGCTGCGATTGGGCACGACGCCCTCGATGCGCGTCTCGAGATACCCGCGGGGGACGTGCTTGGCGCCGGGAAGATGACCGGTCGCGAACTCCTCGGTCTCACGCACGTCGACGATCGCGACGCCGTTTCCGAGCAGCTCGTGCACGGCGCTCGGGTCGACCTCCCTGATGCCTGCCTTGACCTGACGGATGAATTCGGCGCCCGAAGGGCTCATTCTCAAAACTCCTGAACTCTTGTCTGGATTCGTGACTATACAAAGTATAGCGCCCCGGAGCCGCGGTCGCCACGACTCCGGACTGCGCGCGCCCGCCCGCGCCCGCCCCCCGAAACGCCCGCGCAACGGTCCCCGTAAAGGTTACGGCGCAGCGGCCGCCGGGTCCGCGCGCCGACCGCGCGGGGTTCGCGCGCACCCCGCGCGGACCCGGCCCCGCGCCGCCCCGCACCACTCCCTCGCGCGTAATCTTCAGGCGCAGTGGCCAACGCCTCACCCGCCGCGCTCAACGCGCGCGTCCGCCTTGCCCTGACCGTCGCCGTCGTGTGCGCCGCCGCGATCGCGCTCATCGCGGCGCTCGCCCCCGCCGGCGGCTCGAGCGCCGGCCCGACACCTGTCAGGACCGGCCTCTTCTACGGCGCCACACTGCCCTCGAGCACCGCCGCCGTCGACTTCGCGCTGCGCGACCAGAACGGCCAGCTCGTCCACCTGAGCGACTACGCCGGGTCGGTCACCGCCGTCACCTTCCTCTACTCGACGTGCGCGAACACCTGCACGACGATCGTCTCACAGCTGAGCGCCGCGATCGACGAGCTGGCGCACCCGATCCCGGCGCTCGCCATCAGCGTCGACCCCAAGCAGGACAGCACCACCAACGTCAAGTCGTTCCTGCTGCACCAGCAGGCGTTGGCCTCACTTCACCTCCTGGTCGCCAGACGCAGCGTGCTCGAGCCGATCTGGAAGCTCTTCGCCGTCACGCCGCAGCGCCACCTGAAATCCGCCAAGGCCGACTTCAGCGTCGAGGTCGTCCTGATCGACAAGACCGGACATCCGCGGGTCGCCTACCGCGGGCTCTCGGCACTGGACAACCCCGATGTGATCGCCGCCGACATCCGAACCCTGGAGGCACAGCCCATGCCCGCGCACCCGCCGACCCGACGAGACATCTGACGATGGGGTCCCCCGAGCGCTCCCCCAACATCTTCGAGCCGCAGTTCGAGGCCCGCGGGCATCCCGACAACCACGACTTCGACGTCCGCCGCGCCTTCATCGCCCGCCCCGCCGGCAGCCAGCGCCTCGGCGCGAGCGTGTGGGAGCTCGAGCCCGGCAGGGCCGCCTACCCCTACCACGCCCACCTCGGCGACGAGGAGCTGATCATCGTCCTGGCCGGGCAGCCGAGCCTGCGCACGCCGGAGGGCTGGCGCGACCTGCAGCCCGGTGAGGCCGTCGCCTTCCTGCGCGGCGAGGAGGGCGCCCATCAGATCGTCAACCGGGGCTCCGAGACGGTCCGCTTCCTCGCGGTGTCCACCAACGACGCGCCCGACATCACCCTGTATCCCGACGCCGGCAAGGTCGGCGCCACCGAGCGGCGCCCCGACGGCGCCGGCCTGCGGCGCTTCTTCTTCCTCGACCAGGCCGTCGACTACTGGGACGGCGTCGGCTCGGAGGGACAGTCAGACCAAGCGGGCGACAGCTCCCTCTGAGGAGTGGCCAGACGCGCGCCGGCCGCTGGCATCACCTCGCCTCCTGATACCCTACCTGGCAGATAGGGTTTTCTGCGAATGATCTTCTCCACCAAGTCCGAGTACGGCGTGCGCGTGATGGTCGAGCTCGCGCGGCGCGGCGGTGTGGCGCCCGTGGCGCTAACCGAGATCGCCGAGCATGAGCGCCTCCCGCTCGCCTACCTCGAGCACCTCGTCGCGCGGCTGCGCCGCGCCGGCCTGATCGAGAGCCGCCGCGGCGCTCACGGCGGCTACCTGCTCGCGCGCGAGCCCCAGGAGATCACGATGTCCGAGGTGGTGGCGGCGCTCGAGGGCGAGATCGCCCCGGTCGAGTGCATCACCAGCTCACCCGACGGCAGCGTGTACTGCTCGCTCGAATCGGAGGCCCAGCATGTCTGCACGACCAAGGTCCTGTGGACCCGCGTGCGCGCCTCGATCGTGGCGACGCTCGAGCAGACGACGCTGGCCGACCTGATCCCGATTCCGGAGCTGATCCAGATCCAGAGCTCCACCTCCACTCCCACCAAGACGACGAACAAGAAGGCGGTAGCCGCATAGTGGCCCCACAGCTCGAGATCCGAAACCTGCATGTGCGCACCGAGGATCGCGAGATCCTGCGCGGCGTCGACCTGGTCGTCCGCCGCGGCGAGCTGCACGCGCTGATGGGCCCCAACGGCTCCGGCAAGTCGACGCTCGCCAACACCATCCTCGGTCACCCCGACTACGAGGTCACCGACGGCGAGATCCTCTTCGACGGCTCAAACATCCTCGAGCTGGCGCCCCACGAGCGCGCCAAGCTCGGCCTCTTCCTCGCCTTCCAGTACCCGGTCGCGATCCCCGGCGTCTCGGTCGCCAACTTCCTGCGCATGGCGATCAACGCGCGCCGCGAGGAGCCGATCAAGATGAAGGAGTTCGCCGCGGCGCTGACCGCGGCCGTCGAGCTCCTCGACGTCGACCGCGCCTTCACCTCGCGCCACCTCAACGACGGCTTCTCCGGCGGTGAGAAGAAGCGCGCCGAGGTGCTGCAGATGGCGATGCTGCGCCCCGAGATCGCCGTCCTCGACGAGACCGACTCGGGTCTCGACATCGACGCCCTGCGCACCGTCGCCGAGGGCGTCCGCAAGCTCCACCTCGACCAGGGCCTCGGCTGCCTGATCATCACCCACTACCAGCGCATCCTCGACTACATCAAGCCGGAGTTCGTGCACGTGATGATGGACGGGCGGATCGTGCTGGACGGCGGCAACGAGATCGTCGTGCGCCTCGAGCGCGAGGGCTACGACCGCATCCGCGAAGAGGTCGCGTCCCGTGCCTGAGCCGGCGCCCAAGCCGGGCAGCCCCCCGGTCGCGACCCTCTACGGCGCCCTCGACGGACGCGGAGCCGGCGGCGAGCCGCTGGCCGCCCTGCGCGAGCGCGCCCGCGCAGCCTACGACGCCCAGGAGCTCCCCTACTGGCGCCGCTCGGGCTTCTGGCAGACCTCCTTCGTCGACCTCGACCTCGCCGCGCTCGCCCCGATCGAGCACCCCCAGGCGCAGGGCGGGCTGCCGGAGATCGTCGCCAACCGCGCCAACGCCGGCGTGCTCGTGCAGCGCGACGCCTCCGTCGTCCACGTCGAACTCGACCCCAAATGGGCGCAGCAGGGTGTGATCCTGTGCTCACTCGAGCAGGCCGCGCTCGAGCACACCGAGCTCTTCGAGCGCTACTACCTCAAGCGCCTGGCGCTCGATCGCAACAAGCTCGAGGCCGCCTCCGCCGCGTTCTGGAGCGGCGGCGCCTTCCTCTACGTGCCGCCGGGCCTGGCGATCGAGGAGCCCTTCCAGATCGTCTATGAGATCTCGGCCGCCGGCAGCGCCCAGTACGCGCACACGCTGGCGATCGTCGACACCACCTCCGACATCCGCCTGCGTGAGTACGACCTCGCGGCCAGCGAGTTCACCGGCCA
>DASXEZ010000141.1:0-4755 GCA_036489875.1 Solirubrobacteraceae bacterium | reverse complement strand
CGCCGACCACAAGGAGGCAGCGCTCGGCCTCGGCGCCACGCGCTGGGAGATGATCCGCATCGCTGTCCTCCCCTACTGCCGTGGCGGGATCGTCGGCGGCGCGATGCTCGGCCTCGGGCGCGCGCTCGGCGAGACGATCGCGGTCACGATCCTGGTCGGCGACGCGCCGAAACTCGGTGAACATCTGTTCGGCCAGGGCTACAGCCTCGCGGCCGTGATCGCCAACGAGTTCGGCGAGGCAACCGGCCTGCACCGCTCGGCGCTGTTCGCTGCGGGCCTCGTGCTGTTCGTGCTGACGCTGATCGTCAACGGCCTCGCCAGGTACTTCGTGATGCGCGCGGCGCGCTCGACGACACCCCGCGCCACCGGCGGCACGGGCGCCGGCACGGTGCTGGCGGCGGACGCGGCGGCCGGGGCATGAGCGCGCACGGCGCATCGCCCGAGCTGCTCGCACGCTTCGGCGTCAGCCCGGCGCGCCGCCGGCGCGACCGCATGGCGCGCGGGACGATCCTCGCCGGCACGGTGCTGGCGCTGATCCCGCTCGTGCTGGTCGTCTACTACCTGCTCAAAAAGGGCCTCGGCTCGTGGAACGGGGACTTCTTCACGACCGACCCGACCGGCAACACGTTCTTCAAAAACTCCAGCATCGGCGGCGTCAAGAGCGCCATCCTCGGCACGTTGGAGATCGTCGCGTTGGCCTCGGCGATCGCGATCCCGATCGGCGTCAGCGTCGCCGTGTGGCTGGTCGAGTTCGGCCGCGACAGCTGGTTCGCCACCGCCGTGCGCTTCTTCGTCGACGTGCTCACGGGCGTGCCCTCGATCGTCTTCGGCCTGTTCATCTACATCGTGCTGGTCGTCGGCACGCACAGCACGTTCGCCGGCTACAAGGGCTCGATCGCGCTCTCGCTGCTGATGCTCCCGGTCGTGATCCGCTCCTCGGAGGTGATCCTGCTGCTCGTGCCCGGGGCGCTGCGCGAATCCGCGCTCGCGCTCGGCGCGCCGCGCTGGAAGGTGATCGCCCGCATCGTGCTGCCGACGGCGCTGCCTGGCATGGTCACCGGCGTGCTGCTGGCGATCGCCCGCGCCGCCGGCGAGACCGCGCCGCTGCTGTTCACGGCGGCGGCTTCGAAAAAGACGACCTACAACCTCGGCGCGTTCATGAACTCGTTGCCGGTGCAGATCTACACCGATGTGACATCCCCGACGGAGTCCGTCGTCAACCGCGCCTGGGGCGCGGCGTTGACGCTCGTGACCCTGATCCTGTTGCTCAACCTCATCGCACGCCTGGTGGCGAGAAGGAGCCGCCTCTCATGACGGGAGATCAAGACACCGTTTCCGCAGCCACCGACGGCGCGGTCGTCTGGATGCCGGAACGGCGCAAACCACTCGCCGCCTGGGACTTCACCGTCGAGATCGACCGAAACGGCGCTCGTGGCACATGCCGCGCGTGTGTGCGAACCTAGGCGCTGAGTGGACCCCGAGATCCCATCTGAGCTCGGCGAGGGCGAGCGTTCGCGCGCCGCGGACGAGCGGCCGGGCGAGGATTCATCCGCTCCGGTGGCGCGCGAGCGCATAATCCAGCGCGTGTCCGATGTAGACCCCGAGCCGAACGGCGTGTCTTCTGGGTTGGGTGTGCGGTTGGTTGGTTTGCGTGCTTTTTATGGGGATGCGGAGCAGGTCAAGGGCGTGGACCTAGAGTTTCGTGCTGGCGAGGTGACCGCGATCATCGGCCCCTCCGGCTGCGGGAAGTCAACCATGATCCGCTGCATCAACCGGATGCACGAGGAGATCCCCGGCGCCCACGCCGAGGGCCAAGTCCTATTGCAAAACATGGACATCTACGACCCTTCGGTCGACGTCGTCGCGGTCCGCCGCGCAATCGGGATGGTCTTCCAAAAGGCCAACCCCTTCCCCACCATGTCGATCTACGACAACGTCGCCTCCGGCCTCAGGCTCACCGGACGCCGACGCACGAACCTCGACGACAAAGTCGAGCAAGCCCTAAGAGGCGCCGGACTCTGGGACGAGGTCAAAGACCGCCTCACCCAACCAGGCGCCGGGCTCTCCGGCGGACAACAACAACGCCTCTGCATCGCACGCTCGCTCGCCGTCGAACCCGAGGTCATCCTCATGGACGAGCCCTGCTCAGCCCTCGACCCAATCGCAACACTGAAGATCGAGGAGCTCATCGCCCAACTCAAGACCCACGTCACGATCGTGATCGTCACCCACAACATGCAACAAGCAGCCCGCGTCGCCGACCGCACCGCCTTCATGCTCGACGGCAAGCTCATCGAGATCGCCCCCACCAACGACATCTTCACCAACCCCACCGACCCCCGCACCGAGGAATATGTCACCGGCAAGTTCGGCTAACCAAACCGGGGACGAGCAGCCCAGAGTCGGGGCGCGGTCTCCCCAGGGCCGAGCGCACTTCCAGGAGCAGCTCAAGGAGCTGGAGCAGAGCGCACTGGGTGGCCTCGATCTGGTCGTTGAGCAGCTCGACCGGGTGCTGGAGGCCCTGCAGCACCAGGACGTCGAGCTCGCGCAGATGGTGATCGCCGACGACGACCGCATCGACGGCCGATATCTAGAGGTACACCAAGGCATCCTCTCGCTGCTCGCCCTCCAAGCCCCGGTGGCCGGCGACCTCAGGCTAGTGGCGGCGCTGCTGCACACGATCAAGCACATCGAGCGCATGGGCGACCAGTGCGTCAACATCGCGAAGACGATTCCGCTGTCGGGCTACGACCCCCCGGTACACGGCGAACTGCTCGAAGCGTTGGCCAAGATGGGAGCCTTCGCGCGCTCAGAGGTGATCCAGTGCAAGGCGGCGTTTGCCGGGCGCGACATCGACTTCGCGGAGGATCTGGTGCGCCAGGACCGCGAGATCAACCGGCTCAACCGCGACATCTTCGCGCTGGCGATCGAAATCGGCGACGACCCAGACCGCCGCGAGTGGGCCATGCACATGACCCTCGTCGCCCGCGCGCTCGAGCGCATCGGCGACAACGCCGTCGACATCGGCGAGCAAGTCGCCTTCGTCGTCACCGGCCTCTTCCGCGAGTTCTCAGACTCCTCGCACCCTGCTGGACCCGACCTCGCGGGTGGCTGAAAGCAACATCCGCCTCCCGGTGGCCCCGCAAAATGCGGGCGCGCTGTGAACATCCTGTGACCTTCTCTTCCGCAAGGGCTCACCGGGCGAACCATCCCCTACACTGCACCGCGATGACGGCAAGCGTTCGCGCCGACGTACGGGGGGGTCCGTCCGAGACCCCCGACGTCACCGCCTCCTCCACTGGATCTCTGCGGATCGCAGTGCTCGACCGCGACAGCGGCTTCATCCAGGTCCTCTCGAAGCGCATGGATCGCCTGGGCTGGGAGCACCGCGTGCTCGCGAGCCCCGTGCCGGCCGAGGCCGTCGTCTCGATGCGCCTCAGCGCACTGGTCGTCGACCTCGCCGTCCTAGGCCCACAGGCCTGGGGTTGGCTGGAGCGGCTGTGCGAGGCGCTGCCGGAGCTCGGCATCGTCGTCTGCACCGGCCCGTCGACCGTGGCTCAGCGCGTGCGTGGACTCAGGCTCGGCGCCGACGACTGGATCACCAAGCCCTGTCACCCCGAGGAAGTCATCGCCCGCGTACAGAGCGTCGTGCGCCGCCGCCGGCACAGCACCGGGCGCACAGAGGCCGCCCCGATCCAGGCCGGCGAGGTCGAGATCCGCTCCGACCGCTTCCAGGCCTACGTCGGCGAGCAGAGCATCGATTTGACGCGCCGCGAGTTCGAGCTGATCGAGCTGCTGGCCGCGGCCGGCGGGCGCGTGCTCGAGCGCGAGGAGATCTACTCACGGCTGTGGGGCTACACGATGGTCCGCGGCGACCGCTCGGTCGACGTGTTCGTGCGCAAGCTCCGCCAGAAGCTGGAGAAGGCCTCGCCGGGCTGGCACTACATTCACACCCATTTCGGCATCGGCTACCGCTTCGCGGCCGAATCGCTCGAGGTCGTCAACCCCGCCGACGTGCCCTCTTCAGTACCGGCCGACTGGGACGCCGGCGAGCAGGGCGATCTCACGGGGACGCAGCAGGATGGCGAGCTCAGCGCCCGTGGGCAGGTGGGCTCCGTTTAGTCGCAGCACGACCAGCCCGCCCTTCTTGATCTCTATGCGCCCGCCGGTCAGCTCGCCGGCGATCAGCGACAGGTCGGGCTCGTGACCCACCAACAGCAGCCGGCCGGTGCCCACCGCCTCGCCCATCGCGTCGAGCGCTTCGCGAGCGCCGAAGCCCCCCGCGAGCGGCATGTGCACGCGCAGCAGCGCGCGCTGCTCGTCGGACAGCGCCTCGGCGGCGATCTCCGCCGTACGACGCGCGCGCACCTTCGGGCTGAACAGGATCGCGTCGAACTCGACGCCCATGCGCGCGAGCGCGAGGCCCGCGAGACGCGCGTCCTCCTCACCCCGATCCGTGAGGCGACGCTCCGAGTCCTCCCGACTCCCGTGAGGCTCCGCCTCTGCGTGCCGGAGTAGCCAAAGCTGACGAGCCATGCCGAGCCACGCAGATTACCGCGCATCTGGCCCAAAGCAAGGGCCGGCGTCGACGCAGGGTGTAGCGTGAGGCGCGATGGAGATCGACCTCCAACCACACCCGACCGGCGGCGCCCCCTCGGCGGCGCAGACAGGCCTGGAGGGCGTCGGCGACCCGTCGCTGTACCTGAACCGAGAGCTTTCGTGGCTCGACTTCAACGACCGCGTGCTGCAGCTCGT
>DASXEZ010000066.1:0-5050 GCA_036489875.1 Solirubrobacteraceae bacterium | reverse complement strand
GCGGTCGTGGCGATGGCAGGGCGCCTGGAGTTGGCGCGGCTGCTCGATTCGCGGCCGTCGCGTGAGCGTGATTTGTGTCTGGCGATGATCTGTCAGCGCGTGATCGCGCCGGCGTCCAAGCTTGAGAGCGCGCGGGCGTTGGGCCGCTCGATCCTGCCCGAGGAGTTGGGCGTGACGGGGGCGTCGGAGGATGATCTGTACGCGGCGCTTGACTGGCTGGGGGAGCGTCAAGCACGGATCGAGGATCGCCTCGCCACCCGCCACCTCCGGGAGGGTGAGCTGGTGCTCTACGACGTGTCGTCCTCCTATTTTGAGGGACAGTCCTGCCCGCTGGCTCGGTTGGGGTATTCGCGTGATGGCAAGCGCGGCACGCCGCAGATCATTTACGGGTTGTTGTGCGACAAGCCGGGGCGTCCGGTCGCGGTCGAGGTGTTCTCCGGGCAGATCCATGATGACCAGACGCTGCCCGGGCAGATCGCAAAGCTGAAGACGCGTTTTGGCCTTGAGCGCGTGGTCGTGGTCTGTGATCGCGGGATGGTCACCCAGGCCAACATCGATCTCCTCGCCGCGACCGACGGGGTCGGCTGGATCACAGCGCTGAAAGCGCCGCAGATCAAGAGGCTGCTGGTCAGCGGGACGCTGCAGCTGTCGCTGTTTGACGAGCAGAACCTGGCCGAGATCACCAGCCCCGACTATCCCGGCGAGCGCTTGGTCGTCTGTCGCAACCCGCTCGTCGGCGCGCAGCGCACCCGCAAACGCGAGGCACTGCTCGCCGCGACCGAGACAGAGCTCGCGCTGATCGCTGACCGTGTCACGCGCGGCACGCTCGTGGGCGCCGATGCGATCGGACTGGCGGTCGGGCCCGCGATCAAGCGCTACCGCATGAAGAAACACTTCCAGATCCAGATCACTGACACCACGTTCACCTTCACCCGCAAGAGCGAACAGATCGCGGCCGAACGGTCACTGGACGGCTTCTACGTGATCCGCACCTCAGAACCCGCGACAGAGCTTCCAAGCGAGGATGTCGTGCGCGCCTACAAGGGCCTCGAGCAGGCCGAGCGCGCGTTCAAAACATTCAAAGGCCCCGAACTACAGATCCGCCCGATCCACCACCACCTCGAAACCCGCGTCCGCGCACACGTCCTGCTCTGCATGCTCGCCTACTACCTGACCTGGCACCTGCGCGCCGCCTGGGCGCCACTGCTCTTCAAAGACGAGCACCCACCCCTCGCCCCCGACCCCGTCGCCAAGGCCACCCGCTCACCCGCCGCCCAACAGAAAGCACAAACCAAACGCACCGCCACCGGCGAGACCACTCACAGCTTCACGAGCCTGCTCGACGAACTCGCGACCCAGACCCGCAACACGATCCGCATCCCCACCAGCACCCAGACCTTCGACAAGCTCACAGCCCCGACCGCGCTGCAAACCCGCGCACACGACCTCGCCGAGCACGCCGCCGTCCTCACGTAGACACGACCCACACACCCCAAACACCACAAAAACCCCGCCACAGAGCCAAAAACCACAACCCCAACCACAAGAACTTCGGGCTAGGAGCAGATCATTGCCAACGCCGGACAGCTGACAGGCCGGCGGTCAACCCGACGCGATCGGCCAACTCGACCAGCAACGCAGCGCCCGCATGCGACACCAGCCCCTCTCCGTCCGCCGACAGTTCTACCGTTCCAAGACGATCCGCTCACTTCACCAACCGGGTGTCCTCCTGGGTCGCGAGCCGAGACTTACTGCAACCCCGATTCTCACGGCCCGAGACGACGCTCCCAGGACCAGACCCCAGCCCACTACCGGCGCTTCGAGGCTAGACAGCGACCGGTCCGTCCGGGATTGCACGCTCCGCGAGCTTCTCAGGGTCGAGCTCGAACGCGGCCTCGACCCACTCGGCCTCGCGTGCGCTCGGCGAGTAGTCGGCGTAGATCAGCGTCGTCTTGAAGTCGCGGTGGCCCATCATCTCCTGTAGCGCGCGCATCGGCACGCCCTGAGCGGCCATCCGCGTGCCGGAGGTGTGGCGCACGTCGTGGAAGCGGACGTCGCGGACGCCGGCTCGGGCGAGCGCATCCTTGTAGCGCTTGAGGAATCTCGGCGAACGATCGGCTTGCCGGTGTGTGGGTGGGCGAAGACCAGGTGGTCGTCCGTCCGGTAGGGCGTCTCACGGTGGAGGCGGTGGAGCTCGCCGGCGAGTCGGTCGGCGAGCGGGACGCTGCGTGAGCCTGGACTTTGGCATGCCGAAGTCGCCGCGAACGAAGTTGCGTCGCACGCGCACGCGATGCGCGCACCGGTCGATATCGCGCCAGCGCAGCGCGAGCAACTCACCCTGTCGCATCCCGTCATCGCGGCCGCAAGCTACATGCGTCGCTCGACGCGTCCGAGGTCCTCGTCGGGGGCACCGCGCAGCAGCGCCTCGACCTCCTCGGGCTCGAGGAAGCGGATGTCGGGATCGGCCTCTGGAGCGTGCGGCTTGTCGACGAGGGTGCAGGGGTTGGCGACCACCCAGCCCTCGCGACGTGCTGCCTCGAAGATCGCGTGCAATACCCCAAGCGCGTTGAACGTCGTCTTCACGGATCTGCCGCCGCGGATCATCTGGCGCGAGAACGTCTCGATCTCGCGCCACCCGATCTCCTGGAGCGGCCGCTCGCCGACGAACGGCACGAGATGCACGCGGATCACCGACTCGTCGCTCATCACCGTCGAGCGTTTGCGGCCGCGCGAGCGTGCACGGGCGAGCACCAGCTCGCGCGCCTGCGCGACGCTTGGCCGGTGGGTCGCGAGCGCCGGCTTGTCGATCGCGCCGATCAGCCGGCGCAGCTCAGCCTCGACCTGCGTGCGCGTCAGTCCTTCATGCGTGCCCGCCACGCGCTTGGGCCCGATCCTGCGCTTGACCTGCGTGGAGCCGACCCGCCACTTCCCGTACCAGGTCTCGCGGCCGTCGCCGTCGCGCGCCACGAACAGCCGCGCTGCCTCTGCGGCGGCGCGCGGTCGTCGGTCTGCGGGGGTCGACGGCTCTGCGATGAGCGCAGTCTGCGCGCCGCGGCAGCCGCCATGGGGACCAATAAGGTGCCAAACTGAGCGAAACTGACGCGAGTTGAGAACAGCTAAAACCCTGCAAGGCAGCGTATTCGTGGTTGAGCGACCTTCGTCGAGACCGATTGTGGTCCCGGCGGTCGCGAGTTCGAATCCCGTCGCTCGCCCTCGAGGAGGTTGCCGGCGATTGGTCGCGTGATCGGTCGGCCTGGGGGCCGTGTCGAGCGAACCGCGGCCAGAGCGGCTCACGACGTCGATCGGAGCCGACGGTACCGGCCACGGCGGGATCTCGTTCGCCGCGCGCCCGCGGGCGCGCGGCGGGAACGGGTCACGGTGGGGCCATCTGCGCCGGGCCGGCGGCGCCCGCATTGACCGTCGGCTGTTGGTAACAGGTCTGGTAGTGTCGCCGGCGGGCGGGGTCCGCAACAGCAGCCGGTCTGGTCTTCCGGCGGAGGGTGCTTCGTGTCAGCTGGTCGCCGTGGCGATCGAGTGCCTGTGGAGTTTCGGCGGTCAGCCGCCATCGGGAGAGCGTGGCGGTGTCGCCGCGTCGCCTCAAAGCGGCAGCGCAACGCGAGGCCGCGGGCTCAGGCAACCTTGTCCACGTGGCCAATGCTCGGCGCTGCGCCCCGGGATAGCCTCCGGTCACCCGGAGGAGCAACGCTCACGAACTCAAGCCAGTCACTAGACAAAGGGGAGCTATGCGTCGCATCAGAAAGCTCGCAACAATCAGGAAGGCGGTCGTTTTCGCCGTAGTCGTCGCTGCATGCGTGGGCACCGCAGCCAGTTCGTCGGCGAAGACCGCGAGGAGCGCGTCCGCGGCCACGGTCGACTTCTACTCGAGCCTGCCGCTGTCGGGCTCGTCGACTGCGCAGACGATTCCGCTCACCAACGGGATCAAGCTCGCGCTCTCACAGGCGCGCGACAAGGCCGGCAAGTACGCCATCAAGTACACGTCGCTGAACGACGCCACCGCGGCGGCGGGTGCGTGGGATCCATCGCAGACCGCGGCCAACGCCCGCCAGGCGGCAGAGGACTCCAAGGCCGTGTACTACATGGGCGAGTTCAACTCGGGCGCCAGTGAGGTTTCGGCTCCGATCCTGAACACCGCCGGGATCGCGCAGGACAGCCCGGCCAACACCTACGTCGGCCTGACGGCTTCGCTCAAGGGCGTCACCGCGCCCGGCGAGCCGCAGAAGTACATGCCGTCCGGCAAGCACACCTACACCCGCATCGTCCCGATCGACACGATCCAGGGCGCCGCGGACCTGGAGGCGCTCAAGGCGACCGGCTGCACGAAGCTGGCGGTCTTCGACGATACCCAGGCCTACGGCGCCGGCCTCGAAGCGGTGCTCAAGGATGAGGCGAGCATGTACGGCATGAGCGTCGTGTACGTCGGCTCCGACGCCAACGTCGAGGCGAACTACACCTCGGTCGCCTCGAAGATCGCGTCCAGCGGCGCCCAGTGCGTCGAGCTGAGCGCGACCACCTCGAGCGTCGGCGGCGCCGCGTTTGCAACGGCTGTGCACAGCGCTCTGCCCAAGGCAACACTCCTCGGGCCAGACGGCATGTGCTCGTCGGCGTGGACGACCAGCTTCCAGGTTCTCTGCACCGTCGCGACGCTGGACCTAAAGGCCTACCCGGGCGGCCTCAAGTTCCTCGCCGCCTACAAGAAGGCCTACCACGTCTCCAATCCGGATCCGTACTCGATCTACGGCTACGCGTCCGCTGAGCTGGGGCTCAGCACCCTGGCGAAGCTCAAGGCTGGTCTGAGCGGCAAGGCACTGCAGGCAGCCTTCGTGAAGGCCCTGTTCTCCACGAAGAACCTGAGCTCGGTGCTTGGCACTTACAGCATCACCCCGACGGGGGACACGACGCTCACCTCGTACGGGCTCTACAAGCTCGACAGCGGCAAGCTGACGTTCGACAAGACGCTGCATCCGACGAAGTACCTCAAGGCCTCCTGAGTCTGAGTCGGCCGTAGGGCGGTGGGGCGGGCGCCTGAAGC
>DASXEZ010000056.1:0-9554 GCA_036489875.1 Solirubrobacteraceae bacterium | reverse complement strand
GGGGCCAGCCGGACAGCTCCCGCCTGTTCGCTTGGCGTTCCCTCGTGAGACGCCAGGGTCGACTTCTTCAGAGCGTCCGCTCGACCATCCCAACTGAGACAGGTGAAACCGCCCGTCGAGACTGCTGCTCCTAGCCCAAAGCAGGAGCGTCGAGGACGGTTGCAGGCGCGCCGTCGCAGTGAGCGTTCCCTTGCGAACGTTCCGTGCTGCCCGGTTTCTGCCGGAGCTCCTCTCGTGTGAAGCGTCCTAGAGACGACCGACGACGCCCCCTCGAGCTTTGACAGGCCGTGGCTAGCGCGACCGGCCCGCTCTCAGGGACAGACGGGAACCGTGGTAGCGATCGACTTCGTTCTCGGCTCCCCATGGCGCAGCCTGATCGTCGCCTTCGCCCCCACGTTGAGCGACGAGCCGACATGCGTCAAGGCGCGGAGCCTCAAGATGGTCCGGGATGGAGCGCGCCGCGTGGTCCTTGAGGACGCGCCAGCCGCGAAGAAGACCACATGTGTGACCCGCAGATAGACCGAGTGCTTGTGCTTGGAGGGCTCAAAGCCGATTGACACATCGAACCCTTTGCCAGGCGTGACGCAACCCCCCGGCGTCACGAGCGTGAGCTTACCGCCGTCGGACAGCTTCAGCGTGGTCAGCGTCGGCACCGGGTGGATCTGGACTGCGTACACCTTGGAGCTGTCATCGGTCCAGGTCGCCCACCCCGCCCCCGCGGCATCGACGGCGATGGCCGGCGAGTTAACCGTCGTCTCACCGGTGGGCAGGCTGCGGACCGGCCCGAACTTCGTCGCCGAGGCGTTCGCAGAGAGGACGTAGTCCAGCTTGCCGCTCGCATCCCGCCAGATCACGTACACCACGCCGGCGGGCGTCTCGTCGATGGCGAACCGCGACCCCAGCGCGGTCCTGGTGACGGTCACCGGACTCGTCCAGCCCGAGCCGGTGAACCGCTGGACCGCCAGAGCCTCGTTGTCGCCCGGGCGGGCAACGCTGCGCGCAACGAAAATGCCGTTGAAGCCGCTGACGAGCTGCGCGTTGCTGTCGAGCGACGGCAGCGGCGAAAGGCTCTGAGGCGCGCCCCAACTGCTCGCGGCGTCAGGATCACCCGCGCCGCCGTACTTCACCCACGTCACCGTGTAATGCGGAACGGTGTCCTGGGTGTAGACCACCACCATGGTCGAACCTTCGCGAGCGATGCTCTCGCTCAGCGTCCCCGACTCAGCGATGGGCGGCGTGAACCACCCCGGATCGGTAAGCGCTGCGGTCAGCCCGGTGGCCTGGATCGAGCCGCCGCCGGTGACCGCCGAGTTGTCTGAGGTGATCACCTGCTCGGGGCTGCCGGCAAACAACGCCCCCGCGGGGACATCCAGCGCATTGCCCGTCATACCCGACGCGTGGTCGTTGGCCAGCTCCGTCGGCGGCCCGAAGGTCTGTCCCCCGTCAGATGAGGTGTAGAGAAACTTCTGATTGCTGGACAGGCAGCAGCGCGAGTCGACCAGTGCGACGGTGCCCGCGGCGGTGAACACCGGCGCGTTGCCGCTGTCGTCGCTCTGGGTGGCCGTCGGATAGGAGAACGACTGCCGCGAGCCGCACGTCGCCTTGCCGGTCGTGAGACGGCAGTAGTCCAGGTTGTGGGTTGCACCGCCGTCGGCCCACGTGGTATAGCCCTGCCCGGTAGCGTCGACGATGACCCGCGGCGCAGCATCGCCCGCCGTGGACCCGAGGTTGACCACCGCCCCCGCCGGCGAGGCGACGCCAAACACGGCACAGGCCGTCAACAAAGCGAAACGCAGCGCGCGCACCACGCGCAGCAGCTTGACAGAAACCAGCGAACTCGACCGCGGGCCAGGCTCGATCTGACGTCCGCACCGCGATCCACATCACGCCGGCCGCCGCGTCTGCCTCAAAACCCAGCCGACCCCTGAGCAATCCGAAAGCGGCAGTCACCGATCGCCACCCCCGACCGGCGCCACACCTCTCCTATGATCAACGCCGGACTCGCGCCGACGATAAAGCGCACTCGGGTCTCGCCACCACCAGCGACCACGGCCAGACGAGGTCGCTGATCCTTGGACAGTTTGGGCAGTGAGACACCGAAGCCGGCCATCGAGCGTCCGCAGGTCGATCCAATCTGACACCGGTGGAACGCTGACTCGGCGGCAGCGCGCCACGCGGACCCAACCGATCGCGAGGTGTGACTGCGCCGCTACCAGCCATTGACTGCCGCGTCGTTCAGGACACCCCAGCCTCCGTACACAGCAACACCCACCACCACCATCGCGACGGCGACCCGCCGCCGTTTGAGCCAGACCGCCCAGACGAGAGCGCCGGCTGGGAGAAGCCCAGCAGGACCAACTGAGCGTTCATGAGTCCCATACGGCAGGAGGTGCCCGAGTCGCCGTAACAGATCAGCTGTTTCGTCAGATCTGCGATCCACAGGACAAACAGCGCGAGGAGAAATGCACAGACTCCGCCGGACCGGAGGAGTCGCTCTCTCGTCATTAGCTGGCTGATCGGCTGTTCGCGCTGGCGCCTTGAGCGAGATCAAACAGCCGGCGTCCGAGGTGTGAGGCGTTCGTACGCAGTTCGTGTTTGAGGCGGTCAGGCTGCTGACCTCACACGCCGTCGCGCGCCTTCCGCAACGTCCGGCTGGGGATGGCTCAGCGAGCCTCGTTCGCGGCGCCCGATCCCATCTGTCAGATGGAGATGCGAACCCGCGGGTGAGGGTTGCTGCGGCAGAGATCGCGCGGCGAGTGCTGAGGACGCGTCGTGGCGACTAGGGCTCGACGAACTGCTTGAGCACACGCCCGGTCGGTCCGTACCACGTCACCGGGTCCCCGGAGAGCGTCTCAGCGGCAAACGGAATCGCGAGGACGATCGCGTTGTCTCGCACGCGGCCGCTGACGGCTGGCGGGTGTGATCGCTCAGGACCGGTACGCAGCGTCACCCTGAGTCGCGCTACTCCATCGGGAACGATCAGGAGAAGCCGGTTGGGCGGCCCCGAGGTGGTCCACGCCTGCCCAGCTGCAATGCGTCCCGCGCTGGCACAGCACCCTGCCCCGCCGGCGCCGACGATCAGCAGCCCGGGCGACCCAGGCCCCACGTTTGATGAATGCTCCACGGGGATCAGGAAGACATGCTGACCCGAGGCTGTCGTCGCACGCCGAATCAACGCCCTGTCCAAGGTTTTCCCGTAGCCGAACGGTCTGAGCGCATGCTTGAGCACCGTGGAGTCCAGGTCGCTGCTGCGCTGCGGACGTCTCAGGATCGCCAGTTCGCCCAATAGCGCTCGCTTCTCGATGCGCCACGGCCGTGTCAGGTGCCGCGACCGAGACACGGTCGAATGGCCCGCCGACGTGGCCACCATCACCAGCACCCCGACCAGCACGACCGCGACCATGACGCCACTGCGACGAGCTTTGCTTGGCCAGGCCCTCACCACACGCAACTCTAAGCCGGGGCGCCGCGCTTGTCGCCCTTCGTCACCGTCCGCATGCTGACATCTTCAACGCCAACGCCCTTCGGCTTATGCGACGCCGCCAGCCCCATAGCGAAGGCGCTCAGCGACCTCGACGGCGTCCCCTGAGCGATCGGCTTCTGCGACGCGTCCCCCTTTCACGTCCAGCCGGTTTCGGCGATAGTGGCGGCGAGGGTCGGCGACCCTGTTAGCGGGGGCTTAGTCGGTCGATGCGTGAGCTCTCGCGTTCGGTGCGTGCGGCGGCGACACTCGCGATGTGCGCATTGATTCGACTTTCGCCGGTGACTACGAGCTTGGCGTCCCTGGCGGGACGGATCCTGGTCGAGAGCTCGCCTATGAGTACCCACCGGGCGCTGTGGTCGATGTCGCCACGCCTGAGCGGACGGACATGACAATCGCCTGGTCAGTCGGCGACACCGTTGTTGAAAGCGAGCGAATGGAGTGGCCGGACCCGGTCCAGCTCGATGTCCGGCCCGCCCATGTCGCCCGATGGTTGGGCATCTTCCAGGCGCAGTTAGTGTCTCCGCGAGGCGCGAGCTGCGCGGTCGCCCTGCCTGATCGTGTGTCGATCGCCGTGCTGAGTCACCGCGCGGTGTACCGCGTCTGGGTTGGTGACCCGACGCGCTGGGACGAGCTCTCCACCGGCGGGGTCATGCAGCCGGTCGTGGTCGGCGCGCTCGAACTCGTCCTGTTCGTCGAGCACACCACGATCCTCGCCTATGGCTCGCGCGGCCTCGCGTGGACGTCCGAGCAACTCGTCTGGGACGACCTCGAAGCCGTTGCGGTCGATGGCGACTACCTGCAGGCGACCGGGTTTGACGCGCCCCGAAACGAGATCGTCGCGCTGACCGTCGACTTGAGGACCGGACGATCAGAGAACGCACCGCATCCCCGCCGGCACATGCGCCGATCCAACGATGTGGTCTAGCCAAGTCAGACCCACGCGGTCTCTCCCGGCTCGATCGAACGAAGGCCGGAAACGGCAGTCCAACGACACCCAGATGGGCTCGGCGCCGATGACGTCGTCGATTCCATGATCGACGCGACGTCCGGTAGGCGTTGGCATTGTGAGACGACGGCGACGACTACCACGTGTCCGGTGAGCGATGGGCATCTGTGACGCGGCCTTTCTTTCCGCGCGAAGGAGGGAGGGGGCTCTGGCGGCATGGCCTTCAGCCTCGGCAGCGCGTTGCGTGGGCGCTCGGACGCCGGTTAGAGTTGTTGACGTGGCCACGAACGCCGACGTGCTCATGAAGGCGTTTGCCAGCGGCTGGGGCAAGGGTCGGCCTCCTGCCCTTGATGGAGCATTACATCCGGAGGCCGAGTTGATCGTGCCCGAGAGCATGCCCTACGGCGGTGGCGTGTTTCGTGGACAGCAGCGCATCGAGAAGTGGTTTGCCGAGGATCTCTGGGAACTCTGGAGAGAGTTCTCCTCGACCCCGGTCGATTTCATCGACGCGGGCGACAAGATTGTCGTGCCGGTCCACATCAAAGGTACGACGCACAATGGGGCCGAGGTTGAAACCGACAACGTCTGGATCTACGAGTTCGAATCGGGCGCACTTCGGCGGGCACGTGTCTACGCAGATACGGCAACGCTGCGGGATGCCGTGAATTCATCAGATTGCCGTAACCGCCCGGCGCCGCCGGCCGTCTGACCTGACACGCCGGCTCGGAGTCCGGGGGCGGCGCCGAGGGCCGTCAAGCGTCAGGTCAGTAACGCGCTACGACATCCGGGCCCTCCTTCTCCTTAGGACCACGCCGCGCCTCCGCACCGCGTATGTCGTAGAGCGTTGGTCAATCGCGCGCTGGCCCCGCCCTTCCCTAGGAGTCCGGCCCGCGAGCCTCCGGGTCGGCACCGAGAACGGCGCGTCCACCATCGACGGGTACGATCGCGCCGTTGACGTAGCTCGCCGCTGGTGAGAGAAGCAGCGCTACAACTGAGGCGATCTCCGCCGAGAGTCCGGCGCGACCTAGCGGATGCAGGGCGCGGATCTGAGCCTCAACCTCGGGCCGCTGCGCGATTAGCGTTTCGTAGCGGTCGGTCGCGATCGAGCCGAGCGCGACGGCGTTGGTGCGGATCCCCTGCGGGCCGTAGTCGACGGCCAGCGCGCGGGTCAATCCCTCGATGGCGGCCTTCGCGGTTGCGTAGGGCAGCGCGCCGCGCACGGGCCGTTGGGCCTGGTGGGAGGAGACGTCGACGATCGCGCCTGGCGTACCGCGCGCGAGAAAGCGGCGCACGGCGATCGCGCAGCCGGTGACGGCAAGGCCAAGGTTGAGCGTGATGAGTTCGAGCAGTTCGCCGGGCGAGACCTGGTGCGCGGAGGCGTCGCGGAGCACGGCCGCGTTATTGACCCAGCCGACCAGCGTGCCGGTGTGCTCGGCGATGTCCGCGGCTCGGGCCGCGTCGGCCTCGGAGCCGGCGTCGCCCGGTACCCCGGTCACGCGCGGATGTTCGTCTGTCCAGGCGAGAGCCTGTTGGTCGCGATCGATCGCGACCACGTGCACGGCGTCGGTCAGGCGCTGGCTGATCGCGCGGCCGATCCCGCGGGCTGGGCCTGTGACTACGTAGGACTGCGTCATCTGGTCAGGATTATCGCGGTTGGCATGACATCTGCCGGACGCCTGCTTGCTCTGATCTGCTGACCCGAAGCCCGGCGGGACGTCCCAGGCCCAAGCAGCTACCGCACCGCCGCACGGCGCATGTGGCCACCACGCGTGAACTCGACGCAGCCGTCGCCTTGGACTCATGTGCGTCTGTCCCTGACTTATGAGACGGACACGAGGGCCGGCGGCCACGACCTCGGCAACGGCCCGGAAGCGGCCGGTTGTCGCTGGCGTATGCGACGCTTCTCCTTTCGGCACCACGCGGGCAGCGTCTCGGGCTCAAGCGGGCATGCCCGAGCGCCAAAGCCGGTCTCGACCACATCGCCGCCGGCTCCAACCACCCGCACCATTACGCTCGTGATGGTGCAGCGGATCCCCGTAGACCTGTCCGGGATACCGGAGACCCTTCTGGGGAATCTCGGCCGCCGCGCTGTCGCCGCGCGCTTAGGGGCTCTGAAGGACCCAATGGCTATCGAGGTCGTCAAGCGGCTGGAGTACGACTTCGCGGACTCCAACCACGGCGCGCGGCTGCATGCGGTTCGGGTAGCCACATTTGACGCGTCGATCCGCCGTTTCCTGCGCTCACATCGGGCCGGAACGGTGGTTGCGCTTGGCGAGGGGCTGGAGACCCAGTTCTGGCGGCTCGATAACGGTCAGGTCCGTTGGCTGACGGTGGACGTGCCAGAGACGATGGAGCTGCGCCACCGCCTGCTGCCGGACGGCCCACGACAGTCAAGCCATCGCGGATCGGCACTTGACCTGGACTGGCTTGACAGGCTGGATCCGGCAGACCCGATCCTCGTCACCGCGCAGGGCCTGCTCCCGTACTTCCAGCGCGATCAGGTTCACGACCTCATCGCGGGGATCGCCGCACGGCTCCCCGGCTCGCTATTGGTGTTCGACGCCGTGCCCGAGGCGATGCTGAGCCTCGTCCGAGGCGCCTCGGGCCGCGAGCGTGACCTCGCGGTTGAGTTGTGGACCTGGCTCTTCAATTCTGACGAACGTGCCGCCATCCAAGAGATCCCCCGTATCGAGGAGCTTCGCGACCTCGCCCCGCCGCTCACATTCGACGTGACATCGCTGGGGCTCGCCGCCATCGGCCTACTCCCACGGCGGTTGCGCTACTCAATGCCAGTGTTCGCCATCTTGCAGGCCAGGTTCCGTTCCGCCTCCGCGCACTGAAGTCAGCCTCGAGAACGGGCGGCTCCGGCGTACGTCCAGTCCGGCTATTCGCCAGATCCAGGACGCGGCGCACCAACAACAACGCTGTTCGTTTGGCGTTCGTTGGTGAGACGGGGCCACGGTGTTGGCGTGAAGGGGTGCTGAGAGCGTTGGCTGCCGTACCGCCGGGATGCTGGCTCCGAGGAGCAACTGGAATTCGATTGGGTCAAGCCGACGCAGGTGTGCGTTGCTGCGAGGTGTCTCGTGACCCCGGCGTCGAATGTCTCGGCGACGGCGTTGGCACTCAAGCTGATCATCTCGCTATCAATCGCGATGGCGCTCCTTGAAAACAAGCGGCTACGGCGTTTCGACTACTGTTTCGCTCCGTGACCGCGAAGCACTTAGCCCTGCTCGGCTGTATTGGGGCGCTTGGTGTCACTGGATGCGGCGGCGGCGGCGGTTCGGCCTCACTAAAGCTGGGTGCGGTCGTGGGCCTCAGTCGTGAGGGTAACGCCGGCAACTCGACCGCCAAGGCATTCAAATACAAGACTGCCGTGACCGGCGTCAAACAGGCCGGTCCTGAGGATCTCAAAGGCGAGACGTTGCTGGGCAGCGCGCCGAAGGACGATGTCGCCTACTACGTGACCCAGCGGGTCACCGGAGCTCAGGCCAACTATTCAGGCTGGGTCCCGGAACCCCCCGACGTCTACGACAGTTCCGGCTCGCAGGCCACCCCACTGGAGACGGGCAGTGATCTGCCCAAATGCGTCGAGACCAAGCTGCCCGCCGGTTTCGGTGCTGGCCAGAGCTTTACGACCTGTGACGTCTACTTGCTACCACCTGGAGACCACGTCGGCAAGGTCGTGCTCGCCGCCGAAGGACCAGGGCAGAACGATGTCACCTGGACGACCGGCTAGGTCAGCCAGGTCATTGCAGCGGTGCGCTGATCGCCGGCATTCCATTGAGGTGATCGGCTTCAAGAGCTCTGTCTCGGGTCGGATCTGACTCGACACCAACGCGGAGCCGCGATCGTCCTCAAACGTGCGGTGGTCGATCCCTGGTGAGACGGTCATCGGCCCATCCTGAAGGGAGGCGGTCCGAACCCGTCGGTCTCTTCGAATTACACAAATACAGGCACGTCGTCGACGCCGATCGCGATCGTGGCAACCACCGCGAGGGGCGCACCACGTGTGGCGACGCTTTTGGCCCGAGCCAACACTCTGCGGTGGACCATGCCAGAGAGGCCAGCTATGGTCGGCGAATGGCAAGGCTCGGGGTTAGTCGTGAGGTGCTAGCGGGCATGCTCCGCCAGCACGGCGAGGATGATTTAGCAGAGCGTGCGCTGGCATTGTCAGATGACGAGTTAGCTCGGATCGAGACGCTCGGCGCCTACTACGCCTTCTCTGAGGACGCCATGGCGCTTGGAGGCAGCATGGGTGGTACCCGCGCGTTGTCGCTGGCCACGATCGACGTGCTGGAGAACGCAGGGCGTGATCTGCGCTGGAGTCGCACTGAGTGGGAGCGTGAGGGGAGCTCGTTCGACCGGTTTGCAGAAGACGACGCTGCGAGAGACCGAGAGCTTCGACGTCATGCCGCTGAACAGCAGACACCTGCGGATGAGAGCAACCGAACCCTTGACACCGTTGATCGTCCGGCGTGGGGGCCTGCACCGCCGGGCGCAACGTTTCTGATTACACGGTGTCATGAGTTGCGAACAGAGCCGCTCAGAGACTTCACGGCCGAGGACCTACGCATCATGATCGGACAGCAGGTCGCTTTGCGTCCTCTGGTGCAACTCGCGCTCGACCGGCTGCGACCAGACTCGCTGATCGAAGACGACGACTACCCCACGGACCTGCTGGCCAGCGTTCTTCGTGTGGACACTGCGTTCTGGGACCGATCGCCAGATTCAGACCAAGAACTACAAAAACTAGCTGAGGGCGCCCGCGAACGATTCAAGCTAGCCCCAGAGTTGCGCGAGCTCATCGAAACGTTCAACCGAGACCATTCAGCTCGGCGCATAGCCCTAAGGGCTCGTCTAGCTAGCGACCCGTCCGACGACTGGTGGAGTTGGCCCATTCAGCAGAGGACGTAGCGCCCGAGTTTCGCTTAGGTCCAGAAGCGCTCGTCCGACCCCAGTGATTGGCGACGAGCGCTATGCCACGAGGCTGTCGCGTAGTTCTTGGCGCGGGTGCCGCGGAGATGTGGCGTTCCCCATCAGCGGGCGCGGTTTCGGCGGTTGTCACCGCCCGAGGGGCAGTTTTAGGCCCCGAGAGCGGTCAGGTGGTAGCGGTGGAGCTTGGTG
>DASXEZ010000125.1:0-2539 GCA_036489875.1 Solirubrobacteraceae bacterium | reverse complement strand
ATGCCGAGGAGCGGCGCGCCGCCGAGGCGCTGCTCGAGAGCGAGCGGTCGCTCGCGGCATGGCAGCAAACCTGGGACGCTCACGCCCAGGCGGTCGCGCACGGGCAGCGCGAGACCGGCGTCGAGCGGGCGCGCATCGAGCATCTCGACAGCCAGCAGCGCCGCCTGCTCGCGCAGCGCGAGAAGCAGGAGGCGGAGCACGCCGCTCTGACGCAGCTCCAGCCGGCCCTCGCGCTCGATGTGCTGGAGGAGCGCGCGACTCAGGCGCGTGACGCGGGCCAGAAGACGTCCGCGGAGCTCAAGGAACTGCTGGCCGACATCACCGTCACCCGCGAACGCGAGCGGGAGGAGACTCAGGCGCTCAATGCATTGCGCACGCGCTGGCAGGAGGCGCTCGGCTCCCAGGTATCGACCGATGCCCTGCAGCAAGCCGCGCTCGGCAAGGTCTCGGGCAAGGTCACGGAGTGGTTGAAGTCCAAATCCCTCGATCGTCACCCGCGCGTCGGACAGCAGCTGCGCGTCGAGCGGGGCTGGGAGCGCGCCGTGGAGACGGTGCTCGGATCGTATCTCGAGGCCGTGTGCGTCGAAGGCTTGGACGGGGTGGCCGAGTACCTCGACAGCTTCGACGGCGGCCACTTGACCGTCATGGACCTGGAGACCGGGGCGGCCCAGGGCGCCGATGCGGGCTCGCTTCAGGCCAAGGTCAAGGGCGCCGGGGTGTCCATCCTCGCAAGTGTGTATACGGCGCAGACCCTCGGCGAGGCCCTCGCGCGGCGCCGGCGGCTGATGCAGGGCGAGTCGGTGGTCACCCGCGACGGCATCTGGATGGGCAAGGACTGGCTGCGGATCTCGCGCGACGCCGATCCGCACACGGGCGTCATCGAGCGCGAGGCCACGCTGCGTGAGATCAACGTCCAGGTCGCGACCCTCGCGGACGAGGTCAAGGCCATGGAAGCGCGGCTGGAAGGCTCGCGCGAGCGCCTGCACGATCTCGAGGACAAGCGCGACCGCCTTCAGGCGGAGGTCAATCGCCTGCACCGCGACCACCTGGACAGGCGCGCCGAGCTCGACGCCGCGCAGGCGCGCAGCATGGAGTCGGCGCACCGGCTGGCGCAGCTCGAGACCCAGCTCGCGGACGTGCGCGCCGAGCTCGAGCGTACGGACGCGGATCTGCGCGCCGCGCGTGCGCGCATGGAGAGCGCCATCGACGCCCTGGCGGCTCTCGAGCCGCGGCGGGTCGAGCTCGAGGAGGAGCGCGATCGGCTGCGTCAGGAGCAGACGGGGGCCCGTGCGGGGGCGCAGGGCGCACAGACGGCTGCGCGCGAGCTGGCCCTGCAGGTCGAGTCGCGGCGCTCGTCGCATGCATCTTTGACCACGACCGTCGAGCGCATCGTGAAGCAGCTCGAGGGTCTCGAGTCGCGGCGCGACGAGCTCGCCGGTCAGCTCCAGGCGGGCGAGGCGCCGCTCGCCGCGGCTCAAGGGGAGCTCGAGCAGGCGCTGCGCGTGCGCAGCGACGTGGATGCCGAGTTGTCGGCGGCGCGCATCGCGAGCGACGAGCTCGACAGCGTGCTGCGCGGACGCGAGGACGACCGCGCGGGGATCGAGCAGCGGGTGGAGGCGGCGCGGACGGCGCTCGACGATACCCGCATGGCGGCATCCGAGGTGCGCGTGCGGCGCGAGAGCGTCGCCGAGCAGTTCGCCGCCACCCACTTCGAGCTCGCGGCGATCACGGCCGCGCTCGCACCCGACGCCACGGCGGCGGCCTCCGAAGCACTGCTCATCGAGACCACGGAGAAGGTCGAGCGGCTCGGACAGGTGAACCTCGCCGCGATCGGTGAGTTCAAGGAGCAGTCCGAGCGCAAGGAGTATCTCGACCGGCAGTGCAAGGATCTGACCGATGCGCTCGAGACGCTGGAAACCGCCATGCGCAAGATCGACCGCGAGACGCGTACTCGCTTTCAGGACACTTTCGATCGCGTCAACGCGGGGCTCAAGGAAAAGTTCCCGCGGCTCTTCGGAGGAGGGCACGCCTACCTGGAGCTGTCCGGCGAGGACGGGACGGCGGGTGCGGGCGTGTCGGTCATGGCGCGACCGCCCGGCAAGCGCAACAGCACCATCAGCCAGCTCTCGGGCGGCGAGAAGGCGATGACCGCGGTCGCGCTGGTGTTCTCCATATTCGATCTGAACCCCGCGCCGTTCTGCCTGCTGGACGAGGTCGACGCGCCCTTGGACGAGAACAACGTCGGCCGGTTCTGCGACATCGTGCGCGACATGTCGCGCAACGTTCAATTCATCTTCATCACCCACAACAAGACCACCATGGAGCTGGCCTCGCAGCTGGTCGGCGTCACGATGAACGAACCCGGCGTATCGCGACTGGTCGCCGTCGATGTCGATGAGGCCGTACGAATGGCGGCGATGTAGGTCCCAACTTGGCCGCCGAGCTTCGCTGGATACTCCTGGCGCTTTGCGTGCTGCTGATCGCCGGCATCTGGTGGTGGAGCGCGCGCAAGGCCTCGCACGCGCCCGGCAACTCCGTC
>DASXEZ010000103.1:0-43860 GCA_036489875.1 Solirubrobacteraceae bacterium | reverse complement strand
CGGGCGGCGCATGCGCCGCCCGGCCGGCGGGTGCATGCACCCGCCGGACTACATCGAGCGCATCAGCCCGACGACCTTGCCCAGCACCCGCACCTCGCGGCTGCGGATCGGCTCCATCTCGTCGTTCTCGGGCTGCAGGCGGACGTGGTCGCTCTCGCGGAAGTAGCGCTTGACGGTCGCGTCCTCGCCGACCAGGGCGACCACGATGTCGCCGTCCTGGGCGGTCTCCTGCGGGCGCACGACGACGAGGTCGCCCTCGATGATGCCGATCTTCCTCATCGACTCACCGCGCACGCGGAGCACGTACTCGCCCTCGCTTCCTCCCGCGGCGGCGGGGACGGGCACGTACTCCTCGATGTTCTCCTCGGCCAGCATCGGCTGGCCCGCGGCGACGGCGCCGAGCAGCGGCAGGCCCTCGGAATGGACCGCGCGGCGGACCTCCGCCCCCGCCCGATCGAGCAGCTCGATCGCCCGCGGCTTGGTCGGGTCGCGCTTGAGCAGCCCGATCCGCTCGAGGTTCGCCAGGTGCTGGTGCACCGTCGATGACGAGGCCAGTCCGACGGCCTTGCCGATGTCTCGCACCGTCGGCGGATAGCCGTGGCGCGACGAGTAGCGCTTGATGAAGTCGAAGATCTCCTGCTGGCGTTTCGTCAGGTCCACTACTGCCTCCTCGGGAGGGTGGTCTGCGAGCGAGCCGAACACTTGTTCGTAAGACTAGCTGCCTGCGGGGACGGAATCAAGCGCCTATACTCGCCTGCTCCTGCGCCTGTGGCGGAATTGGTAGACGCGCAAGGTTGAGGGCCTTGTGAGCGCTTAGCTCGTGGAGGTTCGAGTCCTCTCGGGCGCATGGAGAGCCCTGGACTGCGGTGCTTGGTGGGCGACAGGACGCCGGTGCCTTCCTGCTACGCGGTGTGCTCCCGGGATCTCCTGGAGCCCTGGTCGGCCGCGTTGCGTCTCGTGCATTCCGGCAGAGCCTCATCCCGTTCCACAACAACTACGACCGCGACGAGGGCATGTGCGTCGAGGCCTGTCATTTGGCGTGCTGGAGGCGGCACGGCAGGCGCGTCGCGCCTGACTGAATCGAACGGCGGTGGCGCTGACATACGCGCACACCCCTTCCCCCGGCTCTCTCCTGCGGCGCCCGCGACCTAACCGGGCAGAAGCGATGCTTCTACGCCTACGACGGGCGTATCGGCAATTCACAGACCGCGCCTCGCCCCTAGAGAAGAGCGCGCGATGTCCTGACGTGACGAATGCGAGCACGGCGCAACACGACCGGCGTCAACGGGCCGATCTTCGTCATCGACGGGGAGCGGCGCTCGTCGGCGCTACCCATAACGACCGCGTAGCCCGCGGTACTCCCACTCCAACAGAGCTGCGCCGACGCTGCACGAAAGATTCACGATCGTGCCGCGCCCAGACACTCGGCAACCACGGAGGGTTTCGGATTGGCGCGGCGTCGGTGGACGAACGGCGTGCGGGTTCGTGTTCCGGGCTTGAGCTGTCGATGGGGAGGGTGACGGTCGTTTCCCTGCCTGCGGAGTTCAGCCTGTTTGTGTGCTGGCCGCGCCGACACCGTGCCTCCGCCCTCAGCCAGGTCTATTCGCGGCCGTTGCCGCAGCAGGGAGAGCTATGAAGTATCAAGTCGCACCCTTCACGGGAGCCGCTCGCGGCACCAGGTGCCGCCGCTTTCGCCTCGCAATTGTCGCGGCGCTGTTGACCGCGGCAATGCTCGTGGCCGTTTCGGTCGCCTTCGGCGCGCAGGCCACAGTCGGTCTCGGGACCGCCGACACGTTCGCTGTCCTGGCGGGAAGCACCGTGACCAACACGGGTCCCAGCGTGATCAGCGGCGACGTTGGCCTGGATCCGGGTTCCGCCGTGACTGGGTTTCCTCCGGGAGTCGTGAACGCGGGCACGATTCACGTTGATGACGCGGTCGCGCTGCAGGCGCAGAGCGACCTCACGACTGCTTATAACGATGCCGCCGGTCGTAGTTCGACCGCAACGATCACCTCGGATCTCGCCGGGCTCACCCTCACCCCGGGGGTCTACACGTCGGCAAGCTCGCTTGGGCTCAGCGGCGATCTGACGCTGGACGCCCAAGGCGATCCCAGCGCCGTCTTCATCTTCCAGGCGGGCTCGACTCTAACGGCCGGGTCGGGCGCTCAGGTGACGCTGACCGGCGGGGCGCAGGCGTGCAACGTGTTCTGGCAGGTCGGCAGCTCGGCGACGATCGGCACCGCCAGCCAGTTCGTCGGAGTCATCATGGCCCTGGACTCGATCTCACTGACTACCGGTGCGACGCTCGACGGCAGCGCCCTCGCGCGCAACGGAGCCGTCACGTTGGACACCAACACGATCACACGGGCCACCTGCGCGGCCGGCACCAGCGGAACGACGACCCCGGCCCCGACGACCAGCGCAGGCGGAACGGCGACCGGCGCAACCACGACGGCCGGAGCGACTGGCACGACGGGTGGTCCCGGCACCCGCGCCGGCGGCGGGACGGGCACGACCGGCGCTACGGGAACCCACCATCGCAAGCACAAGAAGTCCAAGCCCAAGTCCAAGTCCAAGCCCAAGTCCAAGTCCAAGCCCAAGCCCAAGCCCAAGCGCGTTAGACCGGCGCCGAAGCCGAGGCAACCCTCGCCGAAGCCCAAGCCAGCGACCCACAAGCCGCCGGCGTTCACCGGCTGAGAGCGGCCGGGGGCGACCAGCCAATGCTGTCGCCCCTGCCGCTCATCCCTGCTGTGGCACCGGCAACGACCCCTCTCTGCAGGACCCTCCTGGCCGTCGGCCTGGCGATCGCGCTTGTCCTGACCGCGGTCGCCACGGCACCGGCCGCCGGCCGCGTCGCGCCGGCTATCCAGGAGCTCGCGACGCTCAGTCACGACACGGGAGCGTTCCAGGCGCCGGATCCGAGTTCCGGGCGCGTGACGGAGCTCAGCGACGTCCGGCCGATCACGGCCGAGCGCACCGTCCTCCCGATCATCGGGCACGCTGCCGGACCGCGCGGCCTGCGGTGGGTGGAGGTGCTGCTCCCCGGGCGCCCCAACGGACACACCGGCTGGATCCGTCGTCGCGCAACCACGGAATCGATCACACGATGGCGGCTCACGATCAGCCTTTCGATGCGAACAGTAACGGTCTTCTACGCGGGTCGTGCCGTGAGAACGTTGCTCGCCGTGGTGGGCAAGCCCTCGACGCCCACTCCCACCGGGCGCTTCTTCGTTGAGGAGACCGTCGCGATGGGCCCACAGCAGTCCGGCGCTCCCTATGCGTTGGCGCTTAGTGCTCGCTCAGACGCACTGCGCGAGTTCGACGGCGGTCCTGGGCAGATCGCGCTGCACGGCGTCGAGAACATCGGCGGGATTCCCGGCACGGCCGCCTCCCACGGATGCATCCGCCTCGCCACGCCGGGGATCACCTGGCTCGCCGCACGCGTCCCGCCAGGCGTCCCCGTCATGATCGTGCGCTGAGCAGTGCACACGCTCGACACGCATGCTGATCTGTGCGCCCCGCGCATCGACCCCCATCCGTCCACGAATGCACACGAGGATGCGTGTCGGACCGGGATATGGCCGACGCTACAGCCGAGGATCACCCGCCACCGCCTTAGCGCCGCTCTCGCGAGCATGGTCCGCCCGATCCGAAGGGAGCACCATGCGCACGATTGAACTCACTCAGCGCGCGGCTCGAGACGATGCGAGTGCGGGCGGTTACTGGTTCGATGCATTTGAGGCTGCGCGCGACGCGATGGTCATCCTCGACGATGCGCGCTGCTATGTGCACGCCAACGCTGCGGCGTGTCGGCTGCTCGGCGTCGCCGATCAGCAACTCGCCGGTCGCCGCATCGACGAATTCGTCCCCACGCCGGTGGGCGACGGGCTGGACGAGGGCTGGGCGGCGTTCCTTCATATCGGGCATGACGACGGCGAATACGAACTGGTGCGCGATGACGGGTCACGAGTGGCCGTCGAGTTCACGATCTCCGCGAACGTCGCACCCGGGCGCCACCTCGGGATCCTGCGCGACGTCACCGAGCGCCGCGTGGCGGCGCTCGGCCTCGAGCGCCAGCACCGCCAACTCCTCGACGCCCAGTCGGTCGCAAGGATCGGCAGCTGGGAGTGGGATCTGGCCGCCGACACCCTTGAATGCTCCGAGGAACTGGAGCGAATCTTCGATGCCGTGCCGGGATCCCTGACGAGCGTCCAACGCGTCCGACAGTGCGTGCATCCCGACGACTGCTCAGGCTTCGATGCGGTCGTTCAGGCAGCGCTGTTGAGTCACGAGCCGTTCTTATGGGTCGGCCGAAGCGTGCAGCGCGACGGCACGGTCCGGATGATCGAGTCCCGCGGGCGAGCCATCGACGATCGCGACGGCACGAACATGCTCGGCACCGCGCAGGACATAACCGAACGCCAGCACGCCGAACAGGCACTCGTCGCGGCCCACGCGAGGGCGGTCGCGGCGTTGCGCCTGAAGTCGCAGTTCATGGCCAATATGAACCACGAACTCCGAACCCCGCTCAACGGGCTGATCGGCATCAGCGACCTGCTCGCCGCGACGGACCTCAGCGCGGACCAGCGCGATTTCGTAGGCGCACTCCAGGTATCGAGCACCGCACTACTAACGGTCATCAGCGACATCCTCGACTTCTCGAAGATCGAGGCCGGAACGATCGCGCTCCAAAACGAACCCTTCGCGCTACACGCCCTGGTAGAAAACGTCTGCGCCGTAGTCGCGCCCGGCGCAGCCGCCAAGACCATCCAGTTGACGCAACGGATCGACGAGGGCCTCCCCGCGGTCGTTCACGGCGACGCGAACCGCGTGCGGCAAGTGTTGACAAACCTCGCAAACAACGCCGTTAAGTTCACCCCCGAAGGCCAAATCGCCATTCGCGTCGGTGAATCTCGCCTCCGCGGCGGCCGACCCTGCATCCGATTCGAAGTGATCGACACAGGCATCGGAATTGAACCCCAAGGGCTCAAGTCGATCTTCGAGTCCTTCGCACAAGCCGACGGGTCCACTACCCGCCCATACGGCGGCAGCGGACTTGGTCTCACCATCGCCCGTGACCTCACCACCCTGATGGGCGGCGAAATCGGCGTCGACAGCAGCCCAGGACACGGCAGCACCTTCTGGTTCTCCGTGCCCGCACCGCATCTGCGCGACCCCGCGACGATGGAGCCTCAGTCATCTTTGCCGGCCCGCACTTGCAAAACGCCGTCCGGCGTGTGGTCGTCATGGAACAGCAGCGGGTCAACGGCTACGGAGCGGCGACTTGCGACACGCGCCACCGCCACGACCTGGACAAAGCATGCAGGCACGGGCGGCGATGTACGAGCGATTTCCGGCCGTGCGAGCCGCAGCGTGGGCGCGACGGTCGCCTACGCACGGCTGGGAGCAGTCGAGCTGAGGCCGCTCGGTCCCTCCTCGACGTAGAAGCTTCGTTACGTTCTGTAGGCGGGCGAAAGTGCATGCCGCACCCGGGACGGACAGCGATCGGCGCTACGCTCGCCCGTGGTCTACGCTCAGGACCGATTGGCCGAAGCTACGCACGCTGACCACGCGCGTGGCGCGGGCGAGCGGCACCGACCTCAGCCCCCTGGCGCGGTAGGCGCCGACGCGTCGCTCCAGCGGCCTGCCGGCAGGGACGGCGGATGGCGGCTTGATTTGCCCGCCGGCTGGACGCGGTACCGTCCCAAGCCATGGTGTGGCTGCGGCCCGCGGCTCGTCGCTTGTGGTTCGGCATGCGGTCACGGATGCTCGCAGCGCTTGTGCTGACGGCGCTCGTGACGCTTGCGGCGGCGGCGCTTGCTCTGCTCGCGCCGCTGCAATCGCGCCTTCGCCAGGACTTCGTCGCCCTCGGTCGCGCGACCGTGATCGGCGACAAGACGCCCCTGGGCATTCTCGCGGTGAATGCGCAGGGCTTGCCGCCCAAGGAGGGAAAGCACGGCCTGAGGGCCGCGGTCGAGGTTCTCTACCACGAGACCACCGCGACCTACGTGGTCTGGACGGATCGTCTCGACCGCTACTACGACACCGACCCCGACGATCCCGCGGCCCGCGACAAGGTCGCGCCCCGGAACCCCGTCGGTGCGGCGCTGGCGGACGGCGGGACCCACTACACCCTCAACGGCAACGTGCTCGTCGACGCCACGCGCTACACGGGGGAACCCGCACGCGGCAGCTCGAGCGGCCGCTCGTTCGTGCTCGAGATCATCCGCCACGTCGACTACCTGGGAACCGCCGACAGCGCCGTGGGGACCGCGTTCGTCTATGCGGCCCTGGTCGGTCTGGCCGTCGCGGTCCTGCTCGGTATCGCCCTCTCGTCGCGTCTGTTGCGCCGGCTTCGCCTTCTGCGTGACGCCAGCCGTTCGCTGGAGGAGAGCGACCTGAGCGCGTTCGAGTCGCCCTCCGACGACGTGCCGGATGAGATCGGGGAGCTCGCTCGCGGCCTGACCACGATGCACCGGCGGGTACGCCAGCAGGAGCAGGCGAGGCAGGCGTTCATCGCGACCGCCTCGCACGAGCTGCGCACGCCGTTGATGTCGCTGCAGACGACGCTCGAGTTGCTCGGCGAGGACCTCGCTTACGAGCCAGCCGACGTCATCGATGCCCGCGACCGCGTCGCGAGCGCCCAACGCCAGGCGAGCCGCCTCAGCTCGCTTGCCAAGGACCTGCTCGACCTGAGTCGGCTCGATGCGCAGCTCGCGTTGCGCGCCGAACCGGTCGAGCTGACGGAAACCGCGCGCGCCGTCGGCGCCGAGTTCGAGAACCTCGGACACGAACGCAGCGTCGGCGTGAGCCTCGCCGACACCGACATGTCGGTGTGGGCGCAGGCCGATCCCGGCGCCGTCGCGCGAATCGTGCGCATCCTGCTCGACAACGCGCTCCGCTTCGCTCCTGCGGACACCACGGTCAGCGTCCGGATCCAGAGGCCGCCCAGCGGCGCGACGATCGAGGTGACCGACGAGGGACCCGGGGTACCGAATGATGAGCAGGAGCTGATCTTCGAACGCTTCCAACGCGGCCGCAACAGTGGCGGAGAAGGCGGATTCGGACTCGGGCTCGCGATCGGCTCGGAGTTGGCCGCACGGATGGGAGGGCGACTGGAGTTGACCGACCACTCCCCGGGCGCCAGATTCCGACTCACGCTTCCCGCGGCACCGGCGGCCGACTTCTCCGCCGAGCCGAGCTCTCCCACGGCCGCGCGCCCGTGACCGGCAGCCGGCGTGCCGCCTGCCGACAGCCGGCTCGTCGCGCCCGCTGACGTAGGCTGAGCGCGTGGCTGAGGACTCAGGGGCGGCTTCGCCGGACGGGCTGGCGCTCGGCGCCGATGGCGTGGCGCGGTGCGCCTGGGGGCTCTCCACCGACGATTACGTCGCCTACCACGACACGGAGTGGGGTTTCCCGGTCGCCGACGACGTGCGCCTGTTCGAGAAGCTGAGCCTGGAGGGCTTCCAGGCCGGCCTGTCGTGGCTCACCATCCTGCGCAAGCGCGAAGCCTTCCGGGCGGCGTTCGCGGGCTTTGACTTCGAGCGCGTGGCACGCTTCGGCGACCGCGATGTCGCGCGCCTCCTCACCGACGCCGCGATCGTTCGCCACCGCGGCAAGATCGAGGCGGTCATCAACAACGCCGCACGGGCGTGCGAGCTGGTCGAGCAGGAGGGCACGCTGGCGCACTACATCTGGCGCTTCGAGCCGCGCCCGCGGCACGGTGAGCTCGACCGCGCCGCTCTGAATCAGCTTGGCGTCGCGCCCGAGGCCAAGGCTCTGGCCAAGGATCTGAAGGCTCTGGGCTGGCGCTTCGTCGGCCCGACGACGGTCTACGCCTTCATGCAGGCGATGGGCATGGTCAACGACCATGTCAGCGGTTGCCAGCTGCGCGAGGGGGCCGAGCAGGCCAGCTCCAGCTTCGTGCGGCCGTGAGGGCGCTGAGGGGTGCTCTGGTCCGTCGAGATCGATCGCTGGCGCAGCTACGATGAGGGCGGCGCGATCGCGCCGTTCGCGGTGGCCTACACCGACCAGACGCAGCGCGACTACCTGACCTGCGCCTCCACGGTCGGGGCCGCCAGCACCAGCGGCACCAACGGCGCCGGCGGCCTCGGCGGCGAGCGCTCGCGCGCGCCGCAGAGCTCGGGCGCGACGTAGACTGCGGGCCTTGACCGCCGACGCCTTCGAGTCCACCAACCCCGGCCGCGACGCCCAGCGAGTCGGCACCGCGCGTTTCCTCGGCGAGGACGTGGCGAAGATCCACGACCCTGTCTGGGGAGTCACGGGCAGCCTCGGTGACAGCCAGTGCTACCTCGGTGTCGTGGCGAAGGTCGCGGCCATCCAGAGCGCGCTGTCGAGGCGCGTGCGCAGCGACGTGCTGGCGGTGCGGCTGATCGCGCCCGGGTACACGATGGGCGTCTCGGATGGACAGCTCAACGGCACTCCGAGCATGCGCTTCTCGCTGATCGGCCGCGAGATCGTCAACGAGAACATCGACCTGCACCTCAACGCCAACAGCATGGCCGGGCTGATCGCGGTCGTCGCGTGCGACAAGCCTCCGGTGGGAACGCTGGCCGCGATCCTCGAGCACAACGCGCCCGCGGTGCTGCTCTCGGATGGATCGATCAGGCCCGGCAGCGACCCCGAGAGCGGCGAGCGGATCGACATCGTGACCGGCTTCCAGGTCGCCGGCGAACCCGATCCCGCGGCGCGCTTGCGGGTCGCCTTACACGCGTGCCCGGGTCATGGCAGCTGCGGCGGCATGTTCACCTACAACACGATGCAGACCTTCATCGCGGTGCTCGGCATGGAGCCGTTGCAGATGGTCGCGCCGGCGTCTGAGGATCCGCGTCGCCAGCAGGAGTTCCCGGACCAGTTGATCGACTGCCTCGTCGCGATGACCGAGGCCCGGATCACCCCGCGCGACATCGTGACGCCGGCCTCGCTGCGCAACGCCCTCACGGTCACGATCGCCATGGGCGGATCGACCAACGTGCTGCTCCACAGCGTCGAGATCGCGCGCGCAGCCGGTTTCGATCTCTGGAACGACGTGCTCAGCCAGAGCGAGTTCAACGCCCTCTCACGCCGCCTTCCCGTGCTCGTGAACATGCGCCCCTTCGGCTTCTACTCGATGGTGGACGTCGATGCGAAGGGCGGCCTGCAGGTGATCGTCAAGGAGCTCCTCGAGGCCGGTCTCCTCGACGGCGACGCGCTCACCTGCACCGGCGAGACCCTGGCCGAGCAGGTGCGCAGGCTCGATCCGCCGGCGCCCGACGGCGACGTCATCCATTCCGTCGCCAACCCCTACAAGGACACCGGTGGGTTGCGCCTTTTGTACGGAAACCTGGCCCCCGAGGGCGGTGCGGTACTCAAGATCGCGGGCGTCGAGGGTGGCCTCGAGGACGGCGTCTTCCGCGGTCGTGCGCGCGTCTTCAACCGGGAGAGCCAGCTGATCGAGGCGCTCGAGCGTGATCCCGACTCCTTCGCCGACCACGACATGGTCGTGATCCGCTATGAGGGTCCGCGCGGTGCTCCCGGGATGCCCGAGCTGCTCGACCCGACCTCGCGTATCACCGCCCTGTGTCGCCGGCGCGGGATCACGATCGCGCTGATGACCGATGCTCGCTTCTCGGGCGGGTCGGTCGGGCTCGTGATCGGTCATGTCGCCCCAGAGGCGTTCCTCGGCGGCCCGATCGCCCTGATCGAGGACGGCGACGCGATCGTGATCGACACCAACGCCGATCGCATGGACTGCCTCGAGCTCGACGACGCGCAGGAGTTGGCGCGTCGCGAGCAGGCCTGGCGTGCGGCCGCCGAGGCCAACGGCGGGATCGCCCCGGAGGTGGTGGCAGTCTCGAGCCGGGTTCTGACGCGGATGCGGACCTCAGCGCGTCCGGCGCTCCGCGGCGCCGGGATGATCACGGGCTAGGTTCCCTCCCGGGTCGCTTAAACTCGCCTCGCGGCCTGCCGTGCGACGCTGTCCCTGCCTGCCGTCAGCCTCCCGCCACCGAGGCCATGTGCGCGGCGACGGTCTTCGCCAAGGTGATCGTGACCGAGTCGGCCAACGGTGGCTTGGGTGCGACGACCACGAGGAACGCCATCCCGGCACCGACGCGAGTCCAGGCGAATCCCACCGCGATTGTCGAGCCCTTGGTGGTGACCGTCGCCGACTCATAGTAGGACTGCTGGCCCACGCCGATGCTCCGGGGCTTGGCGAAACGCGCGTCCTTCAGCGTCGCGACGGACCCGTTGGGCATGACGATGTCTGCCAGCAGGTCCGAGCGCCCGGCATTTGATCCGTAGATGCTCGGTACCTGGGCCGCCACGGCCTGCGCCCACTTCGTCGAGGTCGCGAGCGTGACCTGGGTCTGGAGTTGCTCGAGCTTGACGCCGCCGGTGGTGCTCGCGGCACCCCAGTCGCGGTCGTACTCGGCGCGCAGGTGGAGCCCGGACCCCGGATCGAAGTAGCTGTTGATCAGGGGCTGCGCTCCCGGCGCAAGGTCCGATGGCTGCAGCGTCATCTTGCTGAGATCCGGCGTCCCCTTCGGCGGTGTGTACGCCTGGGCGGTCGCGCTTGCCAGCGCGGTCAGGGCGACCAGCGCCAACAGAGTGCGACGAGCAAGGGTTCGGCAGCCAGCGGCGCGCCGTGGCGGCGAAAGGGCTGCGCTCTGAAGCGCAGGCGTGCCGGTGGGCAGCATGCTGCGGAAACGGCGATCGAACGTCATCTGACCCCCTGGCTGTGGTGGACGGCTTGACCCTGCCGACGATAGGAACCGCCGTCCCCAGCGGCAATATCGGAAACCATCAATGTTTGAGCGCTGGATCCCACGAGGCTGCGGTCGAGTGTCGTCCAGCCACCAAAGATTGAGGTTTCCCGATATTGCCGCGAGTGGCTGCCACGCCTAGCCTAAGCGAGACGGCGGAGCGCGTCCGCGCCCCCGCTCCAGCAACGCTAGAAAGGTCACGACATGCCGCCCATACGCGATCGATTCCCGGGCGCTCGCGCCCGCGGATGAACGGGGAGAAGAAATGGCGAAAGACGCTTCCGCGGCCCTCGGCGCTCCCGAGCTCGCCGGCACCCTCGTGAATCCGAGGGGCTATATGAGGAAGACGGTGGCTCGAACAGCAGGCCGCGAGGTGGCCGGGCTGGTCGGGTCGGTGGCGGCCGGGCTCGCGGCGCGCGGCGGCCAGGCCGAGGTGTCCGATCTGCCGGACTTCGGCCGGGTCGGCTACGTCGCGGTCAGTGCGGCCGAGGTAGCCCTCGTGAAGACCAGGTTTGGCTGGAAGATGACTCCGACCGACGTGGCGCTGGCGCGGGCGCCCCGCAGCCAGCTGACCTCGGCCGAGCTCGAGGAAGGAAGGATGATCTCGCACCTGCGACTGCGGTTCACCAGCGGTCAGCTGTGGCAGTTCGATATTCCGAAGGCCGACAAGAAGACAGCCAGAGCCGTGGTCGCGGCGCTACAGAGCCCTGGCTCCTAGCTGCGCGCCCTTGCCTCCAGCCTGCGAGGCCCTGCGAGTCGGTGTCCGCTCGGACGTGAGCACAGGCGCCGAGGACCCCGCGGGTCGACTGAACCTGCGCGACTGGCTGTAGAGTCCGCCCGCGTATGGGTTCGCGCCGCGGGGGTCGCTGAGGCCGCCGCGACAGGGTAGGCAGCTCGCGGGGAGGGCGGGTGCGCGACGACTCGGCTGAAGGACGGGCTCGTGTCGTGGGCCGGGAGTCCGAGCTCACGCTGCTGGGCGACTTCTTGGAAGGCGCTCCGGCTGGGCGCTCGCTGGTGCTGAGCGGCGGCCCGGGGATCGGCAAGACGACGCTCTGGGAGGCAGCCATCCACGGCGCCGGCGAGCGCGGGCTACGTGTCCTCGTAGCACGGGCGAATGGCGCCGAGGCGCAGCTTTCCTTCGCGGCGCTGATCGACCTCTGCGACGGAGTCGAGACGGCATCGCTGGCGAGACTTCCGGCGCCCCAACGCCTGGCGCTGGAGGTCGCCCTCGTGCGCACCGTGCCCAGCAGCGAGGCCCCGGCTCCTCACGCGATCGCACTCGGCTTCCTCAACCTGCTTCGCGCCCTGAGCGCAGAGGCTCCTCTGCTCGTGGCAATCGACGACATCCAATGGCTCGACCCGCCCTCGGCTGAGGTGCTCGCGTTCGTGGCACGCCGGCTCGAGCTGGAGCCGCTCGCCTTTCTGCTCTCGCGCCGGGGCAACGATCCTTCGACGCTCGAGCGAGCGCTGGAGCGCGGGTCGCTCGAACGCGTGGAGGTGGGGCCGCTCAGCTTCGGTGCGACTCGGCGCGTGCTTACGGAGCGGCTGGGGTTGAGCCTGCCGCGCCCGCTCCTACGTCGGGTTGTCGACATCACGCTCGGGAACCCGCTGTTCGTGCTCGAGCTCGGACGTGCACTTCTCGAGCGCGGACTGCCGGAGGCACGCGAGGACATTCCGATGCCCGGCGGGATCGAGGAGATGCTCGGGACGCGAGTGGCTTCGCTCGACGCACCGCTGCGGCGCCTGCTCGTTGCAGTCGCGCTGAGTGCCGACCTCCACACAGCCCAGCTCGAGGCGATCGAAAGCGCCGATGCGCTCGACGCTGCGATCGAGCAGGGGCTGCTGGTCGTCGCAGCCGACCGGGTGCGCGCCTCGCATCCGCTGCTCGCCGCGGCAGCAAAGAGCGGCTCGCCGCTGCGGGAGCGTCGTGCGCTTCACCTCGCGTTGGCCGCGGTCGTGTCCGACGCCGAGCTTCGAGCGGAGCACCTGGCGCTCGCTGCTGTCGGTCCCGACGAGGAGCTGGCGATCACGGTGGCCCACGCCGCGACCGGCGCCGCCGCCCGGGGTGCTCGCCAGCAGGCCGTCGCCCTGGCAGAGCACGCGCTGCGCCTTACCGCGCCCGGCGCTCAGACGCGTCCCGAACGCGTCCTCACCCTGGCGCGCTACCTCGAGACCGCGGGCGAGATGCAGCCGATGACGGATCTGCTCAGCGCCGAGCTGACATCGCTGCCGGCTGGCGCAGCCCGCGCGCGGGCCTGGCTGATGCTCGGCGAAGGGGTCGGGCCGCGCACGATGGCGGACCTTGCTCGCTACCGCGACCGGGCGCTCGCCGAGTGCAACGACGATCCCGGGCTGCGCGCCACGGTGCTGGCGAAGAAGGCCGCCAATGCCGCCGGCAGTACGGTTTCGCGGCTCGCTCAAGCCGAGGCCTGGGCGCGGGAGGGAGTGGACTCCGCTCGCGGAGCGGGTCCGGACGCCGAACGCCTTGCGCTCTACGGCCTGGCGTGGGCACTTGCCATGACCGGCCGACCGATCGAGGAGCAGTGCGAGGCCTATCGTGCGGTGTCGGCTGCCCCCTCCTACGGTGCGGGATCTCCGGAGCGCGTGGCAGCCCAGCGACTGGTGTGGCGGGGCGAGACGAGTCATGCACGCTCGGCCCTCACAGCCCTCCTCACGCTCGCCGACGAGCGAGGTGAACATGAGTCCTACGCGCTGGCGCGCCTGCACATGTGCGAACTGAACCTCCGCACGGGAGAGTTCGACGCGGCTTCTCTGCTCCTGGACGAGTGGACGGAGTCCTCCGATCGCGAGCTGATGTTCCGTCCGCAGTACGAGCGTTGTCGCGCCCTTCTGGCGGCCGGCAGCTCGACACCCGAAGAGGCCAAACAGTGGGCCAAACAGGCGATCAGCCGCGCCGAGGAGACCGGCTGTCGCTGGGACGGGCTCGAGGGCCTGCGCGCGCTCGCACTCGCCGCGCTGCTCGAGCACGACCCGGCGGCGGCCATCGAGGCTCTGCGAGAGGTCTGGGCGCACACCGAGGCGCAGGGCGTCAGCGAGCCGGGCGTATTCCCGGTCGCGCCCGAGCTTGTCGAGGCGCTGGTGGAACTCGGAGAGCTCGAGGAGGCACGCGCGGTCATCGCGCGGCTGCGCGCCCTGGCGCAGGACCAGGCGCATCCATGGGCCCTCGCGAGCGTCGAGCGCTGCGAGGGGATCGTCGCGCTCGTCGGCGGGCGCTACGACCCACAGGCCGCTGCGCGTCTTGGCGATGCGGTGAGCGCCTACGACACGCTCGGACTGCGCTTAGACGCCGCGCGGTCACTGCTCGCGCTCGGGCGAGCCGCGCGACGCTTCAAGCAGTGGGGACTCGCACGCAGCTCACTCGAGGGAGCCGTGGCAACGTTTGAGGAGATCGGCGCCGTCGCCTGGGCACACCAGGCCGCATCCGAGCTGACGCGTGTGGGCGCGCGGCGACCCCGACCGGCCGGAGAGCTCACGGCGACCGAGCTGCGGACCGCCGAGCTGGCGGCGACCGGCCTGTCGAACAAAGAGATCTCCCGCGAGCTGTTCGTGACCGTGCACACGGTGGAGCTTCACCTCTCGCGCGCGTACGCCAAGCTCGGTATCCGCTCACGCGGCCAGCTGGCTGCGCACCTCGCGGGCATAGCGACCAAAGATTGAGGTTTTCCGATATTGCCACGGCGGGGGCGCGCGCCTACCGTTTCGGCGGATGCCGGAATACCTCCTCGAGTTCTACGCGCGCCACGATGACGCTGGCGCCGCCGCAGATGAAGGCGAGAGCGCTCGCGCCGCCGCCGAAGAGCTGACCCGGCAGGGAACGGCGGTCCACTACCAGCGACTGATCTTCGTCCCGACCGAGGAAACGTGCTTCGTCCTCTTTGAAGCGGAATCAGCCGAAGCGGTACGAGCCGCCGCGACGCTCGCCGCCCTCCCATGCGGCCGCATCAGCGCCGTCCACCCCCAGCCGCCGGGCCCGGGTGGTGACATCAAAGATTGAGGTTTTCCGATATTGCCGCGAGGTCGCGCCGCAATTAGCGTCACCACCGATGATCGCTCCACGCCTGCCCTCCGTTTGAAAGGGCGCATGCCGCCCGCGCGGCAAACCATCGCCGGTTAGTCGGGACGGCGTCGCGCGCACACATCAGGACGCGACGCGGCGTCTCAAAACAAATCCTTCCCACTCGCACCGGGTCGTGTGCTTGGCGCGCGACGCCCGCGACGCCCTACCCAGTTTGCTCCGACCCTTCAACCAGAACTGAGGCAATGGATGAGGAACAAGTTGATCAGATCACGACCGTCGCCTTCGATGACGGTCGCCGTCCTCGCGCTCGTGCTCGCGCTCGGTGGAGGCGCCGCGTACGCGAGCTCGCATTTCATCATCACCAACACATCCCAGATCAAGCCGAGCGTGCTGAAGAAGCTGCGGGGGCACCAAGGCGTCCACGGAGTCAACGGCTCCAACGGCTCCAACGGCACCAATGGGACCAACGGCGCCACCGGCGCCACCGGACTCGCCGGTGCGCCCGGCTCGCAAGGTGTCGTCGGCCCGCAGGGTCCCGGCGCCGAGGTCCTCGAAGGCGCGCTCAACGCCGGCGCGACGTCCTCGCCGGTGGGGTCGATTCCCGTGCAAGTCCACTGCGTCGACGAGGGTGGCTTTCCAAACGCGCCGAACGCGGTTCTGGAGACGACCGATACCAGTGGGAGCACGACTTTCCCGATCGAGGTCTTCGGCGGCAGCTACTACACGACCCAGACCTTTGGATCCAACGGAGGCGCGGGGACCACGGCCGTTTACAGCGCGGCCTTCGGCTCGTCTTCGCCGACGGCGCTGAACTCGGCCGGAATCGGGAGCACGACCGTCTTCGGTCTCGGCACCATATTGCTGACCCACTTCACTGACGCGTTCGGGCGAGGGGGCGACAGCACGGAAACGGTGACCTACGACCTTCAGGTGGCCGCCGCGACCGGGACGGACGGCACCTGCTCCTACGCCGCCCAGATCGTTCCCTCGAGCTGACGGGCACGGCCCGGACGCGGACGCCGTTTGTCCGAGTCCGGGCCGGCTGAACAGCTCGCGGCTTGCCTGCCGCTGAGTGATTTCCGTTCACCACGCCAGACCCGCAAAGGCCATCATCCGAGACAACGCAGAGGCATGGGCGTAGCGAGCCACGGGGCGCTGGCTCTGACCGCGTGGACGAACAGCGTGCTGGCAGGACAGATCAACAAACCGGGAGGAGTGTCATGAATTTCGGTCAAGAGGTTTCCGCGGACAAGAACGATGGCGTCGACGCGTCACCAGCGGAGGAGGCCGTGCGCCTTGCGTCCTGGGTCACTGTGAAGCGGACCAAGAGCGTGGTGGGCTCCGGCGCGTATGGAACGCGCGGCATCGTCGTCCTCACAGACACCAAGCTCATCTTTCTGGCGTCCGGAAGAACCGTCTGGGAGATCGAAAGAGCGAAGATCGCCAACGTCAAGAGACCGCGCTGGGCCGTCGGCAGCTATGTCACCTTCGACGTCACTGGATCGTTCTACGGACTCGCATTCGGGGGGCGCGGCATGCCATCGCTGGTCTCCGGCAGCGATCTGGCGATCAGGTTCGGCGGGACCCTCGGTGTCGCTACCGGCGTTTTCGGAGACGCCGTCGCCGTGGCGGCCATGCGCAAGACATCGAAGGTCACCAAGCAGTGGTTCGAGCAGCTGAGCCAAGGTACGTGAGTTTGCGATGAGCACGCGGCCCGCTGGACATGCGCACGGCCTCGCGCGACGGCTGCGCGGAGCGATCCTGCTCGGTTGTACCGCGAGCCTGATGTTTGCGGTTCCGGGCTTCGCCCTGCCGAGCCACGGCACGACCGCGGCCGTCGACCGGCAAACCCGAATTCACAGAGCGACAGCGACAGAAGCCTTGTTCCAGCCAACCTGCCAGTCCGGCCAGACGCTCTTCCTCAGCGGAGCGGTCCGGGCGTTCAAGATGACCGACAGCAGCGACCAGCAGGCGGCCTTCGTGTGCTCGAGCGCCTCAGCCGCGCCCGTTGTAATCGACAACCCCGGACCGGCGGTGCAGGTCGAAGCGGGCGACTTCCACATCCGCGGTGGCCGACTGGGCTTTGTCCTGAGCGACTTCGGCTTGGGCACGGGCCCGGGAGGAGACACCGAACTCGGGTGGGTCGACCTTCAGACCGGCGAGGTCGCGCTCGGCCTACTCAACGCGGGACCAGGCAACGGCCCTCCGCAACTCCCAGATGACGTGGTCAGCTACGCGTTCGCTCCCGACGGAACGACGGCCGTGATCGCCGGCACCACGTGCGAAGTGGTGGCCACACTGGCCGTGCGAGCACGGCCCGACGGCGGCGGCTACCGGCTCGGGCTCCCGGTGGTCCTCTTCACCGCTCGCCACGGCGGGCTCGTCCACTGGTCAATCACGATCACCACCACCACGGTCAAATGGCGAGGGGCGGACGGAGCGAAGGGCTCGGCCCCGCTACTGGGCGGATCGCCCGGTACGCCGGCCCACACGCGCAATTGCTGATCAGGGCCCCGCGGTAGGCGCGACCAAACGGTGTCGAGCGCGCCGGCGTCGGGCCCGCGATGAACTATCTTCGCGGGGTGCCCGAGCACGTGGCCGATGAAGAGCTCGCCGCGTATCTGCGCCAGCCCGCGACTCTCGGCGGTCTCGACGTGGCTGCCATGCGCGAGGGGATCGCGCTGCGCGCCAAGACGCGAGCGCCCGGGCCGTCGATGCACGAGGTCCGCGAGCTTCGGATTGGTGCGCTGCCGGCCCGCCTCCACCGCCCGGTTGCCGAGACGAGCGCGTTGGTCGTGTATCTCCACGGCGGCGGCTGGACCGTGGGTAGCCTCGAATCGCACGACCGCATGTGTCGGCGGCTCGCGAGCGGCGCCGGCCTCGCGGTCCTCGCGATCGAGTACCGGCTCGCGCCCGAGCACCCTTGGCCGGCGTCGGTCGACGACTCGGTAGCCGCTCTGCGCTGGGTGGCGTCGAGGCCGGAGGACCTCGGTTTCGAGCCGTCGGCGGTCGTGGTCGCGGGTGATAGCGCCGGCGGGACGCTCGCTGCGCTGGCCTGCATTCGGCTGCGCGACGAGGCTCCCGAGGCGTTGCCGTCGCTTCAGCTCCTGCTCTACGCCAACACCGACCTCACGGGCTCGCAACCGTCGATGCGCGAGAAGGCGACGGGCTTTGGACTCGAGGTCGAAACCGTGCGGTTCTTCAACTCACAGTGGGTTCCCGACGAGACACGCTGGGGAGATCCTGGCATCAGCCCCCTGCATGCGCGCGATCTGTCGGGACTGCCGAGTGCCCTGGTCGTCTCGGCCGAGCACGATCCGCTCCGAGATGAATCCGAGGCCTACGCGCGCCGGCTGCTCGAGGCCGGCGTCGAGGTGGAGCTTCGCCGCGAGCCGGGGCTGATCCACGGCTTCATGACCCTCGACGAGGTCTCCCCCGCGTGCGCCGCCGCCGCAGACCGAGTGGCTGCCGACCTGAAGGCCCGGCTCAGCGCCTGACCGGCGTGCGCGTGTAGCCAGGCACACCGCGGGTTTTCTCCCTCTCGAGATGCATCGAGCGGAGCACTCGATCGATCGATCGTTTAGGCCGGCGGGCGGCGACAGATTCTCTTCATGTGGTTCGTCCTCGCTCGAAGCGGGCATACGTCGAGTGAGCGTCTAACGATGGGTGTCACCGTGACCAAGTCAGAGCAGTTCGCGCCGCAGAACACGTCGACCCAAAGCCACCTCGTCGACGCTGGTGGCACGGGCGAGATCGTGGGCGAGACGCTCGTCATGAACTTCCCCGCGGTGCCCGTTTCCGTGGCGCGCGTTCGCGTAGCGATCGCCGCCTACGCGGCGCGCTTGGGCGTCGCTTCGGCTCTCCTCGAGAGATTGACGCTCGCCGTTTCGGAAGCAGCGACCAACGTGGTCCTGCACGCGTACGACGAGGCGCGTGAGCCGGGGCTGATCGACCTCGAGGCGGCCGTTGGCGGCGGCGAGTTACGGGTCAGCGTGGCCGACACCGGATCGGGGCTTCGCGCCGGCCACAAGAGCCCCGGGCTCGGATTGGGCCTGGCGATCGCCGGCGAGCTCGCCGATAAGGTCGAGCTCCTGCAGGGCGCCGACGGCGGGTTGAGAGTGCTGATGCGCTTCGCCCTCCCCGCCAGGGCATTCGCCAGGCGAGAGGTCGCGGCCTAGTCCTCTCGCGGGTCGGTGTTCTCGGCGACCCGTGCCGCCTCGCCGACCTTTTCCACGACGACGTAGGACGCCTCGCGCTCGATCACGCGCTCGACATTCTCGATCTCATGTCCGGGCACGAGCACGAAATGAGTGGGACTTGCCCGCACGCCTTCGTATTCGCCGATCGTGATCTCGACGAGCATGTTGCAGCGCAGGCTTCCGCATTCGCAGCGAAACGCCACCGGTTCCTCGCGCTCCGCCGGCCACTGACCAGCCTCGATCCGCTCGTTGACGTCGCGGAACAAAGTCTCGTTGTGTGCGATGCGGTCCTTCGAATCCACCGGCCACCTCGCGGTCATGAGCAGCCCCAGGCGACACCCTACTCGGGGAGGGACGGCAGCGCCGGATCAGGCCGGAACGGCGACGCCGTCGCGGCGCGCGAGCTCGGCCCGCACCAGGGGCGCGACCTGCGTGCCGAACAGCTCCATTGAGCGCAGCACGTCGGCGTGGGCGACGGCGCCGACGCTCATCTGTGCGACGTATCGCTCGTTGGCGAACAGCGCGTGCTCCGCGAGGATCTTCTCGGCGACCTGCTCGGGCGAGCCGACGGCCACCGGGCCGCTGGGCGAGCGCAGGGCCTCGTACTCGCGCTGGCCCGAGGGCGGCCAGCCCCGCTCGCGTCCAATCCGGTTCATCATCGCCAGATAGGAGGGCGCGAAGGCCGAGTCGGCCTTCGCGAGCGTCTCGCCGACGAAGGCGTGGGTGTTGATCGCCACCCTCGCGTCGGCCGGATCGCGGCCGCCGGCGGCGAAGGCCTCTCGGTAGAGGTCGACGAGCCCGGCGAAGGGCGCATACCGCCCGCCGATGATGGCGATCGTCAGCGGCAGTCCGAGCGACCCGGCGCGCACGACAGACTGCGGCGAGCCACCAACCGCGACCCAGACCGGCAGCGGTTCCTGGACCGGCCGCGGCCAGACACCGGCGTCGGTGAGAGGAGCGCGCAGGCGACCGGACCACGTGACGTACTCGCTCTCGCGAATCTTGAGCAGCAGGTCGAGCTTCTCGGCGTAGAGCTCGTCGTAGTCGTCGAGCTCGTAGCCGAAGAGCGGGAAGGACTCGATGAAGGAGCCGCGCCCGGCCATGATCTCCGCGCGCCCGCCCGAGAGCAAATCGACGTGCGCGAACTGCTGGAAGACGCGCACCGGATCATCGGAGCTGAGCACGGTGACCGCACTCGAGAGGCGGATGCGCTCGGTGCGGACGGCCGCCGCCGCGAGCACGGTCGCCGGCGAGGAGACGAGGAAGTCGGGGCGGTGGTGCTCACCGAGCCCGAAGACGTCGAGTCCGAGTTGGTCGGCCAGCTCGATCTCCTCGAGCAGGTCGCGCATGCGCTGCTGCGGGCTGATCCCCGAGGCGAGGTCCGCAAAGGTGGCGACTCCGAGTTCCATGCCCACAGTATAGCGAAGTGCTTGCTGGCGCAAGCATTCTTCCTCTGCCGCGCGTCTCGGCTAACGTGGAGTCAGAGCCACGTCTTGGGAGGAGAGCGATGCACGAGGGACCGGTCGTCGTAGCACGCGGCGAGGGCGAGCCGCGCAGCATCGGGCAGATGACGCTGCTGGTCGGCCGCGCGGAGTGGACCGCGGGCGCCTACAACGTGATGGATCAGATCACCGCCCCACGGCTGATGTCAGCGGTGCACTCGCACGCGCAGGAGGACCAGGTCGCATTCGTCCTCGAGGGCACGATGACCTGCTGGGTGGCGGGGCATGAGGTAGAGGTCGAGGCGGGCGGCTACGTGCTGCGCCCGGCGGGCCTCCCCCACGCGATGTGGAACGCCGGCGACACGCCGATCCGCTTTCTCGAGATCACCAACCCGGGCACGAGCTTCGAGGAGTACGTCCGGCGCCTGGGCGCCCTGATCGACTGCGGCGAGGCGAGCGCCGACACCGTCGGGCGGCTCGCGCACGAGTTCGCAATCACCTTCTTCCCGGCCGAGACCGAAGAGCTCTCGGCGCGCCTGGGGCTGCCGGTCGGCGGCTTCTGGAAACCGCCGCAGGCTTAGCTGAAGGGTTTCGAGGTCCCGATCACGGCGCCGCTGGAGTTGAGCGCCTGGACCTCGTAGTGCGCGTAGCCCTGCTTCAGCGCGATCGCGGTCTCAAAGCCCGACTTCGGCGCGGTCGCGACACTGCCGAGGTGGCCGCCGCCGGCCCCCCCGAGTACGCGCCAGGAGCTGACCTGCGTCGCGCCGTTCCAGCTCGCGTAGACGGTCGTCTTGCCGCCTTGCTGGCGAGCGGCGCCGGCCGGTGGGTAGAGCGGTAGGCCGACCCATGGCTCGACGGTGGCGCGGTAGGTGAGGTCCGGGTAGGGAAGGATCGCCCCGAGGACCTCGGTCGCACCGTCGTGGCTGTACTCGGACATGTAGTTGGTCGAGCCCCAACCGACCATCACGTTGCCGTTGGGCAGTGGTTGGGTGTCGCCCATGTAGTCGGATTTGATGCCGAGGTCCTCGCCGTAGTCGGGCGCCGCCACGTTCGCGGTGTGCTTGGCGACGTTGAGCTTCAGCGTCAGCGAGCGTGAGTTCGCGGTGGCTGCGACGTAGGTGCCGCCGCCGGTCAGCTGGCAACAGTGATCGTCGAACATCGTGACGACGTTGCCCGGCTGGAGCTTGACGTCGTGCTGCCACTGGAACTGCGCGCTCGAGCCCAGCGTGAAGCTCGAGTGGCGACCGCCGAGCGTCCAGATGATGTCGCCCTTGCGCGGGCCTGAGCTGAGATTGACGAGGTAGGCGGCCCAGGTGTCGCGCATCGACACGAGCATGGTGTCGCCGTGCAGGGCGATCGAATTGACGTGGTAGGTGTCCCACGGGAAGCCGTTCGTCGGCACCGTGGCGTAGGAGTCATCGGGACGGATGTGGTCGAGCGCGTCCCAGCTGTAGAGCAGCTTGCCGGTCTTGAGGTTGTACTCCTGGACCGCCGAGTCATCGATCGCGCCGTTGTAGGCGCCGCCGAACTTGGAGAGGTTGTAGGGCACATCCTTGTTGGCGGTGACCCAGGCGTCGTCACCGGAGATCAGGAACTCGTGCAGGGTCAGCTTCCAGCCGTCGACGCCGTGCAGCTTCGCGACCGTCTGGTAGTGGCGGTTGACGACGATGTCCTCGCCGGACTCGGTCGCGCCGGTGTTGGTGACGAAGCCCTGCCACCACGAGAGCACCGGCTGGCCGTGATAGGTCTGCGGCGCGAGGTCGCCGGCCACGACGCTCGTCGGCACAGGTTTGAACCACACCGGCTGGAGCTTTGAGTCGAGGATCAGCGGCCCGCTCTGGCCGACGATGGGCGGGTAGTTGAGGTCATAGAAGTTGGCCGTGAAGATGAACCCCGGCGCGAGCTCGGAGGCGAGTATCGGTCCGTCGGCAGCGACCTTCGGCGGATGCAGGCCCGGCTCGGTGACGAAGCTCAGAGTGTGCTTGGTCGTGTACTCACCGATCGGCGCACCGTGGCGCCCTCCGATCGTGAAATCGATCGCCACGAAGGCGCCGATCGCGGTCGCGGCGATGAGCGGTAGGGCGAGCCGCAGAAGCCGCGGGCCGACCACGGCGGTGTGGCCGCGCACCATCGTCACCGTGAGGACGAGCGCCGCGGCGGTCAGCCCGGCGCCGATCAGGTAGGCGAGGCTGAAGCCGCCGGTCAGCGCCTGCGGAACCTGCCGGCCGGCGCCGATCAGACGCTGGGTGTGCTGGGTGGCGAGCGTGATCAGGACCGCCAGCCCCAGCCCGCCGCCAACCTGACGCGAGGTGTTGACGAGACCGGAGGCCAGCCCGGTCTGGCCCTCCTTGGCGCCGTGCGTGGCAGCGATCGTCGACGACACGATCGAGAGGCCGATGCCCGCGGCCACGAGGACCCCGGGGATCAGCACGAAGGTGATCGAGCTCCCGGCGTGGCCGATGTCGGCCAGCATCACCATCCCCGCCGTCATCAGGGCGAGGCCGCTGCTGAGCACGGTCTTGACGCCGAAGCGTCCGACCAGGCGCCCGGCTCGCGAGGCGACGAGCATGATCGTGAGCGCCATCGGCAGGAAGGTCAGCCCGGTGTGAAGCGGCGAGAGGCCGAGCACCTGCTGGAGGTAGAGAGAACCCACGAACCACATCGGGAACAACGCCGCGCTGAAGAGCACGACTATGCCGTTGGCGACGTTGAGCTCCTTCGTCAACTCCTTGAAGGGGACCAACGGGAACGATGCGAAGCGCACCTCGATCACGTTGAAGAGGCCGAGCAGAAGCAGCCCGCCGATGATCGGGCCGAGCGCGATCGCCGTGCCGAGGCCCTGGAGGCCGGCCTCCACGACCCCGTAGACCAGCACCATCTGACCGATCGTCAGCGTCAGGGCGCCGGCCAGATCGAAGCTCTGGCCCTCCCGGACGTGGCGGCGATCGCTCACCACGGCGTAGGCCACCAAGACCGTCACGACCCCGATCGGAGGGTTGATCAGCAGCACCCAACGCCAGCTGATCTCCTGCGTGATGATGCCGCCGAAGAGGACGCCGGCGGCGCCGCCGAGTCCGTTCATCGCGGCCCACGTGCCGATCGCGCGGTGGAGCTTCGGCCCCGGCTCAAACGAGGACGTGACGATCGCCAGCGACGAGGCCGCCATGAAGGCTCCGGCGAGGCCCTGCAGCGCTCGCGCGATGATCAGCGTGTTGCGCTCCGGCGCGAGGCCGCCGAGCAGGGAGGCGAGCGCGAAACCGAGCACGGCGGCGACGAACACGCGCCTCTGCCCGAGGCGGTCGGCGGCGCGCCCGCCCAGCATCAGGAAGCCCGCGAAGGTGATCGAGTAGGCATCGACGACCCACTGCAGCTCCGGCGAGGAGAAGTTGAGCGCCGACTGGATCGAGGGCAGTGCGACGTTGACGATGCTCAGGTCGAGGATGACCATGAACTGCGCCACGCAGCAGACGACCAGGATCCATGTGGAACGCGAGCCGGGCAGGCGCCACAGGCGATCGCGCGGCCCCTTCCCCTCCGGTGGGACGGCGCCTCCGTTGCGCGCGCTTTCCTCGGTGAAGCCCTCTGCCGGCGCTGCCTCGTCGACGGTCACGCCCGCCGGGGCGCCCGCGTCGTCGAGCTCCTGGCTGCCGTCGGCCCCCGCCGGCAATGTCTCTTCGCCCGCCATCAGCCTCGATCCGGTCGTCGCTGACAGCCGCGCCGGCGGCCGGTCAGCCGCGATCGGCGCGGGAGCGCGTTGCTAGGCTGGCTTGATGAGGCGACGAAGGCTGACCGCCGCACTCGCGGCGCTGCTGGCATCAAGCGCCGTGGCCGTGTCGGCATGTGGAGGCAAATCGTCGGGCGACTCGAGCACCACGAGCACGAGCTCGACCCACTCCACCAGCACGCACCACAAGTTCTCAAACGGCAAGCCCGGCTACTGATCAGCATCGCCCGCTCATCCCGATCCCGGGGTGGCCCCAAGCGAGGCGGCATAGGTCTCGACCGCGACCGTGGCTGAGGTCGCGAGTACGTGGCCGGAGGCGTCGAGCGCCTGCACCGCGACGTAGCCGCGGGTGGCGCCGGAGCAGGGCTCGCCCGACCCCGCGCAGAAGGTCTTGGGCAGCAGCGTCGCGGTCTCGAATGAGCTTGCCGCGACGGTCGCCTGCGGTTTCAGAGAACCGTGCTTTGACCCCGCCAGCACGCGCCAGGACGCGACGGCGGTGGCGCCGTTCCAGCTCGCATGCACGATCGTCTCCTCGCCGGTGTTGTTGAGCGAGGCCACGACCGCCGGCGCGGACGCCGGCGTCGCGCTCCAGGGGTAGCGGTAGCCGCGGTATGACGCCATGTCGTAGGGCAGGTGCTCGTCGAAGACCAGCGCGCCGCTCTTGGTGTACTCGGCGATCTCGGGCACGCCGCCGTAGTCGACGACGACGTTGCCGCTTGGGAGCGTCTGGACGTTGCCCTGGCTGGGCGAGAGCAGCGGCGGACCGGGATGGGTGATCGCCGAGACCAGTGTGGCTTTCTTGGCCTTCAGGTCGACCGCGATCGTGATCGCGCGCGACTGGGCCTCGACCGGAGGATCGGAGCCGTCGTCGAAGATCGTGACGTTGCCGTCGGGGAGCATGCGGGCGTCGTGCTGCCAAGCCGTCGTCGTGCCGGCGCCCATCTTGAGCGTCGTGGTGCCTCCGCCGAGGCTCCAGAGGATCGTCCCGGTGCCGCCCTGGATCTGGTAGGCGTCCCAGGTGTTGCGGGAGGAGATGAGGATGTCGCCGTTGCTCTCGGGGTCGATCGAGTTGATGTGGAACCAGTCCCACGGCCGCGTGTTCTCCGGAGCCTGGATCTGCGACTCCGACGCCGCCACGTGGTCGAGGCTGTGCCACTCCCAGCGCACGAGCCCGGTCTTGAGGTCGACCTCCTCGATCGCGGTGTCGAGGATCACCCCGTTGGCGGTGCCGCCGGCCGGCTTGAGATTGCAGCTGATCGGGTTGAAGGCGGTGATGTAGGCGACGTCGTGCGGCGCGATCTGGAACTCGTGCAGGTCCGCCTTGAGGCCATCGCCGCCGCTGACGGTCGCCACCTTCTGGTAGCGGGAGTTGAGCACGACGTCCTCACCCTGGCCGAAGCCCCAATCGAGGACCTTGCCCTGCCACATGGTCAGATCACGCTGGCCCTCGTAGGTCTGGACGTTGAGATCCTCGGCAACCTGGCCGCCCGAGAGCTGGTCGAACCAGACCAGACGACCCTGGGGCGTGAAGATCATTGCGCCGTAGTGGCCCGGCCCCGGTCCCTCGGTCGTGAAGAGATCACCGGCTGCGCTGTCGCGATCGGGCGTCGTCACGCTCACCTGCGGGGCCTCTACGCCGGGCAGCGTGTAGAAGCTCTGGTTATCGGCGGGCGCCGCCGTGCGGTTGGGGAAGCCGGGGATGTTGGCGCTCGGATACGGCGTGTCTACGCGGAAGCTGAAGCTGACCTTGGTGCCGGCGCCAGCGCCGACCAGCGCACGGACGCTGACCCGCTCGCCGGCGCTGAACGGCTTGGCGGGCACGAAGCTGGCGCCGTCGCCCTGGGAATAGGCGACCACACGCCCGGCATGCGAGCCGCTTGCGCTGCCGGAGACGGTGACGGAGCGGATCTCCTTCGCCGCATCGCCCAGGAAGCTGATCTGGGTAGCGGGATTGGCCATCGCGGTGCCCGGCGCCGGGGAGACGTCAACGCTCGTGCCGGCCAGGTGGGCGCTGTGATTCTGCGAGGCCGGCAGGCACGCGGGCGCCGCGGACGCACTGCGGGCCGAGGGCGCGCTGGAGCTGGCGGCCTTGGACGAGCCTCCCGAGCCACAGGCGGCGACGCCGAGGAGCACCAGCGCTCCGAGCGCCGCGAAGGCGGCCGCGCGCGGACGCGGGCGCAACGACTTGCTCTTGGCTGCGGCTCTCAGTTCCGTGGCTCCCATAGATCTGGCGCCCCGCGGGCGCTGCCGCGGATGCCGGCAGCCTAGCTACAAACCGTAAACAAATCTTAACCCAAGACGCTCCGACCTTAACCCGGCGCAGGCCGCGTTGTTGCGGCGACGATACCAGCGGGTGCTGACGTCGACGCGGCGACGGAGACGTCAGCCGCGATGGCGTGGGGCTAGAGCCAGCCGTTGGCGCGTGAGAGCCGCCAGGCGAGGGCCCGGGCAGGGCGCCGGCGGCGCTCGGCGCCGAGCTGACGGGCGCGCAGATGCAGCAGAGCCACGACGTCGGCTGTGGCGACGAACGGATCGGCGATCACCGCCCCGCTGCTGAGCGACAACGCGGCGACCGCTCGGCCGTCGCGCTCACCCACGAGCAGCGGCGCCGCCGGCAACAGAGAGCTGTCGAGCTCCGCGACATCGCGCAGGCGCGGCCAGTCGGCGGCGCACGCCAAGCGCACCGTGACCGGCTCGGGCGCGGTAGCGGCCGCCTGGGGAGCGGCGGCAGCCGCCAGCAAGGGTCCGAGGCGCTGCGCCCGGCGATCGATTTCGACCGCCCGCTGGTGGATGAGCTCGATGTAGAGGCCGGAGTGGTTCATTGCCTGATCTCGCATGACGTTCATATCGCGCATTTGCCTGATTGCATGACAGTATCAATCGTGATTCGGCCTTGCAATGTCGTTCATTTCATGATTGCATTACAGCATGGCCGCCATTGACAGGAATCGAGCCCAGGACGCGGCTACCGCGCTCGAGCGGCGTCTGGCGGGGCTTGAGCGCAGCGGCGCGCGCTCGCTGACGGGCCAGATCGTCGACCTCTTCCTGGAGGCCATCGCCAGCGGCGAGCTCCCGCCGGGCGCGAAGCTCCCCCCCACCCGCCGCCTCGCCACGCTCGCGGGCGTCAACCAACTCACCGCGACCCGCTGCTATCGCCATCTCCAGACCCTCGGGGCCGTCGTCTCGGAGGTCGGACGCGGCACCTTCGTGCGCGCCGGCGCCGCCGCGATTCACGAGAGCGCGAGTGCCAGCGACGCTTCGTGGCAGTCCTACGTCCTCCCCACCGAGCGCGTGGAGGAGAGCGACAGCATCGTGGCGGAGATTGCGCGCCACGTCGAGGACCCGCGGATGATCCCCCTGTCCGCCGGCTACCCCGCGCTCGAGCTGCTGCCGGTCGAGGACCTGCGCGTGGCGGCGGCCGAAGCGATCAAGCGCTTCGGCGCGCGGACCTTCCAGTACGGGCCGATCGAGGGTGTCGGTGAGCTGCGCGAAGCGCTCTGCGCTCTCGGACGCGAGCGCGGCATCGATGACGACCCCGACTCGATCATCGTCACGACGGGCGCGCGGCAGGCGCTCACGTTGACCGCGCGGGCCACGATCCGCCCCGGCGACAAGGTGGCATGCGAGTCGCCCACCTTCATGGGCATCATCGAGGCGCTGCGAGGCGCCGGCGCCGAGATCTTCCCCGTGCCGGTCGATGCCGAGGGGCTCGACACCGACGCGCTCGAGCAGCTGCTGCGCCGTCACGAGATCCGGCTCTTGGCGACCCAGCCGCGACTTCAGAACCCGACCGGCGCCGACCTCTCCCCCGCGCGGCGCTCGCGCCTGGTCGAGATGGCGGTCAAGCACGGCTTCTTCATCCTCGAGGACGGCGTCTACGGCGACCTGCGCTTCGAGGGACCCGAGCTACAGCCGCTGCGCGCACTGGCGCCCAACCACGTCATCTACGTCGACTCGCTCTCGAAGACGGTCGGCCCCGGCCTGCGCGCCGGGTGGGTCGCCGCGAGCGGACCGGTGCTCGATCGGATCGCCACCGAGAAGCGCCGCGACGATGCCCACGGAGCTACGTTGACCCAGCTGACGACAGCCGGGTACCTCGCCGCCGGCCTCTACACAGCTCAGATCGAGCGCGCGCGTGCCCGCTACCGCGAGCACCGCGACGTCCTGCTCGAGGCGCTCGATTCCGAGCTCGGGACGCTCGCCGACTACATCCGCCCGGTCGGCGGCGGCCATATCTGGGTCACTCTGCGCCAGGCACTGGACGACGCTGCGCTCTACCGCGAGTGCCTCGCCGCGGGCGTGACCTTCGTACCCGGGCGCGCGATGCTGGTCGAGCGGCCCCGCGCCACCCACATGCGCCTCTCCTATGGCATGCCCAACACGGAGATGCTGCGCGAGGGGGCCCGCCGGCTCGGGCGCACCATCCGCTCGATGCGCGGCGCCTCGCCTGCGCGGCGCTCGCTGCCCGTCACCTGAATCTGCGCCGAGGGCCCGACGGCGCCGCGCCCGCCGCGCCCGCCAGCTCGACGCCGCCTACCGCGGCAGCGATCGCGGCAGGCCGAAATGAGGCAGCACGCCGCCGTCGAGAAAACGGGTCAGCGTGGAGATCCGCTCGCCCGAGAGCGTCAGCACGAGCAAGCCGTGGGCGCGGAGGATCCCGGTCTGGGCCTCAGCGCGATAGCAGCCGAACGCGGGTTGGGTGTTCGCGCGCGTTGGCACGAGCCGGTAGGGCGCCAGCTCCAGGCGCGGAACGCGACGTAGGAACTCCGCGATCGCGGCAGCTCCCTGGAATTCGTAGGGCTCGGGTGGCATCGTCAGCCACGCGTCGGCGCTCAGGAGCTCGACGACACCGTCGATGTCGCCGCCCTCGAAGGCGCGCGCGAAGCGATCCACGAGCGCGCGCTCGGCCGCCGAATGACGCAGCGGCGCACGCTCGCCCGCTCCTCCTCCCGCCTGCACGCTCACGCGCGCGCGAAGGAGCGCGCTGTTGACCGATGCGGTCGTGGTCTCGAGCATGCCCGCGACCTCCTGCGCGCTGAAGCCGAGCACGTCGCGCAGCATCAGCACCGCGCGCTGCCGCGGCGGCAGCCGCTGGAGCGCCGTGACGAATGCGAGCCCGATCGCCTCCTTGAGCTCGTAGCGGGCGGCCGGCTCAGGCGCGCGGTCGGCGATCCCCTCGAGCAGGACGTCCGGGTAGGGCTCGATCCACAGCGGTTCCGCCAGCCGCGTCGGGGCCGGGAGCTGCGCTGGCGCCGCCCGCGGCGAGGGATCCGGACGGCGGGCGCGATCACGCAGGGCGTTGAGGCAGCGATTGGTCGCGATCCGGTAGAGCCAGGTGCGCACGGACGCGCGCTGCTCGAACCCCTCGAGCCCGCGCCAGGCGGCGAGCAGCGTCTCCTGGAGCAGATCCTCGGCGTCCTGCACTGAGCCGACGATGCGGTAGCAATGGAGCTGGAGCTCGCGGCGGTAGGGGTCCGTCAGCTCGCGGAAGGCCTCCTCGCTCCCGGCCTGGGCACGCGCCAGTGTCAGCTCGCTCACGCCTGCATCCTCTCGCTCTTGTGCCCCATCGCAGGCAATGACACCACCCGGGGATCAAACTCGCCGCTGACTCCTCTCGCGAGGCGGTGTCTGACGGTTTGGAGGGGCGCTCCACACCCGGCGCGCTCGAACGCGATCCAGTCACGCACGGAGGTGCACGATGAGACAGCTGATGGTCCGCTACACCGTCAAGCAGGGTCAGGCCGAGAGGAACGAGGACCTGATCCGCGCGGTCTACGCCGAGCTGCACGAGCGCGCCCCAGAGGGCCTTCGCTACGCCACCTTCCGACTCGAGGACGGCGTCACCTTCATCCACCTCGCCCAGGTCGACGGCGAGGTCAACCCGCTCACGGAGCTACCGGCCTTCAAGGCCTTCACCGCCGACATCGGCGAGCGCACCGAGGCACCGCCGCAGAGCACCCCGCTCGTGGAGATCGGTTCCTACCGTCTCTTCAGCGCGAGCACCGAGGAGGAGAGCTGATGTCAGCGCCCGCTCACAGCGGCCAGGGAACGACTGATGACCCGTGGCAGCTGCGGACGCCGCCGGGGTCATCGGAGTATCGCGCCTATCGCGAGCCGGACGCCGACCCGCCGGCACTCGTCGTCGTGGTCGGCGCGACCCAGCTGCGCTACAGCCTGCGCTGCATCGAGGACCTCCACGAGATGCTCAAGGCGCGCGGCGACTGGATGGCGCTCGGGAGCGCTGATGAGCAGAAGCCCGCCGCCGCGGGGACAGTCGAAGCCTGGGCGCGATCGCCGGAGAATCCCGTGGCTGACTGGTACGGGCTCAAGAAGGGGCTGCGGGGCCGCTTTGGCAACTACGTGCCGCCGGTGCTCGAGGCGCTCGGTCTCGCCGAGGTCGAACACAACCCCCGCAACAACCGCATGCGCTCGATCTGAGCGCTATGCGCTGCCCCAGATCGAGGTCGCGACCTCGATCACGAGCTCCATCTTCGCGCTCTGGGCCGCGACGTCGATCTCATTCCCCAGCGCGTTGGAGGCAAAGCCGCATTGCGTGGACAGCGCGAGCCGCGACAGCGGCACATGCTGGGCAGCCTCCTCCACGCGCGCGCTCAGCTCCTGCGCCGACTCCATCGTCCCGCGCTTGGTGGTCACCAGCCCGAGCACCGCGATCGCGTCCTCGCGCAAATGGCGCAGCGGACCGAAGCCGCCCGAGCGCTCGTCGTCGTACTCGAGCAGCACCCGGTCGTACTCGGCGAAGGGCAGGATCGAGTGAGCGAAGCCGTCGTAGGGCTCGGTGCCGGTGAAGCGGCTGCGCATGTTGCCGCGGCAGACGTGCAGGCCGCTGGTGATCCCCTCGATCCCGCGCAGCACCCCGTTGTCGGCTTCGACCAGCTCGCGAAGCTCGGCGTCGCGATCCGCGGTGTCCTTGAGCACCTCCTGCAGATAGGCGTAGTGGGGCGCATCGAGCTGGATGTGGGCGGCGCCGCGGCGCGCCAGCTCAACGGCGTCCTCGTGCATCAGCTCGACGAGGTGCTCGCGGTAGAGCTCGCGCGTGGCGTAGGCGCCCGGCGAGAGCTCCTCGCTCCAGTAGACCGACAGCAGCGATGGCGCCGGCATCGTGACCTTCACCTCGCGCGCGGTGCGGGCTTTGACGAAGTCGAGCTCGACGTCGGCGAGGTAGCCGGTGCGCTGCAGCCGCGCCACGGGTGTCGGCGTGCGCACCTCCGCGAGGTTGCCGTGCTCGTCGCGGTGGTGTCGGACGAAGCCCTCGGGCTCGAGCCCCTCGACGACGTCGTCGAGAGTGGAGAAGAAGTGACGGCGGCGGAACTCGCCGTCGGTGAGCACGCGCAGCCCGATCGCCTCCTGGAAGGCGAGGACCTCCTCGATCGCGCGGTCCTCGACGGCGCGGAGCTCGGCCGCCGGCAGCTGCGCCGCACGCGCCTGCAGCAGGTAGGGCGGACGCAGGAAGCTGCCGAGGTTGTCGGCGCGGATGGTCGGCTCTTCGCTCATGCGCGTCTCCTGACCTCGGGCGCGCGACCGGGAACCTCCTCGGCCGCGTACTCGTCGCGGCGCGGGGTGAACACGCTCATATCGACGGCCGGCACAGCGCCGAGCGTCTCCGCCCAGTGCTCGATTCCGGGCGGCACGACGAGCATGTCACCGGGCCCCATGACGACCTCCTCGTCGCCGACGACGAACAGCAGCTCGCCCTCGAGCACGTAGACGATCTGCTCGTAGCTGTGCGAGTGGGGGCGGGCGGTGTGACCGGGTTCAAGCGTCGTGAAGGCGAGCGTGGCCCCCTCGCCGGAGAACACGCTGCGGGAGACGCCCTCGCGAACCTCGGTCGCATTGAGGCCTTCTAGTGCGGCTACCTTCATCTACTCCTCCTCGCTTCGCTGAAGATCATTCGCCGGGCGGGGGGGCGCCGGCCCCCGCCGTCTCCTCGTAGGGCGGCGTCGCGTAGGTGTCGAACGACGGCGGGAACGCGCGCCCCCAGGCACGCGAGGCCTTGTACTCGGTCTCGTGCCAGATCGTCGTCGCGTCGGGCGCCGGGTCGAACACGAGATAGCCGCCTGAGGTCACCTCGATGCGGTTGCCCCCCGGCTCGTACACGTAGAGATAGAAGGAGTGGATCGGCGTGTGCTTGGCCGGGCCGGCCTCGATGAAGATGCCCGCGTCCTGGAAGAGATCGGCGGCGCGCAGCACCTCCTCGCGCGTATCGACCCAGAAGGCGGCGTGGTGCAGACGTCCGCGGGTCGGCTGGGACTCGAGGATGTAGATGATCTCGTGGCCCTGGACGGTCGCCGTCAGCCAGGCGCCGTACTCGCGGCCGTCGTCGAGCTCGATGATCTCGAGCGAGCGGTAGCCGAGGTCGTCCTCGAGGAAGCGCCGGCAGGCCCGTACGTCGGGTGAGACGAAGTTGAGGTGCTCGAGGCGGCGCACGCCGACGCCGCGTCCGGTCCGCTTCTGCTGCTGGTTGAGCATCGCCGGACGCAACTGCGCCGGCGGGCTGTAGCGCTCGCTCTCCCAATAGATCTCAAACGGGCGGCCGTCGGGGTCGGTGAATCGGTAGGCGGGCCCGTGGCCGATGTCACCGTCGCTCCAGCCACCGCCGGCGCCCGAGCGCTCGAGCGCTTCCACGCGGCGGTCCAGCGCCTCCTGGCTCGAGGCGCGCAGCGCCAGGTGTCCGAGGCCCGAGCTGTTTGATTCCGTCAGCTTCAGGCAGTAGCGCTCATAGTCCCCAAAGCCGCGCAGATAGACCGAGCCGCCCTCCTGCGCCTCGCGCTCCATGCCGAGAACCTCCTCGAAGAACCACAGGCTCTCGGAGGGCTTCGGTGTCAGCAATTCAAAGTGCCCGAGGTGGGCGACCTCCCCGCGGATTGCCATGTTCTACACTCTATAGGATCTTGTCCGCCACCCGCGCACCGCTCCAGTTCCGCACCAAGGCCGACCTCGTCTACGAGCAGCTGCGCGAGGAGATCCTCAGCGGCGCCGTGCGCCCGGGCCAGCGAGTCCCGATCAGCCGCGTCGCCCGCGACCTAGGAGTCTCCGACATTCCCGCGCGCGAGGGCGTCAAGCGACTCGCAGCCGACGGCCTCGTCAGCTTCACCACGCACAAGGGCGCGGTCGTCACGCGGATGGGTCGCCACGAGGTCGAGGAGCTGTTCGCGATCCGCACGGAGCTCGAGGCGCTCGCCCTCAGCCACGCCGCCACGCGGATCGGCCCCGACGAGCTGGAGGCGCTGCACGAGATCCTCGAGCAGATGCGGCGCGCCGAGCGCGGCGGCGACGTCGCCGGCTACGGCCGCCTCAACCGCGACTTCCACATGCTGGCCTACGGAGCGCAGCCCTACGACAAGCTGCGCACGATGATCGAATCGCTGTGGGACTCGACCGACTGGTGCCGGCGCATCTTCAACACCGAGGCCCAGAGCATGCGCGCCTCGCTGCTCGAGCACGAGGCGATCTACGCCGCGCTCGAGGCCGGCGACGGCGAGGCCGCGAGCACCGCGCTCCGCGCGCAGAAGCGGCGCGCCGCCGCATGGCTGCTCGAGCACATCCACGAGGAGGACGACGCGGGCGTGTCGAGCGCGGCCCCATGAGCGCCGCGGCGACGGACTGGCGCGCGCGGATTCGCACGGCGCTCGAGCACGGCGAGCCGGTGCTCGGCACCTTCGTCAAATCATCGGACCCGGCCGTCGCCGAGATCCTCGCCGGGGCCGGCTTCGAGCTGCTCGTCGCCGATCTCGAGCACTCGAGCCTGACCATCGCCGACGTCGCGACGATCGTGCGCGCCGCCGAGCCCTTCGAGGTGGCCGTGATCGCGCGGATCCCACCGGCGGCGATCGGCGAATCCTCTCGCTTGCTCGAGACCGGCGCGATCGGGGTCCAGGTCACCGACGTCGTCGATCCCGAGACGCTCGCCGAGCTCCGCAACGCGACCAGCTTCCCGCCCGCCGGGCGGCGCAGCCTCGCCCTCACCCACCGCGACGCCGGCTTCGGGCGGACCGACGCGGCCGCCTACATCGACCAGGCGCACGCCCGGCTGCTCACCGTGGCCCAGGTCGAGAGTCGGGCGGGGATGGCGGCGCTTCCGGCGCTGCTTTCAAGCCCCCAGCAACCGGACGTCTGGTTCATCGGGCCCTTTGACCTCTCGACCGATCTCGGCCATCCCGGCGAGCTCGAGCACCCCGAGGTGCAGGCTGCCTTCGATCAGCTGCTCCGCCTGCTCGCCGACGCCGACGCGCGGATCGGAGTCTTCGCCCGCGACAGCGCCGACGCCGCTGCCTGGCGGGCGCGCGGAGCGAGCCTGCTGCTGCTCTCCTCAGACGTCACGCTGCTCGCCGGCGCCGCGCGCTCGCTGCTCTCGGCGGCGCGCGACGCGCTGGCAGCCGAAAGCGGCGCGGCGTAGGATCGTCGGGTGCCCGAGCCGCGCCCACCGCTGCCGCCCTTCACGCAGGAGAGCGCGCGCCAGAAGGTCCAGGCCGCAGAGGACGCCTGGAACAGCTGTGACCCCGAACGGGTCGCCGGTGCCTACAGCGAGGACTCGGCGTGGCGCAATCGCGACGAGTTCTTCGAGGGCCGCGAGGCGATCGTCGCGTTCCTGCGCCGCAAGTGGGAGCGCGAGCTCGATTACCGCCTGCGCAAGGAGCTGTGGGCTTTCGCGGGCAACCACATCTCGGTCCGCTTCGAGTACGAGTCCCGCGACGGCGACGGGCAATGGTGGCGTAGCCACGGCAACGAGCACTGGGAGTTCGACGACGACGGCTACATGCGCCGCCGTGACGCCTCGATCAACGACTACCGCATCGAGGCGCACGAGCGTCGGATCGCGATCTGACGCGCGCTCGCGCGGGAGCGGCGAGCGCGCGGTGGGGCCAGCGACCGATCAGGCCTCCCCGGTCAGGAAGCGACGCGGATTGGCGATCATCATCTGGTCGATGTCGGCCTGCGTCGCGCCGGCCGCGAGCAGCTCCGGGAGCACCGTCTTGGAGATCAGCAGGTAGTCGGCCTCCTCGCCGGCGAAGGCCGGGTTGCCCGTGAAGAAGTCCATGAAGCAGGCCGCGTCATGGGAGAGGTGGATGCGGTCGGCATAGCCCTCATCCAGGAGCGCCAGCAGCGTCCGGATGCGCTCTGCGGTGGGGTTGAAGTGGTCGATCCCGAAGCGGTCGAGGCCGAGCCAGGCACCGGCGGCCGCTACCTCGCGCAGGTAACCCATGTCGTTTGAGTCACCCATGTGCGCGATCACGATCCGCGTCGGGTCTACGCCGGCCGCAGTCAGAGCCTCGAGCGCCACCAGCCCCGTGCGCGCTTCGGCGTTGGTGTGGACCATCACCGGCGCCCCGGTCTCGACGCTGGCGGCCGCCACCGCCGCGAGGATCCGCGGCACGTCGCCGACGAGGCCGTGCGCTTCGACGGCGCACTTCAGGAAGCCGGCCTTCACGCCGGTGTCGTTGATGCCCTCGCGCAGCTCGCGCACGAACAGCGCCGCGATCGCATCGACGTCACGGTAGGTCAGGAAGTTCGGCAGCGCGAGGAAGGCGTAGACGCCGCTGGCGACGACGATGTTGAGGTCGACCGACTCGTTGATCCGCTGGATCCGCGGGATGTTGCGCCCGAGCCCGAGGCCGGTGGGATCGACGATCGTCTGGATGCCCGCCTCGCGAACCTCCCTCAGGCGCGAGATGGCGTCGGCGACGCGCACCTCCTCGTCCCAGTATCTGGGTCCGTACACGCTGCCGTAATTGATCAGCGACTCGGGCTCGATGATCAGGATGTGCTCGTGCGGCAGCGTCGTGCCGAGCTCGCCTGCATCGACCGGGCCCCTGACTGTCTCGACGGTGCTCATCGCCTCTCCTCCGTTGCTTGACGCTGCGGCCACCTGAGCGGCCGAGCGCGGCTAGGCTATCGCCCAGGCCGATGGGGCGGTCGTCGAAACCTCGACGGAGGAGTGAGAGCCATGCCCACCAACACCGAACGAATCCCCACCACGCACGTGGGGAGCCTGATCCGCCCCCCGCGGTTGCGCGAGTTCCTGAGCGCGATCCGCGAGCACGCGGCCCACGACGAGGCGGCCTTCGAGACCTGCCTGCGCGAAAGCGTGTTCGAGGTCGTCGCCCGCCAGGCGCAGACGGGCATCGACATCGTCAGCGACGGGGAGTTCGGCAAGCCGATCCTCTGGAACGCTTACATCAACGAGCGCCTGGCGGGGGTCGAGAAGGATCCCTCGGCGGTGCCGGCTCCCTTCCCGCCGTCCAACGACGCGCGCCTGTTCCCCGAGTTCTGGGCCGACTACGCCAGCTCGCAGGGTTTCGACCACAACGACGCCGTCGGCTTCGTCGCCGGCGGCCCGATCTCCTACCGGGGGCATGCCGCGATCACGCGCGACATCGCGAACCTCACCGCGGCGCTCGGCGAGGTCGACGTCAGCGACGGCTTCCTGACCGCGGTCGCGCCGGCGTCGGTCTCCGGGATTCGCTGGGAGGATGCCTACTCGAGCGAGGAGGACTTCCTCTACGCGGTCGCCGACGCCCTGCATGAGGAGTACCGCCTGATCATCGAGTCCGGCCTGATGCTCCAGGTCGATGACGCCTTCGTCCCCTGGATGTACGACTTGATGGTGCCGCCGGGAACACTCGAGGACTACCGCCGCTGGGCTTCGAGCCGCGTCGAGATGGTCAACCACGCGCTGCGCGGGCTGCCGCCCGAGCGCATCCGCTACCACATCTGCTGGGGCAGCTTCAACGCACCCCACGTCGGCGACGTCCCGGCGGCGGACATCATCGACATCGTGCTCGCCGTCAACGCCGGCTGGTACGCGATCGAGATGGCCAACCCCCGCCACGAGCACGAGTGGCGCGTCTGGGAGGACACCAAGTTGCCCGAGGGCAAGGTCCTGATCCCCGGCGTCATCAGCCACGCCACCAACGTCGTCGAGCATCCGCAGCTCGTCGCCGAGCGACTGGAGCGGCTGGGTCGCCTCGTCGGGCGCGAGAACGTGGCGGGCGGCACCGACTGCGGCTTCGCCCAGGGGCCGTTCATCCAGCGCGTGCATCCAACGATCCAGTGGGCCAAGCTCGAGGCGCTCGCCGAGGGCGCCGCGATCGCCAGTGGCCGGCTCTGGGGCGAGCCGGCGCTGCGCTAGACCCCGGCCAGCTCGCCGCGCAGCTCCTCCGTGTAGGGGACGCTGTCGCGCTCCAGCGCGCCACCCTCCCCGACCCGGTAGACGCCCTGCACCAACAGCGGCGGCGAGTACGCGTGGACCGTCAACGCCGGCGCACCGTGGCCGTGGCGGACGCGGTGGATCGCGCTGGCCGGCATCGAGAAGGTGTCACCGGCGCGGAAGCGCCGCGCGATCGGCGGCCCCTCCAGCGAGAGCCGCTCCTCGACCACGGCGCCTTCGAGCACGACGATGCCGGCCGCCGAGCCGTCGTGGTCGTGAAAGCCGGTGTCTGCGTCAGCCGACCAGCGGATCGCCCACGCGTTGACGTGCTCATCGGCCCAGATCAGGGCATAGCTGCGCTCGTGCTCGGCGGCCGGCGACAGCCGCCAGTGCGGCGCCGAGGCGAGCTCCGCGGCGAAGCGCTCGAGGCGCGCCGCGTCCAGTAGCGCGCCCGGTGCGCGCACGACGCTCATGGCGACACCGCCGCCGCGCGCACAAGCCACGCCCCGTTCTCGCGCAGTTGCACCTCGCGCCCGGTCGCGACGGGCTCGGCGACCGGGCGGTCTGATCCGTGCAGCAGCTGCGCCGGCCCGAGCTGGCGTGCCATCGCCTCGACCGCCACCGGGCCGTAGGAGGAGGTGTCGTAGAAGTCGAGCGCGCCCGCGGCATCCAGAGCCGGCCCGCCGCGCGCCGCCAGACGCTCGCGCAGGAGCGGCGCGCCGCCGGCGAGCATCGCGTAGACGACGCGCAGCTCGGGGTGCTCACGGCGGGCGACCGCGCTCAGCGTGAGCCAGGCAGACTGCATCTGCGCGACGTAGCGCGTCATCGCCTGCCACCACAGCGGCTCGCTCAGTGATGGCGGTTGCAGCCGCTCGGCCAGGCCGGGGCCGGGATGGATGAAAAGGGGCACCTTCAGGTGCTCGATCCGAGCGAGCACCGAATGCAGGCCGTCGAGCTCGGACGGCGCGCGCAGCGCCCCCGCCGGGAGGGAGACGCCCACGCATCCGCGCGCGAGCACGGCGTCGACGTCGGCTGGTGCGATGCCCTCGAGGGCCAGCGGACCCCAGGCGCCGAAGTGCTCGCCGAGAGCGGTCACGCCATCCAGATGGGCCCCGATCAGCTCCTGCGCCTCCGCGCGCGGCAGCGCTTCGATCCCGAGCGGGCTCGAGATCGCGATCAGCGCGCGCTCGACGCCGTCGAGCTCGAGCAACGCGGCGCGCGCCGCCGGGCGCTCGGCCTCGAGGTCGACCGCGGAGGGCGTCTCCCCGGCGACGTGGACGACGCCAAGGCGATCCTCGCGGCGCACGAACGGCAGCCGCGTGCGCCGCTCGAGGGCCTCCACGAGCGGGTCGGTCCAGAGGTGCTGATGGACATCCACGCGCATCGAGTTGATTGTACTGTTAGTTGACTGGCTTTATCAAGATCTATCGCGAAGCCCTCGAGAACGCCCGCCACAATGTCTCTATGATCCTCATAATGTCAAGTGCCTTAGTACTCTTTCGGAGATGACGACCTCGGAGCCTGCATGCCGACACCACTTTCCATCACCCACGCCAACCGCACAACAAGCGTTGGCGTGGAGTTCGCCCACCAGAGCCCGAGCACGCAGGAGGAGGCCTTCATCCAGCGGGTGCGCCGCCACGGCGAGCACGTCGAGATAGCCGTCCTGCTCGCGGACGGCTCCGACGCGACGGCGCGCCTGGGCCGCGCCGACTGGGAGTGGCTCGAGCTTCGCGCCGGCGACATCGCGCCCGTGCGCCTGCTCAGCGCGTGACCCAGGACTCCGGCTTGTGCGCGAGCGTGGCGATCCGCCGCGGGAGCCGGGCCTTGGCGAGGTCGGCGAGCGTGACGCCCTCCAGGACCTCCCGCATGTTGGTGCGCAAGGCGATCCACACCTCCTGCAGCGGTTCGGCAGCGCCGCGGTAGGCAAGCGCCTCCGGCGCCTCCCCACGGACCGCAGCGAGCGGGCCTTCCACCGCGCGCAGCACGTCGGCGACGCTGATCTGCGCGGCCGGCCTCGCCAGCCGATGGCCCCCCTCCGGTCCGCGCTGGCTCGAGATCAGGCGCGCGACCCGGAGCTCGTGGAGGATCTTCTGCAGGAACGACATCGGGATGTCCTGGCGACCGGCGATGACCTCCGCGGTCAGCGACTCCTGCCCCGCCCCTGCGAGCTCGACAGCCGCCCGGACCGCGTAATCCGCCTTGGCCGATACTCGCACCGCCGCATTGTCTCCGACGGCGCGGTCGCGTGCCGAGCCGCGGCGTTGCGCAAGGCGTCCGCCTAGGGCTTCGCGGCGAAACGCACCAGCACGTCGCCCGCCCACGGCTCGATCTGGCGTCGTTCGATCAGCCAGTCCTCGCCGAGCTTGACGACGATGTCGGTGGTGTGACCGCACCAGAAGAGCGTGGGTGAGTGGCCGCCCTGGGTCTCCGTGGTGAGGACGTAGGCGCGGATCAGCCAGCGGTCGGGGCGATCGTCGGGGTCGGGGAGGATCACGATCTGGCTCGTGCGGTGTTGGCGGCCCGGGAACGCGGGGTCCTCGTGGAAGCGCAGGACGAGCTCGCGAACGCCCTCGCGGCCGTGGGCCTCGCGCACTCCCTCCGGACGCGTTTCGAGCACCACGGCATCGGGCGCGTAGAGCTGCACGTAGGCGTCGGTGTCGCCGGTGTCGAGCGCCCACGAGTAACGCGCGTAGACGTCGTGGATCGCCAGGGTGTCCTCGGCGGAGGGGCGCTTGCTCTGACGGACGGCCTCGTTCATGACGCTTGCGCCACAAGGTAGCGGGCGACGCCGCTGGGCGAGCGGAGAACGGCGGCGCTCCGAGATTTGAATGATCGTCGTACGATGTGCTCCGCCGCGACGAGGGAGAACAGATGCGCGCAGCGCTGCTGGTCGAGTTCAACGAGCCGTTCGTGGTCGAGGATGTCGACTACCTCGATCCATCCCCCGGACGGGTCCTCTTGCGCACCGGGGCCTCGCCCTTCTGCTCCACCGACATCGTCAACTGGCGCGGCCAGCTCGGCAAGATCCCCCCGACCATCCTCGGGCACGCCTCGATGGGCGAGGTGCTCGAGGTCGGCGCGGGCGTCGAACACATCAAGGTCGGCCAGCGCGCGATCGTCCCCGGCACCTCCGAGTGCGGCGTCTGCTTCTACTGCTCGATGGGGCGCCCGGACCAGTGCTCTGAGACCTTCGACCGTGGCGGCATCTGGCCCCACGTCGCCGACCGCGGCGAGGGGGATCCGATCAACGCGGCCGGCAACGTCGGCGGCTACGCCGAGGTCATGAACGTCACCGCCAACCAGGTCTTCCCGGTGCAGACCGACCTCCCCAACGAGTGGCTCGGCCTGCTCGGTTGCGGGATCACCACCGGCCTCGGCGCCGTCTTCAACGTCGCCCGCGTGGAGCCGGGCTCGAGCGTTGCGATCGTCGGACTCGGGCATCTCGGCCAGTGGATGGTCCAGGCGGCCAAGCTGGCGCACGCGCGGCGCATCATCGCCGTGGACCCGCTCGAGCACCGCCGCGCGGTCGCCGCGCAGCTCGGCGCGACCGACCTCGTCGACCCGAGCGCCGAGGACTCGATCGAGGCCGTCAAGCGCCTCACGGAGGGCCGCGGCGCCGACTATGTGCTCGAGGCCGCGACCCTGGCGAGCGCCCAGACCGACGCCATCCTGATGTCGCGTCGCGCCGGCACCGTCGTGCTCACGAGCGTCGAGCACGCGAGCGCCACCGTGACCGTTCCCCAGGTCGCGATCGCGGTCCAAAGCCGCGCGATCCTCAGCGCCCAGAACGGGAACTGCCACATGCGCCACGATCTGCCGCGGTTCATCGCGATGATGGAGGACGGCCTCCTGAACCCCGAGCCCATCATCACCAGCACCTATCCACTCGCTGCCATCAACGAGGCCCTCCGGGCCTCCATAGAGAAAACCGACCTGAGCGGGGTGATCGTTCCGAATGACTGACCAGATGAGCGCAGTGCTTCCGCCGGGCTGCTCCGCGAGCGAGCTCGAGTCGGCGCTCGAGGCCTTCCGCGGCGTCGTGGGCTCCGAGCACGTACTGAGCGCGCCCGCCGAGCTCGGCGAGTTCCGCGACCCTTTCTGGCATGCGGAGTGGGATCAGTACGAGGCCTCGGCAGTGCTCCAGCCCGAATCGGTCGAGCAGATCCAGGCGATCCTGGCGATCGCCAACGAGAGGCGTGTACCGCTGTGGGTCACCTCACAGGGCCGCAACAACGGCTATGGCGGGTCATCGCCGCGCGTGCGCGGGTCGGTCGTGGTCAACCTGCGCCGCATGAACCGCGTGCTCGAGATCAACGAGGAGCTCGGCTACGCCGTCGTCGAGCCCGGTGTCAGTTGGTTCGACCTCTACCAGGCGATCACCGACGGCGGTCACAAGCTGATGCTGAGCTGCGCGGATCTCGGCTGGGGCAGCGTGATCGGCAACACGCTCGATCACGGGTGCACCTACCTCCCCTACGGCGTCGACATGGGCGCCCAGTGCGGGATGGAGGTCGTGCTCCCCAGCGGCGAGCTGATGCGCACCGGCATGGGCGCCATGCCCGGCAACCGGACCTGGAACCTCTACAAGCGCGGGCTCGGACCGACCCCCGACCAGCTCTTCATGCAGTCGAACTTCGGGGTCGTCACCAAGATGGGCGTCTGGCTGATGCCCTGGCCGGAGACCTACATGCCCTTCTGGGTCCGCGCCTGGCGCGACGAGGACGTCGCGGCGATCATCGACACGCTGCGGAAGCTCTCACTGGACGGCACGATCCGGATGGTCCCGCAGGTGGCGAACACGCTGATCTTCGCCTCCTTCATGTCGCGGCGCTCGCAGTGGTGGGACGGCGAGGGGCCGATCCCCGACCCGGTGATCGAGAAGATCGCGCGCGAGCTCGAGACCGGGCGCTGGATGATGCGCGCCGCCCTCTACGGCGATGAGGCCGTGGTCGACCATCGCTTCGCGAAGGTCAAGGCAGCCTTCGAGGCGATCCCGGGCGTCGAGGTCTGGGGCACCAAGACCACGCCCGATCAGGCCCCCACGCTCGGACATCCCGCCGAGCGCACGCAGGCCGGCGTGCCCGACCTCGACATGAACTTCATGACCGGCTGGTACGGCGGCGAGGTCTCCGGCGGCCACGTCGGCTTCTCACCCGTCGCGCCGATGACCGGCCGCGACGCGATCGCCGTGCGCGACCTGATGCGGGGACTGATCGAGGGCAAGGCCAACCTCGACTACCTCGGCGCGATGCTCCCGATCAATGCGCGCAGCTTCATCCACGTGACGATGGTGCTCTTCGACACCGCCAATGAGACGCAGGTCCGCGGCGCCTACGACACCTGCAAGCTGCTGGTCAAGGAGGCGGCCCAGCACGGCTACGGCGAGTACCGCGCGCACATTGACTTCATGGACCTCGCCGTCGACCAGTACAGCTTCGGCGACCACGCCCAGCGGCGCTTCAATGAGCGGATCAAGGACGCGCTCGACCCCAACGGGATCCTCGCGCCCGGCAAGTCCGGCATCTGGCCCGCATCGATGCGGCCGGCGCCGTGAGCCGCGGCTATTGTATGACCGCCATGCCGTCCGATCAGCGCCAAAAGGAGTCCGCCAATGGCTGATGAGCGCTTCGAAGCGGGTCTCGAGGTCCGCCGCGAGGTCCTCGGCGGCGAGCACGTCGACCGCTCGCTCGCGGCCGCCAGCGACTTCATGCGACCGATGCAGGAGTTCGTGACCGAGTACTGCTGGGGAGCGATCTGGACACGCCCGGGCCTCGATCGCCGTACCCGCAGCCTGATCAACCTCGGCATGCTGACGGCACTCGGGAAGGGCCACGAACTCGAGGTCCACGTCCGCGGCGCGCTGACCAACGGCGTCACCGAGACCGAGATCAAGGAGACCCTGCTGCAGGCCGCGGTCTACTGCGGCGTGCCCGCCGGGATCGAGGCCTTCCGCCGTGCCGACGCCGTGCTCGCCAGCGCGCGCGAGGCCGGCGGGAGCTGAGCGGCGCTGCGGTCTCGGGGAGGAGAGCGCCGATGAGCGAGGACACTGCCGAGCGCGAGCGCATCCGCGCGGAGTGGACGGCGGCCCAGGGTGCCTGGAACGAGGACTGGGACGCGTTCCTGGAGGTCGACCCGGGCTTCTTCGAGCGCTACAGCGCCCTGGCCTCGCACCCGTGGCGAAGCGGAGCGCTCGAGCCGAAGGTGCGCGCCCTGCTGCAGCTCGCCGTCGACGCCGCCGCGACGCACCTCTACGGCCCCGGCGTACGCCACCACGTGCACCGCGCGCTTGAGCTGGGGGCGACGCCGGCCGAGGTGATCGAGACCCTTGAGCTGACCGCAACGATGGGCATCCACGCCTGCAACGTCGGCGTCCCCATCCTGCTGGAGGAGCTCGAGGCCGCGGGCGCACCGCTGCCGAGTGGGCCGCTGAGCGAGCGCCAGGAGGAGATCAAGGCCGACTTCACCGCCAAGCGCGGCTACTGGAACGAGTTCTGGGACGGGATCCTGCGCCTGGACGCCGAGTTC
>DASXEZ010000092.1:0-6039 GCA_036489875.1 Solirubrobacteraceae bacterium | reverse complement strand
CGGAAGTTTTTGAGGGTCTGAGGCCCGATCCCCAGTGTTTGTGGGGGTCAGGCCTTCTTTGTGCTGGTTATGTGTAGCCAAAGTGATGACTGGTATCTGTCCGGGGTATGGGTTATATTGTTGGGATGGCGAAGCGTGGTGGTTCGGCTCACGTAGCCACAATCAAGACGAAGGGTAAAGACGGGGCGGTGTACACGTCGCATCTCCTGCGCCGTTCCTATCGCGAGGGTGGGAAGGTCCGTCACGAGAACCTCGGGAACCTCTCGCACCTCCCCGTGGAGATCATCGATGTGATCCGCGCGATGCTTCAGGGCCGGCGGCTGGTCGATCTCGACGAGGACTTCGAGATCGAGCGGTCGCTGCCGCACGGGCATGTCGCCGCGGTGCTGGGAGTGCTGCGCGACTTGGACCTGGAGCGGCTGCTCGGCCGCGATCGCTGCCGTGAGCGGGATCTGGTCGTCGCGATGATCTGCCAGCGGCTGATCGGCCCGGGGTCGAAGCTGTCCGCGACCAGGCGTTTTGCGCAGACCACGCTCGGCGATGAGCTGTCGCTCGGTGAGGTCAAGGAGCCCGAGCTGCTCTCAGCGATGGATTGGCTGCTGGAGCGCCAGGACCGGATCGAGCGGACCCTCGCGCGGCGCCACCTGCACGGCGAGGGGGACGGCGAGGCGTTCGTGCTCTACGACCTGTCCTCGAGCTATGTGGAGGGCCGCTGTTGTCCACTGGCGAGATTGGGCTACTCGCGCGATGGCGTGAAGGGCAAGCTGCAGGTCAACTACGGGCTGATCTGCAGCCCCGAGGGCCGCCCGGTCGCCGTGCGCGTGCACGAGGGCAACGTCACCGACCAACAGACCGTGCCCGATACGGTCGCCGATCTCCGTGAGCGGTTCGGGATCGAGCAGGTCGTGTTCGTCGGCGACCGCGGGATGATCACCCAAGCCCACGCTCAGACCCTGAAGGAGCAGGGCGTGGACTTCATCAGCGCGCTGAAGAGCGTGCAGATCCGCTCGCTCGTGAACTCAGGCGATCTGCAGCTAACGCTGTTCGATCAACTCAACCTCGCCGAGATCAGCTCGCCGCTGTTCCCCGGCGAGCGCCTCGTGGTGTGCCGCAACCCGGCCGTCGCCGCCGAGCGCGCCCGCAAACGCGCGGAGCTGTTGGCCGCGACCGAGACGGAGCTCGAGAAAGTCAAAGCCAGCGTCGAGGGTCCCCGCGGCCGGTTGCGCGGCGCCCCGGCCGGTCAGATCGGCGAGCGCGCCGGCAAGGTCTCCAACAAGTACAAGGTCGCCAAGCACTTCACCCTGACGATCACCGACGGCGCGTTCGCCTACCAGCGCAAAACCGAGCAGATCAACAGCGAGGCCTCCCTGGACGGCCTCTACGCGATCCGGACCACCCTCCCCGCCGTGACGCTCGGCGCGCCGGCCGCGGTCCGCGCCTACAAGCAGCTGAAGATGGCCGAGCGCGCGTTCGGAACGATGAAGGACACGATCGAGATCCGCCCGATCCACCATCACCTCGAGACCCGCGTCCGCGCGCACGTGTTCCTCTGCATGCTCGCCTACTACGTCTCCTTCGAGCTCCAGACACGCCTGCCCGAGCTGTTGTTCACAGACGAAACGCCGCTCGCCCCAACAGACCCCGTCAAACCAGCGACCCGCTCACGATCAGCCCTAGCGAAGGCCGGCAGCGCCACCACCCCGGACGGATACCCGGCGCACACGCTCACCGACCTCCTCTCAGATCTAGGGACGATCTGCCGCAACACCATCCGGATCGGCCACGCCAAGCACACCTTCACCCGGCTGACCACACCCACCCCGCTACAAGCCCGAGCCCTACAACTACTCGACCTCAAGCTCCACGAGTAGCCAAAGCCAAACCAGCCCAAAGCACTCGAATCCCGCGCCCTCACGCGGGATTCAACATTTCAACCGTGAAAACTTCCGCCTAGTGTGTCCGCGGTTGCGGAGGCGAGCGTTGCCCCGTAGGCCAGCTGGCACGATTCTTGAGCCGCGTCTCCGCTGCGATCCGCGTGCGGACGCTCCCGACCCCGACTGGGGAGGGTCAACGTGACGGAACGTGTGTTCGCTTGCCGCGCGTGCTGTTTTTGATGCTCTGTTCGACCCGTCCGTCCCGCGAGGTGCGACTGGATTTTGTACCGTCCTCCGATGCTCGTTCTTGCGAGCGCAGGGTCCACGGGACTCGCGGCCTGGATCGTGGTACTCGTTTTTAGCTGTGGCGTGGCGGCAAGAGGCGTTGCGAAGCACCTCGGCAAGAGAGCGGCCAGCCGAGAGCGCGAGCGGCTACGGGCCGAGGATGTGGGGCGGGAGACCCATACGGCCTGGAGGGGTGTGCTTTGAAAACGATGGCTTGCGCTGGCCCCGGCGCGATGGCTTGAAGTGGCCCCACCTGGCGTCGGTTGTTGTTGGTGTTGATGTTGCCTGATCGCCCGGTCCGATGGCATGCCGCGGCTGTCGTCGCGAAGGCCGAGCCCGTAGGGCGAGTGCCTGAGTGGCGATAGCCGCGGGCGCGGCTCCGGGCTGGGGGGTCATGCTTTGTTGCGTCCTTTGCGTTCGAGTCCGTGGCGGAAGCGCCAGCTCTCGTTGCCGGTGTCGATGATGTGCGCTCGGTGGGTGAGCCGGTCGACGACGGCCTTCGCGAGGCGCGCGTCGGGGAACACCTTGGTCCATTCTCCGAACGGCAGGTTGGTCGTGATGATCAGGCTGCCGCGTTCGTGTCGCTCGGAGAGCACTTGGAAGACGAGCTCGGCGGCTCCCTCGGGCAGGGCGAGGTAGCCGAGCTCGTCGAGGAGCACGAGCTCGGTGCGGGCGTAGCGGCCGATGACTCGTGCGAGCTCGCGGTTGCCTTGTGCTTCTTGGAGTTCGTTCGCGAGCGCGGCGAGCGTGGTGAACCGCACGCGCCGTCCTTGGTGGCAGGCGCTGACCGCGAGCGCGGTCGCGAGCATCGTTTTCCCGGTCCCGCTGTCGCCGATGAAGATGACCGACTCGCGATCGTCGATCCACGATCCTTCCGCGAGCGCCGCGATCGTGGCTTGCGGGACTTTGGGGTTGTCCTGGAAGCGGAAGTCCTCCAGGCGTTTGATCTGCGGGAAGCGAGCGTCGATCAGCCGTCGTTTCTCGCGACGCTCGGCGCGTTCGGCCATCTCGGCCTCGAGCAGCGCGGCGAGGTACGCGATCGGGGTTTGCTGCTCGCGGAGCGCTTCGGCGGCCAGCGCCCGGAAGCGCCGTCTGACGGTCGGGAGCTTCAGCTCGATCGCGTGCGCCTCGATCAACGCCTCCAGCGCTGCCGTGTTCGGGTTGCGTGGGGCGCTCATCGTGCGTCCTTGCGCTCGCGGGTGAGCCGCTCGGCGTGCTCGGCGACGCTCAGCAGCTCGAACGCGAGCGCGCGCGCCTCCTCGGCGGTGATCAAGCACACTGCCGGGTCCATCCAGCAGCGGTCGTCGGTCATGATCACGCCGACGAGCTGGCAGAGGATCCCGTCATCGTCGTACCCGACCTGGTCGTGGTCGATGAACGCGTCGAGGCAGTGATAGGAGCCGGGCGCGCTCATCGTCCCGCCTCCAGGTCGCGCAGCTGGTCGTAGTCGGCGAGGTCGTCGGGGGCGGGCCGCTCGTGCGCGGCGAGGCGCGCTTGCAGGCCGGTCAGCGGCGGCACCCCGATCGCCGGGGGGCTGTCGACGCGGCGGGCGAGCACGGCGACCGCGCGACCGTCGATCGCGCCCGCGGTCAGCGCGCCCCGGACCGCCAGCGCGACCCGCCCGGGCCCGTGCTCGCGGCACAGCAACACGACGTCGACCATCTGCCTGGCCGCGTCCGAGCGGCCATAGCGGCCGGTCAGTGACCTCCACAGCTCATCGAAACAGTCAGGCCACTTGCCGCGGTCTCGCTCCTGGTGAAGCGCGAGCGAGTGCTCGAACCCGCCAGGCTTTCGCTGCAGGAGTTCGAGGTAGTGATCGAGCTGGGCGCTGGTGCCGTACTTCCCGTGCAGCCGCTCATGGCGCGCGACCTCACGGCCACCGTGGTTGATCGCGATCTCCCTGGCGCCGATCCTGGCTGAGACCTTCAACCCGGCCAGCGCGACCGGCACCGAATAGCGATTCTGACGGATCGTGACCAACGACTTCGCATCCACACGCGGCGCCGCCGACTCGCACGCGTCGAACGGCTCGGCCGGCAACTCGAGCAGCAACGGCCGCTCGGAAGCCCACGCCTCCCTGACGGTCTCGAGCCGTCCGTCGATCCGGCGATCGAGATCCCGCTCACACCCCGCGAGCAGCAACGCATTCAGCTCGGCGAGGTCCGCCACCTCGGGGACCGGGACCAGATGCGAACGCCGGCACCGCCCAACCTCGTTCTCGACGCCTCCCTTCTCGTGAGCCCCTTCGAGCCCCGGCGTCGTGAACTGCGACGCGAACAGATAGTGCGAGCGCAACGCGACGAACCGGTCAGACTCGACCCGCCGACGGCCCTTCAGCACCTTCTTCACCGCCGACTTCAGATTGTCAAACCTGAGGCTCTGGAAGACGCCGCCGAACCATTCGAACGCCTGCACGTGCAACTCCAGGAACGCCTGCTGGGTCTCGACCAACGACGCCTGACAGAACGCCGCGCCGGAGAACGACGCGCGCATCACGAACAGATGCACCGTCACCGCCACCCCGGCGAACACGACCTCGGCCTCGCCCCAGTCAACCTCACCCTCCATCCCCGGCGCATGAACCTGCGGCACGAACACCTCCCCGATCGGCCATCCCATCTCACGCTTCCGGCCGCGGACGTACTGACGCACCGTCGTCTCCGCAACATCCGCGCCGTGCTCATCAACAAGCCGCTGCCAGATCCGCCTCGCGGTATGCCGCTGCTTGCGCGGCGCGTCCCGATCGGCCAACAGCCACCCATCGATCACCGCCCGATACGCCCCCAGCTTCGGCGCCGGCCTACCGACCGGCGCGCGCTTCGCCGGCGGCACCGCCGACTCCAGCGCCTGCCTCACCGCCCGGCGATGGACCCCGTGACGCTCCGCCAACGCCCGGATCGACAGTCCCTCCCGATCCCGATCCCTCCTGATCTGCTCGAACTGCTCCACTCTCGTCACTCCTTCCGACCTTTCGCATAGCGCTCAACAGAGCGCCGAGCGTCAGGCTCAGCTCGGACGGAGGTGGGGCCAGTTCAAGACGTCGCAGTGGGGCCAGTTCAGCCCATCGTTCTCAGACGTGGGACGGCAACGAGTCATGGCTGGTGCTCTTGGCCTTGGCGCTCTGGGCCGGGCTCCCGCTCGTCACCGGGGTCGCGCTGCCCGCGCTGTACATCCCCCTGATGCTGATGCTGTGGTCACCGATCGCGTGCGGCGTCGCGAACGAGCTGATCGACCAGCAGGACACCGGCTGGCACCCTTTCTGGGGCAAGGTGTTCGGTATCGGCTCGCTGCTGGCAGCGTTCTGTCAGGGCGCGGCGTTCGGCGGGCTGATCGCCGGTCTCAACGTTTACGGCCCACCACCTTCGTCGGCGCCGTTCACGTTCCTACACCACGGCTACGCCGTCCTCACCGGCCTCACCGCTGTCACGCTATACGTGCTCGAGGGCGAGCTGGGGTCATCTCGTCACCGGCGAGGACAGCGTGCCTGTCCCCAGCGAAGGCGGCGCCTGGCCGCGATTCTACGCCTCACTCGCGGCGGCTCTACGCATGGGGGACCGCCGCCGGTCAATCCGCTCGACGCCGTCGCGACGCTGCGTGTCCTGGACGACGCACGGTACGCGAACCTCGTTCGCGTGACGATGGTGAGCGTTGCGGTAGGAGTCATCGCGGTGACGCTCTGTGGTGGGATAATCGGGGATCGGGAACATATCGACGTCGTGGGTTGGCCCGGCTGACACTTGCATTGGGATCTCCTGTGAGCTGTGTCGTGGGATGGATATAGAATCGGCGTCTGTACGTGCGGATCAACGCGACGCGCCGGAGGCTGACCGGGGGGTGGCTTGTCTGAGTGGGTTCGTGATCTTGCATGCACTGAGTCTCG
>DASXEZ010000077.1:0-3578 GCA_036489875.1 Solirubrobacteraceae bacterium | reverse complement strand
CCCGGAACGTGCAGTAAGCGCTCGAAGGGTGACGGGGCGAGTGGTGTCGGCGGTCCGCTGGCGATGGTGAGACCGTGTTTGGGGTTGTCGTCCGTGGTGCCCGGCGCTTCCGCGGAGGCGTCGTGAGCGGCTGGGCCTGTTTCCGGGCAGCGGTGATCGCGGCCTGGTGGCCGGGCGGTCTGTTGGAGGGTGGTCGGAGCGCCGGCGGCTGCCGTCAGCTGCTGGTGGCTGCGAGTGTCCTGAGTTTTCGGAACGCGGCGAGGAGCTCGGCCGCCCATGGCCAGGTGTTCTGGAGGTGAAGCTTCGCGCGGCGGCCGGAGAACGCGAGCCGTCCGGCGACGTGCAGCAGCCGGTAGCGGACGCGCTTGGGCTCGGCCTTGGCGAGGTCGCCGTCGAGGAGCAGCGCTTGGGTCCAGACAAGCAGGTCGTGCGCGAGCATCACGATCTCCAACCACACCTCGTTCAGCGCGAACGCCTTGAACGGGAACTTGGACAGGCCGGTGTCCTTGTTCTCGGATGCGGTCCTCGACGTGCGCGTGCTGGCGGTGGCGGCACTCCACGACGGCGATGTCCTTGTCGGTCTGGTCGGTGAGGATCGCTTGGAAGCGGTAGCCGTCGTGGTCGGTGAACGACAGTTGCGCGCCGGGATGGGGACGCTCGCGGCGGACGATCAGCCGTGAGGTCTCGCCCCAGGCGGACAGATCGACGCGGTCGGTGATCTCGGCGACCTCGCCGTTCTCGCGCTCTGAGCCGTCCTGGTCCAATGCGAGAACCCACGCGTCCTTGGGGATTTCGAGGATCGCGTCGCGGACGGGCACGGTCAGCTCGTAGCCGACCGAGAACCGCATGCCGCCATCACGGCAGTACTCGACCAGGCCATGCGTCGCACCGGCGGAGTCCGCGCGGACCAGGATCTCCAGGGTCGCGACGTGCTCGGCGGGGATCTGCGCGAGTGCTCGGTCGATCACCGTCTTGTGATCCTCGGCGGTGTTCGACCCGGCGTTCCCGGGCCTGAGCAGACCGCCGAGCGCTTCGCGCGTCTCGTCGAGGTAGACCTGCAACGGGTGGAAGCCGTAGCCGCCCTTGTAGTTCCCGGCCGCCTGCTCCTTCTCCGAATGCGCGGTGATCAGCGTCGCGTCCACATCGAGCGTCAACCGCCCCGGCGCGCCACGAAGCTCCCAGAACTGCGACCGCGCGCGCGTGAGCCTGTCTGACCGCGTCCAGCAGTCCGGGCGTGGACGCGATCCGGTCGATCACCCTGAACGCGGTCGAGTCAGACGCGACCGCCCCGAACAACGCGTCCTGCTGACGGACCGCGCCGAGATCCGAGACGCACTCGCCGCCGTCGACGAGCATCACCGCCAGGTCACGGATCACTCGGCCCGGGTGATGCCCCCGACGCCGCTGCTTGATCCCAGCCAGCCGCGTCGACAACGAACTCGTCAGCCCAACCTTGTCAGCGACCTGCGCGATCAGCGCGGTGCCGGCGTGCGACACCAAGCCCGCTCCGTCCGACGTGACTTCTACGGTTACCGGGCGTCCATCATGCATCACCTTCAAGGTGAACCTCCAAGCTCGGGATCACGGACCTTCGACAAGCCCAGGATCCCTGCTCAGCCGGACGTTTCCGCGCCCCCGCCCACCGGGGGCGCGGGCCGTTACGCCGCCGCTACTGCACGCTCCGGGCTAGGCAGTTGCCGTCCAGGTCGCCGTGCACCCAGACCAGCGGTCCGTCGTAGGGCGCAGCGGCGAGTGCCTCCTGCCACACCCGCGTGGCTGCAGCCTCATCAATGAACGCGCTCGCGCTCTGGATCGCGGCCTGGGCAGAATCGGCGTACTGCCGCAGCGCCAGAGCGCGGTTCCGGGCTGGTGGCGCACTGTCGGTCGGCGCCCGCCACAGCCCGCGGATGGCCGCGGCCAGGTCCTCCGCGAACGCGACCGGGTCCTTCATCAACGCAAGAGTCGCCCCGTGACCGGGGACCCACCGGTTGATCGCCCAGCGGTACGGGTAGCCGCCGCCGGGCTGGCCGACGGCGATCGGCTCAGGCACGATCACCGGCAGGTGCGGCGCAAGGATCGGCAGCCACCGTGCCTCATGATCGGCCTGCTCGCTTGCCCAATCGATACGCGGCAGGCGTAGGACGAGGTCGTCGCCAAGACGCCAGATGGCGTTGTCGGTACCCCACGGCTCGACCGAGGCGATCGACCGGTCCGCCAGCTCGGGGAACTGTTCTTCAAGCAGGCGCCGGACGAGGGCCTCGTCGATCGCCACCTCGTCATCGTGCATGCGCGACACCATCCCCCGGAGCGTCTCACACGCACTATCAGAGTGGCCGGGGCGTGCCTCAGGTCAGCGCATTCGGCGCATCGTGTCATGGACGTCGCCGACTCCTGAGCGCGTTGCGGCGCTCTAGGCTCAGCATTGCCGGTAGTATCCAAAGCTCTCTTTGGATATTCCTCGGCCTCGCCTATCTGAGTCGCACCCGCGTGACATCACCGACGCGCGGACGCTCCGCGCGCTCGCTCATCCTCTGCGGTTGGCGCTGATCGAGATCTTGTGGCGGGATGAGTCGGTCAGCGCCGCACAGGCCGGGCGGGAGCTTGGCGAGTCGCAGGCCAGCTGTTCGTTTCATCTGCGTCAGCTGGCGAAGTTCGGGATCGTGGAGGAGGTCGAAGGCAGTCGCGGGAGAGCGAGGCCGTGGCGTCTGTCGGCGTCGGGGTTGCGGTTTGCCGGTGTCCAGGACGATCCCGAGACGGCGCTGGCGTGGGCGGCGCTTGAACGGCTGCTTCGTGGTCGGCAGACCGAGCGCTATCGCGCCTGGCTTGAAGGGCGCTCTGGTTACTCGGCGCGGTGGCGCGCCGCGGCGTTTCATGTCAACCACGTCGCGTGGCTGACGCCAGATGAGCTCCACGAGATCGCGGCTGAGGTCAATGATCTGTTCAGGCGGCGCGGGCGTGAGCGGCGTGGCGATCCAGCTCAGCGCCCCGCTGACGCACTCCCGGTGGAGCTCGTTTCGTTCGCGTACCCAACGAGGTCAGACACGGTCGAGAACTGACCGGATGGGGCCGCTTGGAAGATCGAGCTTTCGCTTCCTCGCCGCCGGCCAGCTGGTTTCGAATCTCGGGGATGCGCTGTACTCGGTCGCGCTCGCGTGGTACGTGCTCAGTCACGGCGGGGGAACGGTCACGCTGGGCGTGGTGCTCGCCGCCTACGGGATTCCCCGCACGGCACTGCTCCTCGTCGGCGGCCACGCCAGCGATCGATGGGATCCATGGACGGTCATGCTCCTCACCGACGCGGCCCGCACGAGCGCAGTCACTGTGCTCGCAATCACCGCTGCGACCGGCCCGGCGCGCGAGATCGAGCTGATCCCGATCGCGATCGTCCTGGGCGCCGCGGAGGGACTGTTTCTGCCCAGCTCGTTCACGATCATCCCCGCCCTCTTGCCCGCCGATGAGCGTCAGCAGGGCAACGCGCTCAGCTCCGGGATTAGCCAGGCCACCCAGCTCGCGGGACCGATCTGCGGCGGCGTACTGGTCGCCGCCGCCAGCCCCGCCACTGCCTTCGCGATCGATGC
>DASXEZ010000061.1:0-29473 GCA_036489875.1 Solirubrobacteraceae bacterium | reverse complement strand
CTGACCGTAGTAGTAGTCACCGTTGTCCTGGTACAGGTCAAAGCCCGTGAAGACCGTCGGCGCGCGACCCGGCGTGATGACGTCGGTGGATCGCTTGACCAGGGTTGCGTTGCCGGGCAGCGCGGGGGTCTGAGCGGCGCGACTCGCGACGTGCAGCACCACGAGCGACGGCGTGACGGCTTGCTGCGCGAGGCTCACGACCGGCGTGGCCGGTCCGCTGGGGCGCACGGCCGAGCCGGCACCCAACCCGCCGGCGAGGATCACCGCGCCGGCCGCGCCGGCCGCAACGGCGGTCGCGCCGATCAGCCACCGCAGCCGGCGCCCGGGCCGATCGGTGGCGGCCGACATGTGATCCACGAGCGCCATCCGCGCGCGGTCGGTCATGGCGCCGTCGGGATCGGGAACGTCCAAGCGGTGGTCGGTCACCCACGTGAACTCTTCAACGTTGAAAGGCATCAGCACAGCTCCAGGGATTCGAGGTGAGCACGCACCAGGGCGCGTGCACGATTGAGACGCGACGCGACGGTCCCCGCGGGAACGTCGGTGGCGCGCGCGATCTGCTCATAGGTCAGATCAGCGAACGTGTGCAGCAGCAGCGTGTCGCGGTCAGCCGGGGACAGTCGAGCCAGCACCGAACTCAGTTGTGGGCTGAGATACTCGGCGTCCAGCCGCTCAACGATCTCATCCAGATCCTCACCGCTGACCTCACTGCCGAGCCGTGACATCGCCCGCGATCCGCGTGCCGCAGCGCGAAACCACCGACGCAACAGGTTGGTCGCGATCCCATACAGCCACGGCGCCGCGTCGTCGCGTCCGTCGTAGCGCTTGCGCTCGGTGAACGCGACGCGAAACGTCTCTGCGGCAACATCCTCCCCCGCGGCAGGCCCGGCGCGCTCCACGCAATACCGATAGATCCGTGGCCAATGGCGATCAAAGATCACCCCGAACGCGGCTCGGTCCTTTCGAGACGCCCGGATGACCGCGGCGTCGGTCTTGTCTTTATGCATGTTCCTTATTGCCCGATCGCCGCCAGACTCTTCACGCAGCCCCCACAAGCTCTCACCACCGCCAACACCGCCTCACCCCGGTCGCCGGGCCACCAACATCGCAGCGCCTGCCGCGACCGCGAGCTCGGTCGCTTTCGTCCCCCACGATCATCATCCCGTTGCGACCGGCGCCCTCCGCGGACCCGCCACGGGTCTGCACCTATGCACAGGCGGGCGAACACCCGAGGACTCAGAAATGCCGCTGCTGGTATGTCGCCACTCCGGCACTCTCAGAGCGGTCGACCTAGACTCTGCATAGGCACGGAGCCGAGGCGCCGGCTCGCGGGCGAACGCCGGTTCTGGCTGCTGGCAAACCCGCTGAGGTTGCTTCTAGCGCACACTTGTGTTATCTGTATGCACCTTGAGGAGGTGTAGGCATAAGGTGGTGGGTGTGGACTGGCCTCCTCATTAGGTCATCGACAAGAGGAGACGCAGCGCATGTCTACGAGCGTCCGGAGACGCATGCTGAGCGCGGTCAGATCAGGACTGGTGCGTACAGCGCTCGTCGTTGGGTGCGTGGTGCCTGCGCTGCTTGCGGGGGGGGTTGCGACGGCGTCCGCGACGACAAACCCGTGCGCCTCTGCCCCGAGGCCCGTCGCGAACATCCCGACGAATCCGTTCGGCGCGAATGTCACGATCTTCAACCCGTCGATGTCGGTCGCTTCGATCAACGCCGCGCTCAACGCCGCGCCGCCGACGGGTGACGGCAAGCGCCAGTTCTTCTTCCTGCCGGGCACGTACGGCGACCCGTCGGTCACGCCGGCGACGGCGACGACGAGCAACGTCGTTCAGGCGGAAGTCGCCCCTGGCACTGTTGTCGCGGGTCTTGGCACCAGCCCGTGTGATGTCGTGATCAACGGGGCGCTGAGCATCAACAACGGTTTTCTGGCGATCCGGGACAGCCAGATGTCCAACCTGACGATCAATCCGATCCAGGCCAACGTCCCGGTTGGCGGGATGCTTTGGTACACGTCGCAGACCGCGACGTTGCGCCGGGTGAACATCCTCGGCGACCTGTATGTCTCGCCCGTCACCCAAACTCCGGGAGCGTGCGAGAACCCGTGCGATCCGGTGACCCAGGGTTTCCAGATCAACGTGGTACCTGGGGTCGCCAACGGCTTCGTGATCACAAACTCGGTCATCACCGGGAAGGTGATCAATGGCGATGGGCTGAACCGCCCGGGCACTGAGGGCAACGGCGGGAACTCCGACGTCTACTTCCAGCAGGACGACATCGGGGGATACTCGGGTTTCGGTTCCGACATGGTTTTCAGCGGCACCTTCGGCGCTCCGCCTGACGACTTCGGGCCCGGCTCGATTTCGCCTTATGCTGCGCCTGGCGACATCACCAACGTCCCCGTCACACCGGTGATCCGCGAGACGCCCTTCGTCTACTACGACGGCAACCGGTTCCGGGTGTTCCGGCCGTCGGCGCAGTTCAACGTGCGTGGCCCGAATTGGAGCACCGCTCGGAGGCAGGGTGACTCTCTGCCTTTGAGCAGTTTCTACGTCGCGTCTGTTGCGGCGGGAGACAACGCGGAGACGATGAACGCGGCGCTGGCGAGCGGCAAGAATCTGCTCCTCGGACCGGGGACCTACGTATTGGATACGCCAATTACCGTCGCCCGGCCCAATAAGGTGGTCATGGGTCTGGGCGACCCGATCCTGAGGGCCGACGACACGGCGACCGTGGTCGTCAAGGACTCCGCTCCGGGCACGGTGCTCTCGAAGTTCAACGCTGACGGCCGTGCCTTTAACGCGAGCGACCTGGGGCCGTTCGCCGACAACCAGATCGTGATTGGCGACACACCTCACCGGTCCGGCTCGCCGACCGACCCGACGACGCTGAGCGACGTGAGCTCGGTCAGTGGCGCCACCAACGCGTACCTGCTCAATCAGAATTACACGATCCTTAACCAGGGCCAGATCCAGACCAACAACAACTCCGGTGACGGCTACACCACCGCCAATTGGGTGGCGTCCAGCGGGAACACCGGCGCCATCGTCAACGGCGGTCACAACACCTGGCAGGGCATCTGGTTCGAGCACTTCAAGAAGACCGAGATCACCTGGAACGGCGAGTACGGGAACGTGACGTTCCTCGAGAACGAGCGGCCGCTGACTGTGCCATACGACAATCCGGGTGAGATCGGCGTCCAGCCCCACGTGTGGAAGATGAACGCGGACTTCGACGGGTACCCGGCCTTGGCCGTCACGCCCTCCGTCGATCACTTCAGGCTGAACGGCTTTCAGTCCTGGAGCCGGCTCGGGAACGGCTGCTACTGCAACGTGACCAGCGTGATCACGACCCCGGTGAGGCCGGACGTGACCTTCCACGCCCTGTTCACCGGCGAAATCCTCGGCTCCACGCCCCCGGGCACGACACCGACCGGCGCTACGGTCGGTGGCGCGTTCAACTTGGTCAACCTCGACAGGGTCTCGGCCTCGGTCCCGTTCTCCACGGGTCCGTGGGGCGCGACGTCAGCGTGGCCGTACTCGGACCTCGCCGGCCATGGGGCAACGGCGCGGATCCGGAACTTCCCCACCGCGACCGATTACCGCCACCACCGACACGACGGCTCAAAGGGACGACACCGGTCGCACTGGCCCGGCTGGCCCCGCCAGTCTCACCGCGCGCGATAGGCCCTCGCGGATTTCCTCCGGCGGCAGCTTTCTTCGTCGCCATTTTCAGCACTGCCGCGCTGTACCGAGATACGGTCGTCGGCATCGCCACGTCGACCATGGGTCCGCGAACTGTGGGCGATCGCGACGCGTTAAAAGCGTTGGTTCCGAGGCCGGTCGGGGACGAGTGTGTGTGCCGCGGAGACGCTTGTGATTCCGATCTGCGGGTGAGCACGGCAACTGAGCCGGCGGGTGCCAGCTCGCGACCGGTGCGATCGTGTTGATCTTGAGCCTCCCCGACCGCCCTGGCCGAACCCGGACGCCACAGCACAAGACAGGAGAACCGAACCGTGAGCTACGAGACGCTGATCTACTCGACCGACGGACCGGTCGCAACGATCACTCTGAACCGCCCCGAGCGGCTCAACACGATCGTCCCGCCGATGCCCGACGAATGTGAAGCCGCGATCAAACAGGCCACCCTCGACCACGCCGTGAAGGTGATCGTGCTGCGCGGAGCGGGCCGGTCGTTCTGCGCCGGCTACGACTTCGCCGACGGCTTTCACCACTGGGACGAGATGCTCACCACCGACGGGCAGTGGGACCCCGGCAAGGACTTCATCGGCGCCGGAGCGTACGGGCCCACCCAGAAGTTCATGAGCATCTGGCGCACCCCCAAGCCCGTCATCGCCCAAATCCACGGCTGGTGCGTGGGCGGTGGCAGCGACATGGCCCTCTGCGCCGACCTGATCATCGCCTCCGAGGACGCCCAGATCGGCACCCCCTACTCACGCATCTGGGGCTGCTACCTGTCCGGCATGTGGCTCTACCGCCTCGGACTCACTAAGGCCAAGGAGCACGCCCTCACGGGCAAGCCCGTCTCCGGCCGCGAAGCAGCCGACATTGAGCTCATCAACCGGGCCGTCCCGTTCGATCAGCTCGAGCAGACCGTCGCCGAGCAGGCCCGCCAGCTCGCAGAGATCCCGCTCTCCCAGCTCGCGGCGATGAAGCTGATCGTCAACCAGGCCTACGAGAACATGGGCCTGCACTCAACCCAGACGCTAGGCCCGATCCTCGACGGGCTCATGCGCAACACCCCCGACGCACGCGCCTTCATCGACACCGCCGCCACCGACGGCGTCAAGACCGCCACACACAACCGCGACACCCCATTCGCCGACTACAGCATGGCGAGCGCTGAACGCCGGCCCCACACGGAGAACATCATCCAGGCAGCGCCACCCACATGACCGCAGCGGTCGAGAGGTGCAGAGCGCACGGCACCTAGGGCGCCTCCTCCTCGCCACACAGCGCCACCCTCCGGGTGGCTTGGCGCCGCCCATGCGTATGCAGATGCAGCCGTCGGGATGTCGACAGTGCGGCGACGCCGATGGTCCCCAAGCGCGACAAGCGATCATGCGCGAGAAGCCTCCTCAGCAGGGTTCCGAGCGAGCCGAGCACGGACGAGCGCATCCACGCGGAGGCGATCACCTGGACCGGACTCGTCACGATGCAAGCCGGGGCGAGCAACGACTGAGCCCTGGCTCGCCGGTCATGTGCCGATCAATCGATAGCGTCTGCTCGATGACGACGACGCTGGCATGGATGGGCGACGGCGCTGACTTCTTCGATCTCGGCTGGTCACCGCTGTTCAACTCGCTTCCGGTGATCCGTGACCGGCTGCTCGAACTGGGCCCGGCCCGCGACTATCGCATGCGGTGGGTCGATGTCCCTTCGCTCCAGGTGGTCACGTCCCAACAGCGATACACGCCGCTGGGAGATGGTGTCGTTCGCTTCCAGGCCGGTGACTTCGTGAGCCACATCACGTTCGACGCCGAGGGCTTTGTCGTGAGCTATCCCGGAATCGCCGCGCGACCGTAGGTCGTCGGCCCGGCCTAGTAGACACAAAGCGCCGCACGCAAGGGATCGCTCAGCGGACGCTGCGGAGGCCGGTGTCGCACAAGCCAACGCTCTTCGCGAAACTCGGTCGGCGCGCCACTACCTCTGGCCGGCGCCGCGGCAAGAGGCTGGCGGTCCGTCACGGGGGCACGGCCGGTCCACGGACGGCCCGTCCCGCGACGATCAGAAGGCCCACTGCAGGCCGATGGCCCCCTGCAGGTCCTGGGTGCTCTGCGGGTCCGTGCCCGTGATCGACTTCTGGGCCTGGATGAAGAGCTGCAGGTGCTTGTCGGTGCCGGGGAGCGTGTAGACGACCTGCATGCCTCCGACTCCCTGGGCCATCGAGTAGTGCTTCATGTGAACTGTGGTGGACGCCGCCCCGGCCTCCTGGACCCAGTTGATCCCGGCGACCGCCTGGACGAACGTCTGCATCTGCAGGGCGCCGTTGAGGAAGGGGATCACCCATGCGGCCTGGCCGGCCATCTGCACGTTGGTCACGGTGGCCTTGACATCGTCGGTGGTGACGCTGGCGAGTGTCTGTGCACCGCGGGTGAAGACGAACGAGACACTGCCCTGCACCGCCAGCTCGAAGCCCATCTTGCCGGTGCCGTGCAGCTGGAGCGCTACCTGACCTGTCACCTGATAGGTGACCGGATCGGTCGACTTCTCCTTCGTCACCAGTGTCTCGTGGCGAGTGAGGTTCGCCTGGATGCCGATCGTGACCTGAACCGGCCCGTCGGAGTCCTTGTCGGGCTTCTTGGCGTACGGACTCTCGCTGGCGTGCTTCAACGCGTACAAGAGGTTGCCCGTCCTGGTGTGCACGTCGGAACGGTCGAAGGTCAACCCGGCGAGGCTCGCCTCGCGCATGAACTGATCGATCGCGACGTCGTACTGCACGTCACGACCGTTGAAGGAGCACAATCCGGGCGCGTCGCCGGGCTCCTCGCGCTTCTCGGCGGCCCCGAAGTCGAAGTACCGCATCCAGTCCTCGCTAACGTCGGGACTCGCCTCGCCGACGATCGCCCACGGAAACCTCAGGTGGGTCTCGTGGTTGCGCAGCCAGACCGAGGTCTCCTCCTCGGTGAGATCCTCGATGCCGGGGATGAGCTTCAGGCCACCCCCGGGCGCGCTGCGCGTCCAGGGCGGCTGCTTGAGTTCCTCTTCGCCGACCGCCCGGCGGCTGAGGGCGCGCGCTCCGGCCGCGGCCCGCGCCGCGTGGCGGTTGCCGTAGCGGTGCGCGATCTCGCGCAGCGTCGTGACCTGATCCGCACCGGCGCGAACCCCCGCCAGCAGGCGACCGTGCTCGGAGGCGGCCAGCCCCGCCGCGGTACCGACCTCCACGGGCGCCGGTCCGACCGGCTCGGCGGTCTGGGCGGCGGGTCGCGCGGCCGCGATCTGCTGCACCCGAGTCGAAGGCGCCTCACCGGACATGCCCGCCATTCTCTCCGCGCCACCTCGCGACGTCAACGCATCGCCCGAGTTGTTACCTGCGCCGGGCGACCACCCGGCGGGTGATGCTCGACACGTCGCTGGCGTGCTCGCTCGAGGATGCTGCTCGGCGAGGACGACAAGCGTCGCGCCTCCAAGGCCTCGCCCTTAGCCAGCTCTTCTCCGCTTGCCTCCGAGCACGACGACCGGTGAAGCTCCTTGGCCTCAGGGTCGCGGACCAGCGCCCGTTGAGCGATCCAGCGACCGCGCGCGCTCGTCAGACAGTCAGGTAGTTCGCTACATCAGGCCAAGTTGCGTGAGCAGCCCCAACTGGTCGTGGTAGGTGTGGTAAGCGATGATCGTCCCATCCCGCACTCGCGAGAGATCAGCAAAGCGCAGGTCGACGGTTGCCCCGGTCGGCGCCACATCGCCGTCGTCAGTCGCGAGAGGACCGGTGTGGGTACCGATGAAGCGTCCCTCCACCGCAACCGTCTCGCCGGAGTCCACGGTGTGCTCGATCATCGCCTGGGCGTCGGGCACGGCGCGCTTGAAAGTCTCTAAGTACTCGCGGAAGCGTTCGCGACCAACGACGTCGCCCATACCAGGGTCGATGATCTCGAGATCCTCGGCGCGCACCGCGACCGCTTCATCGATATTTCCAGCGCTGAAGTTCTCATAGAACCGACCCATGACCTTGGCTGCTGCACTGATGCTCATCTCACCTCCGTTCTTCGAGGCGCCCCGATACTCGACGAACCTACATCGCGCCGCAGTGTCGGCGCAACATCGGGCCGTCACTTCGGCTCATGTCGAGATTGGACCTACCCGTCAGAGGATCGACCACCGGACACTCTGCGCGTGTCCGCAACGGAACCCCTACTGCCACGAGCCCTTTCACGCGGAGGGGCGCGTGAGCAGCCCATGCCTTCGCGACCGCGTTGCATGAAACCGGTTGCGTGCGCTTGGAGGCTCGAGCGGGGCGGCCTCTTGCCGCGTGACTGTCCTTCGGTTAGGTTCGCTGGATGCCAATCCTCATTCGCTACGCGCCCACGTCGTTGACCCGCGAGCAGTACGACAAGGTCAACGAAATTCTTCAGGAGAATGGCCCCGATGGGCCCCCTCAACCACTCCAACTGCACGTCATGTTCGGTGAGGGGTCAGACCTTCGAGTCAGCGAGATCTGGGAATCAGAGGCCGCGTGGCAGCAAGCCTGGGACGGCGGCCTCAAGGCCGCGCTCTCCACGGCCGGCGTTGAGCTTCCCGAGCCCGACAAGTTCCCGGTCAACGAGCTCTGGGGAAGCCGCGTAGCGGACGCATAGCAATCACGCGAGGTTGCTCTCGCTGACACGCGCTTCGCGCGAAAACCAACCGCCGGCCAAGGCCCTTGAATGGGTTTCAGACCGGATCGCGCATCGCACGCGCTCGCCAACGCCCGCCTCTCACAACCCCACCATCCGACGAACATGATCGCGGGCGCCGACCGACTGTGCGCTGAGGGCAGCCTCGTGTGGTCAGCGATAGTGTGTGCCGTGCACCGAGTCCATCCAACCGGGGGAGGCTCGTGGCGAACTACGCGTTCCTGACGACGTGGTGCACCGACGCACCGATCGACGCTGTGTTTGATCTCTTGAACGATTCCGCGGGCTACCCTCGCTGGTGGAAAGGGGTGCGCAGCGTTGCCCGGTTAGAAGACGGCGACGACGAGGGCGTTGGGGCGCTGGACCGTTTCACCTGGCGCAGCGTGCTGCCCTACTCGCTCGGGTTCGATCTACGGGTCACTCACGTCAAGCGTCCCCACCTGATCTCGGGACATGCCTCGGGCGAGCTTGAGGGCGTCGGCACCTGGCGGCTCTACGAGGGAGACGGCGTCGCGATCGTCTATGACTGGCGAGTGCGCACCACCAAGCGATGGATGAACGCCGTCGGGCCGCTGGCGCGCCCCGCGTTTGCTTGGAACCATGACTTGGTCATGCGCCAAGGCGGTCAGGGGCTGGCCGCTGAACTGGGCGCGACGTTGCTGTTGCACGACTGACGCGGCGCGCTCCGCGCTCGCCACCCCACCGCGACCGCGACACGGGCCTCGCGGTTGACGGCTACTCCCTCGTAGGGTGACGTCGGTCACCCGGGGGAACGTTCCTAGCCGATGGCGCCCGAGAGCGCGAAACCGGCGCGAGCCGTCCGCTCAGGGAACGACAACCGAACAGCAGGGACCCGCGATCTCGTGGCTGGATCTGTCCGGAAGCGGCTGCGATTTCGGGCTGTTCGTCGGTCGATCTCGTGGCTGTTGCTCGTGCAAAGCACGACTGAGGCGACGTAACGCTGGCCTGGACCAGCGTTCGCGGATGTCCCCGGATGGTCGCTTACTGCTTTCGTCCAAACGCTGGCGTCTCGGCCGCCCGGACTCACGCCTTGACGGCCGGCAGCACGGTCGTCGCTGCGAGCTCGACCTGCCTCGGCTCGTCGCCGAGTGGCCAGAGGTACACACGGTCGCAGCCTGCCTGCGCGTAGCGCGACAGTAGCTCCGCGCAGTGCGCCGCGGATCCGACGCAGAGCTGATCGCTCAACGGATCGGGATCGCGCCTGAGCAGCGGGGCCAGGATTTCTCGCAGCACGCGATCGGCGTCGCGGGCGTCTTCGGTGATCCAGGTCCACATCGTCGCGAGCGCGTTCGGGAACCGATCGGGATCCTTGCCGCGCGCGACAAGCTGCTCAGACAGCGACTGCTTCGCGGCCCTGAAACCATCGGGCGTCGTGTTGTACGCCGATGCCAGCCACCCGTCACCGAGACGCGCGACGCGCCGCAGCCCGGCGGCGGAGCCCCAGCTGCCGATCCACACCGGCACTCCGCCGGGTCGGCGTGAGGCCGGCGCCAAGGGCGAGCCCGGTAAGGCGTAGTGGCGGCGGGTCTCCGGTGGCGGTTCGTCGCGCAGCAGCGAGCGCAGAATGGCGACCGCTTCGTCAAACCGCTCCCAGCGCTCCTCGAACCGCACGCCGACCGCGTCGTAGTCACGCTCCGATGAGCCAGGCCCGACCCCGGCAATAACCCGCCCATCGGACAGGACATCCAACGCGGCGAGCGTCTTGGCCAGAGGCACAGGACCGCGCAGCGCGACATTCGCGACCGTGGTCGCCAGCTCCATCGCGCCGGATCGGTCGATGACGGCAGCCAGAGCCGTCGCGCCGTCAAGCCACGGCGTCTGAAAGAGGAAGTGGTCGTTGGCGGAAACCGCGGCGAAGCCGTTCTCACGCGCGGCGTCGACAGCGCCGCCAACACGCGCCAGCGATTGCCCTTCGTTGCCGAACTCCATCAACGGCAAATGAAGGCCGAGGTCCAAACCAAGCCGATCCTCTCACCTCGCAACCCACTCGACAACACAAGCTGCGGCCATATCTCCCACCTCCCACACGCACAGCGGGAACGCGCCCGATGACCTCGCTCGCCCGACGCGACCGCGCCGTTCCCGCGACGCCGCTGTGCCCCTGCACGCGAAAGCGGCCGTGACGCCGGCGTGGCCGGTACAGGGCGTCAAGCAGTCAGGCGCTCCGCGCCGGCGGCAGGTCGTAATTATCGAGGCCAGTCCTGCTCCGTTCCGACACCAACACCGCGAGCCTGACTCCGCGTCGGCCTAACGCGCGAAACGATGTCTCGTCGCACAGGGGATCGACCATCGGACGCTTTCGAGCAAGTTGCCGAGCCGTGCAGCGCCGGCGATCAGGGTCGTCTCATAAGCCTGACGCTCAGCGAAGCGGTGGGATGTGGGCTGCATTTGCCGCGGCGGCTTTGCGACTCGTCGGTGGCGGGGGGTCTGACCAGCATCCCGGTCAGGCTGGGGGGCCCGGAAGGCCGAGGAGCTGCACCACCGATATGACCAACAGCGAGGCTGCAATCCCGATGAGGCCATAGCGCGCGGAGCGGACCGGGAAATGGCTGCTGATGCCGACGAGGAACAGCACGGCGGCTAGGAAGACCGTCAGGCGCACGTACTTGTCGGCCGTTCCGGCGGCCGACTGGCCTTTGCTGAAGTCGGAATCGGACTGAGCGCTGAGAACCTGCGATTGCGACTGCTCCGGGATCCGGTATTGGGGCATGAACGATGGGTCCGGCGGTGCATGGGGATTCTTGAGCGGATGGGTGGCCAGCCACGCGTCAAAAGCCGGGCGGTAGCCGGGGCGCAGCCGCCTGACGGTGAGGCGAAAGAGCTTGGCGTTATTCGCGGCATAGGCCGTTTCCGCCGCGTTGAACGACACCGAGTCCAATGTGCGGATTTGCAGAGCCTCGCTCGCCTTGAGGTCACCCTTGGTCTGCGCCGTCGACGCGTCGGCCAGGAAGATCGACGAGGCCGTACCCCACTTCGCCGCGGAGTACCCCGACCACGCCGCCAACAGCGCCACGAGCGACAGCAGCACCGCCTCAAAGATCGAGATCCAGCGGTCACGCCGAACATGGTGCGTGGAGCCGTCCTCGTGGTGCCCGGTCGCCTCCTCGCGATGCTCGGCGATCTCCTTGCCAACCTCGGCTGCCGACAAGCCCTCAGGCACCCGCAGCCTCTTTCCGGTCAGGCGAACTTTCAGAGGCGCCAAGATGCCGGCCGGCGCCGAACGACGACTCATCCATACGCGCCGATGGTCCGTGCCACGATGGCGCCGCGCATCATCCAAACAAGATGAGTCGGGCCCACCAACACGCCGAGCGTCCCGCCGAGGGTGAACGAACAGCGGGCGGTCGGCGGCGTGTGGTTGCGCGCGACGGGGCGAGAGGCTTGATGCTGGCTGGAGCAGATACCGCGCCGCCGCCGGTTGTCGATCGCGGTCCAGCCGGCGGACGGAGAGCTTCCGTCAGCTAGACGAACCCACCGGAGAGGACGAGCGGGTCGGTGGGGGAGCCGGTCGGGGGAGCGCTGAAGATCAGCAGTCCTTGCTGTCGCAACGAATTCTGGAACGTCCACGGGGCCATCGTGCCGGACCCTCCGTTCAGCACGATCACGCCGATCGGCTCGCCGCCCAGGGTCACCCAGAGCACGGTGCCGTTGGGCAGGTTGACGTTCTGGACGCTCGCGTGAATCACGGTAAAGCCACCGCAGGCGGTGAGCTGGGACTGATCGCCGAGTCCCTGTCCCTTCGGCGTTTGACCGCCGATCGCCGAGCCGGTGAGGTTGGCGACCGCTGAGCCGGGGGCGTGCTGGCATCCCTGCTGGCCCTTGGTCAGCGGAGGGGGCTGAGGCGAGACGCTCAGGCTGAAGGCTTGGCTGGCGGTCTTGCCGGCCGGATCGGTGACCTTGACGGTGAACGTGTAGAGCCCGGTCGTCGTCGGCGTCCCGTAGAGCTGCCCGCTCGGGAACAGCGTCAGGCCGGGCGGAAGCGCTCCACCCACGAGCGACCAGCTAAACGGCGGCGCCGTGTCGCCCAGAGCGCCGAAACTCGTGTAGTAGAAGTTCTTTACGAGCTGGTCGCCCACGAAGCCAAGCTGACAGACGCCGGAAGTGCAGGTCAAACCGGTCGTGTCGACCGACACCGGAGTCGGCCCGTTCACCGAAGTGCCAGTGCCGGTCATCGTGACGATCTGCGGACTGTTGGCGGCCGAGTCGATCACCGTGACGGTGGCCGTGCGCGCTCCCGTCGAGGTTGGTCTGAATGCCTCGTTCATCTGGCACGACGCGCCGGCTGCGACGAATGTCCCGACGCACGTGTCGCTGATCCCGACAAAGTCGCCGGCGTCGAGGCCGCCCTGTCGCATCCCGTTGATGAACAGCGGCGCGGTCCATGCGAAGCATGGAGGTTCCTTCGGTTCGGACGGACGACGCCGGTCGTTCCGGCGGGCAGGGGGCAAAGCATCTTCTCCGCCGGGCCCGAGGACAATTGGACCTTGGTCCTACGACGTCACCGGACACGCGACGTGAACGGCTTCGAGCAGACGCCGGTCGCGTGGATGGCTGGTCTCGATCGGCCCACCACTACTTCCCCAAGGGCCCCGCGAGGGTCATGTCTAAATACTCCGTCGACCTGCTCCCACGCGTAGAAACGCAGCCTGATGAGCGCTACCAAACCCGTCGCAGTTGGGATCGGCCATCGGACGCTTTCTCGTCCCTCTCACGCCGGCGCCGTGACCCGTCTCACATGCCCAACGATGACTGCGATGAAGCGACGGTGACGTGCGACACCTCGTTTCGCGCGATAAGGCTGTCCCGTGCTTTCGGCCATCCTGCGCGATCAAACTCTTCAGCTCACGGCGCCTTGGGATTAGCGTGACCCGTTGAATCGTTTCGGCCCCTCCGCGGTCCAAGCTCACGGCAGCCCGACAAGGAGAAACGATGGCAAGACGCGACAAGGCAACCGAGGCGAAGTGGCGCGAGCAGCTGACGCCCGAGCAGTACAACGTTCTGCGGCGCAAGGGGACTGAGCGGCCCTTCAGCGGCGAGTACGTCGACACCAAGGACGACGGCACGTACCGTTGTGCGGGCTGCGGCGCCGAGCTGTTCTCGTCTGAGACCAAGTTCGACTCGGGCACGGGCTGGCCGAGCTTCACCGATCCGGCCGTCGCCGCCAACGTCGAGATGCACGCCGACCACGGCCTCTTCATGCGCCGCACCGAGGTGACGTGCGCGCGCTGCGGCGGGCACCTCGGCCACGTCTTCCCCGACGGACCAAACGGATGCGACCGCTACTGCATCAACTCCGTCGCGCTCACGCTCGACCCCGAGCCCGCGGCGTAGGCCCCGGCGGCTCCGAGCAGCGCCGAGGCCGTCCGGCGCCGGCGCTCTGGCCGTCTCAATCGTCGAAGGTTGGGCGAACGCGCAGGAACCCGGTCCCCTGCGACGCGTTGGGTGGCGTGCCTATTCTCGCGTGATCTGGCGCCTCAGGGCAGGGAGTAGCGCAGGATCTTGGTCGCTACCGACCTGTACTGATTGCCCAGCCGGCCGCTGTTGTACGGGAGCCCGTAGCGCTCGCAGACCTCACGAACGCGCGGTGCGATCTCGGGATAACGGCAACTCGGGATGTCGGGGAACAGATGGTGCTCGATCTGGAAGGAGAGGCTGCCGCTCATGATGTGAAACAGCCGCGTTCCCTCGAGGTTGCAGGAGCCGAGCAGTTGCCGGACGCACCACTCACCTCGGGTCTCGTCGGCGGTCTGCTCCTCGCTGAACGTCTCCGCGCCCTCGGGGAGGTGCCCCATGAACACGATCGTGTGCACCCACACGTTGCGAACGACGTTCGCCATCAGGTTCGCGACCGCGGTGTGCTTGGCCGCCCGCCCGGAGAGCGCAGGCCAGAGCACGAAGTCCTTGACGAGCTGGCGCCGTGCCTTGCGCGCGAACGCCGCTAACTCCGCCCGGCCCTTGTCCCATGACTTCTCGCCTCGGCGCACCGCGTCGAGCTCCATGTCGTAGATCGCGATTCCCCACTCGAACGTCAGCGCGACCCCGACGCCGTAGATCGGTTGGATGAGATAGATGGGATGCCACGGCTGGTCGGCGTCGACTCGCATCACGGAGTAGCCGAGGTCGCGGTCCTTGCCGATCACGTTCGTGAACGAGTGGTGCTGGAAGTTGTGGGCGAACTTCCAGGAGGCGGCGGGGGAGACCGCATCCCACTCCCAGCTGCGCGAACAGACGGCGGGATCGTCCATCCAGTCATATTGGCCGTGCATCACGTTATGGCCGATCTCCATGTTCTCCAGGATCTTGGCCAGCGTCAGCATCGTGGACCCGGCGCAAAACGCCAGACGGCGTCTGGAGAGCAGCAGCGAGGCGCGGCCGGCGAGCTCCAGGCAGCGCTGGACGGTGATCACTTTCCGGATGTAGTCAGCGTCGGGCTGGCCGAGCCGGGTGACGACGTCTGCGCGGATGGCATCGAAGTCCCGCCCGATCGCATCGAGATCCTCGGCGGTCAGGTGCGCAATCGCCGGCAGCGGCGGCACGGAGCGGGCGGGCGCCGCGATCACTGGGGAGGCAAGAGCGGCGATCCTAGGCTGACAGGATGCCGGATCGCGGCCGGGAGCGCGGTGCGCCCCCCACCGACGCCTTGCGAAGGCAAACAGCACAGAGGGCAACGAACGCTCGACCCCGTTCCGGATATGGACGGTGCGCTCAGGGACACGACCCCGACCTCCCATCCCAGGAAGAGCCCTCACGGCCCTGAACATTCACGGCGGGGCAGCGCTCGACGCAGGACGGTCGGCACCGCTCCATGGACACGCGCGGCGACACGTGCGGAGCCGTCTCAGGAGAGGAAGGACCAACGGACATGCTGTCCGGCTCCGACGCTCGGCGGTGACAGTGGCTGGGCTCACCGCCCTCGAGTTGATGAGCCGTCGGCACCACGCCCGTGCTACTCACCGGATCGCCGACGCGGAGTGCACGGGCGTCATGACCGCTACGTGTGAGGGCGCGGCGCTGTCTTGCGAAGGCTTTAGCTGCCGGCGGGGGCGCGTTCGGTGAGTAGCTGCGCGTGGAGTTTGAGCGTCTCGGGGGCGGCGCGGTCATAACGATCGCTCGCGTGGCCGCAGTCCAGGACGTGTCCGCAAGGGAAACTGACTGCGACGCGCCCCCTTTCACGCCAACGCGAGGCCACGCGAAGAGTGCGAGGAGGGCTCCGGCGGAGTGCGGTGCCTCTAACCGGCCAGAACCCATCCGCCGTCGACGTGGATGACCTGGCCGGTGATGTATCCGGCACCGTCCGAAGCGAGGAACAGGACAGTTTCGGCGATCTCCTGCGGCTTGCCGAACCGTTTGAGGGGGTTCATCGCGATGGCCTCCTCAATATGCGCGGGCAAAACTCCCCACGCAGTCTCCCATTCCCCGGAGATCGGGCCGGGAGCGAGCGCATTAACGCGGATTTCGGGAGCCAGATCCCGGGCCAGCGTGGCGGTCAAACCGCGGATTGCCCCCTTCGCGGCGGAATAGGTGACCGGAACGAAGTTGATGGCGTTCTCGGGGTTGGTCCCATTGCCATAGGTGCTTGAGAAGTTGACGATGACGCCGCCACCACCTTTGAGCATGATCGGCCTAACCGCGTGACACATCCGCATCGCCCCGATCACATCAACCTCAAACAGAGCGCTCGCCGCAGCCGTGTCCAGCTCGCTGAAACCTCACCGTGTCGGCCTCCTCGAGCCGACCCGCCGCGTTGACCAACACATCCAGCCGCCCGTAGCGCTGCGCGACGTCGGCGACAAAGGCGTTGACTGACTGCTGATCGGTGATGTCAAGCTGGCCAGCGTGGGCCTGGCCGCCCAGGCTCTCGAGTTCCGCCACGACCTCAGACGCCTCAGAGCGAGACGAGCGATAGCCGAGCGCCACCGACGCACCCTCTGAACCAAAGCGCCTGGCCACCGCACCACCAAGCGTCCCCCCACCCCCAGTAACCACCGCCACCCTGCCCTCAAAACGACGCCCATCGTTCCAGCGCGCACCCATGTCATCTTTCTCGATCGGTCCAGGCGCGATTAGATCAAAGACCAATCGAGCCCGCCGAACGAGACGACGTCACCGAACATCGGCTCAAGAACCACAGTCGCCCGGGCGAGCCCAGCAGAACGCGCGTCGCTCTCCGTCGCAGATACGGAACGTCTTCTGCGATGGCGGGGCGGCTCGTCTAAGGCCGAGCTCGGGTCAGTTGAGTCGTGCCTGGATGGCCCGGAGCTCGGCATGCAGGATGTCGCGGTGCGACGCTTCGGCGGGGAGCGCTAGACGTAACTCGGCGGCGTGGATCGCAGCGCCGACGTCGCCCCGCCGGTCATAGGCCACCACGAGGTTATTGAGCATCCGCATAGCGACCTCATGCGCTCGCCAGGGCCTCACGAACTCCGGCGCGGCATCGGTTTGTAGTCGCCCGCCGCCAGCGAAAGGATCCAACAGCACCGGTGGATCGGTGCCGAAGTGACCGACAACGAAGTGGCCCGGCAAACCGACACCGGCGATCTGGATTCCGGCTCTGCGAGCGACCTCGACATACACGACCGACAGCAGGATCGGCAGACCGCGACGCCGCGTGAGCACGAGGTCGAGCATCGAGTTGCCGGGATCGTCGTAGTGCTCTCGATCACCGACGAATCCGTGAGCGGAGCCGATGATCTGTCCGCAGACGAGCGCGTGCGCCTCCGGCATCCCGTTCGTCTGCTCAGCGGCACGCGAGAGCTCCGCACCGAGGATATCGAGCCTTCTCATCGCGCTGGCCGCGTCGACGTCACGGAACTCCGCGGCCAGAGCGAGCGCCAGAACATCTAGGGTCGCACACGGATCTCTGGCAAGCCCAGCAAAAGGACGCATCTTCGACACGAACGGATTGTGCCGCGCGCGCGAGCTTCGCGGCATAGCCCAGGGTGGAGCTCCCGGACGACTCACCCGCGCTGAGGACACCGGGACACCAGCCTCGCCAGGTCGCAGAACCCGAACGCTCACTGCGACGGACGTAGCGGTACGTGGTCCGTCTGGAGACGCTCTTCAGGATGCTGGAGCAGTCCATCGCGGCATCGAATGGCTCTCCGCAGGATTGCGCGCGCGCGCCATTCTGTGGAATGCGAACATTTGAACCTCTCCTGAGTTAGTCGTTCACCTACTGCACGACGACGGATGTCCTGACGAATCCTCAGGCAATGAGCCCAATGATCCCCTTGATGATGAGCGCGCCGCCGATCGCGCTGAGTCCGACGACGGCTGCTTGGTGCCCGTTGCGGGCTACCCAGGCTTTCGCTCGTTTCACCGCGCCGGGGGTCCAGTCCGGGGCGACGGTGTAGCTGAGCAGGGGAAGCTCCAGGAGTATCAGCATGATCAGGTTGAATCCGATCACGGTGAGCACGGTGGCTGTGTTGCTTAGGTTCTGTTTGTCGATGTGATGCAGTCCGGCCAGGTACGACCCGCCAGGTAGCGTCAGCACGGCGCCAACGGCGAACGTTGTGCGGGCCGAGCCTTTGCTGAGGGCCTGTTGCCAGCGCGGCGGCCCTTTGTCCTGCTTCGGGCCTTTGCGTGCTTGGCGACGCTCGGCGATTCGCTTGTCGCGTCCGGTCGCAAGCACAAAGGCGGCGAGCAACAGGATCGCGCCCAGTGCGAGGTCGACCGCCGGGCTGACGGTGTTCTGTGTCGTGCTGACGGTGCTTGAGCCCTTGAGCGCAAAGACGATCACGAGACCGAGAGTGATGCTGGTGGTCAGGGCGCCAAGCAGATATCCCAGCATCAGTCTCCGTGGATTTGGCAGCAGCAGCATGACTGTTGAGGCCCCGACGAGGATTGGGTTGAGCGCTGCCGTCAGCGAGAGGAGGAAGACCTGACCCACCGCCGTATGACTAACGGCAAACCGCCCAGGGCACCTCACCCGGGTCAGGTGAAGCGATCGATGCTCAGGCCGAGCCGTCGGTGCCCATCGTCGACCGAACGTGATCGAGCTCGGTCTTGACTGCCGACAGCTCCGTGGCGATCTCTTCGAGCTTCTGCATGACCGGGTCCTCTCCGGCGGCTCGCCGCTGGGCGTCCGCGCGGGACACGAAGCCGCTGGTGATTGCGGCCGTCACCACTGCGATCAGCGACAGCCCCCCGAGCATCAGGAGTCCTGCGATGAGCTTGCCGGCCGTTTGGTCAGGGACGATGTCGCCGTAGCCGACTGTCGTCACCGTCTCGACCGCCCACCACATCCCCAGCCAGATGCTGTGAAACGTTTTCGGGTCCACGAGACGTTCGACGACCCCGAACGCCAGCACAGCTATCGCCCAAAAGGTAGCGATCAGGTACGCGGCGTCCCGGGGACGCAGACCCTTGCGCTCGATGCGCTTCTCCAGCCACCGCTCGGATCGACGAGAAGGCGGTTGCGTAGCCATCTTGGCGTAGTTCGGTCCCGCTCAAGCACTCCCTGCGTAGGCCAGGTCATTGCCGAATGCGAACGCCCGCTGTCCTCGTCCGTCACGCTCAGGTGTTCGTGAACAAGTGGGCTTTGGCGACCGCCGTGATGCGTAGATGATGGAGCCTCCCCGCGATCAAGATGACCAGCGCCGCGACCGCGGCGTCTCGTTGGTCGTCAAGCGCCGGTCGTTGAGTGGTACCTGCGTTGAACCCTCACCAGTTGATGAGTCCGCGGGCGATCAGAAGAACGCCGGCTGCTGCTCCGGCGATCATGGCGACCCGCCCGCCCCGGCGGGTCAACCAGTCGCCGAAGCGTTGCACGGCGGCGGCGGTCCACTCCGGCCTCGTCGCGTAACCAAGCAGCGGCAGCTCCAACAGCAGGAGCATGATCACGTTAAACGCGAGCACGGCAATCACCGTCACCGCCGTCCCGATCTGCTGTTTGTGCAGCAGATCCATCCCGGCGATGTAGGACGCGCCCGGAAAGCTGAGCAACACCCCGACGACGAACGTATCTCGAGCCGAGCCCTTGCTCAGTTGGCGCCGCCAGCGCGGAGGCGCCTTGTCCTTAGCTCGCTCGCGTTTACGCTCGCTCCACGCACGGCGCCGCCCGTCACGTCCGGTCGCGACCACAAAGACGACCACCAAGACCAGCGCCCCGAGAACGATATTCAGGACGGGGTTGACGCCATGCTTTGCCGTACTCGACGTGCTCGACCCAGGCAACGCGAACACGAGCAGGAGACCACAGGTGACGCTCGTCACCAACGCTCCGAGCAGGTAGCCCAACAGCAATCGCTGTGGTTTATCCAGCGTCAGCATCACCGTGACCGCAGTCAGCAGCGTGGGATTCAGTGCCGCAGTCAGCGAGAAGACGAAGACTTGGCCCACGCGCTGGTGTCCAGTCGGGCCATCACGCAGGGCACCATCAAGCGAAACCAAAGCCGACGTCGCCCCAGACAAGAGACGAGCTTCGTGCCCCAGTGCGCCCGCGCGCACGGACGGCGGTTGCAACCAACCCCACGCGCCCACGAACCCTTATACCGCGTCGGGTTTGCATTGGCCACGAGGGGAGTTTTCCACCGCGAGCTCCGCAGCCATCATCCAAATCGGATGATCCCCGCCCGCTGCCAAACACCCCAACGCAGAGGACGATCCAACGCCTGCGGCCACGCCCGCGGCTCAGGCCCTCTCTCCCTCGTTCGATCTCCTTAAGCGCGCGCGAGAACGGGGCGTTGATAACAACCCGGCGACTCGGTCACCACCGACAACCGAACGTTCCGACTGGGCGCCGAGGGGAACCCTGCGCCCGTGACCTGAGCATCTCAGTTCCCATCGACTACCGCACGCCTCGCGCCGTCGCCGGCGAGCAACGGACGCCGGCGGGAACCGGTCTCAATCGTCGAAACGATCAGCGAACATCGTGAGGGGATTTCCGTGAACGCGCGCGTGCCGCCCGCGGCAGCCGCGACGCGGCTCGGCGTCGCTGAGCAGCCCTGCTCCTCGTGAAGTCGACCGTCGCTCGGGATCCCGATCGGTTCTAAGCCACCGTGGAGCGCGTATCGGCCGCGAGGGCCTGCGCAGCAGCTAGTCCGAGGCGTACGGCTGCGGCGGCGGACCGCCGCTCTCGGGCGCCCGCGTGGCCGTGAGCGTCGACCATGAGGAGCCGGGGGCATCGGCTCCGGGATGGTCCTCGAAGATGACCTGCGCTCGCTGCGCCGCCTCGTGAATCGCGCCCGCGTCGATCTCTGTGCGGGTGAGCGCGATCTCCGCCGCCGGCCACTCGCACACGAGCGCCAGCCGGCCCGGCGGCGGGAGCGGCCAGAGGAACATGACTTGATGCCAGCGCCCGCCGCCTCCCCCGCCGCCGCCGGCGTGCAGTACCGGTCCGAGCGGCTCGGTGTCGGGCGATGGGTAGCCCCCACCGCCGGTGTTCGTGGCCCGGCGTCCGTCGGCGAACTCGACCCCGAAGCGGAGCATCTCGTCCGGGATCTCCCTGGACATCGCTAGGGTCCGTGTCGTGGAGCGGCGGGGGCTGTTACCGGAGCATCTGCAAGGACCACGGGACATCGTGTTGCGGCGGTGGGTCCCGGCGGATGCGGAAAGCCTTGGGCGGGCGGTGGCGCAGAGCCATGAGCACGTTCGTCCCTGGCTGCCGTGGGCGTCGCAGGAACCACTGTCGCTCGAGCGTCGCGAGGCGATGATCCTTGACTGGGAGCGTGAGTGGTTGAAGGGCGGAGACGTCATCATGGGGATCTTCATAAGCGGGCAGGTAGTGGGCGGCTGCGGTCTCCATGATCGGATCGCTCCTGGTGGGTTGGAGATCGGCTATTGGACTCACCCGGCCGTCGGAGGGAGAGGGATCGCAACCACCGCGGCTGGTCTTTTGACGGATGCGGCGTTTGCGATGCCTGGGATCACCCACGTTGAGATCCATGTCGACAAGGCCAACGAGCGAAGCTCGGCGATTGCCCTGACGCTCGGCTACCGCTTGGTCGCCGAGGAACCTGAGGAGGTCGAGGCGCCGGGCGAAGTCGGCCTCCACTGCATCTGGCGTCTGACCGTGGAGGAGTGGAGACAGCGCGCTCGTTTGGTCGCTCAAACCTGACCACCGAGGATCGCAAAAGCGGCCACGAGACGCCGCGACGGCTTGCCGCTTTGATTCGGGGAACGGCAGCGGCGCTGGCGTGACCGCTTGAGGCGTAAGGCGACAACCTGCGGCCCAACCGACGATCGGCCGCAGAAGTCGCCGCAGGCCTAGTTTCCCTCTCCGACGACACGCGCCCTGCAAACCCCCGATAGCGAGTCCGCGTCGCAGATGCCCATCGTCGAACGGGCGCCCTGCGGTGCCGCCAGTGTCCGGAGTCCAATGATCAACGGACGCTTGCCAGCGGGACCAGGTGTGCCTTTGAGAGCGTGTCCTGGCAGAACCTGAGTTGGCGCTGGGTAGCTTGTTGGTATGCGTGTGCTGCTGGCGTGCTCGCTGGGTGGCTCTGGACATCTGGCGCCGGTGGTCGACGTGGCGGGGGCGGTCCGGCGTCTTGGACATGACGCGGTCGTGCTGGTCCCACCGTCGCTGGTCCCGGAGATCGAGCGGGAGGGTCTGTCATACGAGGTCGGCGGCGAGCCGCCGCGCGCGGTGATCGATGAGACGTGGGAGCGGGTCCGCGCCGGTCCGCCGGAGGCGGTCGCGGGGCTGATCGACCGCGAGCTGTTCGCCGATCACTGCACGCAGGCGATGCTCCCCGCGGCGGGTGCAGTATGTGACCGAAGACGCCCTGCCCTTGTCATTCGGGAGTCATGTGAGTACGCGTCAGCGATCGTCGCCGCCAAGGCCGGGATCGCGCAGGCGCAGGTGGCTATCTCTCAGGCGCGCATTGAGTGGGGGGTCCTCGAGATGGTGTCCGCGACGATCGAACGCTTTGGCCCGGGCGTCGCGTCGGCAATCGCGCGCGCACCATACCTCTCGGCATTTCCAGCATCACTGGATCCCTCGCCGTGGCCCGATAGTAGGCGATTTCGTCAGCCGGCCCCGGCCGATCGTGGCAGGCTCACGAACTGGTGGCCGGGCGATGATCGGCCCCTGGTGTATCTCACGTTTGGCAGCGTCATCGGTCACCTCCCCGAGGCCGTCGCGGTGTTTCGCTCGGCCCTGGACGCCGTCGCCGAGCTCCCGGCTCGGGTGCTGCTCACCATCGGCCGCGCCACGGACGCCGCGGGCCTTGGCGAGATCCCAGCAAACACCCATGTCGAGTCCTGGGTCCCTCAGCACGAGGTGCTGGACCACGCCGCGGTGGTGGCGTGCCACGGTGGCTCGGGCACAGTCTTCGGGGCGCTCGCTGCCGGCGTGCCGCTGGTCATCTGCCCGCTCTTCGCCGACCAGTCCGCCAACGGCCGGGTGATCGAAAGCACGCACGCTGGGCGGGTAGTTGCCGGCCGGTCGCTCGCACCCGGCGCTCTGCGTGGCCTAGGACCTGAGGATGTGCCACCGCTGCGGGAGGCCATCCAGCGCGTGCTGGACGATCCGAGCTACCGCCAATCGGCGACCCGCATCGCGGCCGAACTCGCGAGCACCGCCACCCTCGACACCGTCGTCGCATCACTGCTCAGCCAAGCGAGCGAAGGCTGATCGCCGCGTAGCTGCGAACCCTGTCAGGTCAGACCACGATTTCGACGCGAGCGTCTCACCACCCAACGCTGACTGCGACGGCTAGGACCGCCAGACAGCCGGCATGACGCTGCCGCCGCTGCGCGCTCGCAGCTGGATCCGGCGGATAGCGGAAGCCAGCCGCGATCATCCGGCAGCGGCGGAGTGCGCTGCCTGTTCGTGAAAGGAGCACGCTGCCGCCGCATTTTGCGACCCTTGATCAAGGCAGGCTGCGCTCCTAAGTCTTCTCAGCTCGGCGCTTCCGTGCCCGTCGAACATCGATGATGGCTTGGGCGGCGAGCGACAAGCTCATGGCACGCCACGCCCGGGCACGACGCTCCGGCGGGATATGAGGCCACTGGTCGCCGAAGGCCCTCCACAGTGCCGGACATACGGCTAGCGTGGCCGCGAGGGTCACCAGGACAACCCCACCAAGCGGCAGACATCGAGGCCGGTCCTTTTTGACGTCAGGAGGCGCAAGGGGAAGTTCAGGCCCTCGGCAATGGACGTGAGAATGGGTGGGCCGCCGTGGCGTTGCAGCGGGTCAGGCAGGGCCGCGGCTTTCGTGGGCGGGTCGGTGAACCTTGGATGTTTTGTGCGTGCGGATCGCCCGGCGGGTTGGGCTGCTCGTCGCGGTTCATCACGAGACGAACCGCGTACGATGCTCGGCCGGAAGCGATCCCGGCGACGGGCTGCGTTTGATCCTCGGCAAGGACGGAGGCGTGTGTGCAATTAGGTCTTGGTCTGCCCAATAATTCCCCGTTCGGTCTGAGCCCCGATCTGCTGTTCGACTGGGCCCGGCTGGGCGACGAGGCCGGTTTTAGTGTGCTGGCAACTGTGGACCGGCCAAACTACGACCTCTGGGACCCCCTGACCACCTTGGCGGCGGTGGCCGCCGTCACGTCGCGGGCGCGTCTGGCGACGTCCATCTTGGTGTTGCCTCCCCGCAACGAAGTCCTCATTGCCAAGCAGGCCGCGGTTATCGATGTGCTGTCTAAGGGGCGCCTGGATCTCGGAGTGGCTTTGGGATCGCGGGCCGATGACTATGAGGTGTTCGGCGAGACCACCAAGCACCGGGTGACTCGTCTGCGCCGGCAGATCGTCCGGATCCGTGAGATTTGGGCAGACGCCCGAGCCAGCACCGTCGATCATGGAGTGTGCGGTCCTGCGCCGGTGCAGGACCCACCGCCGATCCTGTTGGGGGCCATCGCCGAGGCCGCGCAGATGCGCGCGGTCGAACTGGGCGAGGGCATCGTATTCGGCGGTGCTGCCCAGCCGGCGGACCTCGCGCAGAAGATTCGTGTGCTTCGTCAGGCAGCCGCAGCGCGCGGGAAGACCCAGTTCACGTTCACCGGATTTGTGTACGTAGCCGTGGGCGGCTCGCGCGAGCGGGAAGCGGCGGTTGCGCAACTCACGCGGTATTACCCGGTGCTCGCGCGTCCCGCCGAGGACATGGTGGTGCACGGGGAGCTCAGCGTGATCGCTGAGGCCGTCGCGGCATACGCAGAGGCCGGATTGGACCGCTTGATCCTTGCGCCCGCCCTCCCTGAGCTGAGCCAGGTCTCAGCTCTCGCAGAGCATCTCCTCCCGATGGTGCAGGAATGACATCCCGCTTCCTAGCCCCGCAACCTTGGGTGCGGAGGTCGCGACAGTCATCGAGAGCAAGGCACTGCTGGGTCCTCGCCGCGGTAGGGATCGCTCAGCGCACACCGAGGGGGTCCGGTCCGGAGGTTCGAATCGACCGCCGCGCCCTGAGTCGCCGGGCCGATGCGCGCTGGTCGTGATGGACTCCGGCGTATCAGAACCGGCCGAGGTCCCAAGTCGGGCCGTCGTCGCCGAGCACGCTGTCGTAGTAGCCGACCTCGTACTCCGGGCCGAGTTCGTCAGCAAGGACGTGCCAAAGGCGCCGGCCTTCCTGCTGGTGGGCGCTCTGTTCTTCGGCTGGCCACTCGAAGTCGCGACCAAGCAGGGTGTCGTACCGGCCAGCCCACGCGCGTAGCGCCGTCTTGGTGCTCGCGCTGATGGGGAAAGCCTCGAGCGATAGCGAACATTGACGGTCGGCGGTCCACAGTGGATCGGTGAGGTAGTCGCACATCACCACGACTCGAAGAGATTCCGGATTCGCCAATTGACGCCTAGCGTGCCATCAAAGCGGCGCAGATGCGTTGGAGAGGGGCCGTACTACCAAGCTCAGATGAGTCGCCACGACCAGGCGCGGCCTGCCCTGAGCGAGATTGAGGTGCAAGCACTGTCGGGTCAGCCAGGGGCGATGTGTGGCGCGGAGAATCCACCAAGGGACGCTCCGACGGTGTCCGCAAGGGAACCCGGACTGCGACGACTCCGAGATCTCCGGCGGCGCCCACGGCAATGAGACGAGCTCGCTCACATAGGTTGACCGGCGCACGCTCGGAGCGGTCGGTGTCGGCTGTCGAGAGTGCCGCCGGTGTGTGCTGGAGTGCCGGTACGGATCTTTGGGTGGCGGGCGCTGCTGGGTTAGGCTTCGCGGCGGATATCGGGGTCTGATACGGGAAATGGGGGGCCGCACATGTTCGACAGGCGCAAGCTGAGCCTTGACGGAGCGCAAGCTCGGGCGTTGGTGGTTGAGAAGACGATCTACGCTGCCGGGGTCGAGAGCGGGGAGGCGAGCGCCTGCCGCTACCGGTTGCGGGTCGCCTTCCCAGACGGCGCGACCTCGGAGATCTCGTGCCGCGCGTTCGGGCGCGCGCTGGCGGCGGCGGGCGTGGGAGACAGCATCCCTGTCCGCTATGACCCGACGGACCGGTCAAAGATCGAGCTTGACCGCCGTGCATTGGTCGAGCAGGAAGAGGCACAGGAGCGCGAAGCGGTCGCCGAGCGCATCGCGCGAGGCGAGGCGGCGCTGGGTCTGCCCCCGACCACGACTGCGTCCGCCTCTGAGGGCGAGCCGCTTGAGCCCGACACGGGCGGCCTGCGCATCGGTGACGCCGATCGAAATCTGATCGCGGAGGTCCTGTCTCAGCACATGGTCGACGGCCGCCTCACCACCGACGAGCTCGAAGACCGTCTCGGGACGCTGTACGCGTCACAGACGCGCGCGCAGGCACGCTCGGCGCTCGCCAGCCTTCCGACGCTCGCACCTTCCGGCGAGGACGGTCACGCTGCGCTCGTCTTGCCAGACTGGGCGAGCGGCCATGAGGCAAGGGGTGCCCGATCGCCGGGATCGATGCAGCCGCGTCCGAGTGGTGGCGGCGCTGCGCACGTTCCGACCGACGGAGAGATGAACACTGCGTATCGGCGCTGGCGCGCGAAGGCGGAGAAGGCCAAGGCAGACCAGGCTGCGCACCAGCAGGCTGAGGCGTCCAGTGATCCGAGGGAGTCGGCCCTCGCGTTCAAGCTCAAGCTCAGTCGGGGTGAGGAGAAGACCGCGCGGGCGAAATTGGATCAGCTGCGCACACGCAGACCGGACTGGACGGCCGGGGATCGCTAGTCCAACCATCAACGGCATCCCGCGTTGATCCCCCGCCTCAGCGCACGGCATCGTGGGCCGACGCACCATGGCGTCGCGCCGACCGTGACCGCAGCGATTCTCGGTCTCAGACAGGATCGGCCATCGGACGCTTTCTCGTCCCTCTCACGCCGGCGCCTTGACCCGTCTCACAAGCCCAAGGCTCAGCGGACACACCTACGGTCTCCGGCTTTGGTAATCAGCTAGGGCCGAAGACGTCGGGCCGGACACTCACCGCGTCAGTCGTGCGGGTTGGCGGCGCTTGTGATCAAAGCTCCGTACCTTCCGGAGCCGATCGCGCGGCCGCCTTGGTCGCGGCCCTTCGCGTGCGCAGTACTCCGACGGCGATGAGGACCGCTGCGGCCGCGAGCGTGATCAGCAACGCATAGTGGGAGATCACTTTGGCGAGTTGGACCGCAGGATGTCCGACCGCGTAACCGAGGCCGACGATCAGGCCGATCCACGAGAGCATCCCGACAACGTCAAAGACGATGAAACGGCGGAAGCTCATCCCCGTCCACCCCGCAGCCGCGTAGACGAACGACGAGGGGATCGGGAGGAATGGGGCCAACGCGACCGCGAGTCCGCCGTAGCGTTCTAGGTGCGCGCCGGAGCGCAGCGCCCACTTCTCCGCGTTCGGGTGACCACCGCCCAGTGTCGCCGCTGCCTTTGGGCCCCATAACCGCCCCGCCCACCAGAAGAACGGTGTGGCGAAGAGCAGCGTCGGAAGCGGCGCGATTACGGCGAGCGCGAGCGATGCCTCGCCCACGCGGGCAAACGCGCCGCCGGATGCCATCGCTGACGTCGATCCGCGCAGCGTCTCCAGGAGCACGGGATTAGTCCCGAGCAGCGATGGCGTCAGGGGCAGGAGCACCAGCGCGAAGACGGTCTTGAGCGCGATGCCTGTCACGCAGGCGATCTCGGCGCGACGCCGGTTGGCCGCGCGGGCCGTCACCTCATCAGCCGACGGGGCAGTTGTCGTCATCTCCCTATTGTCGCCGGACCCATCCTGCGGCGATTCTGCCTCGACTCCGGAGGGGCGGTCACACCAGTAAAGGCCAGGGGCGAGGCGGTCGAGCCCGGCGTCAGCGTGGAGACTGCCAGCCACACTCGCTCGTCCGGTAGGGCCCGTGACATCCGATCAGCGCGGGAGGCTCGGGCAGCATCGCCCAAGCGGCGGGCACAGCTCGTCTCAGAAGCCAAGGCTCGCCGAACGTTTGCTGATAGCCGGCGCGGCCGCCCCCTATCAGCGGGAACAGTCGTCCCGGACGTGGTTGTCGGCGAGTGTGCCGATCAAGCCGACGGTCCAGCATGTCGGGCAGCCTCGCCAGGTGAACACGGTCACGAGCAGGAGCACGAGCGAGATCGGGCCAACGACAGAGGCGAGCACGATCGCGAGGATCGCCGCGGTCAGACCGACTGCGCCTCTGAAGAGATGCTCGCGTACCGAGCCGCTCGCAAGCGGGCAGCCCTGCCCACTGCCTGATTTGGGCTTGACCGTGAACTCTGTTGTCATCGCACCCTTGGATACGCGGCGAGGTTGTACGCGGATCACGCGTTGCCAAGTCCGCGCGGGAGCCCCCGCGCCGGCGTCGGCGAGCGTCCGCGTACCAACGCTCACCGGACGCCGTTGGAAGGACCGGGGAGCTGGCGCTCATCCATCAGCCCGACAGCCGCGCTCCTGCGCGCCACCTCAGCACGCTGCGAGCCGATCACCTGCGGGAGACCGCCCCTACCGGCCATGCCGACGTGTCGTGGGCCTCACGAACGAGCCGTATCCGAGTTGCCGACTTTGCCTCTGGACCATGGCGCCGGGAGACGGCCAGGGGAGCAGCTGGGCCGAACCTCTTCCCCAGGATGAAGGTCGAGGTGCACGGAGTCGCTGATCTGGCGTCCGCGAGCTTCGACGTGCAACTCGTGCGGCCCTGCGGGAATGCGGCCGCGCGCAGAGGGCCCGGACGCTGTGTACTACCTGTGACGAGCTACGGCGCCGTGTAGGCCCACTCCGCGCGAACCGAGGACTGCTGGTTAGCCGACGTCGCCACCCAATCCAGCTCGAACCCCAACTTCTTGTCGCCGTTGACGCCCGTGTCACCGGAAATGCCCGAGGCTCCGATGATGACGTCTGGGTAAATGCACACGAACCCCGCGGCGGCGGTGGGATTGGCTGTACTCCCCGTGCAGCTCGCGGTCGGTGCCACTTCGATGTTGGAGCCGCCCAGCGCCACGGGCGCGAGCAGCGGGAATGTGACAGCGATCGCCATCGGGCTCGCCACGGTTGGGCCATTCTGCAATACCCCGCCGATGATCCCGATCTCGGTCTTGCCGGACGCGAGCGTGCCCTGACCGTCAGCCGTAGCCGCCGTCGTGGCGTTCGTGGCGTTGGTGGAGTTGATCGCGCTGTTGGCGCTGTTTGCGTGCGACGCGTTCGGGACGGTGAGCCCGTTCGTGTTGATCTTGCCCGCGGTCACTGCGCCATTCTTGATCTTGCTGGTCGAGACGGCGTTGTTCTTGAGCTGCTTGCTGCCCACGCTGTTCTTGGGCAGGCTGAAGGCTGCATAGCTTGTGCCGCCGAGGGCGACGAACAGGGCGGCAACCGCGATCAGCATCGCGCCGCCGGGCCGACGTAGCCGGAACCTACTCATAGAAATCCTCCCTTGTGGAAATACAGCTCCCCCCGAGCGCGCAGGCACGGCACTACCGCCGGCCGAGTGGGGCGCCCCCCGTCGCTGCCGAAGTTGCCCCACAGTCCCTCGACCTTCGCTCGCCTGGGGCAACCCTAGTCGCGGCACAGAGCAGAGTCAACGGGGTCGCAGACCTCTGCCATTTACGGCTGCTATCCGGACGAGTCTTCGACCGGTGCCGCGCGACCGGATTGGTGGGAGGCTGTCGCGTAGTTCTTGGCGCGGGTGCCGCGGAGATGTGGCGTTCCCCATCAGCGGGCGCGGTTTCGGCGGTTGTCACCGCCCGAGGGGCAGTTTTAGGCCCCGAGAGCGGTCAGGTGGTAGCGGTGGAGCTT
>DASXEZ010000045.1:0-6140 GCA_036489875.1 Solirubrobacteraceae bacterium | reverse complement strand
CCTGGCGGCGTCGTGGCGTAGCGGAGAAACAGGTTGCCTTCGTGCTCAAGGGCCCAGATCAGCCTCATGCTGCGATGCGTCGACAGCGGAGGTCCAGTGGTGATGCCAAGTTCGGGGTCTCCGACCAGCATTGGTGAGACGGTGAGAAAAAGCTCGTCGACGAGGTCCGCGAGGAGCAGCGCGGTGAAGATCGCCGGACCGCCCTCGCAGAGCAGCGACCGGATATCGTGATCTTGGCGCAGTGATCGCAGCACCGCTGCCAGCTCGTGCGGTCCGGTGGGCGTCTCGTGGCTGATGACACGGGCAGCGCATCTCGGCGCTTGGCTGTTCTGTGGCGCATAGAGCAGAATGCGCGATTGCGGGTCGCGGAAGAGAGGAATCTCGAACGGCACATTTCCGCTGCGGCTGACCACCACAGCCCATGGTTGAGCGGCACGACCCTCGACCACCCGAATCCTCGCGAACTCTTCATCGCGAGCGAGGACCCCGTAGGATTCGACATGCAGCGTGCCCGTTCCGGCCATGACAGCGTCAACCTGCGTGCGCAGCAGATGAAAGACGGCGCGATCTCCAGCGCCTCCCAGCCCCGCTGTGCGGCCTCCCGCGGTCGCTCGACCGTCGACACTGCAGACGAAATTGCAGACCACATACGGTCGCTCGCCACGGGCTTGGTCTGCCAGCTCCAAGCCGGTGTACTGGTCGTGGGGCGAGACAGCCAAGCCTGGAGGGAGGAGCCGCTCAAAGAGCATCAGAGGCGCGAGCCTAGCGGCCCCACATCAAGATGTTCCACTGTTCGATGAGCAACGCCCAGGAGACCTTTACGGAGCTGACCGGCGATCTGGATTATCCGATGCTGATCGTCACCACTCGAGCCGACGGGGAGACGGCCGGATGTCTCGTCGGGTTTGCGACTCAATGCAGCATCGATCCGCCGCGGTTCATCGTCTGCCTATCAGACAAGAACCACACGTTCCGAGTCGCGTCGCGCGCGAGTGCGTTGGCGGTGCACTTCATCCCGGCCGACGATACGGAGTTAGCGCGGCTGTTCGGCAGCCAGACCGGGGACCGCATCGACAAGTTTTCGCGCTGTCTCTGGCACCCCGGACCGCGAGAGGTACCGATCCTCGATGAGTGCTCCCGCTGGTTCGTGGGCCAGATCCTCAACCGACGGTCGCTCGGGGATCACTGTGCCTTCTTGTTGGAGCCAATCGCAGCCAGCAGCGACGGTGGCAGTGACAACCTGGCCTTTGACCAAGTCAAGCTCCTCGAACCCGGACATGACGCTTAGCTATCCTGGCGCCGCCAGGACCTGACTCGCTTCTGGTTGTGTGTGTTTCCTACCGAGGATGTCACGCCCGCACGGATCGTCGCGAGAAGTGCTCGCGACAATTCCCGTCAGTGACGCAGCTGCCGTCGATCTCATGGCGGCGTGAACGGCCGCAACGAGTGTCCGGCTCCACACAGCGCTGACTGGCGGCTGTAGTTGACCGTGGCACACGCGGGTGAATTGTGAGTTCAGCTCAGCGTGGAAGGGGCGAGTGCCGCAGCGACCGTACGGCCGGGTAGCCTTACGCGGAGCGCCTCACCTTCGCTACGGCCTCCTCAGCCACACGCTCGTCGGGGGTGGCGTAAAGAGACACGAGCCCGCGAACGTCCGCGCCGCACACCGCCCCATGCGCCGGAGGATGACCACCACCGCGCCGTCGAGACTCCGCGCCACATTCGTGCGTTGCCGCCCGCTCTGGTCGACACGAGGTGATTGAGCGAACCGACGATGGGTACCGGATTGACGATGTCAGAGACTCCCGTTCAAGACCTTGGTCCGTTCGCGGGCCACAGCCCCGACCAGGAGCGGCCACTCGGTGGATACGCGGTTCTGGCTGGCGCGTTCTCCGGCCTCGCCGCCGGTTTTGGTTTCTGGTTGCATGCCTCTGATCGCGACCTACCGCGACACGTCAGCCGAAGCGACTTGCTCCTGCTGACCGTGGCGACTCAGAAGCTCAGTCGGCTTATCGCCCGTAGTCGCGTCACCAGCACTTTGCGCGCCCCGTTCACTCGGTTTCAAGGCGACGCCGGGCCGAGCGAAGTTGACGAAGCCGCTCGGGGCCACGGTATCCGCCGCGCCGTTGGCGAACTCCTCGTCTGCCCCCACTGCCTCGGTATGTGGACCGCCGCGGGGTTCGTCGGTGGCCTCCTCGTCGCTCCGCGCCTCACTCGCTGGGTCGCCACGATCTTTACGGTGCTAGCCGGAGCCGATGTCCTGCAGATCGCATATGCCAAGGCGGAAAACGCTCTCTGAGCCAGGCGCGACAACCCATTTCTCTACAAGGCGCCGGGCAACTGCCGCGGAGACGCGCCGCCAGAAACGCTCTCCTTGCAAGCCGGCGAGGCTGCTGCAGGCCGGATCGCGGATCCGGTGAGGAGGCGGTTGCTACTCATCTCCAGCGGACCGCCCGCTGAGCGCGTCGCCAATCTGTAGCTCCTATCGCTCGGCCCGGGGTCAGATCAGCGATGCTCATCGACGGCTGACAGAAGGAAGCTCGTGGAATGAAGGATTGTGACTGCGAATGCGAAGACACTCGTCGGCGGCACCGAGAAGGCGAGCTCGCAGCATTGACGGCCGCGCGCTCTGGCGGGTGTGGGTCGTGCAGAAGCGGGTATCGAGTCACTGACTCAGACTCCGACCGAGAGGACGAAGCGATGGCGAAGGACCATGGGCCGAGCGTCAAGGACGACAAGCAGTACGAGGGCCTTCGGAAGAAGGGGATGAGCAAGAGCCGCGCGGCAGCGATCGCGAACACGCCTGATGCCTCCAGCAAGGGCGGCAAGCACTCCGGAGGTGGAGGCGGGGGATCCTCGCAGAGCAGCCAGAGCAGCGGTAAGGGCTCTGGAGGCAACCGCGCTCAGAAGCAGGCAGCCGGCCGCAAGGGCGGGAAGAAATCTCACTAGCAAGACGAGCAGTGCCAACGCGTCGGGCGATCGCCGAGATGGCGGATCGCCGGCGCCGAGCCGGACTGGAGCACGCAACGCGACGACTGCTCGTGGGGTGGGTGCTGCCGACCTGGATCCTGGCGGGGCTGGCCGACTGGCGATGCCATCGTCGTAGCGACATCGAACACACCGCCGGAACCCATGAAGCGCTGATTCATGCCGCGATGATGGGGGAGGCCGGGGTTCCGGTGCTCCTGGGCCTGTTCGTGGAGGTCAACGCAGGCGTCCTCGCCATGGTTCTGGGTGCGTTGGGATTGCATCAGGCGACTGCCGCGTGGGATGTTGCCTACGCGGAGTCGCATCGAGAGGTCACGGCGATCGAGCAGCACATTCACGGTGTGCTTGAGCAGGCACCGGCGATGGCGGCTGCCACTTTGATGACGCTGCACTGGGATCAAGCTCGGGCGCTGCTGCCGGGCACCCGTGACCGCCCGCAATTCGCGCTGCAGCCCAAGCGCAGGCCGCTCTCACGGCTCGCTCAAGCGGTGATCATCGTTTCGATCGTCCTCCTCGGCGTCGTTCCCTACACCGAGGAGGTGCTGCGCTGCCGAAAAGTGAGCCGGTCGGCTCTCCCACAGCCAAAGGACGGTCCACGCTGACTGGTGCGGCCCAGCCGGGGAGCCCGCCGGAGATCTCGTCGAGTGAGTAGCTGGTGAAGCCCCGGCGGTCGTGCAGGGGGCAACGCTGCGCGGAATCCGGCGTGACCTGGCCCGAGAAGTCGGTCACGGGGAGCGCTCGCCCCTGACCGGACGGTCGCGGGGCACGGCCTCAGCCTCGCGAGGATGCGGAGCGGTGCGCCTGCCCCCGCCTCAAGGTGGGCCGTGCAGACGGCGACCCGGAAGGGGTCGGCACGAGCGACTGCTTCCCCGTTCGCCTAGATGACTTCCGGTTAGGTCGCGGCCGATCGGGGGAGAAAGATCTTGCTCGCGCTCCGAGCGGGTATGGCGACACGGTCGGAGCCGTCGAGGAGAGTCCCACGATCCGATGCCTCGCTGCTGTGCCCGGCCCTTCCGCCATCGCAACCGCTCTCGTCAGCACGCGTACCGAGTACGGGCATTTGTACTCGGTCTACGTTCCGATCGCCGCGGGAGTGTTCGCGATCGTACTGGCGCTCGTCATCGGCGCACTGTTGCACTACCGGGGGGCGGGCACCCCGTCGCGGCGCAACAACGCCACGGTGCTGGAGGGCAGCTACGCCCTGCTACTCGTATGCGTCGTCGGCTTTCTGCTCTATGAGACCTTCGGCGCCGAGCATCAGGTCGAACGGTCGCCAACCGCGAAGCTCCGAGCCTGACGATCAACGTCACCGCGGCGCGCTGGGAGTGGGCGTTCGCCTACCCGGGCCACGGCATCACGGCGCGTAGCGGACGCATCGGGGATCAGCCGCTCGTGGTCCCCGCCGATCGAGCGATCCGCTTCAACCTCGCCTCGACGGATGTGATCCACTCGATGTGGATCCCCGCGCTCGACTTCAAGCGCGATGTGATCCCCGGCTACACCGAGCACGTCACGCTCACCTTCACCCAGCTGGGGAACTTCGGCGGGCAGTGCGCGGAGTTCTGCGGCGAATACCACAGCGAGATGATCTTCGAGGTCCATGTGCTCTCGCCGGGGGGTTCGCCCGCTGGCTGACCAGTCACCGGGCCCCAGGCGCCGCAACCAGCACCGTCGCCGTCATCGGGACACCAGCCGGAGCTGCGGCGTGAGCGTCGAGGTCCCGGGGCTGCCGCGTGCGCCGGCCCGCTCCGCCGGATGGCTGGCGGCGCTGATGAGCACCGACCACAAGCGGGTTAGTCTGAACCTCGGCGCGCTCTCGCTTATCTTCTTTCTGGTCGGCGGGCTGTTCGCGCTGGTCATGCGCGCCCAGCTGGCGACCCCGAACTCGCACGTCGTCTCTGACAACACCTACAGCGAGCTGTTCACCATGCACGGCTCGACGATGGTGTACCTGTTCGTGACCCCGATGGCGGTCGCGATGGCGACTTACCTGGTCCCGTTGCAGATCGGCGCGAGCTCGATCGCCCTCCCACGGCTGTCGCTGGCGGGGTTCTGGGTGTGGCTGTCCGGGGGCCTGATCATGCAGTCGGGCTGGTTCACCTCCGACGGTCCCGGTCGCGACGGCTGGTTCTCCTACGTGCCGCTGTCGACGACCCCCGACACCCCCGGCCCCGGACAGAGCCTCTGGGTCGTCGGAGTGCTGCTTGCGGTCGCCGGGACGATGGTGATGGGCGCCTGCGTGCTGTTGACGATCCTGGTGCGCCGTGCGCCGGGGATGGCGGTGCTGCGGATGCCGGTGTTCACCTGGACGGCGCTCGTCACCGTGCTCATGATCGTCGCCGCGTTCCCTGTGCTCCTGGTCGCGATGGGCCTGTTGCTCGTCGAGCGCTTGACCGGGGCGCACATCTTCACCGGGTTCAGCGGCGCGATCGACTATCAGGATCTCTTCTGGTTCTTCGGGCACCCGGTCGTCTACGTGATGTTCTTTCCGTTCCTCGGCGCCGCGGCCGAGGCGATCGCGACCTGTGCGCGCCGGCGGTGGTTCGGCTACCACGCGTTTGTCATCTCGATGATGGCGTTCGTCACGCTCTCGATGAGCGTGTGGTCTCACCACATGTTCACGACCGGCGGGGTCACCAACCAGTACTTCGCCTTCACCTCCACGGCGCTGGTCGTGCCCGCCGGAATCGAATACTTCGACATGCTGGGCACCGTGATCGGCGGCCGGCTCGTGCTGCACTGCTCGATGCTGTTCGCCCTGTTCTTCTTCCTGCAGTTCCTGATCGGTGGACTGAGTGGGATCTTCGTCGCCTCCCCGGTCCTCGATTACCAGGCCAACGACGCCTACTTCGTCATCGCCCACTTCCATTACACGCTGTTCGCCGGTTCGATCTTCGGCTTCTTCGCGGGCGTGTACCACTGGTTTCCGAAACTCACCGGGGCGATGCTGCGTGAGCGGCTCGGCAAGTGGCAGTTGGCCGTGATGGTGGTCGGGACCAACCTCACTTTCTTGGGTCTCCCGGCATCAATGTGGTGGTGGTGAGAACCGGATTCGGCGATTGAGCAGGTCTTTCCCGGTCTGAGAAGTTCTCGGAAGTTGCGCGCTGGTTGGCGACGCGCCCGCCGCCCTCACGGCAGGCTGCTGGCTGCTT
>DASXEZ010000005.1:0-10611 GCA_036489875.1 Solirubrobacteraceae bacterium | reverse complement strand
TGCTCCGGGGTGAGGATCCCGCGGCCGATCAGCTCCGCGGGGTCGTCGCTGGTCAGCAGACGCGTGTGCGGATCGAGCGTGTGCCAGCAGCTCGCGTCGTTATCGACCACCGTGCGCACCCTCGGAGCGAGCTCGGCGAAGAACTCCTTGCGGGGCAGTCCTCTGGATGCGAGGAGATCGATCTCGTCGATCAGCGCTTCGACGGACCGTGCCATCGCCCAAGTCTCCCACCGCCTACAAGAAAGATCCCCGCGCGCGAGGGATGGTCGCGCGGCGCTGCGCGGAGCATGCTGCGCCCATGACAACTCTCACCCCCATCGCACAGCAGCCCGGCGCCGGCGAGCACCTCTGGTTCTTCGGCGGGCTGACGACGATCAAGGCGGCCAGCGACGGCGCCCTGGTCACCGAGCAGACGGCCCCACGCGGAAGCGGCTCGCCGCTCCACGTCCACCACAACGAGGACGAGTGGTTCTACGTCCTCGAAGGTGAGCTCACCATCTGGGTCGACGGCGAGACCCATATCGCACCAGCCGGCTCGTTCGTCCTGGGGCCGCGCGACATCCCGCACACGTTCATCGTGAGCTCCGAGATGGCGCGGTTCCTCCTGGTCACCGAGCCGGGCGACTTCGCGGGCTTCGTCCGCGCGCTGGCCGAGCCCGCCCCCGGCTCGGAGCTCCCGCCCGGTCCTCCCACCCCGCCCGACATGGGGCTGGTGATGGAGACGGCCGCCGAATACGGCCTGGAGATCCTCGGCCCTCCCGGCCTTCCAGCCTGACTTCGAACGAGACAGAACATGACCATCGAGACCCTGAGCAAATCCGCGTCGACCGAGAACAGGCTGGCCGCCCGCCAGTGGGTCGACGCCTTTAACGCCCGCGACGACGACGGTGAGGCCGACGCGCGAACCGCCGACTACATCGGGCACGCTCCTGACAGCATGCACCTGCCCGCGCTCGACAGCGACGCGTGGGTCGCGTTCCTGGGCACCTTTCTCCAGGGATTCCCCGACCTGCACCTCGACGTGCAAGACACCGTGGCCGATGAAGAGATGAACGCACAGCGGATTCTGTTCACCGGGACCCACACCGGGCACTTCCGCGGCCTGCCACCGACAGGCCGCAAGGTCCGCTTCTCCGGCCTGGAGATCAGCCGGATGATCGATGGCAAGGCCGCCGAGCACTGGTTCCAAATGGACACACTCACGATGTTCGAGCAGCTCGGCCTGCGAGTCATCCCAGGCCCCCGACTGCTCCCACGGCTCATGACCGCGCCTCTCATGAGGCTCTCAAAGAAGTGGCGGCGTTGAGCAGGCCAACCGCCGCTTGAGCCCGCGCCAGATGGGTCCACATCGTTGGCCCGCCCCCGCAAACGGCTCTCGCCTCGCCGGGGCTGCGTCGCCTGACGGGTAGCCGGTCTAGTCTGACGTGGTGGCGGGGCGGCCGGGTCCGGGGCGCTGCGGAGCGAGTCTGGTGAGGGCGCTGAGCAGCCGGTTCACCGATTCTTCTACGTGGTGGTGTGCGGCGAGCGCCCAGAGGGCCGATTCGTTTGCAGGGTAGGCGTCTCGTTGGCCGGGCGGGAGCGCGATGGGGAGATCGTTGACCGGTCGCACGACGGTGATCGCGGCCTGGAGGTACTCCCGGTCCGGTGGGCGCAACGGACGGTCGCGCAATACGCTCGCGATGTCTCCGTGGCGGCGGATCATCGCCGCCGCGGTCACGGCGCCGACGCCTTTGAGTCCGGGGAGTCCGTCGGAGGGGTCGCCGCGCAGGATCGCGAAGTCGGCGTATCGACGGCCGGGGATTGCGTAGCGACGGGTGATCTCCGTTTCATCGATCACCGCCAGTCCTGACCGCTCCGGATACAAGACGCGCACGCGGGGATCCTCCACCAGCGCGAACAGATCCCGGTCACCGCTGGCGATCTCGACCGTCCCGGAGGCGAGTCTGGTCAGGGTGGCGATCACGTCCTCGGCCTCGTAATCGGCGAGACCCACGACGTCGATCCCAACGTGCTCCACCAGCTGGATGATCACCGGAAGGTCCGGCACCAGCTCGGGTGGAACCGGCTCGGCGACCCGGTGGGCCTTGTAGTCCGCGATGAGGTCCACTCGCCACTGGGGCCGCCACGCCCAGTCCTCGGCGATCACCAGCCGGCGGGGCCGGCGGTCGGCGATCAGCCGCGCCAGTCGGTCCAAGAAACCGGCGATCGCGTTCCCCCCAGTCCCCGAGGCCCGCGCGCGGGCCAGCGCACCGTAATAGGCGCGAAAGATCAGGCTCGATCCATCGATCAGCAACCACTCGCAGGCCATCCCGCCTCATTCTGCCGCGCCCGTCGCACCGGCCAGGCTCGCGCCGTGCGCTGCCGAGGCTGCCGGAAGGGTTGTGGCGCCGACTATGTCGTGCCGACTCGAGTTTCGCGTCCGGTCCACTCGCGCTCGCGCAAGGCGAACTTCTGGACCTTGCCGGTAGAGGTCTTCGGGAGTGGGCCGAACGCGACTGCGTCGGGGCACTTGTAGTGAGCGAGCCGTTGGCGGCAGAACGCGATGATCTCGTCTGCGCTTGCGCTGGCCTCATCGTTGAGGGTGACGAACGCCTTCGGTCGCTCTCCCCAGCGGTCGTGGGGGATCCCGACCACCGCGCATTCGAGGACGGCCGGGTGAGCGCATATTGCCTGTTCGACCTCGATGCTCGAGATGTTCTCGCCGCCGGAGATGATGATGTCCTTGCTCCGGTCCCGGAGTTCGATGTTGCCGTCGGGGTGCCAGACAGCTAGATCACCGGAGTGGAACCAGCCGCCGCGACTCGCTTTCTCGGTGGCCGCCTGGTCGGCGAAATAGCCGCTCATCACGTTGTTACCGCGCATCACCACCTCGCCCATCGCCTCGGCGTCCCGGGGGATGTCCTGCATGTCCGGGTCGACGACCCGGACTAGGTCCGCCGAGGGGTAGGCCTGGCCCTGGCGCGCGAGCAGCCTGGCCCGCTCTTCGACCGGCAGGTCCTCCCAGCCCTCCTGAGTTGGGCACACCGTGATCGGGCCGTAGGTCTCGGTGAGGCCGTAGACGTGCACGATCCGGAAGTTGAGCTCGGCCATGCGGGCCAGCAGTGTCGGCGACGGCGGAGATGCGGCGACCATCGCGGTGACCTGCCGCTCCAGGCGATGCGCCCGGGGATGGTTGATGATCATCAGCTGGACGGTCGGCGCGCCGTTGTAGTGCGTCACCCCCTCCTTGTCGATCAGCTGCCAGACGAGGTCGGGATCAACGGTGCGCAGCGCCACGTGCCTTGCCGCGACCGCGGTGACCGCCCACGGGAAGCACCAGCCATTGCAATGAAACATCGGCAACGTCCACAGGTACACCGACTCAGGGCTCATCCCAGCGACGATCACCTCGCTCAGCGCATTGAGATAGGCGCCTCGGTAGGTGTACTGCACCCCCTTGGGCTGCCCGGTAGTCCCCGAGGTGTAGTTGATGGAGATCGTCTCCTCCTCATCCTCGAGCCAGCTGTCCGGGAGCTCGTCGCCCGCAGCGGCCAGGAACTGCTCGTACTGGTTCTCAGAATCGCCACGATCCCAACGAATCAGCGTGACGTTGGGCAGCGCGAGCGACGCGACGAGCGCCTCGAGTTCGGCGTCAAGCACCAAGAAGCGAGCACCGCTGTGCTCGAGGATGTACCCGACCTCTGGGCTTGCCAGCCGATTGTTGACCGCCACGAGAATTCCGCCCGCGGCCGGGACCCCGAAATGCGCCTCCAGCATCGGCGAGGAGTTGAACAACAGGGTCGCGACGCGGTCGCCCTTGCGTAGACCCGCCGACCTCAGCGCATTGGCTAACCGCCATGCACGCTGCGCAAGCTGGTGGTAGGAATAGCGGCGGTCCCCGTCCACCATCGCGATCTTCTCCGGGTAGACGTAGGCAGCCCTCCGGAGGAAGTCAACCGGGTTCAACTCCGTGCGAAACACCCTGCTTGCAACCGGACCGGGCGCGGACGCGCCTGGGCTGGCACTCAGCGCGTCGGTCATGCCCTTCCTCCTCCGCTCGTAAGTCGTCCGCCACAGGCCGCCTCAACCCCTCGCGGGGGATTATCGCGCCCCGGTCCGCCCCCGCCAAGAGGACCGAAGCGGTCTTGTGTCACGGGCAGCACGGCAGTACGTTGTCCGCATGAGCTCGCTGCGACACACCGATTACCGGAACGTGCTTGTGACCCGCAACGGATCGGCCGCACGGATGATCCTCAACCGCGCCGAGAAGCGCAACGCGCTGTCGCTGGAGCTGCTGGAGGAGCTGATCGCAGCCCTGCGCGAGGTGTCCGCCTGGCGCGACACCCGGGCGATCGTGATCGAGGGCGCCGGTGCGGCTTTCTCGGCCGGCCACGACCTGTCAGAGATGATCGGCCGAGACAGAGAGTTCCTGGCTCAGCTATTCGATCGATGCAGCGTGATGATGGCGACGCTCCACGAGGCTCCCCAGCCCGTGATCGCCAAGGTCCACGGCATCGCCACCGCCGCGGGCTGTCAGCTGGTGGCGGCATGCGATCTGGCCGTCGCTGCGGAGGGCACGCGGTTCGCCACGCCGGGGGTCAAGATCGGCCTGTTCTGCTCGACGCCGATGGTCCCGGTATCGCGAGCCATAGGTCGGAAGCGAGCGATGCAGATGCTGCTCACGGGTGAGCCGATCGACGCCGTGACCGCCCTCGATTGGGGACTGGTCAATCGCGTGGTACCGCGCGAGGAACTTGAACCCGCGGTCCTTGAGCTGGTTCACGCGATCGCCCGCTCAAGCGCATACACGGTCGCTACGGGAAAGCGGGCCTTCTACTCCCAGATCGATCGCCCCGAGGACGATGCCTACGACCATTGCGAGTTGGTCATGACCGACAACGCGCTCGCGCACGACGCGCAGGAAGGCATGACCGCGTTCCTTGAGAAGCGTGCCCCCGTCTGGCGCGACGAGTAGCACCCGCGACGACGACATCGGCCAATCAGCCGATCCGCAATCTCGACAGGCCGTTGTCCGCGCATCGCGTCGGCTGATCCGCGAGTCCTCCCCTTCCGCGGCGGCAGGTCCTTGACCGGTGTCTCCGCCCGCGCCGCGTTGTCAACTGTGATCGCCTGTGGCGGGTGTCACAGGCGTGTCAGAGCGAGTTCATAGAAGGAATCTTGCCGCCTGCCGACCTCCGCCGGTCGGGTGGCGACGAACCCGACCTTCGTGAGCACCCTTTGAGAGGCGATGTTCTCATCGCTGGTCGCGGCTCTGAGTCTCCGCAGCCCATACTGCGCGCGCGCGATCCGGCAGAGTTCCTGCAACGCGCAAGTCGCGACGCCGCGACCCGCGACCCGTTGTGCAACGCGATAACCGATCTCCGCGGTCCCGTCCACGAGGTCGTACAGGTTGAAGCGACCCACGACCTTCTCGTCTTCGTCGACGAGCACGTGAAAAACGCAGGCACCCGTTTCCTGCTCGGCCAGCAGTGCGCGATGTCGCTCAGCGAACTGCTCATAGAAATCGTCGCCACGATCGCTGATGGACTCGGCGAAGTAGGCCCGGTTAGTCCGCTCAAAAGCGAGGACCGCTGGTGCGTGATCAGGGCGGAGGCGCTGCAGTTCAAACACCCGTCAAACCTACTCTGTCTGGCCGTCACGGCGCCTGCGGCGGCCCGGTAGAAGTGGACAACGGCGAAGAGCGCAACGTGCACATCGGTGCCAGCACTCAACCTCTGATCGGTGATCGAGATAGGCGGTAACGGCAGCCCAGCAGGCCGAAGAGAAGCCCGCCGGCCAGGAAATAGGCGTCGGTGACGTTGCCTGACCAGACGGCGGACGCGGACCGGTAGTACGCCGCGCCCATTGTTTGCTTGTGCGAGAGCCCGGTGATTCCGTTGGGCAACAGGCCCACCGCGCGCGTCAGGTCATCGATGAGCCCGGCGCCGCCGCGGAGGACGAGCAGCGCGCAGCCGAGCCAGACGACGATCGCGGCGGTGCGCTGCACCCTGCCGCGAGGCCACCCGCGAGCGATAGCCAGGCTCACCCACGCACCGAGCGGGAAGGCGACCAGGCCCAGCACCTCAACGATCCCGCCGACCACCGAATCCGGGACCACATCGCGGCGCAACTCGCCGTTGAGCCCGAACGATCCACCGGCGTACCAGTAGACGTGAAAGGCGAAGAACACGACCACCCAAGCGAGCGCCGCATAGGCCACGCGAACCGGCAGCCGAGCGCTGTCTTTCACCGCGGCACGGGGCGACGCGGCAACAACGCCGGCGCTCACCTCGCCGACCCCAGTAGCGAGCTGACGTCGGCGACCGGCCCGAGGTGTGCAAGCTTGTCGGGGTTGACGATCGAACTAATGCCTGAGATCTGACCGCCGGCGGTGTCGAGCGCCATCACGGCGATCAGCCGCTGCTGTGCGTCGAGAAACACGGCTCCCGGACCGCCGTTGACCACGACGGGGCGCAACGACACGCCTGGAAGCCGGGCGATCAGGCGGAACGCATTGATCAGCGTGCGCGCGACACGGTTGCGCCCGTAGAGCGACCGCGCCAACGCCGGGACCTTGCCGCCGCCGTCCCCGGTCAGCTGCACGTCGTGGGCCAGCAGTTGCTCCAGCCTTTGGAGGTCACCTTGCTCGGCGGCCGCGAAGAAGTGGTTCGCGAGTTGCTCTCGCTGCTCGCGCGAGGTATCAAACCGGGGGCGCCGCTCGTCCACGTGGCGGCGGGCGCGTGCGGCGAGCTGGCGGGCGTTCTGCTCGCTGGTGCCGACGATCTCGGCGACCCGGTCATAGGGTTCGTCGAACACCTCGCGCAGCAGGAAGGCGGCGCGCTGCTCGGGCGACAGGCTCTCGAGCAGCACGAGGAAGGCGAGCGACAGCGAGTCCGCCATCTCGGCCTTGCGGGCGGGATCGTCGTCGGCGCTCGTCACCAATGGCTCGGGCAACCACTCGCCGACGTACGTCTCGCGCCGCACGCGCGCCGAGCGCAGCTGGTCGAGCGACAGCCGCGAGACCACCGTCGAAAGGTAAGCGCGCGGCGACTCGATCCGGTCCCCACCCGCGCGCGCCCGGTGCAGGCGCAGGAACCCCTCCTGCACTACATCTTCGGCCTCGCTGACGGTGCCGAGCATCCGGTAGGCGATCGCGAACGCCGACGGGCGCAGCTCGTTGAACTCCTCCTCGGTCATCGCCTTAGCCGAGTCCCTGCGCGAAGCCCTGGCGCCAGCTCGGATAGCGCGGCTGCCAGCCGAGCTCGCGCTTGGCCTTGGCGTTGGACGCACCTTTCACCTCGGTCATCGTGAGCGTTGCCGCCTCACCGGCGGCCAGCCGACCCAGCCAGCGTGGGATCCGCCTGGGTGGCCTGGCATCCAGCGCGCTTGCCAGCGCCGGCAGCCACTCACGCACGGGCGCGGGGTCGTCGTCCACCACGTTGTAGATACCCGGCTGGCCGTGCTCGACCGCGATCGCGGTCGCCGCGGCGGCGTCGTCGATGTGGATCTGTGAGAAGACGCCACCACCGTCGCCGACGATCGGGAACCGGCGCTTGCGGATCGGTGCCGCCATCACCGCATCCGCCGCCAGGCTGATCGAGGTCCCCGGACCGTAGAAGGCGCCGTAGCGCAACACCAGACCTTCACCCCAATCGATACGCGTCACCGCCCGCTCCAGATACAGCAGCCCCTCCACTACCGTCCGCAGCGACGCCGGCGGGTTGGGATCCAGGGGATCAGCCTCGGTCAGCACCGACCCGCCCGTTCGGGCCCATCGAAAAGCCCCAAAGCTCTGCGCCACAAAACGCCGCGCCCCCACGGCACGGCCGGCCGCCAGCAGATGGTCCGTCCCCTCCATCCGCAGCCGGTTGGTCATGATCGCGCCCCTGAACCGCTCGGGGTGCCGCGCGTCGCGGAGGCTCATCGGCCCCGACAACGCCGTGAGCTCATGCACGATCACCTCCGGCTCCGCGGACGCCACCGCCTGGGCGACCGCGTCGGGATCCAAAGCGTCAGCCACGATCGGACGCGCTCCCAGCCCGCGCACCAGATCCTGCTTCGACGCGCTCCTGGTCATCCCGACCACCGCGTGGCCTCGCGCCACCAGCTGCGGGACGAGAACTCTGCCAAGAACGCCCGTGGCGCCAGCTACGAACACCTTCATGACTGCTCCTCTCGTTTTCATTTTGCCCCCGTAAGACGAGACAGACACGCCGCCTGTGACAGTCCCAGCCCTTCGGTGCTCAACACGCGCACGTCCGCTCGCGCACCACCATCCGCCCGGCGCTCGGCTCTGGCACGCTCACGACCCGGCCGGGCGGAGCAATCGACACCAAGACCGCGCTGCTACCCGTCATCCAGCCCGGCACTCCAAGGAGCTGCCGCGACGCGCGGTTTCACTGTCGGACTGCGTTTGAGGTGGGTCGCAGCTGGGTACGCGAGGGGTCGGGACGGAGGGTCCGGCGCTGATGTGCCGCTGCGGCCACGTGCGTGAATCGCGTGGCCGTCGGGCCGGGCGGAGGGGCCTACGCCTCGTCAGGCCATCCAGGAGAGGGAGGGAGTCGTTATGCATTCATCCGGGTCGGTTGGGCGCCGGTTGCTCGCCGTGGCAGGGGTCGCGCTCGCTGCCGCGGCGGTCGCCGCGCCGACCGTCGGCGCGACGGGACACCGCAGCACCAACGCGGCGCGCTCGCACGACGCGCAGCCGTTGCCGTACCAGAACGCAGTGCTACCGGTCCGTCAGCGGGTTCAGGACCTGCTGTCGCGGATGACGCTGGCCGAGAAGATCGGTCAGATGACCCAGGCCGAGCGCGCCAGCGTGGACACCGACACGTCGAAGATCACCACGGACAATCTCGGAAGCGTGCTGTCGGGCGGCGGCTCGGTGCCGACGCCCAACACCCCGACGGCGTGGGCGGACATGGTCGACCGCTATCAGCAGGCGGCGCTTGCCACACGACTGCAGATTCCGATCCTCTACGGCATCGACACCGTGCACGGCGACGGCAACATGTATGGCGCCACCGTGTTCCCGCACGACATCGGCCTCGGGGCCAGCCGCGATCCGGGGCTGGTGCGCGACGTGGAGCACGTCGCCGCCGAAGAGACGCGGACGACGGGACCGCAGTGGGTGTTTGCCCCCTGCATCTGCGTCGCGCGCGATGACCGCTGGGGCCGCACGTATGAGTCCTTCGGCGAGGATCCCAGCCTCGTGAAGGAGATGGAGACCGCGATCGACGGCTTCCAGGGCCCTCCCGGGCATCTCTCGGATCCCGACCGCGTGATGGCCACCGCCAAACACTTCGCCGGCGACGGCCTGACCTCCTACGGCACCGGATCGAACATGCAGACGACCGGTAACTATCCGATCGATCAGGGCGTTGACCAGGTCAGTCACGCCACGTTCGAGCGGCTTGCGCTCTCGCCGTACGTGCCCGCCGTGCGCCAGCACGACGTGGGCGCCGTCATGCCGTCCTACTCGGACGTCGACTTCACCGAGGATGGGCTCGGCAACCGAATCAACATGCACGCCAACCGGGATCTGATCACGGGCTGGCTGAAGGACGCGATGAACTTCGACGGGATCGTGATCTCGGACTACAACGGCATCGATCACATCAACCCCGAGGCCGGCACCTCGCAGGCCGCGTTCGCGATGAGGGTGCAGGCGGGAGTCATGGCCGGCATCGACATGTTCATGCAGCCGCAGAACTTCGAGCAGTTCGAATCCACGCTGACCGACCTCGTCAACTCGGGCCAGGTCCCGATGTCGCGGATTGACGACGCGGTGACCCGGATCCTCACCAAGAAGTTCCAGCTCGGACTGTTCGAACACCCGTTGACCGACCGCCGCTACATCAACCAGGTCGGCTCCCCAGCCCACCACGCGCTCGCCCGCCGGGCAGCGTCAGAGTCCCAGGTGCTGCTCAAGAACGATCGGCACGTGCTGCCGATCCAGGGCCATCGCGACGTCTACGTCGCCGGCTCGAACGCCGACAACATCGGCAACCAGGCCGGCGGCTGGACGCTGACCTGGCAGGGCGGCTCGACCAACGTGATTCCCGGCACGACGATCCTGGACGGGATCCGCCAGGACGCTCGCGGCAACGTCACCTACAGCCAGGACGCGTCGGCGCCGATCCCGCACAATGCCACCGGCATCGTGGTCGTCGGCGAGACTCCGTACTCGGAGGGCTACGGCGACGTCAACGGCCCGCAGTGGGCGTTTGACCCCGGCGACAACGGCGTCCCGCGGCCGGTCAAGGACATGCAGCTCTCGGTGGCGGACAAGGCGGCAGTCGACAAGGTGTGCGCGGCGGCGAAGCGGTGCGTCATCGTCATCGTCTCGGGCCGTCCGCTCATCCTGGATCCGGCGCAGCGCAACGAGGCCAACGCGATCGTTGCGTCGTGGCTGCCGGGCAGCGAGGGCGCCGGTGTGGCCGACGACCTGTTCGGGGCACGGCCGTTCACGGGCAAACTGCCCGTGTCCTGGCCGCGGACGCTCGCGCAGGAGCCGATCAACGTCGGCGACCCCCACTACAACCCGCTGTATCCCTACGGCTACGGCCTCAGGACCCACGTCGGACACGCGTAAGTAGCGCGAGACTGAACGTCGAGGTGGCGGCCCGCCTG
>DASXEZ010000027.1:0-46883 GCA_036489875.1 Solirubrobacteraceae bacterium | reverse complement strand
ACGCACCCTCCCCGGCCTCTGCGTTCGCGTCGCGCTCCGCCTGCTCGCCCTCGCAACCGGCCTCGTCCACAACCAAACGATCAGCAACCCAGGCCGCCACTTCGCAGCCTACGGCCACTAATTCGGAATCAACCATCTAGTCGGTGCGCGTTTCGTCGCGGCGGCGAAGCCCGAGGATGCTGAGCAGAAACGACGAGAAGAAGATCTGCAGGCCGACGATCAGGAGCTCGAAGGCGACCACCGCGAGTTTGTTGAGCCCGAGGGCGCCGAAGCCGTGGTCGATCCAGTGGATCACGATCACCAGGCCGGTCGCGAAGCCGGCGATGATGATGACGCCGCCGAGGGCCAGGCCGTGCTCGAGGCGGTAGCGGGCGCGCATGTAGTCAAACCACGCGTCGGTCTCGCCCATGAAGTAGGTGCCGTAGGCGTGGGCGCAGAGGCCGAGCGCGAGCACCTGGGTGCCGATGATCGTCAGCAACGCGCCGCCGATCAGGGCGTGGATGTCCCAGCTGCGCCCGAAGATGTCGAGCTGGGCGAGCACGAGCACCGAGATCACCGTGCCGAGCGCGGCGAGGATCGCGCCGGGGATGATGAAGAGGTGGGTCGGGCTGTGGACGAGCAGGAAGCGCAGGTGGCGCCAGCCGTCGCGGAAGCTGGAGAGCTTGGACTCGCCGCCGCGGGGGTGGTACTCGATGTCGACCTCGGCGATCGCCAGGTGCTCCTTGGCGGCGCGGATCACCATCTCGGAGGCGAACTCCATGCCCGTCGTGCGCAGGTCGAGCGTCGGCAGGACGTCGGTGCGCAGCGCGCGCATGCCGCAGTGGGCGTCGCGGACGCCGGTGCGGAAGAAGAGGTTGAGCAGGCCGGTCAGGAGCGGGTTGCCGATGTAGCGATGAAGCCACGGCATCGCCCCTGCGTGGATGTTGTCCATGCGGTTGCCCATCACCAGCTGGGCGCCGCCGGCGAGCTTGGAGACGAAGTTGGGGATCTCGTTGAAGTCGTAGGTGAGGTCGGCGTCGGCCATCACGATGTAGGTCCCGCGCGCGGCGGCGAAGCCGGCCAGGTAGGCGCTGCCGTAGCCGCGGCGGGGCTCTGAGATCACGCGCGCCCCGGCCGCCGCGGCGATCTCCGCGCTTCGGTCCTCGGAGGCGTTGTCGACGACGATCACCTCGCCGGCGAGGGAAGCGCTCTGAAGCGCCTCGATTGCGGCGAGGACGCAACGCTCGACGTTCTCCTCCTCGTTGAGGCAGGGAATCACGACCGAGACGAGCAGGGCGCCCGTTTCGGTCGCCCCGGCGGATGTCTGCTCGAGTGTGCTCACGGATCGATCCGGAGTTTCGACACGCGGCAGCCATCAACGTTGCGCCGCGGATCGCGCCACCCAGTGTAGATGACGTCTGGGATGCTGCGCCGGGCATGCGCATCTGCGTCGTCTACGACTGCCTCTTTCCGTACACGGTCGGCGGCGCCGAGCGCTGGTATCGCAACCTCGCCGAGCGTCTCGCGCTGGCCGGCCACGAGGTCACCTACCTGACGATGCGCCAGTGGGAGCGCGGCGAGCACCCGGAGCTGCCCGGCCTGCGCGTCATCGCCGTCGCCCCGCGGATGGACCTCTACGTCCACGGACGCCGGCGGATCGCGCCCCCGCTTCGCTTCGGCGCCGGCGTGCTCGCGCACCTGCTCATCCACGGCAACGACTACGACGTCGTCCACACCGCGTCGTTTCCCTACTTCTCGCTGCTGGCGGCCGCGGCGGCGCGCCCGCGCGGGCGCTACCGGCTGGTCTGCGACTGGCACGAGGTCTGGTCGCGGGAGTACTGGCGCGAGTACCTCGGCGCCGCCGGCTGGTTCGGCATCGCCGTGCAGCGGCTCTGCGCGCGCGTGCGCCAGCGCGCCTTCTGCTTCTCGCGCCTGCACGCCCAGCGCCTGCGCGACGAGGGCCTGCGCGGCGAGGTCGTGGTGCTCGAGGGCGAGTACGCGGGGCCGCTCGAACCCGAGCCCCCGGTTGCGATGCCAGCGGAGCCGACGGTGATCTTCGCCGCGCGCCTGATCCCCGAGAAGCGGGCTGCGAGCCTGGTCCCGGCGATCGAGCTGGCCGCGCAATCGGTGCCCGGCCTGCACGGCGTGATCTTCGGCGACGGGCCCGAGCGCGAGCGCGTGCTGGCGGCCATCGCCGCGCTGTCAGACCCGACGCTGGTGCAGGCGCCGGGCTTCGTCGAGGCCGCCGAGCTGCACGGCGCGCTGCGCCGCGCGGCGGTGATGGTGAACCCTTCGAGCCGCGAGGGCTACGGGATGATCGTCGTCGAGGCCGCCACCGCGGGCACGCCGAGCGTTGTCGTGCGCGCGCCCGACAACGCGGCGGTCGAGCTCATCGACGAGGGCGTCAACGGCTTCGTCGCGGACTCCGTGGCGGCGACCGAGCTCGCGGCTGCGATCGTCCGGGTCTGTGAGGCGGGCGAGCCGCTGCGGACGAGCACGCGCGAGTGGTTCGCCGCCAACGCGCGGCGACTGTCGCTTGAGTCCTCGCTCGAGACGGTGCTCGCCAGCTACGCGGAGGAGCCCAGCGTCCGGGCGTAGCTCGCCAGCGTCAGCTCCGCCGTGCGCTGCCAGGTGAAGCGGGCGGCGCGCTCGAGCCCGGCCGCGCGCAGGCGCTCGATCTCGGGGCCGCCCGCGAGCAGCCGCGTCAGCGCTGCCGCGAGCTCGGACGGGCTGCGGGGATCGAAGAGCAGCGCCGCGTCGCCTGCGACCTCCGGCAGCGAGGAGGCGTCGGCGCAGGCGACCGGGACGCCGCGCGCCATCGCCTCGAGCACCGGCAGGCCGAAGCCCTCATAGAGCGAGGGGAAGACGAAGGCCCGGGTGATCGCCCACAGGCCCTCGAGCATCTCGGGCTCAAGCCACCCGGCCCAACGCACCTCGGCCGCGATGCCCAGCCGCTCGGCGCGGCGGCGCAGCTCCTGCTCGTGGGCGGTCTCATAGCCGGCGAGCACGAGTATCGGGCGCTGCTGGAGCTGCGCGAGCGCGTCGAGCAGCGTCTCCAGGTTCTTGTGGGGTCGCTTGGCCGAGAGCGACAGCAGCACTTCACGGTCCCCGAGCTCCAGTCGCTCGCGCACGCTCGCCTCCGGCGCCGCCACGACATCCGGCAGGCGCCCGACGCCGAGCGGCACCACGTCGATGCGCTCGGGCCGCGCGTGCTCGAGCTCGATGAGGTCGCGGCGGGTGGACTCGGAGTCGGCGATCACGCGGTCGGAGCGGCGCACCGCGAGGGGGACGAGCACGCGCATGCCCAGCGAGCGCAGCCCCGCGTGGGCCTCCGGGAAGCGGCGGTAGATCAGGTCGTGGACGGTGACGACGCGCTTGAAGGGACCGCGCCCCGGGGCCGTGGAGGCCAGCGAGTGGACGAGATCGACGCCCGCGCGCGCCGCCAGCGCCGGCAGCAGCAGCTGCTCGCCCCGCACCCACTCCAGGCGATTGGCGACCCGGACCGGCACCTCGACCTTGGGAATCAGCTCCCCCCACGGACCGGGACCGGCGTCGCGATTGACGAAGGCCGTGAAGCGGGTGCCCGCCGGGGCGAGCCGCACGAGCTCGGGGATCGTCTCGCGCGCGGCGACCTCCATGCCGCCTGTCTCGCCGGGGACGAGGAAGATCAGATTGAAGCCGACGTGCACAGCAGGCGGCGCGCTACTCGAGCGCGCGGCGGTAGCTGTCGAGCGTGGCCTTCGCGGTCCGCTCCCACGTGAACTCGCGGACGCGCTCGCGGCCGAGCGCGATCAGCTCGTCTCGCAACTCTTCCTCAGAGCTCAAGCGAGCGATCGCTCCAGCGATCGAGGCGGGATCGTGCGGGTCGAACATCAGTGCGGCGCCGCTTGCGACCTCGCGCAGCACGGGGATGTCCGAGCACGCGACGGGAACCCCGCGGGCCATCGCCTCGAGCACCGGCAGGCCGAAGCCCTCCTGGAAGGTCGGCAGCACGAAGCAGCGGGCGATCGCGAAGAGATCCTCGAGGTCCTCGCCCGAGATCCAGCCGAGGAAGCTGACGGCGTCGGCGACGCCGAGCTCCGCCGCGACCTCGCGCAACTCGGTCTCGTACTCGTTCGGCGACCCCGGCAGGACGAGCCGCGGCCGCGGGGTGGGCAGCTGCGCGAAGCCGCGGATCAGGCCGTGGAGGTTCTTGTGCGAGCGCTTGGCGGCGACGCAGAGGACGATCGGCTCATCGCCCAGGCCCAGCCGGGCTACGACAGCCGCGCGGTCGGGCGGCTCGCGCGGCGGCGGCTCGCGGATCCCGAGCTCGGTGACATCGAACTTCGCCGGGTCCAGGTGGAGGGTCTGGGAGATGTCGTCGCGGGCGGCCTTGGAGATCGCGATGATCCGCGCGGCGCGGCGTCCGACGAGCGGCGCCAGCGTGCCCATGACCAGGCGGAAGCGCCGGCCGGCCGCCTCGGGGTGGTGGGCCCAGATCACGTCGAGGATCGTCGCGACCATCGGCACGCCGATCAGCGGCGCCAGGTAGGCGGGCCCGTGCACGAGCTCGACCTTGCGCCGGCGCGCGTCCAGGCCGATCCCGATCAGCTCGTGCCACAGATGCCAGGGGCTGCCGACGCCTGGGACGGGCAGGCGGATCCAGCGCACCTCGCCGCTCCAGGGCTGCTCGCGCAGCCATGCCGGCGCGGTCGTGCCGATCCAGGCCGTCAGCTGCAGGCCTGGCTCGGCTGCGAGCATCTCGGGGATCAGCTCGCGCGCATAGGTGCCCGAACCACCCGAATCCTCGACGAGGTAGGCGAGGTTGAGGCCGACGCGGAGCGTCAAGGCCGGGCCAGAGCGGCGCGCGTGGAGGCGGCCGGCGAGCGCCGACGCGTGATCTGGCGCGCGAGCGCCTTCCGACATGGCATCCCGCTATCCTGCCACGTTCGTGGCCGAGATCGTCCGTTCAGACGCCGCCGATTTCGGCCGTCTAGTGACAGTTCAAACGCCTCTCGGGCCCCGTGAGATCGACATCTACACGCCCGAGGGCTTCGACGTTCTCTCGGAGCTGTGGACCCGCTCGGGGTGGCAGAACAAGTTCACCTACGAGTTCGTGTGGATGGGCATCCCGATCATCCAGCTGCCCGAGGACATCGTGATGATGCAGGAGCTCATCTGGCGCCTGCGCCCCGACGTGATCATCGAGTCGGGCGTCGCCCACGGCGGCGCGCTGATCCTCTACGCGTCGCTGCTCGACAACATCGGCCACGGGCGCGTGGTCGGGGTGGACGTCGAGATCCGCAAGTACAACCGCCTCGCGATCGAAGCGCACCCGATGAGCCGCCGGATCACCCTGATCGAGGGCGACTCAGTGGCAGAGGACACGCTCGAGCGCGTCCGCGCCGAGATTCCGCCCGGCGCCAGCGTGCTGGTCACGTTGGACTCCAATCACACCAAGGCGCACGTGCTCGCCGAGCTCGAGCGCTACGCCCCGCTGGTCACCCCCGGCAGCTATTGCGTCGTCTTCGACAGCGTCATGACGATGGTCAGCGACGCCCCGGGCGCGGGCAAGGGCTGGGAGGACGACAACCCGCTCGAGGCCGTGCGCGACTATCTCGCGGGCCACGAGGAGTTCGAGGTCGATCCGAATTTCAATCGCGCGGGCGTCACGTACTGCCAGAGCGGGTTCCTGCGTCGCGCCGCGCGCGACGGCGACTCGGACTGACGGGCACGCTCCCATGGCGGTCCGCCTCACGGCGCTGATCCCAACCTACAACCGCGCCGCGACGCTCCCGCGCGCGATCGACTCGGTGCTCGCGCAGAGCTTCACCGACTTCCGGCTGTTGATCTCAGACAACGCCTCGAGCGACGAGACGCAGGCGATCTGCGAGCGCTATGCCGCCGCCGACCCGCGCGTCACCTACCACCGCCAGGCCGAGAACCTCGGCCCGATCGGAAACTTCAACTCGCTGTTCGGTAGCGCCGACACCGAGCTTTTGGTGATGCTGGCTGATGACGACTGGTTCGATCTCGACTACTTCGAGAGCGCGATCGCGATGCTCGACGCCGACCCGACGCTCGCGATCGTCACCGGCCTCAACCACTACGAGGGCGACACGAAGCAGGACCCGCGCCCGGCGACCGAACTGCTCTCGAACTCGTCGGATCAGCGCGTCATGCGCTACCTGCGCCACAGCTGGTCAAATCACGCCTTCTACGGGGTGATGCGCACCGCCGCCGTGCGCCCGGCGCTGCCGATCCCCAACGTGCTCGGCGCCGACTGGCTCTTCGTCGCCGGCGTCGCGTTCGCCGGTCGCGTCGCCACCGACCGCGAGATCAACTACAACTGCACCCGCGGCGGCGCGAGCGCGAACTTCGAGCGGATGGCAGCTGTTGCCGGGCTGCCACACCGGGCCGCGCGCTACCCACACCTGGCCATCGCCGCCAACCAGTTCCGCGACATCGCCTTCGACAGCAGCGCCTACCGCTCCCGCGGGCGTGCGCGCCGCGTGGCGCTCGGCCTCGGCGCGGCCGCCGCCATCATCGTGGGCCATCCCTTCGAGGTCTTCTGGGACGTTGTCGGACCGCTGGTGCTGCATCGACGGCTCATCCGCGCCACCGGTCCGTTGCGCGACGCCTGGCACGCTCGCCACGCCGACGACTGACAACAGCGCGCGCAAGTCGCGGCGCTCGGATCGGTCTCGTTCGCAGCGTCGCTCGACCGCTCAGCGGCGCAGCAGCCAGCGCAGGCGAGCCGGCAGCAGCACGGAAAGCTCGGGCGGCAGCGCGCGCGTGATGACGAGGACAACGAAGTAGGCCGCGGTCGAGATGCACACGCGCAGGATCGTCGGCACGCCGTCGAGCCAGAGCGGCACGACCGCGACGCCCGCGGCGATCGCGACGAGCGGGACCACCCGCAGAGGCGGCCGAAGTTCGCGGTTGTGGCGGCAGACGACAACCGCGCTGACAATGCCGACACCGATCTCGCTCGTGGCGAGCCCGATCGCCGCCCCGCGCGCGCCGTCGAGGACGACGAGCACGCTGATGGCGACCATGGCGAAGACCAGCGCGGCGAGGTTGATGAGGAGGATCGCGCGGTGGCGGCGCAGGCTGAGCAGCGCGTTGCCCCAAAGGATGCTGCCGAATGTCCCGCCGAGACCGATGCCCATGATCGCGAGCACAGGGCTCGCGGGAGCAAACTGCGAGCTGCCGAGGAAGGCCACGATCAGCGGCGCGGCGACGGCGATCGAGACCGCGACCCACGCGCCGACGATCAACGCCACCTCGAAGACCTTGCCGAGCCCGTAGCCGAGCCGCTCGCGATCGTTGTGGGCGGCGTGGGCGAAGATCGGGAAGGCCACACCGATCATCAGCGCGGGGAGGAACGTCAGCACCTCGATCACGCGAAACGACGCGTAGACATAGCCGACCTCGGCCTTCGTGCCGAACGCCGATGTGGCGAGCACCGTCACCCGGTAGTAGAGGCTCGAGGCCGCGACGGCGGCGGAGTACGGCAGGATGTCGCGGAGCAGGGTGCGGTAGCGCTGCCAGTGAAGTGAGGGGCGCAACAGCCGCTCCCGGCGCACGAATCCATAGGCAACCGTCGTGCAAACGACCCCGACCGCAACGGCGACGGCGACAAACGCCTGCAGGTGCCCGCCGACGGCGACCAGGAAGGCCACGAAGACGACGGTCAGCAGCGGTCGCAACACGTCGAGCGCCGCGACGGCGCGCAGGCGCAGGCTGACCTGCAGCGAGATCGCGAAGTTGTCCTGCGTCACTTGGAGCAGCAGCCCGACGCCGGCGATGAGGACGCCGATCATCACCGTCTGCGTGTAGCCGAAGATCGCGACCACCGCCATCACGCCGATCCCGATCGTCGTGAGCAGCAGGCGGAAGCCGAGCAGGTCGCGCAGCAGCGCGCCGCGCTCGTGCGCGTCGACGACCGCCGCCTCACGCACGCCGACCGCGGTCAGGCCGAGGTCGGTGAAGCCGTTGACAATCGCCACCAGCGAGGTGATCACCCCGTAGGTGCCGAGCTCGATCGTGCCGAGGTGGCGGAAGAGGAGCCTGGCCGACAGCGCGCCGGCCAACGCGCCGACGAGGTAGGCGGCCCCGCGCATCAGCCCACCGCGTACGGCCGCGGGGCCCGCGGCGGCCGTCTCGAGGATGTCCGGCGGGGGCTCCGGGCCGGGCCGGCTCCCCTCCGCGTCGGTGCTCACGGGAGGGCCGGTTGCTCACGCCACCAGCGCACGGTGGCGTCAAGGCCGTCGCGCAGGGCGATCGCGGGCGTGAACCCCACCTCCTCGCGCAGCCGTGCGACGTCGGCCACGAGCCGCTCCGGCTCGCCGGCCCTGGTGGCGATCGCTCCGAAGTCGACGTGGTCGAGCCCAGCGGTCAGCTCGCCGATCATCGTCACCACCTCGCGAACGCTGACGCCGAGCCCAGACGCGACGTTGACAGCGCCGGTGACGGGACTTTCGAGGAGCTCCACAAGCGCCCTCGCGGCGTCATCTACGTGCATGAAGTCGCGGACCTGAGCGCCTTCGCTGGTCGCTACCCGCTCGCCGGCGATCAGGCTCCGCGCGACCGCTGCGACCAGCCGGTCGGGGTGCTCGCCGGGTCCGTAGAGGAAGAACAGCCGCCCCCACACCAGCTCGCTGTGACCCTGGGCCGCGAGCGCCGCAGCGACGACGTGCGTCGCGTGCTTGGCGGCGCCGTAGAGCGTAGAGGGCTCAAGGGCGCTGTCGTTCTCGCGCAGCAGCGCCGGACCCCAGGCGTACTCGGCGCAGCTGCCCGCGATCAGCGCACGCCGGCCGCGGGCTTCGGTGAAGGCGTGGGCCAAGCGCAGCGTGGCGTCGACCCAGCGGAGGTTCTCCGTGGAGTCCCAGAAGCGACCGTGCTCGGCGTACCAAGCGAGGTCGAGCATCAGCTCCGGCTCGAGCTCCGTCACGAGCGCCTCGGCCGCGCCCGGCTCGAGCAGATCTGTGGCGTGCCAGCGGACTCTCTCGCGCGCCTGGCCGCCGCGGCGGGCGACGGCATCGACCTCGTGGCCGCGATCGAGCAATGCACGCAACACCGAGCCGCCGACGAAGCCGCTGGCCCCGGCGAGCAGAACCCTGGTCAACGACTCGCCCCCACACCGGCGGACGCCGCCATCGTCAGTCCGGAAAGTCCGGGTAGGAGCGGTCGCGCTCGGAGATCACCCGCCCGGTCACCGGCGCCGGCGGCCACGCGATCGCGAACGCCGGGTCGTCCCAGCGGACGCCACGCGCGGCCTGAGGCACGTGGCGGTGGCCCATTGCGTAAAGCACCTCGCAGCCCTCGGCCAGAGTCTGGAAGCCATGCGCGACGCCTGGCGGGATGAACAGCATGCGGTCGTTGCCCTCGCTCAGCTCCGCGCAGTACCAGCGCCGGTAGCTCGGCGATGCAGCGCGCAGATCGACCGCCACGTCGAAGATCGCGCCGCGAACGCAGCGCACGAGCTTGGGCTCGCCGTGTGGGTCGGCCTGGTAGTGCATGCCCCGCAGCGTCCCGCAGCGGGCGTTGTAGGAGCTGTTGCATTGGAGGAGCTCGAAGGCGATGCCGTGGCGCGCGAACTCCTCGCCGTCGTAGGTGCGCGCAAACCAGCCGCGCTCGTCCTCGATGCGCTCGAGCTCGACGACCCGGACGCCCTCAAGAGGCGTCTCCTCGAACCTCATTGGAGGAGCTCGAGCGTCGGCGTTCGCACCGCGAAGCGCCCGCCCCACTCCCGGATGAAGCTCAGCTGCTGCACGATCTCTTCCTTGAGGTTCCAGGGCAGGATCAGGACGACGTCGGGCCGCGTCTGCGAGAGGTGCTCGGGAGCGCGGATGGGGATGTGGCTGCCAGGCAGTAGGTGGCCCTGCTTGTGCGGACTCAGATCGCAGGTGTAGTCGATGAAGTCGGGGCCGATGCCGCAGTAGTTGAGCAGCGTGTTGCCCTTCGCCGGCGCGCCGTAGCCGGCGATCGAGAGGCCCTGCTCGCGTAGCTCGATCAGGAGCGTGAGGATCGCGCGCTTGTCGGCGCGCACCGCCTGCTCGAAGGCCAGGTAGGTCTCAAGCCGCTCGTAGCCGGCCGCGCGCTCGCGCTCGCGCAGCTCCGCCGCGGCTGGCGACTGCGCCTTCGTGGCGTCGTCGGCGTGCGCGCCGTAGATCCGAAGCGAGCCGCCGTGGGTCGGGATCTCATCGACGTCGAACAGCTGCAGCCCGTGCGCCTCGAAGACGCGGCTGACGGTCAGGAACGAGAAGTAGGAGAAGTGCTCGTGGTAGATCGTGTCCCACTGATTGGCCTCGACCAGTCGCATCAGGTGCGGGAACTCCATCGTGATGACGCCCCCGGGGCGCAGAAGGACCTTCAGCCCGGCGACGAAGTCGTTGAGATCGGGGACGTGCGCGAGCACGTTGTTGCCGAGCAGCAGGTCGGCGGTGTGCTCGGCCGCGAGCCCGCGGGCGGTCTCCACGCCGAAGAACTCGACGACCGTGGGGATCCCCTTGTCGATCGCGACGGCGGCGACGTTGGCGGCCGGCTCGACACCGAGAACCGGGACACCGTGCTCCTTGAAGTACTGCAGCAGGTAGCCGTCGTTGGAGGCGATCTCGACGACCTTGCTCGAGGCGCCAAGCCCGAAGCGCTCGATCATCAGCTCGGTGTAAACGCGCGAGTGCTCGAGCCAGCTCGAGGAGTAGGACGAGAAGTAGGCGTAGTCGGAGAAGATCTCCTCGGGCGTCTCGAATTGCTCGAGCTGGACCAGGAAGCAGCTCCCGCAGACCAGCGCCCGGAGCGGGTAGAACGACTCGCGCGCGTTCGCGCGCTCCGGCGGCAGGTAGGAGTTCGCCAGCGGCGACATGCCGAGGTCGGCGAACACGGCCTCGAGCGGCGCACCGCAGAAGCGGCAGCGAGCGGCGGTGCTCACGAAGGCGCCCCTGCGCTTGCCAGCGCGTCGATCTGGGCGAGCGTCACGGCCCGCATGTCGGCCTGCGCCTCGAGCTGCCCATACCACTCGATGGTGCTGTCGATCGCGTCCGCGAGCGTGACCAGCGGGCGCCAGCCGAGGCGGTGGCGGGCGCGGCTTGAGTCGAGCTTGAGATGGAGAGCCTCGTGCGGATGCGGTCCAACGTCGTGGCTCCAGTCGAGCGGCGCCGGCCAACGCTCGCAGGCGCGTTCCACCACCCACCGCACCGACCGCGCGTCCTCGTCGGGCGGCCCGAAGTTCCATCCGCCCGCATTCGCCGGATCCTCCCAGAGCGCCCGGGCGAGTGCGAGGTAGCCCGAGAGCGGGTTGATCACGTGCTGCCAGGGGCGAATGGCGTCCGGGTTGCGCACCGTCAGCCGCTCGCCCGCGAGCGCGGCGCGCATCAGGTCCGGGAGCAGTCGGTCGGTGCCCCAGTCGCCGCCGCCGATGACGTTGCCGGCGCGCGCGGACGCCAGAGCCGCGCCGGCCGGGTCGTCGAAGAACGAGCGCCGGTAGGCGGAGGTGACGAGCTCCGCGCAACCCTTCGAGCTCGAGTAGGGGTCAAAGCCTCCCATCGGCTCATCCTCGCGGTAGCCCCACTCCCACTCGCGGTTCTCGTAGCACTTGTCCGAGGTCACGTTGACGACCACACGCACCTCGCCGGTAGCGCGCACAGCCTCGAGCACGTTGACCGTCCCCATCACATTGGTGGCGTAGGTCTCGCGCGGCTCCTCGAAAGAATGGCGCACGAGCGCCTGGGCGGCCATGTGGATCACGACCTCGGGCCGCGCCGCGACCATCGCCTGCGCGATGTCGTCGTAGTCGCGCACGTCGGCCACGGTCTCGGAATGCATGCCCTCGCCGACGCGTGCGAGCTCATACAGCGATGGCTCCGTTGGGACGTCGCGTGAGTAGCCGCTCACCTCAGCGCCGAGCGACTGCAGCCACAGCGACAGCCACGACCCCTTGAACCCCGTGTGCCCGGTCAGGAACACGCGACGCCCACGCCAGAAGCCGGGGTCGATGGCGCTCACGCCCACACGCGCCAGGGTGCCGCTCCGGACTCCCACATGCGCTCGAGCTGGTTGCGGTCGCGCAGGGTGTCCATCGGCTGCCAGAAGCCGCGATGCAGGTAGGAGGAGAGCTCACCGTCGCGGACCAGGGCGCGGACCGGCTCCTGTTCCCAGATCACGGCGTCGCCGCCGACCAGGTAGGTCGCGACTTCCGGCTTGAGCACGAAGAAGCCGCCGTTGGTCCAGGCGCCGTCGCCGCGCGGTTTCTCCTCGAACGAGCGGACCTGGGTGCCATCGATCTCGAGCGCCCCGAAGCGCCCCGGCGGCTGCACTGCGGTGACGGTTGCGATCGTCCCGGCGCTTTGGTGGGAGGCGACCAAGGCGCCGATGTCGATGTCGGCGACGCCGTCGCCGTAGGTGAAGCAGAAGTCCTCGTCGCCGACATACTCGAGCACGCGCGCGAGCCGCCCTCCGGTCATCGTCGCCTCGCCGGTGTCGACGAGCGTGACCCGCCAGGGCTCGGTGTCCGAGCGGTGCACCTCTTGGGTACGAGCGGCGACGTCGAAGGTGACGTCCGAGGTGTGCAGGTGGTAGTTGGCGAAGTACTCCTTGATCACGTAGCCCTTGTAGCCGAGGCAGATCACGAACTCGTTGATCCCGTAGGAGGAGTAGAGCTTCATGATGTGCCAGAGCATCGGCTTGCCGCCGATCTCGACCATTGGCTTGGGCCGCACCGCAGTCTCCTCCGAGAGCCGCGAGCCGATGCCTCCCGCCAGGATCACCGCCTTCATGGCTGCGGATAGTAGTCGCCGCCGCCCCGGAGAAATCTGCGCGGCGGATCGCGCCGCGCGGGTGCCCACTAGCCTCCAGAGCGAGATGCCCGTGCCCCTGTTCGACACCGCAACGCCGCTCGAGCCGCTGCGCGCCGAGATCCGCACGGCGATCGACCGCGTCATCGAGGGCGGCCGCTTCATCCTCGGACCCGAGGTCGCGGCCTTCGAGCGGGAGTTCGCCGACCACATCGGCGCCGGCCACGCCATCGGCGTCGGCAACGGGACGGACGCGATCACGATCGCGCTGCGGGCCATGGAGGTCGGCCCGGGCGATGAGGTGGTCGTGCCGTCGTTCACCTTCTACGCGACGGCCGAGGCAATCCCCCACACCGGCGCCACGCCCGTCTTCTGCGACGTCGACCCCGACACGATGTGCGTGAGCGCCGAGACCGTCGCGGCCGCTCTGACGCCCAAGACCAAGGCCGTCCTCGCCGTGCACCTGTTCGGCAACCTCGCGCCGATCGCCGAGATCGAGGCCCTCGGCGTGCCGGTCCTCGAGGACGCCGCCCAGGCGGCGGGCTCGACCACGGCCGATGGTCGCCGCGCCGGATCGCTCGGCACGGCAGCGACCTTCAGCTTCTACCCCTCCAAGAACCTGGCCGCTTTCGGCGACGGCGGCGCGATCACCACCGACGACGCGGAGATCGCGCAGCGCGTGCGGCTGCTGCGCCACCACGGCTCCGTGGACAAGGAGCACTTCGAGCTGCTCGGCTACAACTCGCGCCTGGACGCCATCCAGGCGGCGATCCTGCGCGTGCAGCTGCCGCATCTGGACGCCTGGGCGGCCGGCCGCCGCGCCGCCGCGGCCCGCTACACGGCGGCCGGTCTGGGCGGCCTCGTCACGCTGCCGGCGCTTGCGGGCGGCTGCCATCCCGCCTGGCACCTCTACGTCGTGCGCCACGAGCGCGCGGATGAGCTCCTGGCCGCCCTCGGCGCCCGCGGGATCGAGGCCCGCAGCTACTACCGCGTGCCGCTGCACCGTCAGGCTTCGCTGCGCGCCGACGTCGCACTACCCCACACCGACGAGGCGGCGCGCACGAACCTCGCGATCCCGATCAGCCCGGTCCTGCCCGACGAGGCGGTCGAGCAGGTCGTCGCGGCGCTCGCCGACGCGCTCGCCTGAGCGCCCGCTAGCGTCAGCGCTCGAGCAGCGCGCTCGAGGATCGCGAGCCGCGAACGCACGGGCCGCGCTTGAGGCCGACGTGGATCACCGGCACGCGAATCACGAACCGCCACGCCGCCCCGCGGCAACGACCCCTACCGTCAGCGCTCCAGCAGCGCCTCGTCCCCGCCCTCGCCGACATGCAGCCCCGGCGCGCGCGGATCCGGCGTCACGCTCACCGCCGGCTCGCCTCCAAGGACGCCTGCAGCCCCTCGAGCACGCGCACCACGCGCAGCCCGCTGGCGCCGTCCGAGCGCGGCGTGGCGCCGCTTCGGATGCAGTAGGCGAAGTGCTCGATCTCCAGCCGCAGCGGCTCCGTCGGGGGGATCTGGGGGCTCGTCGAGGCGCCGGAACGGGCGATGTACTCGCCCCAGCCGTCGGTGCGCTCGTCAAAGCCCTTGTCGTAGACGGTCAGCTTGCGCTCGATCGCCATGTCGTCGAAGGTCGCCATCCGCCGCGAGCCGACGACGGTGATGCGGCGCTCCTTGTGGGGGTCGAGCCAGGAGAGGTGCAGGTGCGCGGCGAGACCGCTGCCAAAGCGCATGAAGGCGAAGACGACGTCCTCGATGCCAGGTCGCATGTAGCACTCGCCGCGTGCGTCGAGCTCGACCGGCTCCTCGCCGCCGGCGAGGCCGAGGATCACCGCGACGTCGTGCGCGCCGAGGCTCCAGAGCGCGTTCTCATCAGCGCGCAGCTGGCCGAGGTTGAGGCGGTTTGAGTAGATGTAGTGGATCTCGCCGAGCTCGCCGGCCTCGATCAGCTCGCCCAGGGCGCGGATTCCCGGGTGGTACTCGAGCAGGTGCCCGACCATCAGCACGCGGTCGGCCGCGGCCGCGGCGTCGATCAGGCCCTGGGCGTCGGCGGTCGAGGTCGCCAGCGGCTTCTCGACGAAGCAGTGCTTGCCCGCGGCGAGCACGCGCGCCGCGAGCTCCGCGTGGGTGCGCACGGGCGTCGCCAACAGGACGCCGTCGAGTGAGCCGTCTTCGAGCACCTCGTCCAGTGAGCCGCTGAGCGCCACGCCCGGGAACAGCGCTCCCGCCTGCGCGCGCAGATCGGCGTCGCTGTCGCAGCACCAGGCCAGCCGCGTCCCCGGGATAGAAACCACGTTGCGGGCGAGGTTGGGCCCCCAGTAGCCGAGCCCGACGACCGCGAGCGAGACGACCCGCTCGCTCAAAGCCGCACCACGTTGGGCGCCGGGCGGGTCACCCCGCGCAGGTCGAGCACGCTCGGCACCCCCGCCGCGAGCTCGTCGTAGTCGATCCCCGGCTGCGCGGTCACGATCACCGCGCAGGCGACACCCTCCAGGGCGTCCGAGAGCTCGAGCGAGCGTAGGCCGGCGGCCTCGAACTGCGGTACGTGGGCGTCGTGGTAGACGACGTCGGCGCCGAGCTCGCGCAGCAGCTCGATGATCTTCAGCGCCGGCGACTCGCGCACGTCGCCGACCCCCGGCTTGTAGCTCACGCCGAGCACGGCGATGCGGGCGCCCTTCACCGCCAGTCCCTGCTCGTTGAGCGTCCGCTGGAGCTTGGCGACGCAGTGGTAGGGCATCTGCTGGTTGAGCTTGCCGGCGAGCTCGATGAACTCGACGGGCATGTCGAACTCGCGCGCGCGCCAGGCGAGATAGAAGGGGTCGACGGGCAGGCAGTGGCCGCCCATGCCCGGTCCGGGCGTGAAGCGCATGAACCCGTAGGGCTTGGTCGCCGCGGCGTCGATGACCTCCCAGATGTCGATCCCCATGCGGTCGGTGAGCAGCGCGAGCTCGTTGACGAGCGCGATGTTGACGGCGCGGAAGATGTTCTCGAGCAGCTTCGTCAGCTCCGCAGACTCGGGGCTCGAGACGCGCACCACCTCATCGCAGATGCGCCGGTAGAGCTCCTCGGCGCGATCGCCGCAGGGCTCCGTCAGCCCGCCCACGACCTTGGGCGTGTTGGCCAGCGTGTAGTCGGTGCGGCCGGGATCGACGCGCTCGGGCGAGTAGGCGAGGTTGAAGTCGGCGCCGGCGCGCAGGCCGCTGCCTGCCTCCAGCAGCGGCGCGACGCGCTCGCGCGTGGTGCCGGGGTAGGAGGTCGACTCGAGCACGACGAGCTGGCCGGCGACGAGCACCTGGGCGAGGCTGCGCGTGCAGTCGAGCAGGGCGCGCAGATCGGGCTCGCGGTTGGGCGAGAGCGGCGTCGGCACACAGATCACCACGGCGTCGACCTGCGCCAGCTCGGCGTAGTCGGCGCTCGCGCGCAGCCGCGGCAGCGCGGCGGCAAGATCGCCGTCGGAGACGTCCTCGATGAACGAGCGCCCGGCGGCCACGCCCTCCACGCGGGCGAGATCGGAGTCGACGCCGAGAACCTCCACGCCGGCGGCGGCGAACGCCACCGCGAGCGGCAGGCCGACGTACCCCAGACCGACGATGCCGACACGCATTGGGCGCTCAGTGTAGACCGGCCGGGTGCATGCACCCGGCCGCCTGACGGTGCATGCACCGTCAGGCCGATCGGCGCATGCGCCGATCGGTGAAGCCGATCAGCCGAGCTTGGGCTGGCGCAGGCGGCCGGCGACGGCGATCGCCTCGACGCGCGAGTGCACGCCGAGTTTGCGCAGGATGCTCTTGGTGTGGCTGTAGACGGTGTCCTCGGAGAGGTAGAGCTTGCCCGAGATCTCGCGCGTGGAGTCGCCGGCGCAGATGAGGTCGAGGACCTCCCATTCGCGCGTCGTCAGGGGGCTCTTGACGGGGCGCATGCCGGTGCCGTTCTCGGCCGTGTTGCGCAACAGCTCGACGAGCTCGCGGGTCAACGAGCGGCTGACCGCGGCCTCACCACTGGCGACCGAGCGCAGGGCGCGCACGACCGCCTCGATGTCGGCGTTCTTGGAGAGGAAGCCCGCGGCGCCGGCGCGCAGCGCCTTGATCTCGACCTCGCGGTCCTGGGGGACCGAGAACATCACGATCCGCACCCCGGGAGCCTTGGCGGTGATCTCGCGGCAGGCGCCGATGCCGTCGAGGGCGGGCATGCCGACCTCCATGAGCACGAGCTCGGGCCGGTAGTGCAGCGCGAGCTCGACAGCCTCGACGCCGTCCTTGGCCTCGGCGGCGACGATGAAGCCGCCGTCGTGGCGCAGCGAGTCACGGATGACGCGGCGCGCGAGCGGGTCGGGGTCGGCGACGATGATGCGCAGGCGCTGGGCGCCATGACGGCCGCCGTTGACGCTCATGTGCGCCGTGACGTCGCCGCCATGCGGCTCTGCTGAGCCGTCCTCATCGTGCTTGGCGTTTGTTCCCTCGCGCTTGTTCATCGCGTTTTGCAACTTTCTGGGCCTCCCCACTCACCCTGCGAGCGAGCATGGAAATCCCCGGTCTTTGCTGTGGCTGAACCGAAGGGTAGGGTCCGGATCGAGGACGTCGTGGGTGGATTTCCCCCCTCGTCCTCAGATACCAGGGGGCGGCGGCAGCGGTCAGTTTACTGCGGCTCGATCGCTCGTCGATGCGTGAAAGGTGTCGCGTGCGTCCACCGTTGATGGGCATGAGCGATCGTCTCACCCGCCCCCACGGCGCTTCGGTACGCGTGGAGGCCCGCCTGGAGGCGGTGCTGATCCAGCACACCGACGTGCTTGCCGCGCGCCGGCGCGTGCTCGCGATCGCCCCCGGAGCTGAGGTCTTCGAGGTGCTCGAGAGCCTCGCCCAGCTCGACCGCCGCTACGCCGTGCGCGACGCCGCCGCCGACCCCACGCTCGCCACCTCGAGCTTCGACGTCGTCGTCGCCGACACGCGCCGCTGCGGCGCCGGCGAGCGCGAAAGCCTCCACGAGCTCGCCCGCGTGCTCTGCCCCGGGGGCCGAGCGATCATCGCCGTGGCCCCCGCCTGCGCCGCCACGCTGCGCCGCCGCCTCGCCGACGAGGGTTTCCTCGTGGCGCTGGCGGCCGCCGACGACGCCACCCAGATCCTCGTGGCGATCCGCGGCGAGTTCGCCGCCGGCGACGACGCCTAGTCGCAGTCGCCCAGCCGTCGGCCGAGGCTGGGAAGCTCCAGCTGGGAGCGTTCCGGCGCGCTACGCTGCGCCTGCCGTTGCTGCGCCGCGCTCGTCGGCCAACGCTGCGTCGCCGGCTGAGGGCTACCCGAGCTCCTCGCCTTCGCCACCCTCGCCCTCGAAGCCGAGGCGACCGTACCGATCGGGGATCCAGCCCCAGCCTTCGATGGCGACCGGACGGGCGGGAACGACACCGTAGACATCGAGCGGATCAACCTTCGCCTGCGCGACCGTGCAGCGATGACGCCAGTTGTCGCCGAGATCGAACACGTACTCGAACTCCTCGCCCGGCGCGAGTTCTCGGCAGACCTTCAGCTTCGCGTGATCGAGCCAGCCCGCGTCCGGCTCGAACGGGTCGTCGGGAAAGCCGATCAAGCGACCGTCCGCCAACTCGAAGCTGTGCAGATGCGACAGATCCCACCGCGCGAACGCGGCGTCGATCGCCTCGGCGAAGACCTCGAACGAATGCGACGGCCCGACGATCAGGACCCGCCCGGGCGCCGGATCAAGCTCGAGACCCCCGCCACCGATTAGATCCACCCGAATCGGCAACCACGTTCGCGCCACCGCTCAAGCCTCGCAGGTCTCGAGCAAGCGCAACCGCACTCGGGCCCGAAAGCTCCAGCCCGAACATCCAAGGGTCTCGGCGCAGGGGCTTCAGACCACTCCCCGTCCCGTTGGAAAGCTCGCCCAAGGCGAGCTTGTCAACAGCTGACGAGCGAGCGAAACAGGGTCCGCGACGAGCGCAGCGACTTCACAGCGCGGTGGCGGACGTGGCTGTCGGCGGGCGCGCGGTGAGCGGCGCCGAGGCGGGTGCCACGCTCGCAGCCGGCGGCACGCCAGCGCGAGCGGGTGGATCCGAGTCCGGCGGGTGTGGCGGGGCAGGTTGTTCCTGGCATCTCGCTGGCTCCTAGGCGGCGACGGTGACGGGAGCGGCTCCGAGCCGCGTTAGCTCTTCGCGCAGGGCGCGGCGGCCGCGGTGGTGCAGACCGTTGACGGCGCTCTCGCTGCGGCCGAGCCGCTTGGCGATCTCGGCCGGCGCGAGGCCGCCGAGGTGGCGCAGGATGATGATCTCGCGCTGGTCCTCGGGCAGCCCGGCGAGGGCGGCGCGGAGGATCTCGCGGCGATCGCGCGAGGAGCCATCGTCGGCCTCCTCGCTGAGCACCGGCTCGGCCAGCGGGGTCGCGCGACGCGAGCGCAGCTGGTCGATGGCCGCGTTGCGCGCCAGGCGCACGAGCCAGCTGAGGAAGGGGGCGCCGCGGTCCTCGTAGCGCTGCAGGCTCTCCGGCAGCTTCGCGAAGACCTGCTGGGTGACGTCCTCGGCCGCGTGGTGATCGCGCAGCATCGAGGCGACGTAGCTGTAGACGTTGTTGGCGTAGCGGATGTAGAGGTAGCGGATGGCCTCGCGGTCGCCGCTCTTGGCGCGCTGCACCGCGAGGCGGGTCGTGCGGGCGGCGTCGATGCTCTCGGCAGCGGCGCTGCGGAGACGGAAGCTCGTCATCGCGTCGTCGGAGATGTCAAACGTGCGGGCCGCTTCGGCATGCTTCTCGGAGGCGGCAGCGCTACGCTTCGGGGCGGTCGGGCAGGCGGTCGGCGTCATGACTGAAGAGTCAGGGTTTTCCGCCTACCCGGTGGGGTGATCTTCGAGTACCCCATAGGTGAGAAAACTCACCCGCTCGGAGAGGGCGAACTTCGCGTGTTCTTCACCACGCGCCGCCCGCACTTCCACCAGTCAGAACCTAAATCCTGGCTTTAGCATCACCGGGTTCCATGTCATCGAAGTCGACACTGACCGACCCGCCGCTCACCGCGGCGCCGCAAGCCGTACGCCTCGTGCTGATCGACCGAGACGCGCTCGCGCGTCGCGCCATGCGCGAGGAGATCACCGCCTCGGGCGAGTTCGTCGTCGCCGCCGAGGCCGACGCTGAGAGCGACGCGATCGAGGTCGTACGCCGCGAGGTCCCCGACCTCGTCCTCATCGACATCGGCTACCCGCACCTGGAGGGGATCGCCATCGCCCGCGAGATCCGTCGCCAGCTGCCCGACACGCGGATGGTCTTCTGCTCGATAACCGACGATGAGGACACCGCCGTGAAGGCGCTGCGCGCCGGGGCCGTCGGCTTCGTGAGCAAGGACCTCGAGATCGGGCCGCTCACGCGCGCGCTGCAGGGCGCGCTCGTGGGTGAGGCGGCGATCACGCGCCAACTCGGCATGCGCCTGATCGACGAGCTCTACCGCCAGTCAGAACCCGGGCCGCGGCTGCGCCCGGCGGGGGGCGAGCTGACCGCCCGCGAGTGGCAGGTGCTCGACCTGCTGATCGACGGCGCCGGGACGACCGACATCGCGGAGAGCCTCGGCCTGGCCGTCGAGACCGTGCGCAGCCATATCAAGCACGTCCTGCGCAAGCTGGGCGTGCGAACCCGCCAAGAGGCCGTCGAGATCGCTCGGCGCCTGCGCGGCCGGATCGGCTGAGCCGCCGGCGCACGGAGGATTTTCAATGTCGCAGCCGAATCCGTTGCCATTCCCTCGTATGTGGGGGAGAAGATCACTAACTTGTTCGGCGATACCTCACCAGCGAGTTTCGCCCGAGCGCCGCGATGTTGACGCTCACGAAACCGGGCGCAATCTTGTCGCACAGAGGGGCAAAAGCGTGAGGCACATAACAGCGCAGGGCGCCGAGACCGAGCGAATCGGGGATGTCGCCGCACAGGCGCTCGCCGACATCTACCACGCGCTGTATGGCGTCGCTCCCGACGCCACGCGGGCATGGACCGACGGCGACGCGATCCTGCTCGTGATGCGCCTGCCCGCCGAGAGTGCCGCGCGCGACAGCGAGCCGCCACTGAGCGCGATTCAGCGCCTCGTCGGCGCCGCTGTCTTCCGCCGCACCGGGGTCGCGCTACGCACCGCCGGCACCAACGTGGACACCCAGCGCGGCCTCGTGGTGCTGGCCTTCGAGCGGATCCGCGCGGCCAGCGATCAGGGCGACGCGGGATCGATTCCCGCCGGCCCCGCCCTCGGCGCTGGCTGAGCCGCCGCCCGCGCCGCCGCGCAGCGCCGAGATTCTCGGCGTCCCGCTCGCGATCACCGACTATGCCGGCGTGATCGGGTGGATCGACGCCACGATCGAATCCGGCTCCCCCGGCTCACTCAGCGCCGCCGCCGTCCATCTCGTGATGCGCGCGGTCGAGGAGCCCGAAGTCATGGCGGCCGTGCGCTCGCTGAGCCTGGTCGTCCCCGACGGGCAGCCCCTGGTGTGGGCGCTCCACGCGCTCGGGCACGCGGGCGCGACGCGCGTCTACGGCCCCGACCTGATGGCGGCCTACTGCGCGCACGCGGCCGGCACCGGCGTTCCGGTCTATCTCTACGGCGGGCGCAGCGAGGACGCTCTCGTCGATCTCACGCTGGCGCTTCGGACCCGCTTCCCGGGCCTTGAGATCGTCGGCGCCTACACGCCGCCCTTTCGCGAGCTCAGCGCCCAGGAGGACGAGGAGGTCGTGCTGCGGATCGAGCGCTCGGGGGCGAAGGTCGTCTGGGTCGGGATCGGCCAGCCGCGCCAGGAGCTGTGGGTCGCGCGGATGCGCGAGCGGCTGGACACGCAGATGCTGATCGCCGTCGGCGCGGCCTTCGATTTCCACGCCGGCCTGGTGGCCCAGGCGCCGGCCTGGATGGGCTCGCGCGGGCTCGAGTGGACCTACCGGCTCGCGCGCGAGCCGCGGCGGCTGTGGCGGCGCTACGCGCGCTACAACCCCCGCTTCGTGGCCGCCTTCGCCCGCCAGTACGCGACGGAGCGCCGCAGCGGCCGCGGGAGCACTCCGAGCAGCGACTGAGCGGCGCCCGCGCTCGCGGCGGCGCCCACCCGCTCCGGGCGACCGTCTAGCCTCTGGCAGGCGATGAACTACGACGTGGCGATCGTCGGCCTCGGCCGAGTCGGTCTCCCGCTCGCGCTCTGCTTCGCCGACCACGGCCTCCGCGTGCTCGGCATCGACAACGACGCCGAGCGGCTCGACGCCCTGCGCGCACGGCGGATGCCGTTCGCGGAGCCGGGTACTCAGGAGCTGCTCGACCGCCACGAGCTCGCGCTCTCGGAGCGGATCGCGGAGGCGACGGCGGCGCGCCACATCGTGATCACCCTCGGCACCCCGTCCTTCTCGCACATCGAGATCGACATGAGCCAGATCCGCGAGGCCGTGCACGAGCTGAGCGGCGGCCTCGTCGCCGGGCAGTCGGTGACCCTGCGCTCGACCGTCGCCCCCGGCACGACCGACTACGTCGCCGCCCACCTGCGCCGCCACACGACGCTCGAGGTGGGCCAGGAGATCCACGTCGCACACGCGCCCGAGCGGATCGCCGCCGGGCGCTTCATCGAGGAGATCCACTCGCTCCCCTGCATCATCGGCGGCGTCAGCCCCGAGAGCGGGCGGATCGTCGGCGACCTCTTCTCCGTCTTCGGCGCGCCGATCGTGCAGACCACGCCGGTGCAGGCCGAGCTGGCGAAGATCTGGACCAACATCCTGCGCTACACGACCTTCGCGCTGCCCAACCTGCTGATGATGGACTGCGAGCAGTACGACGCGAACGTCTTCGAGGTGATCGAGCTGATCAACCGCGACTACCCTCGCGGCGGTATCGCGAGGCCGGGCATGACCGCCGGCACCTGCCTGCGCAAGGACTTCGCCTTCTCGGAGGAGCGCTCAAACGCGCCGGGGATGCTGCTGGCCGTCTCGCGCGTCAACGAGTCGGTGCCGCTGTTTCTCGTGCGCGGGCTGCTGCGGCGCATCGGCTCCCTCGACGGTCGCCGCGTCTGCGTGCTCGGGCTCGCCTTCAAAGCCGACACCGACGACGAGCGCGACAGCCTCTCGCACAAGCTGGTGCGGCTGCTCGAGCGCGAGCTCGCCGAGGTCAACGTGCACGACCCGCTCGTCCCGACGGCGACGCCGAGCCTGGAGGAGGCGCTGCGCGGCGCCGACGCGGTCGTCGTCGCCACCAACCATTCCGCCTTCCGCACGCCGCAGGCACTGGCCACGATCGCCGCGGTCGCCGGCGGCGAGTGCCTGATCGCCGACCCCTGGGACTGCTGGGGCTCGGGCCAGCTCTTCGCGTACGCCGGCGAACTCGTGGACGCGGCGGGCGCCGCCGCGTGAGCCGCGTCCTCGTCACCGGCGGCGCCGGCATGATCGGCGGCGCGATCGTGCGCGCGCTGCTGCGCGACCCCGAGTTCGAGGTCCGCGTCTGCGACGAGCGCGAGGCGCCAGCCTGGATCCGCGAGGGCGCCGAGGTCCACACCGCCGACCTGCGCGAGGCCGACCAGGCGCGCGCGGCCGTAGCCGGCGTCGACCAGGTCATCCACTGCGCCGCGATCGTCGGCGGCATCGCCAACTTCCACCGCCTCCCCTACACGCTCACGGAGGTCAACAACGCGCTCTACAACGGCGTCGTCGGCGCCGCCCTGGCGGAGGGGGTCGAGCGCTTCGTTTACATCTCGAGCTCGATGGTGTTCGAGCGCGCGAGCGTCTTCCCGACTCCGGAGGAGCACCTTCCCGACTGCCTGCCTCCGCTCTCAGCCTACGGCTTCTCCAAGCTCACGGGCGAGGTCTACTGCCGCGCCGCCCACGAGCAGTTCGGCCTTCCCTTCACGATCTGCCGGCCCTTCAACGCCTACGGGCCGGGCGAGCACCCCACTGATGAGCCCGGGATCGCGCACGCCGTCCCCGACCTGATCCGCAAGGTCCTCTCCGGCCAGCGGCCACTTGAGATCTTCGGATCCGGCACCCAGACGCGCACCCTCACCCACGTCGACGACATCGCCGCCGGCGTCGTCGCCGCGATGCGCTCCCCGGCCGGTCTGAACGAGGATTTCAACATCTCGGCCGCTGCCGAGCTCAGCGTCGCCGAGATCGCCTCCCAGATCTGGGAGGCTTGCGGCGAGGACCCGGGAGCCTTCGCTCTGAAGCATTTGCCAAGCTTCCCGGTTGACGTCCAACGGCGCTGGCCGTCGGTGGAGAAGGCAAAGCGACTACTGGGCTGGGAGGCGAAGATCGAATTGACCGAGGGACTTGCCCAAACCGTGCGCTGGCTGCGCGAGCGCGAAGCGGACGCGCGCTCATGAGCCGCCCGCGGACCGCGCTGATCACCGGCGTCACCGGCCAGGACGGCTCCTACCTCGCCGAGCTACTGCTCGAGAAGGGCTATGAGGTCCACGGCATGGTGCGCCGCTCCTCGACCGAGCGCTTCGACCGCATCGAGCACCTGCGCGGGCGCATCACCCTCCATCAGGGCGACCTGCTCGACCAGCGCTCGCTCGTGGATGCGCTGCGCGCCTCCGCGCCTGATGAGATCTACAACCTCGCGGCGATGTCCTTCGTCGCCGTGTCCTGGATCCAGCCGACCCTGACCGCCGAATTCAGCGGCATCGGCGTGACGCGAATCCTCGAAGCCGTGCGCGAGGTCTGCCCGCAGGCGCGCTTCTACCAGGCCTCATCGAGTGAGATGTTCGGCAAGGTACGCGAGGTCCCCCAGACCGAGCTGACCCCGTTCTATCCGCGCTCGCCCTACGGCGTCGCCAAGGCCTACGGGCACTTCATCACGGTCAACTACCGCGAGAGCTACGACCTCCACGCCACCAGCGGGATCCTCTTCAACCACGAGTCCCCGCGCCGGGGCCTCGAGTTCGTGACGCGCAAGATCACCTGGCACGCCGCGGCGATCAAGCTCGGCCTGATCTCGCAGCTGCGCCTGGGCAACCTCGACGCCGAGCGCGACTGGGGCTACGCCAAGGACTACGTCGAAGCGATGTGGCTGATGCTCCAGCGCGACGATCCCGAGGACTTCGTGATCGCCACGGGGATCACGCACTCGGTCGGCGACTGCGTCGCCATCGCCTTCGACCACGCCGGCCTTCGGCCCGACGATCATGTCGTGATCGACGAGGCCTTCGTGCGCCCGGCCGAGGTCGACCACCTGATCGGCGACCACTCCAAGGCCACCGAGCTTCTCGGCTGGGAGCCTCGGACCGACTTCGAGACGCTGATCCGGATGATGGTCGACGCCGACCTGGCCCTGCTCTCGAGCTAGCGCCCAAGACCGCTACAGGCGCGCGGTAGCGCCGTTATCGCACATAACATGGGACGGATGCGCGTGAGGATCGCTCTCGGCCTGGCGTTCCTGGCCACGGCGATCGGATTCGCGATCGACATGTCGGGGTCCGCCCAGCGCGTGGCCGGTGACGACAAGGTGGCATGGCCAGCGCCGGCCTTCACCGACATCGTGCCCGGGCGAGGGCGGATCTGCGTCGGCGACACGGTGCTCCCCAACGACGCCGCCAGCTTCGTGATGACGATCGGCAGCTACCGCTACAAGATGCCGAGAATCGCGGTCGCCTTCCACAACGGCGCCGGACGTGTCGTCTCGACGGGGCTGCTCAAGGCGGGCGCGCCGCAGGGCGTCGTTTCGCTGCCCCTGAGCCACCCGCACGGAGGCAGCATCGTCGGCACGCTGTGCCTGCACGTGGAAGGCCCGCATCAGGTCGCCGTCGGCGGCGCCGACTTCGCGGTCGCCGCAGCCTTCACAAAGATCGACGGGCAGCCGCAGTTCGGCCGTCCCTCCGTGATCTTCTACCGCCCCGGACGCGACTCCTGGTGGTCGCTGCTGGGGACGCTCGACCTGCGCTTCGGCCTGGGCAAGTCGCCGATCTTCGGCGACTGGACGCTGCCGCTGATCGCGCTCGTCGCGCTGGCGCTCTGGTTCGCCGTGGCGCGCCTTCTGTGGCGGGAGCTTCGTTGAACGAGGCAGCCCTGCCCTCGCAGCGCGGACGCGGCGTCTCGCTCGGCGCCACGCTCCGGCTGGCGCTGATCGGCGCCGCGCGGCGCTGCGTGGCCCTGTGGTGGCGGATCCCGCGTGCCGGGCGCGTTTGCGCCGTGATCGCGTTCGTCAACGTCGCGGTCTGGACGATCGTGATCCCGCCCTTCATGGTCCCCGATGAGACCACCAACTTCGCCTACGCGCAGTACCTCGCCGAGACCGCGAAGGCGCCGCCGCAGACTCCGGGCCCGGTCCAGTTCTCGCGACAGGAGTACGCCGCACTCGACGACACCGGCTTCTTCACCGTGATCGGCCACCAGGGCCCCTTCCAGCTCAACCGCGGCGTCTACACCAACGCCGACGATCAGATCCTGCGGCGGGCCTTGGGCCTCAACAAGGACCCTGTCGGTCCCGGCGACGTGTCGACCGCCACCAACCAGCCACCGCTCTACTACGCCCTCGAGGCGGTCCCCTACTGGATCTCTCCGTCCAACAACATCCTCACCCGCCTCGAGTTCATGCGCCTGCTCTCGGCGCTGATGGCGGCGGCGACGGTGCTCGCGATCTTCCTCTTCCTGCGCGAGCTTCTGCCGGGCTCGCCATGGACCTGGACCGTCGGCGCCCTGGTGGTCGCCTTCCAGCCGATGTTCGACTTCATCGGCGCCGGCGTCAACGCCGACAACCTGCTCTATCTCGCCTCGGCGACCCTCTTCCTGCTGATCGCGCGCGCCTGGAAACGCGGGCTCACCACCCGCCGCGCGCTCACCCTGGGAGCGGTCATGGGGCTCGGCATGCTTGCGAAGCTGACCTTCCTCGCGCTGATGCCGGGCGCGGTCCTGGCGCTGGCCATGCTGGCCTGGCGCGAGCGCCCGGGGGGAGACCGCCAAGCGCTGATCAAGCTCGCGAGCGCAGCGGGAGTGGCGGCGGTCCCGGTCGTGATCTACGTGATCCTCAACGTCACCGCGTGGCATCGCGGCAGCCCGCTGGCCGGAGGCCTTGCGAGCGTCACCAGCGGGGGCGGGCCGGTCTCCGGGGGTTCCGGCTGGCATGGCTACGCCGATTACGCGTGGGAGCTCTTCCTGCCGAGGCTGCCGTTCATGAACCATGTCTACTTCCCGGGCGGATATCCGCTGTGGACGCTGTGGCTGGACGGCTCGATCGGCCATTTCGGATGGCTCGACTACGTCTTCCCAGGCTGGGTGTACGCCGATATGCGCTGGCTCGTCTACGCGCTCGCGGCGCTCGCGGTGATCGGCGTCTGGCGACTGCGCCGCCGCATCCGGCCTCTGATCGGCCTGTTCGCGTGTTACACGGCGATGGCCGTCGGGCTGCTCGCCGTGATCGGCTACGAGAGCGCGCAGGCCGCGCTGACGGGTCAGCAGTTCTTCCCGCAGGCACGCTACCTGTTCCCGCTCTTCGCCTTCTACGCCCTGGCGATCGTGCTCTGCACGAAGGCCCTGCCGCGCCGTTGGGGGATGGTCCTGGGCGCCCTGCTCGTGGCGCTGGCGCTGGCCCACAACCTCTTCGCGGAGACGCTGACGATCTCTCGCTACTACGGGTGAGCGAGCGCCGTTGGTCGTCGCGGCGTCGCGCGTCGTGACTAGAGTGTGAACGCAGATGCCCCCGGTCGTAGCCGTGCGCGAGTTGAGGAGGCGCCTGCGAGGAGTCGGTGAGCCGTGGTGGGTGCTGGCCGCCGTCGGGTTCTTCGTGATCATCACGATCTGGTGGCTCACGCAGGACAACCAGGTGCCGGACTTCGATGAGGGCAACCACCTCATCTACGCCTTCACGGTCCGCAACGAGCTCCTCAGCGGGCAGCTGACGGCGCCCTTCACGGACTTCAACAACTACCCGCCGCTCGTGCATCTGGTCGGGGCGATCGGACTGCTGATCGCCGGCATGCACGAGGGCGCCGTCCTCATCGCCCAGAACATCTTCTTCGTGCCGGTGCTCGCGTTCGGCTGCTACGCCGCCGCCAACGCGGCCTACGGGCGCCGCGCCGGGCTCCTGGCGGCGGTATTCGCGCTGAGCTCGCCGATGTGGGTCTCGGAGATGCGCGAGTACTACGTCGACCCCGGCGAGGCCGCGATGGTGGCCGCGAGCGTCGGCGCGATCCTCGCCTCGCGTCGCTTCAAACGGCTGCGCCTGGCCGCGCTAGCCGGCTTTTTGTGCTCGTTCGGGATGCTCAGCAAGCAGACCTTCGCGCTGTTTGTGATCGGCCTGATCGTGGTCGTGATCCTGCGCGGCGGCTGGCGCAACTGGCGCGGACTGATCGCCTTCGTGGCCGGCGGGGCCCCGCTCACCCTGCCCTGGTACATCTACCACTACGACCAGCTCTCGGTGCTGACAACCGGGGCGACAACCGCGATCAGCATCGCCAGCGGCAACGCCCAGGCCTCCGCCGGGATCACGCCGGCGCGCTACTCGGCCCGCAACGCCGGCTGGTATCTGTGGAACCTCATCAACCACCAGGAGCTCTTCCCGTTCACGCTGCTGTTCCTGATCGGCACGGTGGTCGCGCTGTGGCGCTTCGCCCGCCACCGAGACCCCGACGACTACGCACCAGAGCTCGTGATCGGTGGCCTCGTCGGCTATCTGGGAATCACCTACATCGTCCTCAAGGACCCGCGCTACAGCCTGCCGGCACTGGTCTACATCGCGGTCCTCGGCACCGGCTGGATCGCCAAGGCGAAGCTGCCGGCTCGGCGCTGGCTGATCGGCGCCTTCGCCGCCCTCGCGGCCGCGAACTTCGCGATGGTGTCCTTCGGGTGGGGCTCGACCCTCAGCCTCAGGCTGCCGGGGGCGCCCAGCAACAGCGTCGCCCAGGCGCGCGTGCTGAGCTTTTTCTCGCCGTCGGGCTACCTCCACGGCGGGCCGGTGCACGACGGCGACGTGCTCGGACTGCTCAAGGAGCTCAAACAGATGCACTTCCGCTACGCCGACTTCGACGGCGGCAGCGCCAACATCCCCGACTTCAACCTCAACGGCCTCGGCGCGCTGTCGATCCTCGCCGGGATCCCGGAGCCACCGGCCGGTCTCGCCGAGATGGGTCCCAACGACGTCTTCATGCTGCGCCACATCCCCGCCCGCGGCGACCCGCCACCCTGCGAAACGATGACCGACGGCTCGGGCATCTACATCGAAGTCGGCAACCCGCTGACGGCGCCCTTCGAGGAATACAAGCTCGTGTGCCCGGGCCGCAAACCGGCCTTCTACAGCCGCACCGCGCCGCTCAGCGAGGACCTCACGGGGACCATCACCGGTGCGCCCAAGGGTGAGCTGCTGACGCTCTTCCGAGCGCTGCACAAGGCCGGCGTGCGCACCGTGCAGTACGACACGAGCATGAAGGCCGCCTACCAGGGCGAGTACTACATGGACAACGTCGGCCTGCAGCGCCTGGCATCGACCGTCGGCGTCCAGACCGGCGCCTACAACCCCGCCGCCAACGGCGCCAAGGAGGGGTTCCTGATCGACCACGTTCCCGTCAAGGGGGATCCGCCGCCCTGCATGAAGCTGTTCGATGGCTCAGGCGTCTACGTAGTGCTCGGCAACGCCCTCGTGCCCTTCAACGACTACACCTTCTACTGCCCGCTGCCGAAGCCGCACTTCTACAAGCGCTCGGGCGGCTGAGCACAGGGCGGGTAGCCAGCCCGTGGCGATCCCCGGCTAGGGAGCGACAGTCAGCACAACGGTGATGTGGCGGCGGATCGGCTCGCCCACCCGTGGTCGCTGAGCCACGACCATCGCCAGGGCGCCTCGCGAGACATGGGTGTGGTGGTCCACCAATCCCACCGGGCCGACTCCTGAGAAGCTCTGGCCGGCGGGGATGCCCCGTGGGCTGCTCATCATCAGCCGCGAGTCCACCGGTGAGAGGCCGACGAGATTCGGGATTCGGATCGGAGGCGCGCTGCCCTGCCCGTAGCCACCTCCTTGGATCCCCAACCCTGTTATCTCGCGACCGCCGAGCGGCGCCGCGAGCGCGACGGTGATCGTCCCGAACCCAGCCGGCAACGGGCACACGGTATTCGGAGGGTTGGCGTACGCCTCCGCGGTGAGCGTGACCGTCACGCTCTCAGCAGTTTCTATGACAGACGGCGTGACGCTGCCGTTGACAACCCCACAGCCCGGCGCGTCTGACTCGTCCCAGCCGACGATCAGCGACCCCTGGTCGGGCCCGACCCCGAGCAGGTTGCCGTGCAACGGGCCGCTTACGGTGGCGTCGCCCTGCGCGCTGGTGGCACCCACCAGGACCACGGCACCGGCCGACAGTAAGAGGATGCGCCGCGCGAGCCTCACGCTTTCAGACCATACGCGGGAAAAACCGCGTATCGCCACAAGCCCATCAGCCGCCGGTGAGGATGGCCGGGCCGCCGTTGACGCCCGAACCGGGCACCAGCGCAACCGCCCCAATCTGCGCGTAGCTCTCGGCGAGCGGCGTCGCCGCGACGTAGCGCTCGAGCGTGTAGGCACCGGTGTGGACGACGGGCTGCGCCACGAAACCGGGGATTCCCGCGCTCGGCGAGGGCAGCGGCGGATTGCGCGCGACATCGATGACGTCGATCTCCCGCGTCGTCAGGACGGTCCCCAGCGACGGCGGCACGCGCTTCAGCTTGACGTAGAGGCGAAGCGCCGGCGCGCCGTCTGAGGGGTCGACGACGACCACGCGCGGCCCCAGCAGCGCCGGCCCCATCGCGTTCCCGACGCCACGCCAGTCATCGCGCTGGTCGCCGGGGGTCAGCTCGACGCCGACGAAGGCAACCACGCCGACGGCGCACAGCAGTCCGATCAGTGCCGGGCCCGCGAGGCGCGTGCGTGACGCCGCCACGCCGGCGAGCGCCACCAGCGGCACCATCGCCATGATCAGGTTGCGCGTGATCACGTAGTCGGCGCCGAACACCGCCAGTGCGATCGGCACCACCACGGCGATCGCCGCCAGCGCGAGCAGATGCCCGTCGCGGCGGCGCAGGCTCAGCGCGAGGCCGAGCGCGGCGAGCACGGCCAGCACGGTCAGGACAGTCGCGCCCGGGGTCGCGTAGCCGACCAGGAACTGCTTGGGCACGGCGACCGTGCGCGAGCCGAGGCCTGTCGCCGAGATGAAGCGAGCGCGGTTGCCGGAGGCTTGGACGATCGCGAGCGGCAGAAGCGCGGCACCGACCACCGCCACCGCGGCCAGCGACAGAGCCGCACGGCGCGAGCGGCGCCCATGGCGCCAGAGCAGCCACAGGGCCTCGGGGATCACGATGAAGACCGCGAAGTAGTGGGTCCCCAGGGCCGCCGCCGCGGCCAGGGCCCAGCCCCGCCAGTCGCTGCGCACGAGGCACAGGACCGTCAGCGCGCACAGGAGCACGAGCAGCGCGTAGGCGCGCGCCTCCTGGCTGTACCAGATCAGCAGTGGGCTGAAAGTCGCCGCCGCCGCCGCTGCGAGCGCGGCGCGGCGGCCGCCGAAACGCCCGGCGATCGCGGCGAGCACGACGATCGTCGCGATCCCGAACAGCGCCGAGAGCGAGCGCAGGCCGACGGCGCCGAAGCCGAACACCCGCGCCCACACCCACTCCAGCACGTAGTAGAGCGGCGGCGTGGACTCCGAGTGGGGGATCGCCGAGAGCATCGCGCCGAAGGAGCGCGTCACCAGCGAGTGCGTGACCGCCTCATCCAGCCACATGCTCTGCACGTCCAGGGTGGCGAAGCGGATGACCGCGCCGGCCACCACCACGGCGACGACGGCCCACGTCCAAGCGTCGCGCCGACGAGCGGTCATGGCGAGGCAGATTCGCAGAACGTGATCAGGAAGTGACGGCGCCGGACGCTCGATTCCGCTGCGAGCGCCGACGCGCTAGGCTCGGAGCATGACCATCACCGACTCCTCGATCAACGTCGATCGAATCGTCGAGCTGCTGGGCGAGCAAGCCGACGAGCTGCTCGGTCACAGCTCCACCACCATCGACTCCTCGCTCCTGCACCTCCCCGGCCCGGACTTCATCGACCGCGTCTACTCGATCACCGATCGCAGTAACGCCACCCTGCGCAACCTCGGCCAGCTCTTCCGCCACGGCCGCCTCGGCGGCACCGGCTACGTGAGCATCCTGCCGGTCGACCAGGGCATCGAGCACTCGGCCGGAGCGAGCTTCGCTCCCAACCCCGCCTACTTCGACCCGGAGGCGATCGTCGAGCTCGCGATCGAGGGCGGCTGCAACGCCGTCGCCTCGACGGTCGGCGTCCTCGGCGCGGTCAGCCGCCGCTACGCGCACAAGATCCCCTTCATCGTGAAGATCAACCACAACGAGCTGCTGACCTACCCCAATCGCTTCGATCAGGTCGTCTTCGCCAGCGTGCAGCGCGCCTGGGAGCTCGGCGCCGTCGGCGTCGGCGCCACGATCTACTTCGGCAGCGAGGAGTCGACGCGCCAGATCGTCGAGATCTCCCAGGCCTTCGAGGAGGCCCACTCGCTCGGCATGTTCACGGTCCTGTGGTGCTACCTGCGCAACAACGCCTTCAAGCAGGACGGCGTCGATTACTCCCTCGCCGCCGACCTCACCGGCCAGGCCAACCACCTCGGGGTGACGATCGAGGCCGACATCATCAAACAGAAGATGGCCGAGAACAACGGCGGCTACACGGCGCTCGGCAAGGACTACGGCAAGACCAACGACCTCGTCTACTCCGAGCTCACCAGCGAGAACCCGATCGACCTCTGCCGCTACCAGGTCGCCAACTGCTACATGGGCCGCGCCGGCCTGATCAACTCGGGCGGCGCCTCCTCCGGCGCGACCGACCTCGCCGACGCGGTGCGCACGGCGGTCATCAACAAGCGCGCCGGCGGCACGGGCCTGATCAGCGGGCGCAAGGCCTTCCAGCGCCCGATGAGCGAGGGCATCGAGCTGCTGAACGCGATCCAGGACGTCTACCTGGCGTCCGAGATCACGATCGCCTGAGCGGCGGCCAAGCCGGCGGCTCACGCCGGCCGCCGCCAGCCGCGACGGGCGCTCTGCGCTCAGCTGGCGCTGAGCGCCTCGAGGTCGGCGTCGACCATCTCGGCGACGAGTTGCTCGAAGCTCGTGCGCGCGCTCCAGCCGAGCTGCTCGCGCGCACGTGAGGGGTCGCCGACCGCCAGTTCGCGCTCCGGCGGGCGCACCAGCGCCGGATCCACGCGCACGTGGGCAGCCGGATCGAGGCCGACATGCGCGAAGGCCAGCTCGATCAGCTCGCCGACGCTGTGGCCGACGCCGCTGGCGAGCACGTAGTCGTCGGCCGGCTCCGCGGCGGCCATCAGGCGCATACCGCCGACGATGTCGGTGGCGGCCGACCAGTCGCGCACGGCCGAGGTGTCGCCCACGACCAGCTCCTGCTCGCGCCCCAGGCTGATCGCCGCCGCCGCGGCCGTGACCTTGCGCGTGATGAAGCGCGGCTGGCGGCGCGGGGATTCGTGGTTGTAGAGGATCGCGCAGGACAGATGCAGGCCGTCGTGCTCGCGGACCACGCCGGCGAGGCCATGCACCGCGAGCTTCGCGACACCATAGGGGGAGCTCGGCGCGCAGGGGGTGTCCTCGCGCTGGGGGCTCGGAGCGTTGGGCCCGAAGATCTCGCGCGAGCTCGCGAGCACCGTGCGGGCCTCCGGCACGTGGTCGCGCACGGCGTCGATCAACTCGGCCGAGACCGTGGCGATGCCGCGCAGGGTGTCGGCGAGCGCGCTCCAGGAGTGGGGCACGAAGGCCGGTGCGGCGAGGTGGTAGACCTCATCCGGAGCGACCGCCTCTACGATCGCGGTCAGCGTGCCGGGGACGACGAGATCGCCCACGTACAGCTCGATCGCGTCGCGCACGCTGTCGAGGTTGGTGGTCGAGGCGTGCGCGCGCTCGCGAATGGTGCCGTGGACCTCGAGGCCCTCGGCGCACAGGAGCTCCGCGAGATAGGAGCCGTCCTGCCCCGCGATGCCGGTGATCAACGCGCGCCGCGCGCTCACCGCGGCGGCGCCATGCGGCTGGAGCTCGGGGATCCTGCGAGGCTGGGCGGCGCGGACATCGCGCGGCGGATCCTACGAGTAGATCCGCGCGAGCGTCGCGGCGAGCCGGCCGGGGTCAAGGCGCTCGCGCGCGAGCGCCAGCGCGCTCGCGCCGGCGCCTGGGTCGCGGCGCAGCGCCTCGATCGTGCGCGCCAGCGCGGCAGCGTCCCCCGGCGGCGAGAGCCACGCGCGCGGCACGAGCTCCCCGAGGGCGCCGATGTCGGACGCCGCGACGGGGATGCCCGCCGCCATCGCCTCCGCGGCCGCCAGGCCGAAGGTCTCACTCGTCAGCGACGGCATCAGCGCCACGCTCGCCCCGCGCCGAAGCGCTGCCATCTCCTCATCGGCGACCTGCCCGAGGAAGCGCACTCCGGTGACGTTCGCGAAGCGCATGCGCTCTGAGCCCTCACCGGCGACGGTCAGCGGGATGCCGGCGATGGCGCAGGCCTCGATCGCGACCCCGAGGCCCTTCTCCGGCTCAAGGCGCCCGCTGAAGAGCGCGTAGCCGTCCGCAGCGTCGCGCACCGGTGCCTGGGCGGCGATATCCCGCACCGGGTTGGCGAGCACGTGCGTGGCGGGCGGCAACGGCGCGCCGAGCTCGCGCAGGCGCCCCAGGGCGAACTCGCTGGGGACGATCGCTGAGTCCATGAGCGCGGTCGCGCGCCGCTGCCACAGCGACAGCGCGCCCGCATAGACAAGCGCTTCGCCGGTACTGCCGCGGCAGTGGCGAAGCACGCCCGGGAGCGTGTTGCGGCCGTGGCAGCGCGTGCACTCGCTGCCTTGGGTGAAGCAGACCCCGACCGCGCAGACCAGGCGGTACTGGTGCAGGTGCCCGATCACGCGGGCTCCCGCATCGCGCGCCGCCGCCAGGGCACGCCAGCCGAAGGCCGGTTGGAGGTTGTGGGCGTGGACGACGCGCGCCTTCGTGCGCCGGACCGCCCGCGCCACCTCCGTGGGGTCAAGCCCGCCCCGCAGCATCGCCGTGGCGGCGGCGCCGCGCCCCAGCAGCGCGGAGTCGCGCTCGAGCAGCTCGGCCTCCTCACCGAGGTGCTCACGCACCAGCCAGAGCAGATCCGCGAGCGCGCGCTCCTCGCCGCCGCTTCGGCGGTAGCGGTTGTGGAGGAAGAGGATCACGCTCGCCGCAAACGTAGCGTGCCGGGCGAGCGCCCACACGCTCCTAGACTCTCATGCTCAGATGCTGCCACCAGCCGCCTCGATCATCATCCCCACCCGCGAGCGCCCCGGCTACCTCGAGGTCGCTCTGGCCTCGGTCGCCCCGCAGGCGCGCCGCGCCGGCGCCGAGCTCATCCTCGTCGACGACGGAGCGCTCGAGCAAAACGCCCAGCTCGCCGAGCGCTTCGGCGCCCGCTACGTCTCACTGGGCGAGCCGCGCGGCCTCAACGCCGCCCGCAACGCCGGCGCCGCCGCGGCGAGCGGCGAGCTGCTCGCCTTCATCGACGACGACGTCGAGGTCCACCCGGACTGGCTCGACGCGCTGCTCGCCGCGGCCGCCTCAGACCCCGCCGCCGGCGTCTTCACGGGGCCGATCATCGCCCGCTTCGAAGGGCGCCCTCGCCACGTCTGTGGCCGCGAGGGAGCGCCGATCACGAGCATGGACCTCGGCGGCTCAGACCGCGACGTGACTCGCGCCTGGGGTGCGAACCTGACGATCCGCCGCCGCGCCCTGGACGCCGTCGGCCCCTTCGATGCCCACCGCCACGTCTGGAGCGGCGACGAGGAGGAGTGGGAGGAGCGTTTCCTCGCCGCCGGCGGGCGGATCCGCTACGTCGCGGCCGCCGGGCTCGTCCACCGCCGCGACCCGGCCGACGCGAGGATGCGCGCGCTCATGGCGGTCGCCTTCGCGCGTGGCCTGCAGGCCCGCGACTACGACGAGGAGCAGGGCCGCGCGCCCTCGCTCGTGCGTGAGCTGCGCGTCCTCGCCGGGTGCGTGTGGCACACGCTGCGCCGCCGCTGTGCCAACGGGCCGGTGATGGCCGCCCACAGCTGGGGGCGGATCGCGCGCGCGCGCCAGGGCCGCCACGACCATGTTCGCGGCGACGCCGCCGCCGACTTCCTCTCCGGCGAGAGCGGCACCCTCGGCGGGCGCCGCGACAAGCTGCGCGCGCTCGCCGACCGCGCCCTGGACCTGCGCTCGCTGCCCCAGCTCGCGCGCACGCGCCGCGCCGCGCGCACGCTGCGCCGGCGTGTCCTCGTGGCCTCGGTGGTGCGCGAGCACCACCGCGCCCTCTACGAGGCCGCGCTGGCCGAGCTGCGACGCTCGGGCTGCGAGATCGTCGCGCTCGAGTGCCCACCGGGCGAGCTCGGCAAGTTCGCGAACCTCAACCGCCTGCTCGCCGGAGTCGAGCTCGAGAACTTCGACTGGCTGCTCGTGCTCGACGACGACATCGAGCTCCCCAAGGACTTCCTGCGCCCCTTCCTCTACCTCTCTGAGCGCTTCGCCCTGCGCCTCGCAGCGCCCGCACACCGGCTGCTCTCCCACGCCGCCTGGAGGCTGACCCGCCGCCAGGGCGGCTCGCTCGCGCGCGAGACGGCCTTCGTCGAGATCGGCCCGCTGACGGCGCTCGCCCGCGAGACCTTCGCGACGCTACTGCCATTTCCCGAGGTCGGCATGGGCTGGGGCCTCGACGCGCACTGGGCGTGGCTGGCACGCGAGCACGGCTGGCCGATCGGGCTGATCGACCTGCTCCCGATCGCCCACACCGCAGCTCCGGCGGCGTCGGCCTACGGACGCGAGGAGGCGGTCGCCGCCGCGCGGGTCTTCCTCGCCACGCACCCCTACCTGAGCGTGCGCGAGTCGCAGCGAACGCTCGCCGTGCACCGCCGATGCGCGTAGCGCTCGTCGCCGAGTTCTACCCGCGCCGCGACGACGGCGTGCTCGGCGTCTGGACCCATCGCCAGGCCCTGGCGAGCGTCGCGGCCGGCGCCGAGGTCACGGTCTTCGTGCTCCATCGGATCGTCCCGCCGCAGCGTCAGCTGGGACGGTTATGGGCGCTGGCGCGCCAGCCGAGCTTCGCGCGCCTGGACGGCCTCGAGGTCCGCTATGTCCGCTACGTCTCACCGCCGCGGGGGCGTTGGTATGCGAGCTGGGCGCGCTTCGCCATGCCCGCGCTTCGGCGCGCGTTGACGGCCGCCGGGAAATTCGACGTGATACATGCCCACAATGCCGTACCTGCTGGTGATGCGGTGTTGCGCAGCAAGCTCGGGGTACCGCTCGTCGTCTCGGTCCACGGCGGCGATGTCCTCTGGACTCCAAGCCACGTCCCCGGTGGACGCGAGGCGGTCGAGCGCGTGCTCGGCTCGGCCGAGCTGGTGCTGGCCAACAGCGCCGGCATCGAGCGGCTCGCCCGCGCCCATGGCGCCCATCGCAGCCGCGTGGTGCACCTCGGCACCGATGTGCCCGCGCTCGTCCCCGAGCGCTCGCCGACGCCGTTGATCGCGACCGTCGCCCACCTCGTCGCTCGCAAGCGCCACGCCGACGTGCTCGAGGCGCTCGCCCGCCTGCCCGGCGTGCGCTACCTGGTGATCGGCGACGGCCCCGAGCGCGGAGCGCTCGCGGCGCTGGCGCGTCGGCTGGGGGTCGCCGAACGTGTCGAGTTCACGGGCGCTCTGGAGCCCGCGCAGGCGACCGCACGGGCCGGCGCGGCCTGGTGCTTCGTGATGCCCTCGACCGAGGAGGCCTTCGGCGTCGCCTACGTCGAGGCGATGGCGGCGGGCATCCCCGCGATCGGCTGCGACGGCGAGCCGGGACCGAGTGAGATCGCCGCCGTCGGCGGCGGCATCGAGCTCGTGCCGCCGCGCTCACCGGCGATCCTCGCCGAGCGCCTGCGCGCCCTGCTGACCGACGGCGACGCGAGACGCGCGCTCGGAGCCCGCGGGCGCGAGACCGTGACGCGCGAATTCACCTGGGAGCGCTGCGGCGCGCAGACGCTCGCCGCCTACGAGGAGGCGCTGCGCTGAAGCCGGTGCTGTTTCTGAGCGGCCACGTCGCCCCCGAGCGCGCCGGGGCCTTCGCGCTGCTGCACGAGCGCGCCGGGATCGAGCTGGCGCTCTTCGGCGGCCGCCACCAGCACGGCTCGGAGCCGGCGCCGCCCCCGCCTGAGGTTCCCCACCGCTTCGTCTCCCAGCGCGAGGTCGGGGCGCTGGTCGCCTCCGGGGACTACCGCGCGGTGGTGGCCGGCACCGGTGGCCGCGTCGCGCTGCCGAGCGCCTGGCGCGCCGCCCGCCGCGCCGGGATCCCGTTCGTGTTCTGGGCGGCGCTGTGGCGCACCCCGCGCACCGCTGCGCACCTGCTGGCGATCCCGCTGATGCGCAGCATCTACCGGAACGCCGGCGCCGTGGTGACCTACGGCGAGCACGTCAGCGCCTACGTGCGCGCACACGGCGCCACGCGCGTGATCGTGGCCCCGCAGGCGGTCGACAACGCCTTCTGGGGCGCCCAGACCGCGCAGAAGCGTGGCAGGGGGCCCTTCTCGGCCCTCCTCGTTGCCCGCGCGGAGCGCGAGAAGGGCCTGTCGGTGGCGCTCGAGGCCTGGGCGGCCGCGGACCTTAAGGGAACGTTGACGGTCGTAGGGGATCATGCCTCGCTGCCGAAAGACGTCATCGGCACTGGAACGCTTGATCCGGTGCAGTTGCGCAACTTCTATGCGTCCTGCGACGTCTTGCTTGTACCGTCGATCGTGACCCGGCGTTTCATCGAGCCCTGGGGGCTGGTTGTGAACGAGGCAATGAACCAAGGAGCAGCGATCATCGCCAGTGACGCCGTGGGGGCCGCCGCAGGAGGCCTCGTGCGAGACGGGCGCAACGGGCTGATCGTGCCCGCGGGCGACGCCACCGCGCTGGCCGGCGCGCTCGTCAGCCTGAACAACGACCGCGAGCGTTGCGCCGCATTCGGCGCCGCCGGACGCGAGGATATTCGTCCCTACACCTTCTCTGCATGGGCCAATGCATTCGTCGAGGCCTTGAAAGTTTCGGTTTCAGCGTCGCCGCCGACTGGTAGCGTCAGACAATGACCTCGCGGATCGCGCGGGTGTTCGTCGCCGTTTTGGCCGCAGCCTCACTGGTCGGGACGGCGACCGCCGACGCGCACCTCAGTAAGTTCCAAAAGCGAGTCAGGGCTGCCCTGCGCGACTGCTCGAGCTCCTCGAACGGGTCGCTCAAGGGCCACTACAGCCTGAAGGTGCTCCAGGCGGCGTTCAACGACGTCAAGGCCGAGCAGCTCCAGTACACCGGCTGCGCCGACGTCCTGACCGCGGCGATTCGCGCCGACACGCTCGGCACGCCCAAACCCCACCATGTGACCACGCACCCGACCGGCACCGCCACCACGCCGGTGCGAAAGCCCGTGATCCGCTCCGGGCAGAAGCAGATCAAGAGCCACGTCAAGAAGCTCTCCCACGAGGGCGGCAAGCCGTTGACCCTGCCGACCGGCCAGACCGTGACCCCGGGTGCCGTCACCGCCCACAGCGCTTCGTTTTTGTCGGGCCTGCCCACGCCGCTTCTGATCGTGCTCGCGGCTCTGCTCGCGGTCGTGGTGGCGGTCGGCGGGCGAGCCATCCAGAACCTTGTCCGCGCACGCCGCTCCCGCTAGCCAACGCGGCGAACGCTCGCCGCTTGCCGCGACCGCACAGGCGGTCGCGTCGCAGTCGTGGCTGGGCGTGGCGATCGCGGCGGCCGTCGCGGCGATCTGCTTCGGCGTGCAGGCCAACCCGGTCAGCACCGGCGGCAGCTATCTGGGTCCGGGCCTGCTATCGACGACGGTGGTCGAGCTGGCGCTCACGCTCGGGGGCGGCATCCTCGTCGCGCTCGCGGCGGCGCTGCAGCAGCGCCCGCGGATCCAGGTGCTCGGGATCGCCACCGCGCTGGCGCTGTTCGCGCTCGCCGCCTTCACGGCGATGTCGGTGAGCTGGTCGCTGGCGCCGTCGAACTCGTGGCTCGAGGCCAACCGAACGCTCTCCTACGCCGCCGCCTTCGCCGGCGCGATCGCCCTCGTCCAGCTGACCGCCGCCCGCTGGCGCAGCGTGCTCGCCGGCGTTCTCGTCGCGACGCTGACCTGCTGCTTCTACGGCCTCATCAGCAAGGTCTTCCCGGCGTCGCTGGATGCCGTCTCCCCCGCCAACGAGTTCGCGCGCCTGCAGATCCCGTTCTACTACTGGAACGCCGTCGGGCTCACGGCTGCGCTCGGGATCCCGCCGTGCCTGTGGCTCGGCGCGCGGCGCGAGGGCCACGGGGTGCTCAACACCCTTGCGGCGCCCGCGCTGACGGCGCTGCTGATCACGCTCGTGCTCGCCTACTCGCGCGGCGCGGTGCTCGCCGCCGTGATCGGCATCGCGGTCTTCCTCGCCTTCGTGCCGCTGCGGCTGCGCTCGCTGGCGCAGCTCGTGGTCGCGGGCATCCCCGCCGCCGTGGTGCTGGCCTGGACGCTGCGCCAGCCGGCGCTGGCTGACGACCACGTCGCGCTGGCTGCACGCATCGGGCCCGGTCACGGCCTCGGCCTGCTGCTCCTGGCGGCGGTGGTCGTCAGCTTCCTCGCCGCGCTGGGACTGCGCTTCGCCTCCGATCGCAACCCGCTGTCACCGTCGCGTCGGCGCGTGCTGGGGGTGCTCGCGGCGGTGGTGGTGGCGCTGGTGCCGATCGGCGGCATCGCGGCGCTGGCCCACAGCTCACGCGGCTTCAGTGGCGAGGTCTCCCACCTGTGGACCGAGCTGACGGTGCCCAACGGGAGCCAGCCGGGCAACAACGCCAGTCGTCTGACCTCCGGCGGCAGCCAGCAGGCCCTCTACTGGAGCTACGCGATCAAGGTCTTCAACACCGAGCCGACCGTCGGCGCCGGGGCCGGCGCCTTCCCGGTCGCCGACCAGCGCTTCATGACCAGCCAGGCGCTCGCCGTCAACGCCCACGGCTACGTGTTCCAGACGCTCGCCGACCTCGGCATCGTCGGGCTCGCGCTCAGCCTGCTGGTCGCGGCGTTGTGGTGCGTGGGCGCGTTCCGCGCGACCGGGCCGTTCCGCCGCCGCGCTCCGGGGGCGACCTCGCCCGAGCGGATCGGGCTGCTGACGATGGTCGCGGTCGTCGTGACCTTCGTCGTGCACTCGGCCGTCGACTGGACCTGGTTCGTTCCCGGCGACGCCGTGATCGCGCTGCTCTGCGCCGGTTGGGTCGTCGGACGCGGCCGCCACGACCTGCCCGCGCCGCGTGCGCGACTGTCGCTCAGCCGCCTCGGGCGCTCGCCGCTCGCCGCCGCGACCGCCGCGCTGGCGATCGCCGTGGCGCTGATCCTGGCGTGGTCGACGTGGCAGCCACTGCGCTCCGAGCAGGCCTACAACGCCGGACTGGACGCGCTCGGCAACGGCCAGATCTCGCTCGCGATCAAGGACGAGAAGGCGGCCGTCGCGCGCGACTCACTCGACCTCTCTCCCCAGACCACCCTCGCCTACGCCTACGCGCAGAACGGGGACTACAACCGCGCCCAGCGGCTGCTCGAGCAGAGTGTCGCCCAGCAACCCTCGAACTCGGCCAGCTGGCTTGGGCTCTTCCAATACGACATCTCCTCCTACGCGCCCTACCTCGGACCCTCGGTCAGCATCATCGCCGAGCACGCCCTGGCGGAGGAGCGCTACTTGAACCCGCAGGACCCTGGGCAGAAGGGCTTGCTGCGCCTGTATCTCGCGACGCTCAAGTGAGCGAACGGCGCGCCGCGGCGCGCGCCCGCTTCCAGTCGCGCGCCGTCATCGCGTAGATGACGTGGTCGATCACGCGCGTGCCGATCCGCTCGGCCGAGGGCAGTACGCCCTCCTCGCGAAAGCCGAGCCGCTGGGGGATCGCGCGGCTGCGGGAATTCATGACGCCAGCGCGGATCTCGACGCGCGCCAGTTTCCAGACCTCGAAGGCGTGGTCGAGCAGCGCCGCGACCGTCAGCGTCATCGTGCCTGAGCCCTGCTGATCGGCGGCCAGCCAATAGCCGATGCTGGTCTGGCGGCGGTTCCAGTCGATCGCGTGGAAGCCCGCCACGCCGATGATGCGCTCCTCGGAGAGCACCGCGAGCTGCATGCCGCGATTCTCAGCGTGCTGGCGATGGGCGGCGCGGATGAAGGCGAGCGAATCGACCACGCCGCGGGTCTGCCCGACGAACGGCATCCAGGCCGCCAGGTGCGCGCGGTTGGCGTCGATCAGCGCGAAGAGCTCCTCAGCATCGTCGTCCTCCAGCCCGCGGAGCGCGCGGCCGGCCCCCAAGTCGACTTCGAATGTCACAGGCAAAGTCTTGCGCAACCGGAGGCGGCGATGGGTCGACAGGCTTCCCCGGCGCCGCGATCGCTAGGATCGGCGCCGATGTTCGGACCGCTCGACCACATCGGCTTCCTCGTCCGCGATCTCGACGGCGCCGTAGCCGACGCGCAGGCGTCCTTCGGGCTGCCGATCGCCCGCCAGTCCGAGCTGGCGCAGTTCTCGATCCTCGCGACCTTCCTCGGCGAGGGCACGGGGACGCTCGAGATCTTCACCTTCACCGATCCGGAGATCCTCGACGAGCGCCTCGGCGAGGACGACCGGCGCATCGATCACGCCGCCTTCCGCGTCGCCGACCTCGCCACCCTGGCCGCGACGCTGCGCGCCTCGGGCGTTCGTTTCTGCACCCCCGACCGCCGCGAGGAGCTGACCGAGCCGATCAGCACCGGCCCCTCACGCGCGCTCTGGACGCGTCCGGAGTCCTCCGCCGGCGTCGCGCTCCAGCTCATCGAACCGCCGTCGTAAAGAACAGATCTCCGCGCTGCGCGCGGATCTCCGTCCGCTCATAGCCGCACACCTCGAGCAGCGTGCGAAGCGTGGCGGTGGTGAAGAAGCGGACGTGGTCTGAACGCGGCTCGAAGTGCTCCTCGAAGGCGCGCGCGCTGAGCCCGAGCCGCAGCCGCTGCCAGGGGCCGTGGTTGGGGGTCGTGCCGATCAGACGAGCGCCGGGCTTCAGCACGCGCCCGATCTCCTCGAGCAGGGCGATCCCGTCCTGCACATGCTCGAGCGTCTCGCCCAGCCAGGCCGCGTCGAAGGAGCTCTCGACGTAGGGCAATCGTGTGCCATCGACGAGCGCGAACTCGACGTCCGGGCAGCGCTGGCGCGCGCGGCGGATGGCCTCGCCGGCGACGTCGACGCCCACGACCTGGGCGCCCGCTGACTGAAGCGCCTCGCAGAACCAGCCTGCGCCACAGCCAACATCGATGACCTTTTGGGCGTCCGCGACGGCTTCGATGAGGAAATCGCGGCGCTCCGCGAAGCGCTCGGGGGGCCCCTCGGGAAGCTCACTCCAGAGGCGCTCGAAGTAGCCCACCATTGGGTATGAAATCTATCCCTGCGGCGCCGCGATCCGATGTAAAGTGGCTCCAGTACCCGTTCGGGTGGGCGATTTCGCCCGCTCAAAACCCCCCGAGGGATCAGGCGGATGAGGATCGCGTACGACAGCCGGGCCAAGGGTGATCCGCGCGGAATCGGCCGCTACGTCCGCTCTCTCCTCGAGGCCCTCACCGAGACCGCCGCCGCCGGCGACGCCGTCACCGAGACCCACCACCCGCGCGGCTCAGACGTCTTCCATTCACCGTGGCTTGACGGCGCGCAGCTGCGCTGCCCGTGCGCCGAGGTGGTCACCATCCATGACCTCGTCAACCTGAAGGCGCGCGCCGAGTACCTGCGCACCGGCATGCGCTTTCGCCTGCGCTACCTGGCCGTCCAGCGCGCCGAGCGCGTGATCGTGCCGACCGAGGTCGTCGCCGCCGACGTACGCGAGTGCCTCGACATCGACCGCAGCCGGATCGAGGTCATCCCCGAGGCGGCGGCGCCTGTCATGTACCCGCGCGGCGAGGAGGAGATCGCGCGGGTGCGGGAGCGCTACGGGCTACCCCAGCGCTACCTGATCTGGGTCGGCAGCATGCTCCATCCCGAACGACGCAAGCGCGTCGCCGAACTGGCGCAGGCGCCGCGCTCGATGCCGCTGGTGCTCGTGGGCCCCACCCGCCAGTGGGCCCACGAGCTGCCCGACGTGACCCTCACCGGCCAGGTCTCTGACGAGGAGCTGGCGGCGCTATACGCGGGCGCCCACGCGCTCGTCTTCCCCTCCGACGACGAGGGCTTCGGCCTACCGGCGGTGGAGGCGCTGGCCTGCGGCACGCCGGTCGTGGCCTGTGACGCGCCCGCGCTTCGCGAAGTGCTCGGCACGCGCGCGACCTTCGTCGCGCGCGGCGACATGGAGGGCCTGCTCGAGGCCGCGGCGGCGGCCGTGAGGCCGGCTCCGGCGCCCCCGCAGTGGAGCTGGGAGGATGCTGCGCGCGCTACCTGGGGCGTCTACGCGGCAGCTGCCGCCGCCCACAAGCACCCGGTCAGTACGCGCCGCGTCCCCAGATTACCGCGGGGAGTGTTTTGACCAGGATCGTCAGGTCGAGGAACACCGACCAGCGCTCCAGGTAGAGGAAGTCCAGGCGCACGAGGTCGTCGAAGTCGAGCTCGGCACGCCCCGACACCTGCCACAGCCCGGTCATCCCCGGCATCACCTGGTAGCGCTGCATGTGCCACTCCTCGAGCCGGTCGAAGTCGCGCTGGGGCAGCGGCCGCGGACCGACGAGTGACATCTGCCCGCGCAGCACGTTGACGAGCTGGGGCAGCTCGTCCAGCGAGAAGCGGCGCAGAGCTCGTCCGACCCGCGTCAGGCGCGGATCCTCACGCATCTTGAAGAGCGCGCCGCTGGCCTCGTTGCGGCCCTCGAGGTCGGTCTGGCGCGAGTCGGCGCCGTCGATCATCGTGCGGAACTTCAGGCACGCGAAGGGCACGCCGCCCACGCCGGGGCGGATCGAGCGGTAGAGCACACTGCCGCGCGAGTCGAGCTTGATCGCCAGCGCGATCGCCAGCAGCAGCGGGCTGAGCACGATCATCAGCAGCGTCGCGCCGACGAGGTCGAAGCTGCGCTTGACGAAGAAGTCGATGCCGTCGAAGACCGGCGGGCGCAACTCGAACAGCGGCACCGACTGACCGGGCACGAACTCGGCGCGGTGGACGAGGATCTCGGCGGTCGACGGCGCGATCATCACCCTCACGCCGTGGCCGTGCGCCGAGTCGACCAGCTCGAGCAGCTCCTGCTCGGGGAAGTCCGGGTCGACGACGATCACCTCATCGACGCGGTTGAGCTCGATCACGCTGCTCAGCTCGGCGAGCGCGCCCAGCGAGCGCAGGCCGATCTCTGGCGCCCGCGCGCGGGCGATGTAGCCGACGATCTCGACCGCCGGCGCGGGCGCCGCGCCGAGCGCGTGGGCGACCGCCTCGATGTGCGTTCCCGTGCCGACGAGGATCGCGCGGCGGCGGTAGCCGGCGGCCCGCAATAGCAACCCGGAGGCCTGCTCGTAGAGCTGGCGGAACGCGCTCAGGTAGACGAGCGCGAAGAAGAAGGAGCCGTAGAAGACGTAGTAGGAGGTGAAGTAGTTGCGGTCGCCGCTGACGAGGGAGAAGATCACGGCGACGAGCGTGACCTGGAACAGGGTGGCCAGGATTCGCGTGAAGCCCGGGCGCTCCCCGCGGTCGGCGTACATGCTGGAGCGCGCGAACAGGAGCACCGTCACCAGGTAGGCGAAGGCGACGATGTTGCGGGTCTGCTGGAAGGCCTCCGAGTAGAGCCGCGCCTGCCCGTGCACGACGTCCTTGAAGAGCAGGGCCGTGAAGATCGCCAGGAACACGCCAGCGAAGTCGAGCGCCATCAGCACCGCGATCCGCACGAAGCGGCGCGCCGTGGCCCAGCGCAGCAGGAACGACAACAGTGGCGGGCGCTTGGCGCGGACGTCGCGCTCGCCGAGCGCGACCAGCGGAGTCGGCACGAGGCGCGGCTGGATGGGCGTCGGATCCCTTGCGGGGTCTGCTGCTAGGCGGATCGTTTGACGGGGGCTTGCCATCTTCTTAAAGAACGCCTCACTCTCTCAGATGTTGCGCTCTAGCGCCAGCGCTGCCCCTGCAATTGCGATTCTCGCAGGCCGCCAGGTCGGGCCTTGTGGGGTACCCCCGCCGCCGGGAAGAAAATTCACCACCAGGTGGTGGTGCGCGCTACCCTCGGCGCCCCACCCGCGGATCTACTCTGCGCAAGCCCCGCCCGACTCCTGGTTACCTCTCGACAAGGACGCGGCGGCCACGAACGACCGGCCGGCAGCGCCGGTCGTTCGTGTCTTTACAGCCAGCGCGCGCGGTTCAACCGGCCGCGAGCGTCCGCGCGAGGCCGTCGCGCAGCGACACCTCGGGCTCCCAGCCGAGCAGCTCGCGCGCCCGCGAGATGTTCGGTTGGCGCTGCTTGGGGTCGTCGACCGGCAGCTCGGCGAAGACGATCGGCGATGAGCTCGCGGTGAGCTCGACCACGATCTCGGCGAGCGAGAGCAAGGTGAACTCGTCGGGGTTGCCGATGTTGACCGGGTCGTGGTGGCCTGATTCGGCGAGCGCGATCAGCCCACGGATGAGATCGGAGACGAAGCAGAAGGAGCGCGTCTGGCTGCCGTCGCCAAAGACGGTGATCGGTAGGCCGGCCAGCGCCTGGCGGGCGAAAGTGGGGATCGCGCGGCCGTCGAAGGGACGCATGCGCGGTCCGTAGGTGTTGAAGATCCGCACGATCGCCGTGTCGACGCCCTGCTGGCGGTGGTAGGCCATCGTCAGGGCCTCGGCGTAGCGCTTGGCCTCGTCATAGACGCCACGCGGCCCGATCGGGTTGACGTGGCCCCAGTAGCTCTCGGTCTGCGGATGCTCGAGCGGGTCGCCGTAGACCTCGCTGGTGGAGGCCAGCAGGAAGCGCGCGCGATGGACCTTGGCGAGGCCGAGGGTGTGGTGGGTGCCGTAGGAGCCGACCTTGAGCGTGTGCAGCGGCAGCCGCAGGTAATCGATCGGAGACGCTGGCGAGGCGAGGTGGTAGACGTAGTCGATCGCCTCTTCGACGTAGTAGGGCTCGGTGATGTCGAGGTTGAGCGCGACGAAGTCGCGCTCGCGGATGTGGGCGATGTTCTGCAGCGACCCCGTCTCGAGGTTGTCGACGCAGATCACGCGGTTACCCCGCGAAAGCAACTCCTCGCAGAGATGCGAGCCCAGGAAGCCCGCACCGCCGGTGACCAGAC
>DASXEZ010000024.1:0-7651 GCA_036489875.1 Solirubrobacteraceae bacterium | reverse complement strand
CTCATTGGTAGTCAGAGGCGCGGTGCCCGCTCGTGGCGGGTCCGTTTCCTCATTCCCCTTACTTGTGCAGGGACCGCGTTGTCAAGCTCTTCGACGGTCCGGGTTGATTGGTCGGGTACTGCTGGCTCGGTAGGTGGCGAGTGCGCGCGGTTGACGGGACAGGAGTCGTGCGCGCGGGCGCCCAGCCTTACTTCGGTCCACGACCCTCGGGTTGGCTCCGGGGCCGGCGACATGATGTGTGATGGGGTGATCCCGCTGGGGGAAGCGTTGCGGCCGCTCGTTCTTTCAGGGCCGTCCACGTGAGCGTGGCGGCAGGGGAATGCCGGGAGCCGACCGCGACCGATCTGTGTGATGAAGGGCTCGCGCGCGGGGAACGTCATGCGGGCTGCAGCGCCTCCCCGCCGAGCTCTCTGAGCGTGTGGTAGCTGCGCTTCAGCAGCCGCCGCGCGACCGATAGGCACGCGCGGTTACCGCCGATCCGCTCAGCAGCCTGCTCGTAGTACTCACGGTCCGGGCTGCCCGGGCGGCGCGCGACCTGCGCGGCCTCGAACAGCGCCCACCGCAACGCCGGCGGTCCCTGTCGTGAGAGGTGTCCGGGCGCGCGGCGACGGTCGGACTCGTGCACGGTGATGTCCATGCCCGCGTACCGGACCGCCTGGCGGGAGGAGGAGAAGCGCGTGCAGTCCCCGAGCTCGGCGAGGATCGTGACCGCGGTCAGCTCCCCGATCCCGTAATGCGCCATCAGCGCCTTGCACCCGGCCTGCCGGCGCGCATAGGCCCGCAGCTCCTTGTCCAGCGGCGCGATCTGCACCTCCAGCGCGTCGACCATCGCCGTCGCGATCGTGATCTGCTCGCGCGCCGCGGCCGACAGCGCCAGCCCCGCCAGCCACTCGCGTCCATCGCCGGTCATCAACGACCGACGCTGCGGGCAACCGTGGTGATACAAGGTCGCCTGGATCCGCTGCTGCCACTCCGAGCGCTGCTCAGACAGGGTGTGACGCAACCGCACCCGGGCGCGCAGATCAAGGATGTGAGCGGGCGGGACCCACGACTCCGGCAACCGCCCGACCATCAGCAGCTCCCGCAGATGCCTGGCATCCGCGCGATCGTTCTTCGCCCGCTTCTTCGGGCCCTTCAACCCCGCCGTCTCCGCCGGCTCCGCGAGATGCACGCGTGCACCGACCCGCTCCAGCTCCTCCACCACGAACCGCCAGCCGGTCGTCGCCTCCAACGCGACCTCCAGCTCCCGGCGACCGAAACGCGCCAAGAACTTCCGGACCGCGGCACGATCCGCCGGCGCGATCCGCGTGCGCTGAACCTCACCGGTCTCGGTATCGATCCACTCGCCGGTGATCTGCGCTCGATGCTGATCAAGTCCCATTACGATGCTCACTCAAGGCCTCCTCACGCTCCACGGTTTGACCGCCTGCGCGACGATCGTCGCGCTTGAGCTGAGGGGGCCTTGCACGTTCTCGGTCAGACGAACTGCTCATGACATCTTTCAATCCGTGCGTGCGGTTTTCCCGCACACGGCTTACCGATGATCTTCCTGATGGTCACGACGCGTATCCCGGGTAGCGGACGGTGCCGCGCAAGCGATAGAGGCCGTGCGCCTCGAAGAACTCACGCGTCCAGATCTCCCACTGGCCGGCCCGAAGGTTGCGGCCATATCGCTTGATCATCAGACCGCGAAGGCGGCCGAGGACGTAGCTGTCGATCTGGTTGAACTTCTTGGCGGCGTTGCCGGTGCGGAAGTAGTTGCCCCAACCGCGCAGAACCGGGTTGAGATCCGCGATCACTTCACGGATGTCCTGGCTCGCGCGGCCTTTGCCGGTCTTGGCTTTGACCTTGCCTCGAACGCGTTTCATCGCCCTTTGCGAGGGCCACCGCTGAAGGTAGTAGCGGCGCACGCCGCGCTCCAACATGCGACCCGACACGCGGGCTCTGAAATGGCAGCCGAGGAAGTCAAACCCTTCCCGACCTTCTCGGAGGTCAACCACCTTCGTCTTCTCCGGATGCAGCTCAAGCCCCAGGTCGGCCAGCACCTGCCTGGCCAGCTCCTGTGCGGCTCTGGCCTGCGCCTCGCTGCGGCAGATCACGACGAAATCGTCCGCATAGCGGACGAGTGTGCCGTGAGCACCGTCCACGAACGCCTGATCCAGCGCCTGCAGGTAGATATTCGAGAGCAGCGGCGAGATCACACCGCCCTGTGGAGTCCCGGCGATCGACCGCCGAAACTCGCTCCCGTCCATCACCCCCGCCTTGAGCCACTGACGCACCAGCTTCAGCACACGCCGGTCCGAGACCCGCTCGGAGACCTTCGCGAGCAGTCGCTCGTGATCGATCTCCGAGAAGTAGTTTCGGATGTCGGCCTCGAACACGAACTCGTGCCCGTCGATGAACGACCGACGCAGCACCTCCTTCGCGTCCAAAGCCTTCCGACGCGGCCTGAACCCATACGAGACCTCCAGAAAGTCGGCCTCGAAGATCGGTTCGAGCACGATGCGCGCAGCCTGCTGGCAGATCCGATCTGAAACGATCGGGATCCCCAACGGCCGCTTACCACCAGACGGCTTGGGAATCTCCACCCGCCGGACCGGCGCCGGACGGTAGCTCCCACTGCGCAGGTCACGCTGCAACTCGCCGAGGAGGCGAGCGACCCCGTACTCCCGCACCGCCGCCAGGGTCACGCCATCGACCCCGGCAGCACCCTTGTTCCTCTGCACCCGCGTCCACGCCCCCTGGAGGATGTCGCCCCTCCAGATCCGGTCATACAGGGCGTGGAAACGCCTACCCGGCGACCGCTTGGCGGCCACCCATAGCTTGCGCTGAAGTTCTCGCACATCCCCACCGCAGGGCATCAGCCCACTGGCCGGGTCAGCGGACGAGAGCCCGCCGGGGAAATTGGATCGAGCAACCTCGACCATGCCCTAACGCTTACCTCCACCACAACCATGATCAAAGTCAGGGCCCTTCGCTCCTGGCGCCTTTAGCTGGACGCCGATCATCACTACTACGACCCCATCGGACTCCCGCTGCCCTCCACTCGACTTCACCATCGGCTTATACGACCGGTCTTTGCTGACAAGGCCGGGCAGACGGGCCTCCCTTGTTCCGCGATCAAACCTTGCGCGCGTGCAAGTCTCCATACCCCGCAGGGACCCACCGCACCCGATCCGGAACCAGGACTGGCGGACATGGCCTTCGCCGTGACATGAGCGGCTCGGCTCCCCGATCGTTTCTGTGACGAGGCTGCAATCCCAGCCCACGCGCTCACTCCCTCCAAAGAGGCTCTCGACGCCCCGCTCAACCATCGGGATCTCTCCCCCAAGCCGGGGCCTGCTACCGGGCGCTCCGGCGCTTACCCGGACCAGACTCTCACCGGCTGGCCTATCGCAGCTTCCAAGGCGCAACATGCTTTCAGTCTACCAAGCGAGTTGAGTCAGAGTCTACGATTTCGTAGAGTTTTTGTATACGAACTCGTAGACCATGAGCCTACGCGCCGCGACTCGCCGTCCGAGAAACCGTCAAGTCACGAGCCGGACAAGTCCGGTCACCACGGCGGCGATCAGCACAGCCGCCAACAGCGGCGCCCGCCGGTTGAGCGCAACCGCCGCGGCCGCGAGGCCGGGGAGGCGTGCGTCGACGGTCAGCGACCTCCCGCTACCGCCGAACGTCTCCACCACGACGAGCGCCGCCAGCAACGTCGGCGCGAGCAGCGGCACGACCCGGGCGAGCAGTTGCGGGAGCTCACGTCCACCGAACACAACCGGTCCCACGGCTTTGATCAGGAACGTCACGACGGCCAGGCCGCCGATCGTCGCCCATGTCGCCGAGTTCATCGCCGCAACCCGATCAGCGCGACCAGCGCGGCGGCGATGATCGGCACCCCCGCCGGTGTCAACGGGATGAGCACGGCGGCGGCGATCGCGCCACCGGCCGCGACCAGCTTCGCCTTCGGCTTCGGAAGCTCCGCGAGCAGCAGCCCGAAGAAGAACGTCGGCAGGATCGCGTCGAGGCCGAGCGACTTCGCGTTCAGCGACGGTCCGATGATCACGCCGAGAATCGTGCCCAGAACCCACATCGGATACTGCGGGAGGGTCGCTCCGAGCAGGAAGTCAGGGTCGTACTTGCCCTCGCCCTGGTGGGACATCGCCCACGAGGCATCGACGATCGCCTGCGCCCGCAACGCCCTGCCGAACGGCCCCTCGCGCAGCCACGGCGCGATTGCGATGCCCATCGGCATGAACCGCAGGTTCAAGAGCGAGCCCGCCACGATCGCCGCTATCGCGCCACCCCCAGCCGTCAGCACCGCCAGCGCCGCGAACTGGGCCGAGCCGGCGAACACGATCACCGACATCACGATCGGCGCGACCGGCCCCATCACGGGGCGCGCCACGACTCCGAACGAGAACGACAGCGCGCAGCCGGCCAGCGCGAACGGAACGCCGGCGCGGAACCCGGCGCGACGTGAGCGCCGCCGCGATTCGAGCTCGGCTTCAGGCTGCGACATCCGCGCGACAGTACCGAGGGGTCAGCCCGTCGCCTCCGGAGGACGTCAAACTAGGAGGACGTGAAGGCGCTCGTCAAGGAAAGAGCTGAACCCGGTCTCTGGCTGCGAGATGTCGAGGTGCCGAAGGCGGGCCCCGACGATGTCCTGATCCGCGTCGCCCGCACCGGGATCTGCGGCACCGATCTGCACATCCACAAGTGGGACGAGTGGGCGGCCCGGACCATCCCGACGCCACTGGTGATCGGACACGAGTTCGTGGGCGAGATCGTCGAGGTCGGCGCGAACGTGCGCAGTCACGCGCCGGGCGAGATCGTCAGCGGCGAAGGGCACATCGTCTGCGGTCGCTGCCGCAACTGCATGGCCGGACGCCGTCATCTGTGCGCGCACACGCTCGGGCTCGGGGTCGAGCGCCCGGGCGCGTTCGCGGAGTACGTGTCGCTGCCGGAGGCCAATGTCTGGCATCACGCCGACGGCATCGATCGGGACGTGGCCGCGATCTTCGACCCGTTCGGGAACGCGGTCCACACGGCGATGGCGTTTCCGGTGCTTGGCGAGGATGTGCTGATCACCGGCGCCGGGCCGATCGGGATCATGGCGGCCGCGGTCGTGCGCCACGCCGGCGCCCGCCATGTCGTGATCACCGACGTCAACCCGAGCAGGCTCGAGCTCGCGGAGAAGGTCGGCGTGACCCGCACGGTCGACGTCCGCCAGGAGAACCTGAGCGACGTCCAGCGCGAGCTCCGGATGGAGGAGGGGTTCGACATCGGACTCGAGATGTCGGGCAGTGCTGAGGCGATCCGCGACATGCTCGATCAGATGTGCCACGGGGGGCACATGGCACTGCTCGGAATCCCGCCCGGCGACGTGGCGATCGACTGGAACGAGGTCGTGTTCAAGGGCCTCACGCTGCGAGGGATCTACGGGCGCGAGATGTACGAGACGTGGTATCTGATGACGGTGATGGTTCAGTCCGGCCTCGACATCGGACCGGTGATCACGGACCGGTTCGCGGCGACCGACTACGAGGAGGCATTCGCGACCGCCGCGAACGGCGCCTCCGGCAAGGTGATCCTCAACTGGGAGGGAATCTGATGTCCGTACTCGACGAGGTCCGCAGCGAGATTGCAGAGATCGAGAGCGCGGGCCTGTACAAGCGCGAGCGGCTGATCGCGAGCGCGCAGGACGCCCGGATCGGATTGCGGGACGGGCAGCAGGTGCTGAACCTGTGCGCGAACAACTACCTCGGGCTCGCCGACCATCCCGATGTTGTCGCGGCCGCGCACGAGGCGCTCGACCGCTGGGGCTACGGACTCGCCTCGGTGCGCTTCATCTGCGGCACCCAGCAGATCCACAAGCAGCTGGAGCAGCGGCTCTCGGAGTTCCTGGGCACGGAGGACACGATCCTGTACGGCTCGTGCTTTGACGCGAACGGCGGCCTGTTCGAGGTGCTGCTCGACGAGCACGACGTGGTGATCTCCGACGCGCTCAACCACGCTTCGATCATCGACGGGATCCGGCTGTGCAAGGCGCGCCGCCTGCGGTACGCCAACAACGACCTGAGCGAGCTGGAGGCGCACCTGCGGGAGGCGGCCGGCGCGCGCCGAGTGCTGATCGCCACCGACGGCGTGTTCTCGATGGACGGCTACCTCGCCCGCCTCGACGGGATCTGCGACCTCGCCGAACGCCACGGGGCGCTTGTGATGGTCGACGACTCACACGCCGTCGGGTTCGTCGGCCCGACCGGCCGCGGCACACCCGAGCATTACGGCGTCACCGACCGCATCGACGTGATCACGGGCACGCTCGGCAAGGCGCTCGGCGGAGCCACCGGCGGGTACACCAGCGGCCGCAAGGAGATCATCGAGCTGCTGCGCCAACGATCCCGCCCCTATCTGTTCTCAAACAGCGTCGCCCCACCGGTCGTTGCCGCCTCATTGAAGGTGCTTGACCTGCTCGAGCACGGCGGCGCACTCCGCGACCGGCTGCGCGACAACACGACCCGCTTCCGGACCGCGATGACCGACGCCGGGTTCGACGTGCTCCCCGGCGAGCACCCGATCGTTCCCGTCATGTACGGCGAGGCGAACGCGGCCGTCGGAGCGGCTGACCAGCTACTCGACCTTGGGCTGTACGTGATCGCCTTCTCCTATCCCGTCGTCCCCCACGGCAAAGCCCGCATCCGCACCCAGCTATCCGCCGCGCACACGACCGAGGACATCGACTTCGCAGTCGACTGCTTCAAGACCACGCTCTCGGCTCAGCCATAGCCTCGACCCACGGCGTCGTCTCCGTGCATGCGGACAAATTCGTCCCCCCGCGACCGACGCGGGTCAGTTCAGTTCCGGACCGACGAAGAACAGGTTGTTGCAGATCGCCTCGGTGGTCTGCTCGACGATCTGGGCGGCCACTCTGAGATCTCGCTTCGAGTACGCCTTGCGAAGATCGTCGACAACGTCGCGGATCAGGGTGTGCGCCATCTCGGGAACTGGCACGGCGTCGGGCGCGGATCGACCCGATGCGTCGAACTGCACCATGCGCTCGACGATCTGGCTGAGAACGCCGCCGATGTCCAGCAGCTGCCCGACGAGCTCGTCGAGTGCGTCCGGGGGTGTGTATGAGTCGCGTTGATCGGTCATACGTACCAGAGGCGCGAGCGCCCGGCGGTTCGCCCCCCAAGCTCCGCGATCGGCTTTGCTTCATCATGCGCAGAAGCGCCGCACGAGCGTACGTCCAAACCAAACCTTCGAGGAGCCACTGGGACCATGAACGCCATCAAGAGGTCTGCCGTCGCCGGAATCGCCGGCCTAGCCACAGCGGTCACAGCATCCGCCGCACTTGCCGCCACCCCGACGTTCCCCGCCTTCAGCGGCCCGCCGTCGAAAGGAAACCCGGCCGTCAAGCCGGCTCAAATCATCTACTCAGGCGACGGCAGCCAATTCTTCGCCGGCCCCAAGGGGCCCAAGAAGGCCGGCAATCTGCATTGGAGCACCTGGAACGGCACCGAGGGGCTCGGGACCGGCTACCAATTGATCGACAACTGCAACCCGAGCTGCGCGAACGGGAAGTTCAGCCTGTACCCCGTCAAGCTGAAGGCCTCCCGGCCCAAGCAGGAGTCGAAGTACTACATCTTCACGCGAC
>DASXEZ010000143.1:0-4473 GCA_036489875.1 Solirubrobacteraceae bacterium | reverse complement strand
ACGCGAGTGCTCGAGCTCGCCACCGGTCTTGCTGGCCCGTACTGCGGCTCTCTGCTAGCCGACCAGGGTGCGGACGTACTGAAACTCGAGCAGCCGGACGGAGACCACGTGCGCAACTGGGGTCCGCCGTTCGTCGCTGGTGTGGGTGCCGCATTCGTCGCACTCAACCGCAACAAGCGGATTGCTCCGCTGCCGGACACCGACACGCTCTTCAAGCTTATGCGCGAGACGGACGTCGTGATCGTAGACGCGGTCGACACGGACGGCAACCCACCGTCGATAGACCTCGACGCGATTCGCGCAGAGTTTCCAGCGCTGATCGTGTGCTCGATTAGCGCCTATGGCGAGCGCGGCCCTCTTTGTTCACAGCCGGGCTCCGAGTTGACGGTGCAGGCGATGTCCAACGTCTGCGCAGGACTCGGTCGTATCGGCGAGCCGCCACGACGACTCGGCGCAGACCAGTGCACAATAAACACCGGCCTCAGCGCATACCAGGGTATAGCGGCGGCTCTATTCAGGCGCGAGCGCACCGGTGATGGCGATCGGATCGCCGTTAGCGCGCTCGGCACGATCCTCGCGATCAAAGGTCCTCACTGGACGTGCCTCTCGAATCCGGACCAATGGCCCGGAATGCACCTGTCGGTGTGGACGGACCCACCCGACCACGGGATTGCGACCAAGGATCGACCCATCCTGCTGTGGCTCGCTGATGGGGTCGCGAGGCCGGCGACCAGGGAACAGGTCACGGCCCTCGTCGAGCACTTTGGTGGCATCATGCCCGCCGGGCTTGATCTGCAGGCGCCACACGGCTCGCCGGGACATCCGGGGCACCACTCCTGGCGCGCCTTCTGGAGCGAACTGTTCAAAGACACGCCGTGGGAGGAGATTGCGCAAGTCGCGCAGCAGTCCGGCTGCGAGGTCACGCCATGGATGGACTATCTTGCGTTGGATCATCACCCGCAGTGTGAGTTCCTTCGGCCGTTCGTTCCGCTCGCTGGGACCGGCGGCCACCGCGTCATGAGGCTCCCCTGGCGGCTCGGCGGCGACAATGGGCCACTGGCGTACGAGCCCCCGCGGAACAGTGAGGCGGCCTGGCCGGACACTGTCCCGGCGCCGAGCTAGCGGGATCGTCGGCAAACAATCTGCGGGAGGATGCCGCTGCGGTGTAGCACTTCGGGTGTGATCGATGAGCGGATGAGATTCGTGAGCGGTCTCCTCATCCTCAGCGACGGCTCGACCTTGGGGCTCCTGGATCGGCGCTTGGCTTCCTTCCTCCATTGTCGCCCGCGGACCCTCGCGAGTGCGCGGCTGCTCCGTCATCTCCCGCGCTAGTAGACGCGTCCGTAAGTTCGGTTCGTTAGGCCGCGAGGGGGAGTGACGGCTCGTGTCGGTCGATCCGGTCCATCAGAGCGTTGAGGTCTTGGCGGGTGAACGTCCACTGGAACGGCCGGGCGATCTGTCGGTAGTGCTCGCCGAAGGCGAGTAGTCGCTGGCCGAGCGCGTCGGCAAACGTTGCCTGATCCTCCACTAGCTACCACGCAGCTGCAGTCGCGCTGGCTTTCCGTTCCGGGAGACACCGTCTCGGGACGCCTCCTCTGCGACGGTCACGAGTCCGGGGCGATCGGCGAATACCGGTCCCAGCAGCGCTCGATTGCGATGGCGTCTCGGCCCGGCGTCGCTGCCGTTGACATCGTGAACCTGCCATTACCTGCGGCAGCCCCGCCTAGGGTTCCGGCGTCGCGCCCTGAAGTGACCTCACCCACCTTCGCGTCTCTCGCTCGGTCATCAATCACCTCGAGCACCTTGCTGCCGGATCGGTCCCTTGCGAGAGTGAGGAACTGGCGACGACCGATGCAAGCGTTGAAGACCCCAAGACCGGCGCTCCGACCACCGTGCTCGTCGCCGCACCCCATGACCACCAGCCCGCAAATGAAGATCACAGCGATTCGCGCCGCCAGCAGACCCGGAGTTCGTGCACGGCTCCCCGCCACGGATCGATTATCGCGGTCCGGCCCAGAGGGGCCTGCTGGACGAGCGCTTTGATCAGTTCCAAGCCGGCGTCCGTCGCGCGCTCGCTCGGCGACGCTTTGACGGCTGAGACCCGGCCGCCTACACGGATGGGAGCATCCGGAGCATGCGCGTTGATGAACGGCCCGTCCGCGAACAGTTGACCGAGTTCGAACGTGTCGTGCGGCTCAACTCGGTCGTGGATGAGCTCTTGCGGCGCATGGAGGATCTACCACTGCCGGACTGCTGGCTGGCTGCGGGGGCGCTCTTCCAAACGGTCTGGAACGTCCTTTCTGACCGCGATCCGCAGGCCGGCATCCTGGACTACGACATCAACTACTTCGACGACACCGACCTCAGCTGGGAAGCCGAAGATGCGGCCATCTCACGCGCCGCCGAAGTCTTTTCAGGGGTCGACGCGGAGATCCAGGTCCGTAACGAAGCCCGCGTGCACCTCTGGTACGAGGAGAAGTTCGGCACGCCGTGCCCGCCGTATCGCAGTACGTGCCACGCGGTCTCGACGTTCCCGAACTGCAGCTCGTGCGTCGCCATGCGCCCCACCGCCCACGGAATAGAGATCTACGTGCCCTACGGCCTGACCGACCTGTTTCGAATGACGACTCGCCCCAATCCAGTGCTGGCTCCCGAACGCGTCTACCTCGAGAAGACCAGGCGCTGGGCAGCAGAGTGGCCCCAGCTCACGGTGCTCCCATGGTCTGCGCAACCCGAACCGCGGGCGGCGGGCCCTCAACCACGCTGAGTCGCCTCAGCGCTACGGGCGCTCGCTTTGCTCTCGCCGATCACCCATTTTCGGACGCGCGCTTGGCGACGATTCCGATAGCGTCGCGCCGGCCACGCTGACGATCGCATCGCCGCGATCTGGATCACCAGCGCGACGACCCGCTTGAGCGCTCCCGGCTTCCCGGTACGCGCCGCCAGCGCCGGCGCTCCCCTTCGCGACGAAGCATGCGCCGGCACCGAGGTCTTTCGCGCGCTCCAGATCGTCGCAGAGCAGGCGCCCGCCGGCGGCCCTCCGGGCGCATGAATGCGAGCGTCCGCCCTGGCCGGCGGGCGCCGCGGGTCGCGCGTGAAGGCGTTGCGGCGACTGGGTCGCTGCTTTCACGCGAGAGGCATCACGACGGCGCGGATGACGGACGGTACTTCGGTTATGCATGCCGATAGGCGGCACGGTTCGCGCCGAGGCTGTCGAGATTTCGTGGGAGGAGAGCGGAGAGAATCGGGCCGGATCGCTTCTGCTTGTCGGATGCGGTCAGTATCCACGCGACCGCGCGGTCTCGCGTCAGCGCTTCACGATCGTGAACCTCAGCGTCCTACTCGCAGTCCTGCCGTTCGCGCCGGTCACCGTGATGCCAAGCGTGTAGCGCCCGATGGGGAGGTTCCTGTGTTGCGAGAGGCGGCCGTCGAATCGCACCCTGTGCGCGCCGGGCGCGGCGGAGAACGACAGCTTCCCTCGGGTCACGTTATGCCGATGCGACCGCTGCCTGAAGACAAACCTCACCCTGACAGACTCGTTCACGGTCAAGCGGAAGGTCGTGCCCACTCGTGGACGCACGCTCGCGATGACAGCTCGCCCGGTGCCCTCACGCCACCGCCGGTGTGACTGACTGACTCGCGTCAGCCTGGGTGGGGAGGTCGAGGTCGGCGGTGGGGAGCCTGTCGTCGTCGGTGGCGTGCCGCTGCCCGAAGCCGTAAACGCAGCGCTCGTCTGCGAGGCTGAGCCGGCATGATTGGTGGCCGTTACCTGGCACGCGTAGGCGCCGCCCGCCGGCGCGATGTAGGTGCTCGAGGTTGCGCCGACGATCTCGTCGCCGTGGAACGTCCACCGGTAGGCGTACGTGTGAGGCGCGCGATAGAGAAACCCGCTCAGCAGGTCCGGCGCCCAGGACCCCTGCGAGCAAGAAAGTGTCGATCCGGCAGCCGAGGCGCCAGTGATCTGCGGCCCGCCTGCCGCCAGGGGCGGCTCCAACAGCGCCACGAAGTACGGATTGGAGGTGCTCGCACCCGAGGTCACCAGGTCGCCTCCTCCCCCTTGGTTGTCGAGATGTCCCCAGGAAATCGTGCCGCCGTTCTTGTCGGCCCAGTAGATCTTGTTGGCCGCCGGGTCGATCGCGACCCCCGCGGGCACGTTCAGCGCGCTCGCGCCTAGGACGTTGAAATCTCCGCTGCCGGAACCGTCCAATCCCGCAAAGGAGATGTGCCCGGGGTTCACAGCATCGGCCCAGTAGATTTTCCTGGCCACCGGGTCGACGGCTAGACCGACCGGGTTGTCCACAGGGCTCGCACTGCCGGTGATCGTCAGGTTCCCACCGAGACCCGTGTTGTCGAGGTCGGCGTACGAGATCGTGTTGTTGCCGACGTTGGTCCAGAAGATCTTGTTGTCCGCGGGATCGATTGCAATCCCCTGCGGATCGTCAACCGTGGCGGCGCCGGTGTTTAGATCCTGAG
>DASXEZ010000106.1:0-14651 GCA_036489875.1 Solirubrobacteraceae bacterium | reverse complement strand
GATCGTCAACTCCTCCCGAGGCGGCGGCTCGAAGGACACGTGGGTACTGGAGGACGGCGACGACGCCGACCGCGCCGGGCCGCCGATCGCCGACACCCAGCCCCCCGCCCTGCCGGATCTGCGCTACGGCGCCTGGACGGGACAGCAGCAACAGCAACAACAATCAACAGAGATCGATGGGCGAGGCGAGTCTGAGGCGAGCCCGGACGCCGAGATGCGCTCCGACGCGATCTGATGCTTGCGAGGATCGCGCACGAGCTGTACTGGCTGGGACGGAACCTGGCCCGCGCCGAGTTCACGGCCCGCGCGGTCGAGGCGGTGTTCCAGTCGGAGCTGCAGGGCCGCAGTGACGGCGTCCCCGGCGTGAGCTTCGGCTCGGGAGGCCTCTTGGCGATCCTCGGCGACGTCGAGGAGGACGGCACGGGACGCCCGGCGCTCGACCAGCTGACGCTGGACCCGCAGCGACCGGGCTCGATGCTGGCCTCGATCGAACGGGCCCGCGAGGGAGCGCGGACGGTCCGCGACGTGATCAGCGCGGAGATGTGGGAGGCGATCAACTCCGTGCACCTGGGCCTCGCCGACGCGGCGGTCGGCGTGACCGGCTACGGCGGCCCCTACGCCTTCGTCAGCTACGTCAAGAGCCGCACCGCCCTGTTCTGGGGCGTCGCCTCGCGCACGATGCTGCGCGATGAGGCCTACGCGTTCCTGGACGCCGGCGGGCGCTTCGAGTCAGCCGACATGGTGCTGCGGATGCTGCGCGTGGCGCTCCCGGGCGGCGGCGAGAGCGCGAACTCGCCGCGTGACGGCCAGGCGCTGGCGCTTCTGGGGGCGGTCGGCGGCCTGCAGGCCTTCCGCCGCGCCCGCGTCGCGGCGCCGACGGCCGCCGCCGTGGCGAGCTTCCTGCTCTACACGCGCAGCTACCCGGACTCGGTCGCGGCCTCGATCGACGCCGTCCGTGACGACCTCGAGCTGGCCGATGCCAACCCGCGCGCATCGGACCCGGTGCTGCGCCTCTCGCGCGTTCTGGCCGACCTCGACTTCCGTGGCCGCGCCAGCCGCCGCGACGGCGGCGAGCTGCTCGAGGTCTGCGAGATCGTCGGCAACGAGCTGGCGCTGGCCGACCGCGACATCGCCGAGCGTTACTTTGGGGGGATCGCGGTCCCGAGCCGCGCCGCCTGACCGATGCTCTTCGCGATCCGCTACGTCACCGAATACCAGTACGGCGCTCCGGTGACCGACAACCTCAACGCGCTGCGCGTGCGCCCGGCGACGAGCGCCAGCCAGCGCTGCGACGAATTCCACGTGCGCGTGGACCCCGAGACGCGGCTCGGCCGCCACGTCGACTACTTCGGCACCGAGGTGACGGAGTTCGGGATCTCCGCCGCGCACCGCTCGCTGACGATCGACGTGCGCGCGCGCGTCGTCACCTCGGCCCCCGCGGAGGCTCCCGACCCCTCCTGGGAGACGCTGGCGGCGCCGGCCTATCTGGAGGCGGCCGGGGAGTTCCTGCTGCCGACGATCGCGGCGCCGGCCGACGGCGCGCTCGCGGAGCTCTTCGCGATGACCGAGCTGGCCAGTCCGCTGGAGGCGCTCGACGCGCTCTGCGAGCTCATCCCCGAGCGCTTCGAGTACCGCCGCGGCGTCACCTACGTCGGCTCGACCGTCGCCGATCTGCTGCGCGTCGGCGGCGGCGTCTGCCAGGACTTCGTGCACCTGGCGCTGATCCTGCTGCGCCGCCACGGGATCGCCGCGCGCTACGTCTCGGGCTACCTCTACGCCGCGGCGCCCGAGGGCGGCGATGACTCCGTCGAGGTCGACACCCACGCCTGGCTCGAGGCCCTGCTGCCGGGCGGCGGCGAGCGCGGCGAGCCCGTCTGGGTCGGCTTCGACCCCACCAACCGCGCCCGCGCCGGCGAGCAATACGTGAAGATCGGCCACGGGCGCCACTACGACGACGTGCCGCCGATCAAGGGCGTCTACCGCGGCGGTCCCGCCGAGCTCTCGGCGAGCGTGCTGATGACGCGACTCGACCCGACGACGAGCGCGCGCGCGTAGGGCGTGAGCGGCGGCCTTCGCCGCGCTTGCTCAGTCGGTGGTGCGCCGGCGGAAGATCGCGAGCGTGCCGGGGACGGCGATGCACAGCAGCGCCACGCACCAGAGCAGCGACGCCAGGGCGGGATGCTGCAGCGGCCAGGGCGCTCCCGCGGGCGTCGCCGCCGGATTGCCGAACAGCGTCCGCACGCCGGCGGCGAAGGCGCTGATCGGGTTGTACTCGGCGAAGGTGCTGAGGCCCGCCGGGAGGCCCGAAATGGGGACGAAGGCGCTGGCGATGAAGGTCAGTGGGAAGACGAAGACGAAGGCGGCGCCCTGGACGGCGTCGGGCGAGCGCGCGAGCAGGCCGAGCAGGGTCCCGAACCAGATCATCGTGGCGGCGAGGCCGATCAGCAGCGCGAAGCCGCCGAGGGCGTGCAGGAAGTCGCTGTGGATGCGCCAGCCGATGAGCAGGCCGCTGGCGGTGAGCACGGCGATCGCCAGCGTCGCCGCCGCCAGCTCCGCGAGCAGGTGCCCGAGCAGGTAGGCCGAGCGGGCGATCGGCAGCGAGCGGAAGCGATCGACGATCCCCTCCTTGAGGTCGGTGGCGATCGCGACGCCGGGTCCCATCATCCCGAAGGCGAGCGTCTGCACCGCGACGCCGCCGAAGAGGTACTGGTGAAAGCCGCCGGGCACGTGGATCACGCGGCCGAAGACGTAGGCGAAGAGCAGCACGAACATCACCGGCTGCAGCGTCACGTCGATCAGCTTCTCGGGGATCTGGCGCACGTGGGCGAGGTTGCGCCGCGTCAGCACGAGGCTGTCGTGAAGCTGCCAGCGCACGCGCGCGGCGATCGTCGGGGCGGGGGCGAGCGCGGTGGTGCTCACGGCGAGACCTCCGCAGCGGCGGCGGCGGTGTGTCCGTTGGTGAGGGTGAGGAAGACGTCATCGAGGGTCGCGTCGCGGCGCTGCACATCAGCGGGGTCGATCCCGGCCGCGTCGAGCGCGCGCACGACCTCAACGATCCGGGTTCCCGGGCGGATCGGCGCGCGCGCCTCGCCGCGCTCTGAGTCCGTGCTCACGGGGCCGTCGGCAAAGGGCTCAAGAGCGCTCGCGACGGCGGGCAGGGAGACGGGGTCATCGAGGGTGACGGCGATGCGCTGGCCGCCGACCCGCGCCTTGAGCTCGGCCGGCGTGCCCGCGGCGACGACGTGGCCGCCGTCGAGGACGACGATCTGGTCGGCCGTCTTGTCGGCCTCCTCGAGGTACTGGGTCGTGAGGATGAGCGTCGTGCCGGCGCCGACGAGCTCGCCGATCAGCGACCAGATCTCGGTGCGCGCCTGGGGATCGAGACCTGTCGTGGGCTCGTCGAGGAAGAGCACGGCGGGGTCGGCGATCAGGCTCGCGGCCAGGTCGAGGCGGCGGCGCATGCCGCCGGAGTAGGTCCGCACGAGGCGGTCGGCGTCCGGCGCGAGGCCGAGTCGCGTCAGCAGCTCGTCGGCGCGCTCGCGCGCCCGCGCCTTGGGCAGGTGGTAGAGCAGCGCGACCATCTCGAGGTTGGCGCGCGCGCTGAGCAGCTCATCGACGGTGGCGTGCTGGGCGGTGAGGCCGATGTTCGAGCGCACGCGCGGCGCGTCGCGGACGACGTCGAGGCCGCCGACCCACGCCTGCCCGGTGGTGGGCGCCGCGAGGGTCGCGAGGATGCGGATCGTGGTGGTCTTGCCGGCGCCGTTGTGGCCGAGCAGGCCGAGCACGGTGCCGGGGGCGACGACGAGGTCGAGGCCCTGGAGGGCCCAGAGGTCGCCGTAGCGCTTGCCGAGATTCTCGGCGCGGACGCCGTCGCCGGCCGTTATCGTATCGTGTACTCCATTGTCGTACATAGTACGATCAACTTAGCAGTACGCTGTACGAGATGTCAAGGCGCGATCGCGAAATGTCCCAGGAGGACCTGCGAGCGGCGGCCAAGGAGGCCGCCGCGGAGGTGCGGGCGGCGGCCAAGGAGGCGGCCGCTGACGTGAAGGCCGCGGCAACGGCCTATGCGCGGGAGCTGACCGAGGCGCGGCTCGCCGAGGCGACGGAGAACCTGCGCTTGCGGCGCCCCGTGGCCGACGCCGAGTCCTCGATCTGGATGCGCCCGGCGCCGGGCGCGCGACGCGCGCGGCTGACGCGGGAGGAGATCGCGCAAGCCGCCCTGGCGCTGGCGGACGCCGAGGGCCTCGAGGCGGTCTCGATGCGGCGCGTGGCGAGCATGCTCGGCGTCGGGACGATGTCGCTCTATCACTACGTGCGCACCAAGGCCGAGCTGATCGAGCTGATGGGCGACGCGATGATGGCCGAGGTCCTGATCCCCCCCGGCGAGCTGCCGCCCGACTGGCGATCGGCCCTGCGCGCGATCGCGATCAGGACGGTGGCGACCTTCCGCGCGCACCCGTGGGCGATCGAGGGACCGCCCAGCACCCCCGGCCCCAACTCGCTGCGCCACTTCGACCAGTGCCTGGAGGCGGTGGCCGCGCTGCCGATCGACATGCCCACGCGCATCGAGATCATCGCGATGCTCGACGACTACGCCTTCGGCTTCGCGCTGCGCGAGGCCCAGGATGAGCTGGAGCGCGCGGCGCAGGGCGAGTCGACGCTCGGCGCCATCGCCGACTACATGGACTCCCAGCTCGCCACGGGTCTCTTCCCCCAGCTCGAAGCGTTCGCGCGCGACGCGCCCAGCACCCGCGCGGCGATCGAGCAGCTCGACCAGCTGATGCACGACAAGGACCGCTTCACCCGGGGCGTCGACAACCTCCTCGACGGGATCGCGCTCGACCTCGAGCGGCGCGGCGTCGCCGCCCTCCCCGATGTCGCGGCGAGGCCGGCGCGCGGCTGAAGCGACGCCGCCGCGCGGCTGAAGCGACGCCGCCGCCTTCATGCCACGGTTATCGTGGCCCGATCGTGACGGGTTCCCGAGTGCCTGAGCGCCCGCTGCGACGACTGCGCGCAGCTGTGGCGCTGCTCGTGCTCCTCTCCGCCTGCGCGGCCGTAGCCGTGGCGGCCGCCGCCGCAAGCGGTCGCGGGCGCGCGGGCCCTGCCGCCGCGGCCGTCGCGACCACCGCCAGCGCCCCGACCTGCGCGCCGGCGACGCTCGACACCTCGGCTCGTCTGCCGGGCACGCCGCTCCTCGTCACCCCTGCCCCCGGCGGGTTCGACGCGATGCCCCAGACGCAGATCAGCTTCCTCGGCGCCCCGGCGTCGCGACTCACGAACCTTCGCGTGCAGGGCATCCGCAGCGGCCTGCACACCGGGCGCCTGGAGCCCTACTCGCAGGGCGACGGCGCGAGCTTCCTGCCGCGGCGCCCGTTCGCGGCCGGGGAGGAGGTCGGCGTCAGCGGCGACTACGACGGCGTCCCCTTCGCCTACGGCTTCACGGTCGGCGAGCCCGACCCGATTGCCCGGCTGCCCGAGCACGGCACCCCCGCCGGCGCGTCCGGCACGGTCTGGCACTTCCACTCCGCGCCGGGGATCTCACCGCCGGTGCTGAGCGTGACGAAGACCTCGGCGACCGCTCGCCGCGACGGCGACATCTTCATGGCCGCCTATCCCGGCCCGGGCCAGACCGGGCCCACGATCTATGACCCGACGGGCCAGCTCGTCTACTTCAAGCCGCTGCCCGCGAACACCTTCGCCACCGACGTGCGGGTCCAGAGCTACCGCGGCCGGCGCGTGCTGACCTGGTGGCAGGGGACGATCAGCCACCACGGCTTCGGCCTGGGGGAGGGGGAGATCTACTCCACCGCCTACCGGCACGTGGCGACCGTGCGCGCCGGCGACGGTCTCGCCGAGGACCTCCACGAGCTCACGCTGACGCCCTCGGGCACGGCCCTGATCACCGCCTGGAAGCCGCTCTACTGCAACCTCTCAGCGCTCGGGGGCCGCGCGGTCGCCGGCGTCTACGACTCGGTCTTCCAGGAGATCGACGTGCGCACGGGACTCGTCATGTACGAGTGGGACTCGATCGAGCACGTTCCGCTCTCGGCCACCTACATGCCGGTCCACGGCGCGAGCGTCGCCTGGCCCTACGACTGGTTCCATCTCAACTCGATCGCGCCCGAGGGCGACGGCAGCCTGCTGATCTCCTCGCGCGCGACGTGGGCCGTCTATGACCTCGACGCCGCGACCGGTCAGATCCGCTGGCAGGTGGGAGGGCGGACGCCCACCTACGCGATGCCCTCAGGAGTGCAACTCGCCTGGCAGCACGACGCCGAGCCACTCGGGCCGGGGCTCTTCAGCGTCTTCGACAACGGCGGTTCGCCGACCCAGAAGCACTCCCTCGGCGCCGTCGTGCGCATCGACACCGCCACCGCCACGGCCGCCGTCATCCACACCGTGCAGATCCCCACACCGATCTACGCCGAGACCCAGGGCGACCTGCAGCTCCTTCCGGACGGGAGCTGGTGGATCGGCTGGGGCAACGTCAACGAGTCCTCGCAGGTCAGCGCCTCCGGCGCGCAGCTGTTCGAGGCCCACACGCCGGCGGGCTCCGAGAGCTACCGCACGCTGCGCTACCCATGGGGGGCGCAGCCCGCGACCGCGCCCTCGCTGACGCTGCTCATCGCGAATGCGCGCTCGCTGCGCGCCTACGTGAGCTGGAACGGCGCGACGGCGGTCGCGCGCTGGCGGATCGAGGCGGGTCGCTCTCCGCGAGCGCTCGAGCCGGTGCACACGTTCGCCCGCACCGGCTTCGAGACCACTGCGCTCGTACCCTCGGGCGCGGCCTACTACGCCGTCGAGGCCCTCGATGCCCGCGGCCACGTGCTCGGGAGCTCGCCTCCAGAACACGCGCTCCGCCGCTGAACGACGCTGGACGAACGTCGGGGGGGCCGGCGGCGCCCGGCCCCTTCGTCGATTCGCGCCGTCAGCCATTGCCAGGGTGATCGGCGCCGCCGATCATCGAAGGACACGTCAACTACTCGACGGGCGCGCCACGCCGCCCGGGGGAGGCAACATGAAACGATCGCTATGGGCCGCGCTGGGCGTTGCTCTGGTAGCGCTCGCCGTGCCCACCATGGCGCTGGCGACGCACGGTCACCGCGACTCGCGTCACGGCCACCACCGTCGCGGCTGGACCGGCCCGACCGGGGCCGCAGCCACCGTAACGAGCTACAGCCAGGGCGTCCTGACGCTCTCGCTGAGTGACGGCGGCACGCTGACCGGTGAGGTCAGCCGTCACACCCGCTTCATCTGCCTGGGCCAAAGCAATGCTCACCGCAGGGCGACGACGAAGACGGCGAGCGTCCGCCACGCCGGTAACGACGGCTCGAGCGGCGGTACCGGCTCGACCGGGACGACGGGCTCGACCGGCTCGACGGGAACCACGGGCTCGACCGGGACCACGGGCGCGACCGGCTCGACCGGCTACGGCCACGGGCACGGCCAGGGCTACGGGGACGGCTATGGCGATGGCTACGGTCGCGGCCATGGTCGCGGTTTCGGCCACGGCCACCACGGGTATGGGCAGGGGCACAACTACACGCCACCACCGCCATGCGACAGCTCGCGGCTGGTGACCGGCGCCGCTCTACAGAGCGCCGGTGTGCTGGTCGTCCCAGGCGGAACCGAGTTCAGTTCCATCGTCTTCCTTCCGGCGGTGCAGTGAAGCCGGAATGACGGGGTAGGGACCAGGGCGGCGGCCCCTTAGCGATCGATCCCGGCCGCCGCCTCGTCCCGCCATTCGCCCTCCGCAGCGCAGCGTTCTCCGTGTCGCGCAGGCCCAGCAGCCGCGCGGCGCTCTCCTCAGTCGCGCAGGCCCAGCAGCCGCGCCGCGTTCTCCTTGAGGACCAGCGGCCGCACCTCATCGCGGATCTCGAGCTTCTCGAAGTCCGCGAGCCAGCGGTCCGGCGTCAGCAGTGGGTAGTCGGAGCCGAACAGGATCTTGTGGCGCAGCAGCGTGTTGGTGTAGCGCACAAGGATGTCCGGGAAGTACTTCGGCGACCATCCAGAGAGGTCGATGTAGACGTTCGGCTTGTGCGTCGCGACCGCCAGCGCCTCCTCCTGCCAGGGGAACGACGGGTGCGCGAGGATGATGTTCAGCTGCGGGAAATCGGCCGCGACGTCGTCGACCGCCATCGGGTTCGAATACTTCAGGTGCACGCCGCCGCCGCCCGGCATACCCGCGCCGATCCCGGTCTGACCGGTGTGGAAGAGCGCGATCTTGCCGGCCGCCTCGATCTCCTCATAGAGCGGGTAGAAGGCGTGGTCGTTGGGCCAGAAGGCCTGTGTGTTGGGGTGGAACTTGAAGCCGCGAAGCGAGGGGTGCTCGGCGATCAGCCGCCGTGCCTCGCGCACGCCGAGCTTGCCCTTGTGCGGATCGATCGAGGCGAAGGGGATCAGCACGTCGGCGTTGAGCTCGGCGGCGGCGAGGACCTCGTCGTTGGAGATCCGTGCGCGCCCCATCCCGGCCTCATCGTCGACCGTGAAGACGACCGCGAGCATCGAGCGCTCGCGGTAGTAGGCGGCGACGTCGTCGGTCGTCGGCTGCGCCGGTTCGCTGCCGAAGTAGGCGCTCGCGGCGGCCAGCAGCTCGCCGGTGACGGGGTCCTGGGGATGGTGGGCCGAGCTCTCGGCGTGCGTATGCACGTCGATCGCCACGATCGCGTCGAGGTCGTAGGCGGCCACGCTCAGACCCTCACGCGCCCTCGAGGTCGAGCTCGGCGAACTCGATCCCGTAGGTCTGCAGCGCCGGCGCGACCACCTCGTCCCAGATCTCGGCGATCGCCTCCGCGCTCCAGCCGCCCTCCCGCAGCTCGAAGGCGACCTCGGCCGGGTGCGACCACACGCTGAGGCGGTCGCCGCCGATCCCGAGCGCCTGCCCCGTCACCGGCGCCCCCGCCGCCGAAGCGAGGAAGACGACAAGCCCGGCACAGTCCTCCGGCATCCCCACGGCGTGCTCCTGGCGCACGACCCGTGGCAGCCCCTCGCCGCGCTCGACGCGCTCGACCAGCGGCGCATAGACCGGGATCGTCGAGGTCATCGCCGTCCACGCCGTCGGCACGATCGCGTTGACGGTGATCTCCGAGCGCGCGAGCTCCATCGCCCACGTCCGGGCGAAGGCGGCGATGCCGGCCTTGGCCGCCGCGTAGTTGGTCTGGCCGAAGTTGCCGCGCTGCCCGGCCGGGGAGCCGACGACGATGATCCGCCCGCCGTCGCCCTGCTCGCGCATCTCGATCGCCGCCGCGCGCGCGCAGGTGAAGGTGCCGCGAAGGTGGGTGTGGATCACGAGGTCGAAGTCCTCGTCGCTCATCTTCCAGAGCACGCGGTCTCGCAGTACGCCGGCGTTGGTGACCATCACGTCAAGGCGCCCGAACTCGCCGACCGCCCGCGCGACGAGCCCCTCGGCGACGGCGGTGTCGCCTACGGCGGCGATCTCGGCGACCGCCCTCCCGCCCGCGCCGGTGATCGCGGCGACGGTCTCCTGGGCGCCGTCGGCGTCGAGGTCGTTGACGACGACGGCGGCGCCGGCGGCGGCCAGTGCGATCGCGTAGGCGCGACCGAGGCCGCGCCCGCTGCCGGTGACGACGGCGACCTTGCCGTCGAGGCTCAGAGCGGCGCTCATGCGTAGAACCGCAGCAGCAGCTCGGCGACCAGCGCCGGCTTCTCGGAACCCTCGACCTCGACGGTCGCGACGAGCTTCACCTGCGCGCCGCCCTCAAGCGGGGTGACCTCGGCGAGCTTCGCGCTCGAGCGGAAGCGCCTGCCGACGGGCACCGGCGAGGGGAAGCGGACGCGGTCGAGTCCGTAGTTGACCTTGACGTTGGCGTCGGTCACCTCGAGCAGCTGCTGGGTCACCGGAGCGAGTAGCGACAGAGTCAGGAAGCCGTGCGCGATCGTGCCGCCGAAGGGCGTCGCGGCCGCGCGCTCGGGGTCCACATGGATGAAGTTGTGATCGCTGGTGACGTCGGCGAAGGCATCGACCTGCGCCTGTGTCATCTCCGCCCAGTCGGTCTGCCCGAGCTCGGCGCCGGCAAGGTCGGTGAGACCGGCGATATCGGTCACGACCCCAGATTGAGCAGCTGCCATATCTCCCCTTCGCTCTTTGCGGTGGCCCGGAGTGGGCGGCCAGTCTTTCACATCGCACCGGGGCGGCGGCAGCGGGATTGGTTGGTGGCGGCGTGGGCCGCGCCCTGCTCGCGATGTCGAGACAGCCGTTAGGTTTCAGGGCGAATGCTGGTGCGGCTCGTCATCGTCACGGTCGCGCTGGCGCTGGCGACCGCGGGCGCGTCGGCGGCGACATGGTCGCCGCCGAGCACGCTGCGGACGTGCGCGCCCGCGCGCGACCCCCAGGTCGTGTTCCCCTTCAGCGACCCCTCGCACGCCAGTGGCAGGGGGGCGATCCTGTGGCTCGGCAGCCCGCCCGGTTGCACGATCTCGGGCGCGCTCGCACTCGACTCGGCGACGCTTCACACCAGCGATCAGCCCAGCGTCGCGCGGCGCGCCAGCGACGCGCTCGGGCTGGCCTCGCCGCTCGCTGCGCTCAGCACGACCTCGGGGCAGCTGGTGGCGGCCGTCGGCGCTCCCGCGGGAACCCGGCTCTATGAGGGCACGGCGGGATCGCGCCTGGCGCTGACCGGCGCCCTCGGCCCGCCCGGCTCCTCGGTCGCCGTCGCCGACGGCTACATCGGCGATGCCGACGTCGTCTCGACGACCGTCGTGGGGGGCCGCCAGGAGATCGAGCTGCGCGCCCAGCGTCACTACGCACACTCGTTCTCCGCACCGGTGACGATGCTCGAGGGAGCAGCGCCGATCCACTCGCTGACGGTCGCGCTCGACTTCCGCGCCGACTCGATCGTGGTCTGGGTCCAGGGCGGACGCCTTCGCGCCCAGTGGGTCTCAAACAGCGGCCGGGCCGGCCCGCCGCAGGTGCTCGGCCCGGCCCGCTACAGGACACCGCTCGCCGCGGTGCTCAGCGACGACAACCGCGCCTTCGTGCTCTGGGTCGACCAGCCGGCCCCCGGTTCGGATGCTCCGAGCACGGTCTACCTCGAGCACTCGGCCGGCAGCGTCACCTTCTCGGCCCCGCCGCGGGCGATCGCGACACTGATGCAACCGCCGGCGCAGCGGCTCGGGCCCGCCGCCGTGTCGCTCGTGCGGATGACGCCGTCCGAGGGCGTGCTGGCGGCCTGGCCGGTGCTGATGGACGGCGACTACGCGATCCAGGCGGCGGGACTGACCAGCAGCCGGGTGCTGCCGCCGGCGACGATCTCCCAGATCGGCGCCGACCTGCGTCTGACGGAGCTCGCGACCGGCCCGCGCAACGACGCCGTCGCCGTGCTCGAGCGAGCGCCGCGCGCGACGAGCGGCTTCGACTCAGGTCAGCAGGCGATCCTCGCGGCGCGCACGATTCCCGGGGGCGCGGGAGGCGTCAACTTCGAGGCGCCGGCGGTGCTCGCCACCGAGGGAGCCAACAGCGCGCCCTCCGTCGCCGTCGATCCCGCCAGCGACCGCGCCGTGGTCGCCTGGCAGAGCGTCATCAGCGGCGAGGAGGAGATCGCCTACGCGATTCGCGGCGGCGGCCCGTAGTCGGGCTGACGCCCGCGCGCGAACGCGCGCACCGCCAGCAGGCCGAAGGCGAAGCCGCCGAAGTGGGCGTAGTAGGAGGCGCCGGCGTGGCCGCCGAAGGGAGTCGAGACGCCGAAGACCCCGAGCAGCACATCGAACGCCAGCCACAGCACGAGGATCAGCCACGCGGGCACCTCGACCGTCCTGATCGGGATCGCCATCAGCACGCGGGCACGCGGGAAGAGCACCACGTAGCCGGCGAGTACGGCGGCGATCGCGCCGGAGGCTCCCAGCGTCGGCGTCGTCGAGCCGGGGCTGGCCGCGACCTGGAGCGCGAGCGCCACGAGGCCGCCGAGCAGGTAGAAGGCGAGGAAGCGCAGACGCCCGATGCGGTCCTCGAGCGTGCGCCCGAAGAGCGCCAGGAAGGCCATGTTGCCGGCGAGGTGCAGCAGATCGGCGTGCAGGAACATCGCGCTGAAGGCGGTCTCCCAGGTCGCCGGCTGCGCGCTCGCGGCACCGAGCACGTGCGCCTGCCCGGTGCACAGCACACTGGTGGCGAAGCCGGCCGCCGCGATGTCGCAGTGGCTCGAGAGGTGCGTGAACTCGTAGGGGATCGCGCCGTAGTGGACGATCGTCGCCGCCGTGGGCCCACCGAGGATCGAGCCGCCGGCGGCGATCGCGATCACGTTGGCGGCGATCAGCGCGATCGTCACCAGAGACAGACGATTCAGCCGGATGCTGTCCCGCAGCGGTATCAAGTCATGGCGGGTTCGGTCCGGCTCAGGCCGCGAGCGGCCCGACGCCGGCGCGCGCCTGGGGGACGTGCTGATCGGCGTGGTAGGAGGAGCGCACGAGGGGACCGGCCGCGACGTGGTCGAAGCCGAGCTCGTAGGCGGCGCGCTCGAGCGCCGCGAACTCCTCCGGATGCCAGTAGCGCACGATCGGCAGGTGCTGCTCCGAGGGACGCAGGTACTGCCCGATCGTGAGCACCTGCACGTGGTGCTCGCGCAGCTGGCCGAAGCAGTCGACCATCTCCTCGTGGGTCTCGCCGAGTCCGACCATCAGGCCGGACTTCGTCGTCACCGCGTCGCCTCCCAGCTCCTTGGCGTTGCGCAGCACGCGCGCCGAGCGCAGGAAGATCGAGCCGCGGCGGGCGAGCGGGTACAGGCGCGGGACGACCTCGACATTGTGGTTGAAGACGTCGGGACGGGCCGCGATCACACGCGCCAGCGGCATCTCCTGGCCCTGGAAGTCGGGCGTCAGGACTTCGATCTGGCAACCCGGCGCCTGGCGGCGGATCTCGCCGATCACCGCGACGAAGGCCGAAGAGCCCAGATCGGGCAGGTCGTCGCGATCGACTGAGGTGATCACGGCATGGCGCAGTCCCATCCGCGCGACCGAGCGCGCGACCCGCGCGCCCTCGAGCGGGTCGTGCCAGGTCGGCTTGCCGGTCTTGACGTTGCAGAAGCCGCAGCGGCGGGTGCAGGTGTCGCCGAGAATCATGAAGGTCGCCGTGCCGCGCTCCCAGCACTCGCCGACGTTGGGGCAGGCCGCCTCCTGGCAGACGGTGTGGAGCTTGGCCTCTCTGATCAGCTCGGTGAGCTCGCGGTAGCGCGGGCCGCCCGGGGCCGGGACCTTGAACCAGGGTGGCTTGCGATCGCGCAGACGGATCGTCTCCGTGCCGAGCACGGTGGTGACGTCCATGCCGCCGGGGTTCGCGCGCGAGCGGGTGGAGCTTGGCATCGCCCTTCCAGCCTATCCGGCGACGCCTGCGGCCAGGGCGGCGGACAACCGATCGGGGCTGATCGCCCGGCGCCGGCGCCCGAACGCGAGCGCGACCTGGTCGGCGACGCTCTCGCGGAAGCGCTCGAGCGAGCCGCCGACGCCGCTCTCACGCGCCAGCGAGGTCATCGAGACGGCGTCCAACCCGCAGGGCACGATCCATTCGAACGGCTGCAGGTCGTTGTCGACGTTGACGGCGAAGCCGTGGGTGGCGACCCGCCGCGAGACGTGCACGCCGATCGAGGCGATCTTGCGCTCGCCAACCCAAACGCCCGTCGGCCGCCGCTCGCCGCCGCGGGCGGCCACACCCTCGGTCGCGAGCGCCGCGACGATCGCCTGCTCGAGCGTGCGCAGGTAGCCGATCACGTCGCCGATGCGGATGATCGGGTAGCCGACGAGCTGGCCCGGGCCGTGGTAGGTGACGAGGCCGCCGCGGTCGACCTCGACGACCTCGATGCCCTGGGCCGCATAGAAGTCCGCGCCGAGGGGTAGATCCGCGTCGCTGGAGCGCCGACCGCGCGTGTACACGGGGTGATGGTCGAGCAGAAGCAGCGTGTCGGGGACCTCGTCGGCCTTGCGGGCCTCACACAGCCGCGTCTGTAGCGCCAGCGCCTCGTCGAAGGCGACGGTGCCGAGCTCGCACGTCCACAGTTCGTCCACGACACCCAGGATAGGAGACTAGGATCGCCGGCATGAGCGACTACACGATCACCAATCTCGAGCAGTGTGAGGACATCGCAGCGGCCAACGGCGTCGGCGACGCCGGCGTGATCCACTTCCCGCGCGAGTCTGTGGAGGCGGAAGCGACGGGGTTCGCGCATCTGCGTCTGAACCCGGGCAAGCGCCATCCGTTTCCCCACCGCCACGAGCAGGCCGAGGAGGTCTACCTCGTGCTTTCCGGCTCCGGTCGGATCAAGCTCGAGGACGAGCTGCGCGACCTCGCGACGCACGATGTGGTGCGCGTGGCTCCGCACGTCACGCGCGGCTTCGAAGCCGGCCCCGACGGCATGGAGCTGCTCGCGTTCGGTGCCCGCCACGCCGGCGATGGCGAGGTCATCTCGGACTTCTGGGAGACCTGAGCGTCGGCCGCGTCGCGGCGGTCCGCCCGCGTTCGCCGCGTCCACGCGCCGGCGCTACCTTGTGCGCTGACCATTCGACTGAAGGGAGCGCGCGATGGGTCCACCTACACACGAGGATGCGCAGCTGATGCTCCAGCTTGCTCAGTGGGGCACTGCGCTTGGGGTTGAGGAGGCGATGACCGAGGTCTTTGCCGATTCGTTTGATCCCAAGAGCGTGGA